>NZ_NEHN01000005.1:0-636412 GCF_002112395.1 Pseudomonas sp. R38(2017)
CTGTTTCCGCCAAGATGCGCTGTATCGATGAATGGTTTCGATCAAAAAGTTGGGCGATGTGCTGGAGAGAGTCGCCTTTCTGCCAGTGATCCCACATCAGCTTTTTCTGGCTTTCGGTGTAATAGATCCGCGGTCTCTGCTTCATCTGCAACACTCCTTCTACTTACACAGAATTTAGTTGTGTTGCGTCGACCGGTTGAATCCACAGCCAAAAGCGGACGTTTGCCAATGGCGGCTACCGACCCATTGCAGTACTTCGATTGGGCTGGCAGTCAGGAGTGTCTTTCGCTGTGTGATCGGTACACGCTTTCGGTTCGAATGGGCATTTCGTCCAGCAATTATTGAGGGACGGCAGGAGTCAGGAAACGAATCACTTCCGCGAGAATGGCTATTCCCTCATGAATTTCTTTGGCCGATAGGCCCGCATAACCCAGTATCAGGCCTGCGGATCCCTCTATTTTCAGAAATGTAGGACGCGCATACAGCGGGGACAACGGATATACCCCTACACCGCGCTCAAGTGCCATTGCTTGCACTCTCGCCTCATCTTCAGCACGAAGTCTCGGCAGCATTAGCACACCATGCAACCCCGCTGCCATGCCACCCAGTTCCCCGTATCCCGCCAGATGCTGTGCGAAAGCCTCCAGCAGCGCCTTTCGCCGTTGCTCGTTGTCACGGCGCAGGCGGCGAACGTGGCGCTCGTAAGTGCCATTTTCGATCAACGACGCGAGGACGTTCTGCTCCCAACGCGGTGAGTGACGATCCGTCAGGCGCTTGGCTTCGCGAAACACGTGGACCAGTTCCCTCGGAAGCACCAGATAGCCCAGCCTGAGCTGCGGCGACAGTGCTTTGGAGAAGGTTCCAACATAAATGACCCGCGCCTGGGTATCCATCGATTGCAGCGCGTCGATGGGACGTTGGCCGTAACGGAACTCGCCGCCGTAATCGTCTTCGATAATCCAGGCGCGACGGCGGCTCGCCCACTCCAGCAGTTGCAGGCGACGCGCGACGGGAAGCACCGCGCCCATGGGGAACTGGTGCGAAGGCGTTACGTAGGCCAAGCGCACACGATCATCCTCTGGCAACGCACCGGTAACCATTCCCGCACAGTCGACGTTGATGGGTAAAGCTGTCGCCCCCGTGGCCTGAAAGCTGTAGCGAGCCATACGGTAGCCAGGTTCTTCAAAGACGAACGCATCGTTCGGGTTCAGCAGCAGCCGTGCGCACAGATCCAGCCCTTGCTGCGAGCCATGCACCACGAGAATCTGATCGGCCTCGCAGGACAGACCGCGCGCCCGGCGAAGATAGCTCTGCAACGCAGTGCGCAGGCGTGACTCCCCTTCGGGTTGGCCGTAGGAGAGGCTGGGTTGGCGTTTGACCAGTTCGGCACGATAAGCGCGCTGCCAGCCCAGCGCCGGGAAATCCCTCGTCGCCACCGAGCCGTAGCGGAAGTCGATGCGGGCATTGGGCGTGGCCATGTCATAGGGCTTCATCGCCGCCACGCGCTGGCCATAGTCGGACAGCACCGGCGGGAGTATCGGGTTCTCCCTGGCTCGCCCCGCTGGTTTACAGATCACGTTGGCCACGAGGGCGGCCTTACCCTTGGTGGTGATCACAAAACCTTCGGCGGCCAGTTGTTCGTAAGCCGCTGTCACGGTGGTTCGCGATACCCCAAGCTCGTCCGCCAAAGCCCGCGTCGACAGCAGTCTGCTACCCGCTGCAAGCGTGCCGTCCTCAATCTGCGCCCGCAGCCGGGCATAGATCCGGCGCTGAGCACCGCGTGTGGATGCATCGGACTGGCGTGCAAACTGGCCCATGGCAATACCTCGAAACTGGCACTTTTTGTGGTGCAGGTTGTGGTCGACATTATGGATACCCCGCTCTGGGGAATGAAATCCCCCGTTACAGGAAGCCTACGTTTTGGACCTGACACTCACCACGATCCTTGTGACTTTCGCCGGAGTCTTTCTGATCTGTTTCATGAAGGGTGCGTTCGGCGGTGGTTTTGCCATCGTCGGAATTCCGCTGCTCTCGCTGGTGATGGACCCCATCACCGCGGGCGGCCTGCTCGCGCCGCTGTTCATCGCCATGGACCTGTTTGGCCTGCGTTACTGGAAGCCCTCCACCTGGTCGAAGCCGGATCTGAAGCTGCTGATCCCCGGGTTGGTGCTGGGAGTCGGCATCGGCTACTTGTTCTTTCGGGTGGTGGACCACCGGATGGTCGCGATAATGATGGCGGCAATCACGCTGGTATTTGTCGGTCTCTGGTTCAGGGGGGGCGGAGAAGTCAGGGTTCGTCCGCGCTCGTCGCCCAAGGCAGTGGCAGCGGGCATTACCTCGGGCATCACGACAATGGTTGCACACTCCGGCGGCCCACCTCTGGCGATTTACCTGCTGCCGCTGGGCCTGAGCAAACAACTCTATGCCGGCACCACCAGCATGTTTTTCACAGTGGGAAATCTGATGAAGGCCGTGCCCTGGCTACTGCTGGCCAAGCCGACGGGGAGTGTGCTTAGTCTCATGGGCATTTGTCTGCTGGCGGTGCCCAGCGGGGTATGGCTGGGGTGGCGGCTGCATGAAAGGCTGGATCAGCGCCAGATGTATCGCGCCTGTTATGGATTGCTGGTGGTGACGGCCGGGAAACTGCTGTGGGATGGGGTTTCGGGTTATCTCGCCTGAACACAAACAACTTTAGGAGCGAGCATGCTCGCGATGTACCCGAGGAGACCACGGGTCATCAAGCACGCCGCTTATCTGTCAAAAAACTGCTGAATCGAGGCACCCGGACTCAGCGACACTTCATGAAAAATTTGCTTGCTGAGAGGCTGGTAATGGCCGTTATCGGCCAGTTGAATCCACAGTCGTTAGCGGCCGTACCGAGTGACGTTTGCACACAATTAAAGCGCAATACTTTGATCCATAATCCATTAAAATTCATAATTTTAGTCATGGGCTTAAACCGTCGACTGTAACAGTTCCATGAGTTCGAATCCCATCGCCTCCGCCATATTAGATATGACAAAGCCTTGATTACCCAGGGCTTTGCCGTATCTGGGGTTTGCGATTTTTGTTGCGCCATTTCCGTATCCTTTCAGTTTTTTTCCGCAACCCTCCCCCTTCCGTACCGCCCCCTAAGTATCTGATAGGATTCAAGCGGGACCACCTTTCACATGGCCGCTCAGGCATTCACGCACGGCGTATTACTCGACCATGGCACGCAAGACCGTCACCGTTCACTGTTTGTCCAGCACTCATGCGATGTAGACTCCAGGCGCGGGATGCAAACATGATGATGGTTCTTTCACAGGACAACATCGCCCCCTACCGTGGCCCACCTGTTCGGCCTGATGCCATCAATCTGTAAACCCAAAGGACGGCAGCGAAGATGTGACACCGAAGATATAACGTGTGGGATAAGCAATGAAACTCAGAAACGTCCTATGTTCGTAGCTCAATGCGGTCTCTATTTTATGCCGCTCCTATGGCTACCCGTAATCGCTACCCCATGGCCCACAAAACACGGAATCGATCGATATTTTTGTTGTTCTTCGGAACCCTCGTGGCTGTTGCTCACTCGCCCGATACATTTGCCTATTGTAATTTCAATCAAGGAGCGACGTTCGACGCCAACTACATCAAGCTACCGCTCAACGACCTGAGCATCTCCGCAGACGCTCCCGTCGGCACCGTGATTTACGAAGAGTCCGTCACGGCTCCCTCTCAGGGATTCACGTGCAGCGACCAATCGCCGTTTATTTTCTTGCTGGATCCAAAGCTGGGAAGTGTTTCGACCGGCAGCGTTTTCCCCTTGGGAAAAACGGGGCTGTCGCTCAAAGTCAAGAATGATATAAACGGGTATCTGAACGCCGATCGAAAGCTGAGCGGGACATACACGGACCCTGCCCGCAACTACGCCATTGAAATCATAAAGTCGAGCGAACTCTCATCCCAAAGCGTCATCGCCGCAGGCTATCTGGGGTCCCACGTCTACGGGGACCTTCAATTGGTCAGGATCAACTTGCTCAATCCAATTACCCTGAATTCAGCATCGTGCCAGACACCGTCGGTCCGAGTAGAAATGGGCGACGACTATCGCCTCGTGGACTTCGTCAATGCTGGTGATACGCCACGAACAATCAAGTTCAATATCGACCTCAAAGAATGCCAGGCCGGCATAAAAGCGGTCACCTACTCCCTGAAGGCAACTTCTCAGGTACTTGATCAAAAAAAAGGATTGGTTGCGCTAAGCCTTGACTCGACAGCCAAAGGCGTTGGTTTGCAACTGATGAACGAGACCGGACAACCTCTTGCCCTGGACACCACTTACGCATTCAGTGAGTTCGACCCTAAAGGCACCAACTTCAAAATACCGCTATCTGCCGCTTACTATCGACTGGCCGACACCAAACTGGAAGCTGGCACCGCCAACGCATCAGTAACATTCATAGTTAATTACTTGTGACTGCCGCTCGCTGCATCGGACGGCAGCCTTTCCATTCATGCTCTGAAGCCATTGTGTGACTTTGTCTATGCACCGATGGCCTGCTGATTATGCAGGAGCAAAGTCAGCGCATCCGCCGTAGCGATCCTGTATTCAGAGTTATCCGGCATGGGTTCCGTCCTGGACTACCTCTAATCAACCTACGGCCTGCCAATATAAGGATCGTCTGATTTTCCCGGCATCCGGCCGCCCCTAGAGTGCCGGGATGAGATTAAAAAACTACCTCCATCAGATCAGCCCGATCCTGTCCTCGCCCCATGCTGCGCGTCGTCTGCTGCGCATTTTTGCTACCGTGCTGCTAGTGGGGATTCTCGGCGGCGTATACAGCTTCCTTCAATTTACCTTCAACAATGAAGTCTCCCAGCGCCGCAGCTACATGAGTAGCGCGATTGCTGAAGCGCATACGTTTTTCACTACCCGTGAAGCACTGCTCGAAAGTCTGAGTCTGTCAGCCACGCGCATGGCCAACCTGGATCTGCCGGTCTCCGAGGAAGAGATCCGCCTGCTGCTCGGGCAAGCACCGGGCCAGCAATGGAGCATCTGGCTGACCCAACGCATGCGTGATTACCTCAAGGCGCGGCAGTTGAACCTGGTCTACGTCAGCAGCGGCCCCCGGCCCCAAGTGTTGCGCCTGTACAACGCAACCTCGGTGATCGGTCGTTTCCCCGAGGCCATGCTCGAGCAGCTGCAAACCCTCGAGCACCACAACAGCGGCAACGTCAAAGAACTCTGGCTGCCTCATGCCGCCAACGGCCACTCGCCGTTGTACATCTTCATTCGCCTGGACAAGCGCGAAATCAACTCTGGCTGGCTCGGCCTGGAAATGGACGACCGCGAAGTCTCCAGCGCCTTGAGCGACCACAGTGCCGGCGAGTTCACCATGTTCAATTCGCAAGGCATGCCGCTGTTCAGCAACAGCCAGAAACCGCCGCCCGAGCAGAACCTGCCGCTGCTGCGACAACAGGACTTCTTTGGTTTTGTCGGGAACGGCTGGCTGCCCGAGCAACTGGTACTACGCAAGCAGCTGAAATCATCGGATTGGCAACTCACCTACTCCATCGACTTGCTCGCGGTGCTATGGGCGCTGTGGCCGCAGATGCTCGGCGCCCTACTCTTCTGTCTGCTGGGTATCAGCCTGGTGTGTCTGTTGACACGGCGCCTTGAACACCGCGTGATCAACCCGGCAATTCACCGGATCCAGGCGTTGGTGGAAAGCGAGCTGTTCAGCCGCGACGTGATCCAGACTGCCCCGGTGGCGCTATGCGTGCTGCGCCGCAGCGACGGTCAGGTCGTGCTGGAAAACACCCTCGCCCGGCAATGGCTGGGCGTCTGTGGCGAGCAACTGGGCGCCGGCTGGATTCGCGATGCCTTCGATGCGACCGAGCCATTCCTGACGGATTACTTCGAGACCGCCGACGGCCGCCATCTTTACTTGAGCTGCGCACCGACTCGCTACAACGGTGAAGACGTGTTGCTGTGTGCATTCAGCGACATCAGTGCGCGCCGACAAATCGAAGCTGCGCTGGAGCAGGCGCGACAGTCGGCAGATACGGCCAACGAGGCCAAAACCTTGTTCCTCGCGACCATGAGCCACGAAATCCGCACCCCGCTCTATGGCGTTCTCGGCACCCTGGAATTGCTCGCTCGGACGCAACTCGACAGCCAGCAGAAAAGTTACCTGCAAGCGATCGAAGGTTCGTCCGCCACGTTGCTGCAGTTGATCTGCGACGTACTCGATGTGTCGAAGATCGAGGCCGGGCAACTGACGCTTGAACTCAGCGAGTTTTGCCCGGCGACACTGGTTCAGGAAGTGGTCCAGGGTTACACGGCGGCAGCACAGAGCAAAGGCCTGCAGCTGTATGCCTGCCTCGATCCGCAACTGCCGGACCGGCTGATCGGCGATGCCAGCCGCGTGCGGCAGATCCTCAACAACCTGCTGAGCAACGCGGTCAAGTTCACCGATTCCGGGCGCGTGGTGCTGCGGGTCAGACTGCTGGGGCGCGAAGGCGAACGGGTGTGCCTGCAATGGCAAGTTTCGGACACCGGCAAAGGCATTGCCCATGACGATCAGGCATTCATTTTCGAGCCGTTCTACCAAACCGAAGGCAATACCAACGTTGTGGCCGGTACGGGCCTGGGTCTGCCGATTTGCCAGCGTCTGACGCACTTGATGAATGGCACTCTGCGCATGGTCAGCGAGCCGGGACTGGGCAGCAGTTTTGCCCTGAGCGTTCCGTTGGAGCAGCCCTCCTCCAGCGCCTCCCTTGTCGCGTTGCCGACATTGGCCGCAGACAGCGTCTACGTGGTGTCGCCCATCCGCGAACTGGCAGAGAGCCTCAGCGGCTGGTTGCGTCGCTGGGGCGCCCGCGCGCAAATCGGAGCACCTGAAATCACGGAACTCGACGCAACGGCGGTGCTATTGGAGCTGCATCCTGCACCGCTCGGCCAACCATCGAACCCTGAATGGCGCGGGCCGCGCGTGCTGGCCAGCAGCGACGGTGCCCACGAACCGCAATTCAGCGGCAACGGCTGGAAGGTCAATCTGAACGACCTGGTGGCGATCCAGCGTGCAGTTCGCCTGGCTCAGGGCGGTCCGGTTGTCCCGCATCCGCGGCACCGAGAACCCCATACGTTATGGCCATTACACCTGCACATTCTGGTGGCCGAGGACAACGTCATCAACCAGTTGATCCTGCGCGATCAGCTCGAAGAGCTCGGCTGCACAGTGGCGCTGGCCTGCGATGGCGAAGAAGCCTTGTCGCTCTGGCGTGATGGTGCGTTCGACATTGTCCTCACTGACGTCAACATGCCCCGCCTCAATGGCTATGAACTGGCCGAAGCCCTGCGTCGTCAGGGCTGCACCACCCCGATCATCGGCGCCACCGCCAACGCGATGCGCGGTGAAGACGCCCTTTGTCTGGCCGCCGGGATGAATCACTGCCTGGTCAAACCTTTTACGCTGCGAGCCTTGTTCGCTGTCCTGGCTCCCTACGAACGAGTTGCTCATGAAGCCCTGTAGCCTTTTGATTGTCGAAGACCATTCCTTCCAGCACCTGTATTTGCGCAACCTGCTCAACGAGCTGGGCGTCTTCGACGTGGTTTGCGCCAAGGACGGCGAAGCAGCACTGGCCTGCCTGCAACAACGCGATTTCGATCTTGTACTCACTGACCTGCTGATGCCGGGCATGGACGGCGTGCAGTTCATTCAGAGCCTCGCCAGGCAACGTTCACGCCCGGCGCTGGCGATCATGAGCGCCGCTTCCCGGCGCATGCTGATGGGCGCGAGCCTGGTCGCGAGCAACCTGCAAGTGAAAGTCATCGGGTTGATTTCCAAACCGGTGACCCCGGCCGCCTTGCGCTGCCTGATCGATCAGTTGCAGGCGCTGCGCCAGGCGCCGCCGGCAGAGCCGAGCGAAGGCATCGACCGGCAGAGTCTGTTACAGGCACTGAACAATGGCGAACTGCAAGCCTGGTTTCAACCGAAGAAAGCCCTGAGCAATGGCCGGATCGTCGCCGCCGAAGCACTGGTGCGCTGGATGCATCCCGAGCATGGCACGCTGTTGCCCGGGGTGTTCCTGCCGACGCTGGTCGCCTGCGGCCTCGAAGAACATCTGCTGTGGCGGGTGCTGGAACAAGCGATCGCCGCGCAGATCATTTGGCGCAAGCAAGGCTATGACATTCCGGTGTCGATCAACCTGCCTACGCACTTGCTCAACAGCCATGACTTGCCCGATCGCATCCTCGCATTCGTGCTGGCCCATCAGGGATTGCCGGCAAGGATCTGCTTCGAGTTGATGGAATGCTCAGTGCCCGATGACATCAGCAACTTCTACGCCGGGGCCTGCCGCTTGCGGATCAAAGGCTTCGACTTGTCCCAGGATGATTTCGGCAAGGGCTACAGCTCGTACATGAACCTGGTGTCGGCTCCCTTCACCGAATTGAAGATCGACCGTACGCTGGTACAAGGCTGCAACGCCAACGAGGAACTGGCCCAGGCCCTGACCAGCATTGTCAGCCTCGGACGGCAGTTGGGCCTGACGGTGGTGGCCGAAGGTGTCGAGACCGCGCAAGAACTTGCTCTGCTGCGTAGAATCGACTGCACTCAGGTTCAGGGTTTCCTGATCTCCCACGCCGTGTCTTCGGATCAGTTCCAGCAATTGCTGACCCATGACGGGCCGGCGAAAGCGTATTGACCCGCCAGCCGATGTTGACGAACGTCACTTGCTATCGAGGTTACTGTGCGCAAAGACTCTTCCACCACTGCTGCCCGGGCCAATTGATGCCACATCCCAATGCCATGATGGAGAAGCTCGCCAGCAGTTCATCGCGCCTGAACAAGAGCCTGCTGGTGCTCGGAGCCCTGGTGTTGCTGCTGATGGGCGTCAGCTATCTGGGGGTGACGCGCATGATCGAAGAGCGGCGCGAAACCCTGCAGTTTCATTTTGCCCGGTTAATGGAGAATGTCCGCGAACAGGAAGTGTTCCTGCAGGACATCGCCCGGGAAAGCACCAAGGGCGAGCGGCTGCCCTTGATCACGTTGCCTCCCTATTTACAAAAGCCTCTGCCCGAAGAAGGACCGGACATCTATGAGGTTCGTAGCCTGCCGTTTTCGCTGCCCTATAGCATGAAGATCGATCCGCAGCGGATTGCCGCCGATCAACGCCCCAAAGTCTTCGCACTGGGCACCTATCTGGCTGCCTACTACAGCGCGTTCTGGTCGGCGTCACATTATCAGTCCCCTCAGGTCATCCTGATCAATGGCCCCGGCAATTTCGATGTGGCCGTACCCTCCTCCGGGCGGTTGCGTGGCAACGGGCAAACGCAGATCAGCCATCTGGCAAAGGTGATGACCCAGGTCAGCATGCGCCTGCACGGAAAGAACCCGTCGCAGCCCGATCTGGAAGTGCACTGGGAGCCCTATTCTTCCGTCGAGCAAGACAAGAGCGCACCGTCCCTGCTGGCCTACGTGAACATCAACCTGGCCAGGACCGCACTTGATATCGAGGGCGCCGATACCTGGGTGATCCTGGGTTCGCTGCTGAGTCTGGGCCAGGTCAACAACATCGAGCGGCTGATGCAGTGGTCGATATACGACGACTTCACCTTGATCACACCACGTGGCGTGGTATTGACCGGTGCATTGAAGCCGGGCCAGGTGCTGGATGAGGGGGTGAATTTCAACCGCGACGGCCTGGTATTCAAACTGAGCAGCCCCGGCGAGCAACACTGGACCGCGATCTACGTCATCAGCGTGCAGAGCTTCCTCGATTACGCGCTGTGGCCGTTGCTGGGCCTGATAGCTCTGGTAGTGGCGGTGCTCGGATGCAGCAGGGCGATCAATCGCTGGTACCAGACCCAGGTCATCCTGCCCGCACAAAGCGCACACGCCAGCATCGCCGAAAGCGAGGCGTTCAGCCGGGCGGTGATCGACACGGCACCGATCGGCCTGTGCGTGATCCGTCGCAGCGATCACCACGTGCTTCTGCAAAACCAGCGCGCCCAACAGTGGCGTGACAACGGCCAGTTGATGAGCTTGCTCAACTCGCGCACCGACCCCGGCCACGCCGATCTCGAACTCAACGGGCGCCATCTGCACGTCGCCTTCGTGCCCACCCGCTATCAAGGTCAGGACGCCTGGCTGTGTGCGCTGCATGACGTGACCCGACATGTCGAAGACGCAGCGGCGCAGGAAGATGCACGCCACGCGGCCGACTCGGCGAACGAGGCCAAAAGTCGCTTCCTCGCGACGATGAGCCATGAGATTCGAACCCCTCTATACGGGGTGCTGGGCACTCTGGAACTGCTCGGTCTGACCGCCCTCGCCCCGCGCCAGCAGGATTACCTGCAGACCATTCAGCGCTCGTCCGCTACGTTGTTCCAGTTGATCAGCGATGTGCTGGACGTTTCAAAAATCGAATCCGGACAGATGACCCTCGAACTACAGGATTTCTGCCCGCTGGAACTGACCGAAGACACGGTGCGCACCTACAGCGCGTTCGCCCGTTCCAAGGGCCTGCAATTGTATGCCTGCATCGACGCGACGCTGCCGGATCGGCTACGCGGTGACCCGATACGGATTCGTCAGATCCTCAACAACCTGCTGAGCAATGCGATCAAGTTCACCGAAAACGGTCGTGTGGTGCTGCGGGTACGGGTGCTGGAAAGTGTCGACGGCCGCGCCAACGTGCAGTGGCAGGTCAGCGATTCGGGGGTAGGGATTTCCCAGGCGCAGCAACAGCAATTATTCGACCCTTTCTATCAGGTCAACGACGCAACCGAACAGGCCGGTGCCGGTCTCGGTCTGGCCATCTGCAAATGGCTGTGCGAGTTGATGGCGGGCCATCTGAGCGTGGTCAGCGAACCGGGGCTGGGCAGCAGCTTTACCCTCCAACTGGCACATGAGCCCGCACCCGGCGCATTGGCCGATTGCCCTGCATTCAATTCCGGCCCCCAGACCATTTATGTGCGCGCCCAGGTCACTGAGCAGGCACAGCACCTGATCGCCTGGCTCAACCGTTTCGGTCTCGACTGCCGTGCGCTGACAGCCGACGTCCCCGCGTCCTCGGCGCTGCTGGTGGAACTCTCGCCACTGGCGAACACCTCGCCGTGGTCCGGACCACGGATCATTGCCACCGCAGGCGGTCCCAACCCGTCGCAGGTACGCGGTGCCGACCGGGAAGTCGACGCCGACGATGTCCGGACAATTGCCTGGGCGATTCATCAGACGCTGTACGGCGCCAGCAGCACCAGCCAGCCGTTGCCGATGGAAAAGGCCCGGCGCTTGAATCTGCGCGTGCTGGTAGCAGAAGACAACGTGATCAACTCGGCAATCATCAAGGAGCAACTGGAGGTGCTGGGCTGCACGGTAGTCGTCGCGGCCCATGGCGAACAGGCACTGGCACAGTGGTCACCGGGACGCTTCGATCTGGTGCTGACGGATGTCAACATGCCGTTCATGAACGGTTACCAACTGGCGGCGGCGTTACGCCTGCGGGATCAAACCGTGCCGATTATCGGCATCACCGCCAACGCCCTGCGCGAAGAAGGCGAACGTTGCGCCGCCGTCGGCATGAACGCGTGGATGGTCAAGCCACTGAACCTTGTCACCTTGCGCGCCCACCTGGAAAAACACTGCAAGATCGTCCTGCCGGCCACCAACGCCGCGCCGATTCAGCTGTCACCGAAAATGCGCGAACTGTTTGTAACTACCCTGCGCCAAGACATACACACCACGTTGACGGCACTCGACAGCACTGACGCCAATCGAGTGGCGCAGCAACTGCACAGCATGGCCGGCGCGCTGGGTGCTGTGCAGATCGAAGCCATGGCCACAACATTTGTCGAGCTGGAATGCCGTTTGAACGGCATGGCCGTGACCCGCGCCCTGGACCTGGAAGTCCGCCAGAACCTGGCTCGATTGAGCGATTTACTGGATACCCTTGAATAATTTCACTCTGGATGAATAACCATGGAAACCCTCAACGTTGTCATTGCCGATGACCATCCCATCGTTCTGGTCGGGGTACGTGAGCTGGTTGAACGGGACAGTCGCTTTCGCGTGGTGGGCGAGGCGGTTTGCTCCAACGAGCTAATCAATCTGCTGCAAACCCGCCAGGTGGATCTGGTTATCACCGATTTCAACATGCCCGGCGACTCGCCCTATGGTGACGGCCTGAAATTGGTGGAGTACCTGACGCGGCACTTCCCCGGCCTCCGCGTGCTGGTACTGACGATGATTTCCAACCCGTTGATCCTGACTCGCCTGCAGGAATTGGGGGTGCTGGCGATCATTCAAAAAAACCAGCTGCACAACGAAATCGAAACCGCACTGAAGGCCATCGCCCGGGGCAATCCCGTGCGCAACTACGGGCCGCCGCCGACCTCGGTGATCGTTGACAATGCCGACCTCGATGAGCGCTTTACCCGACTGTCGCCCAAGGAACACGAAATATTGCGTTTATTTGTCTCGGGGCTGGGTGTCAATGAAATTGCCCGCGGGTTGAACAGAAGTGCCAAGACCATCAGCACTCAGAAGATATCAGCCATGCGAAAACTGGAAGTCAGCAGTGATCAGGACTTGCTGACCTATTGTATAGAACGCAACTTGTTCAACTAATCAAACAGGAGCAAAAGTTCAACCTGATCACTTCTAGGAATCGTCTGATGTGCATCAGAAACTGTGCGCTTTATCGTGTTGTTGTTTTAACCCCAACCATTGGAAAACAACATGAAAACGCTGACTCGCGCACTTCTCGCCCTTTCAATCGTCGCCGCTAGCGGCAACGCCTTCTCTGCCGAACCACCGGTTACGCCAACCAAGGCCGGCAGCGGCACCATCAACTTCACCGGCACCATCAACAACGATGCCTGCTCCGTTGAAGGCGCCGGAAACAACAAGACCATTTCGGTCGCCATGGGCGAAGTGTCGATCAAGGACATGGGCACCGCCACTGCACCTAAAGGCAACGGCCCCCTGAGCGCCGAGAACTTCGACATGAAGATCAACTGCAACGCCGGGACCAAGGTCGCGATGATCTTCGAACCGACCAAGGGTGCAGGTTCGGGCATTGTTGCCGGGACTAAAGTACTGAAGCTGATCGACGGCCTGGGCGCGGCCAAGAACATCGGTATCGCCTTGCTCGATTCCAACGGTGCGCTGATCGACCTGAGCTCGCCGTCCACCGCGAAGATCGAAAACACCCTGCAGGACAGCAACACCACGCTGAAATTCTCGGCCGTCTACGTCACCACCGCCGATGTGGCAACCGCCGTTGCCGGTCGCGGCGATGCCACCCTGCCGTTCACGCTGCAATACGAATAACCCGCGCGGACACTCAAGCCTGGTGCGGGGCCGCTCGGCCCTGCACCTTCATTCAATTACGCGGTAACCCTAATGTTTTATCGTCATTCATTGTCTCTTTGCGCAGGCCTTCTGGGCCTGCTCATGGTCGATCAGGCCATGGCCGGCATTTCATTGAGCAGCACCCGCCTGATTTTCAACGGCCAGTACAAGGAAGCCGGGATCACCGTGCGTAACAGCGGTGAAGATGTGTTGATCCAGTCGTGGATCGATACCGACGCCAGCGAAACCGCTGCGGTACCGTTTGCCGTTACGCCGCCACTGGTGCGCGTCAGCGGCAACGAGCAGCAGATCCTGCGGGTGATCTACGAAGGTACGGGCATGCCGACCGACCGTGAGTCGGTGGTGTGGCTCAACGTGCAGGAGATCCCCCAGGCCTCAAAAACCCAAAACACCTTGCAGCTCGCCGTGCGCCAACGCATCAAGGTGTTCTTTCGCCCGGCGGGACTGAAAAACAATGCCTACCTGGCACCGAGCGAATTGACCTGGCGCCTGGCCGAACACGCCGGCAAACATGTTCTGCTGGTGAACAACCCAAGTCTGTATCACGTATCGATTGCCGATATCACCCTGCAATCCAGCGCAGTCAGCGAACACCCTTTTGATTCGATGATGATCGCTCCCGGTGAACAGAAAGAGTTCAGCCTCAAAACACTTCACAACGCCAATACAGCACGCCTGTCATTCAGCAGCATTAATGACTATGGCGCGCAAGACCGTTATGCCGCGCAACTATCCAACAATGCCGACACCCAGGCCAGTTTGAATAAAGAGACGCCATAACTTGAGTGCCGCTGTTACAGCCGCACTTTTACTGTATTTCTCTTCGCTCCGTTAGTTCGTATCGGAGGTGATATAGGGTTCCCGCATGTTTTTACTCAAGCGCGACGGATGGGCGCCATTTTCGGTTGCTCTGGTGTTCAGTTCCGCCTGCCTGGCCGATGGCGAAGAACAATTCAATACCTCGTTTCTGCAAGGTGCGTCGTCTTCTGTCGACGTACAAGCGCTGCTCGCTACCAGTCGGGTATTGCCCGGGGTTTACCGGGTCGACCTGTACGGTAACAAGACACTGGTTGGCCGTCGCGATATCGACTTTCGGCGCCACCCGGGCACGGGCAAGATCGAGGCTTGCCTGACCCTGGAGATGGTCCGGCAACTGGGGGTGGACGTCGGAAAACTGCAGACCGCTGACAAACTGCTCGGCGATGATCCGAACGCTTGCCTCGATCTGCCCGCGTTGATCGATCACGCCAGCGTGCGTTACGACGTGCCGCGTCTGCAGCTGATGGTCAGTGTTCCACAAAGCGCCATGGAGCGTGGTCGGCGTGGATATGTCGATCCAGCCCTGTGGGACGCAGGTGTGTCCGCCGCGTTCATCAACTATCAAGTGAGCAGCAGCCGCAACAGCACTCAGGGTGATAACACGCTGAGCAATAACATTGGCTTGCGCAACGGCATCAACCTCGGTGCCTGGCGCATGCGTAACGAGTCGAACTTCAACAGCACCACCGGCAACCCAAGCACCTTCAAAAGCAACCGAACCTATCTGCAACATGACGTGACCGCCCTGAAGGGCCAGTTCAGCGCCGGGGATATTTTCTCCGACGCTGACCTGTTCGACAGCGTGCGCTATCGAGGCCTGAAACTGGCGTCCGATGACGGCATGCGCGCCGACAGCGAACGCGGTTATGCACCCGTGATTCGCGGCATTGCACAGTCCAGCGCCAGCGTGGAAATTCGCCAGAACAACTACATCCTCTACACCGCCAACGTGCCGCCGGGGCCGTTCGAGATCAGCGACATCTACCCCAGCGGATCCAACGGCGACCTGGAGGTAACGATCATCGAAGCCGATGGCCGGCGCCGGGTAAGCGTGCAGGCGTTCTCCAGCCTGCCCATCATGGTGCGTCAGGGCCAACTGAAGTACAGCGTCTCTGCCGGCCGCTACAACAGCAACAGCGATGATCAGCAGTCACCGCAGTTTCTCAGCAGCACGCTGGCGTATGGCATCAGTAGCAACCTGTCGGGGATCGTCGGCGTGCAGGCGACAGAAAACTTCAAGGCGTTGTCCGTGGGCGCAGGTCGCAACACCGCCATCGGTGCGGTTTCGCTGGACTTGACTCACTCAAGCAGCCGCACGTTCGATCAGACGGTTACCGGTAACAGCTTGCGCGCCCTGTACGCCAAGACGTTCACCGACACCGACACCAACTTCACCCTCGCCGCCTACCGCTACTCGACCGAGGGCTACCGCACCCTCACCGAGCACGTCGAGGAACTGAACAGCGCGGGACAATCACACACCGGCAACTCCAAAACCCGCACCGACCTGACCGTCAACCAGAGCCTGGGGCGCAACCAGGAATTTGGCAGTGTCTATATAAATGCCAGCGACCAGCGTTACTGGGGACGCGGCGGTTCACAAAGTTTGTCGGCGGGTTACAGCAACTATTGGGGGAATGTCAGTTACAACCTCGGCACCACCTATTCCAAGGATATCGGAAACTATGGGCTTTCAAGCAATGACACTCTGGTCAACCTGTCCGTGTCGTTCCCGCTAGGCTCGAAACCCCGTGCCACTCGTGCGTTTGTCTCGGCCAGCGCGCAGAACCACAACGACACCACTCAGATGGGCATCAATGGCTATCTGTCAGAGGACAGCGATACGTACTACTCGGTGCAGGGCGGCAACAGCAGCATCGGTGGCAGCTCAGGTTCGGTCAACCTCAGCACCCGTACCTTGGTGATGGACATCGGCGCCGGTTACAGTCAGGGACGCGGCTACAACTCGCAGAATCTGAATGTGGCAGGTTCGATCGTCGGCCATGCCGGCGGCATCAATCTGGGACAAACCGTGGGCGAGACGTTTGCGCTGGCGCAAGTCGAAGGTGTGGAAGGGGTAAAAATCGGCAGCTTCTCCGGGGCAAAAACCGGCAGCAACGGCTTCGCCGTGGTACCCAACGCGCAGCCTTATCGGGTGAACTGGATCAACCTCGACACCCGTGACCTCGGCGGCGATATCGAGATCGACAATGCGACCCGGCAAGTAGTGCCACGCCGCGGCGCGGTCGTGCTCGCACGTTATGCCAGCAAGACCGGGCGGCGGGTGCAGTTCGCCTTGTTCGACGCGCAGCACCGACCGATCCCGTTTGGCGCATCGCTCGAGGACAGCGCCGGCAAACAATTGGCGATCTCCGATCCGGGCGGCAAGGCACTGGCGCTGGTGGAAGCCGACGCCGGCACTCTGGTCATCAGTTGGCAAGGCCAGCGGTGCGAGGCGTCTTACTTATTGCCAGAACGTAATAAGGCTTTGAATTATGAAAAGGTCTCCCTTTCCTGTATCAGGTAATCAGTTTTTTGATGACATTTGCAGCAAGGATAGGATCTCGATTACAGCTCCGAACTTAGCGCAGCTCACCCAGAAACCCAAATACCGGCAAAATCCGTTTCCGCAAATGAACTCCTGCTCCTTGATTTCAAGGGCTCCAGACCATTGATGAAGACCAACAGGCGGAAACGCGCGGGTTAGTCGTGCACCGCGACCGGCGCACAGAACTGAAACCGGAAAACTTACGCGGCCGCCCTCTCATGCTCGCTTTCATGGACGTAAATCCACGAAATACCCGAAGGGGATTTCTCATCAAGACGCATGAGCGCCGAATCGACTTTTTTCTTGGTGATCCCGTCCTTGACCAGATCGAACACCGTCAGGAAAAAGCCACCGGGTAGCGGCGTGATCGAGAGATTGGTGATATGCGATTCGGGGCTTCCGGCACGCTTGCCATGCAGGCCCCATAGTCGCTCCCAGTAGTCCGCCCGTTCCATGATCTGGCCATCCGTGAGCACCACACGAAAATCGTCCGCCAGCGCATCGTACAAAGGCTTAATGGCGCCTTCCGATTGTGAAGACATGCCGCGTGACCACGGGAAAAACAGGTTGTACCAGCGATACACCTCGGCTTCGACGAGCGCCGTTTTGTCTGAGGTGTCGAGTACTCGATTGCTATCCATCTGCGTTCTCCCTAACAAGTAAAAAGGCACGGGGGGCTCCGTTACGCATCGGATGAACGATGCCCCGCGCCTTTCAAGATCCATCCTGAAAGCTGCGTCACCGGCCTCAGCTAAAGTGACCGTTTCCCAAGGGCTGCTGTCACTTCGCTGACCCGGATAAAAAATAGTCTTTTCCCTGCTGGATAGTATTGAGAACTGACCAATGGTCAACGATGGCCGAGCGATCGCTGTCCTCCTATCCGGGGCCAGCGACGAAGATGGCATACTCCCCAGAACCTGATCATTTCGGAGGCCCTTATGCTTCGCGTGTTTGAACGCAGGCTCGATCCTTTCCCGCCCGACGAGGCGCCGCCACCGCCGGTTGGCCTGATGCGTTTTCTGTGGGCCTGCACCCGGGGTGCCCGTGGCTACGTGCTTGCGCTGGCGCTGCTCAGTGCCAGTGTTTCGATCTACGAAGCCTGGCTGTTTTCGTTTCTCGGGCAAGTGGTGGACCTGCTCTCGAACTGGCAGGCCGGCGGCGCCGTGAGCAGTCAGGAAAGCCGTGTGCTGTGGGGCATCGCCATCGTCCTGCTCACCAGCATCGGCCTGGTAGCGTTGCGCACGATGGTCCAGCACCAGATTCTGGCGATCAACCTGCCGCTGCGCCTGCGCTGGGACTTCCATCGCTTGATGCTGCGGCAAAGCCTTTCGTTCTTTTCCGACGAGTTCTCCGGTCGCGTCACGACCAAAGTGATGCAGACCGCGCTGGCCGTACGCGAAGTCCTGTTCACGATCATCGAAATCGCTCCGGGTATCGGCGTTTACTTCATTGCAATCATCGCTTTGGCCGGTGGATTTGCCCTGAAACTGATGCTGCCATTCATTGCCTGGGTCGCCCTCTTCGGGCTGGCGATGCTGTATTTCGTGCCACGCCTTGGACAGGTCGGGCAGGAACAGGCCCATGCGCGCTCGTCGATGACGGGGCGTATTTCCGACGCTTACACCAACATCACCACCGTCAAACTGTTCTCGCATTCCAACCGTGAAGCGCACTTCGCCCGTGCGGCGATGGAGGACTTCAAGCTCACCGGTTTTCGCCAGATGCGTCTGGTCAGCCAGTTCGAAATCGTCAATCAGGCCCTGGTCGTCGGGCTGATCCTGGGTGCCGGCGGCTATGCCTTGTGGCTCTGGCATCAGGGTCAGGTCGGTGCGGGCGCGGTGGCCGCGATCACCGCCATGGCATTGCGGATCAACGGCATGTCCCACTGGATCATGTGGCAGATGACCTCGCTGTTCGAAAACATCGGCACCGTGCAGGACGGCATGGCCACCCTCACCCGCGGCCCCAAGGTGCAAGACGCGCCCGACGCCGGCGTGTTGGTGCCTTCCGGCGGCGCCGTGACCTTCGACAACGTGCACTTCAACTACAACGGTGAACGTCAGGTGCTCGACGGCTTGAGCCTGCACATCCGCGCCGGGGAAAAAATCGGTCTGGTGGGCCGCTCCGGCGCCGGCAAATCCACGCTGATCAACCTGCTGCTGCGCTTCTACGATGTCGACAGCGGTACGATTCGCATCGATGGCCAGAACATCGCGCAGGTGACACAGGACAGTCTGCGCAGCGCCATCGGCATGGTCACTCAGGATACGTCGCTGCTGCACCGTTCGATCCGCGACAACATTGCCTACGGACGCCCGGACGCTACCGATGCGCAAATTCACCGCGCCGCGATCAACGCCCAGGCCGACGGCTTCATCAGCCAACTGAGCGACCGCCAGGGTCACACCGGTTACGACACGCTGGTGGGCGAACGCGGCATCAAGCTTTCGGGCGGTCAGCGGCAACGCATCGCCATCGCCCGGGTGATGCTCAAGAACGCGCCGATCCTGCTGCTCGACGAGGCCACCAGTGCACTGGATTCCGAAGTGGAAGTCGCGATCCAGGAAAGTCTGGATGAAATGATGCAAGGCAAGACCGTCATCGCCATTGCGCATCGGTTGTCGACGATTGCCGCAATGGACCGGCTGATCGTCATGGACGAGGGCCGCATCATCGAACAAGGCACCCACGCCGAGCTGCTGGAACGAAACGGCACCTACGCGCGGCTCTGGCAGCATCAAAGCGGCGGTTTTCTCGGTGAAGATCAAGGGCTGGATGAGGCGATGGACCGGGCATGAACCGTACCGGGCCCCTTTCCCTGCCGAGCGCTGAAATTTTGTGAAATAGGGACAGATTTTTTGCCCCCATCGAAACGACAAAGCCCTGAATAATCAGGGCTTTGTCGTATCCGGGCTTTCTGGATATTACAACCAGGTCAACGCCCCGGGCACTTCAGGACTTCGCCATTGGCAGCGCCGCAACGGATGAGATCCCTGACGTCCGGGTTTTTAAAGTAGTCAACGTGCGCGTTCAGGGGGCTCTCCATTATCAGGAGCTTGGGTGCATTCCGCACAAATACGTCTGTCACATCGATCCGCGGCCGCCCTCCCGGCGTAGCCTCAGCGTTAGCGTACCAACTCGGGATATGCCAGGTGAGCAGGTCATTTGTGTCATTGAAAGAGACTATCTGAAGGCCATCGGTTTGTTTTCCGGTCTTCGTTTCTACGGTTGATTTTAAATCTGCGAGTTCCGAAAGAACATTTCCGTACGCAACCGGTCCTGCGTTTTCTTGCGACTGAAACGAGAGAGCATCAAAGTCACTTACAGGAAATAACTGCCGAAAAAAAGGATGTGCAACGCTATCACTGGAGCGGGCTAGTGGCGGAACTTTGGCCAAACCCAGCAACGAAAGCTGATTCGCCATCATGTAGAAGGCAGGCGTATTCGTGATCATGTTTTCGATGAATCCCTGAGCGCTGCTGCGTTCGCTGTAGCGAAAAGGGTTGGTCTCACTGTCTTTTGTCCGGTCCATTAGGTCGAGGAACATGTCGTAAGTCATGCGACTGCCCAGACTGTGGGTCACGAATAAATTCTTGTGCGGTGTTTTTTCACTTTCCTGCGCAGAGGGCCATACACATTTTTTATCCTTGTCCGTAGGCGTGATGGCATGGCAAATCCCCTCTGCAAGCCCCCGCACCATGGTCTGCCCATAGGTTCCGGTATAGAGAATGGCATCGGACAAGTTCCGGTCAAAAACCTGCTCCTTGATTGTTTTATCGAGCAAAAGCCTTGGTGGCGCCTGTACCGTTGCAGGAATTTTCGGGTCGGGGAACTCAATGCATGGCTCGCGTTTTTTATTTGCGAAAACAGACGGCGAGTCATATCCAAGCTGATTGCTTTTCAGCCATCGGGTCAGGGGTGACCAGGTAATTTCAATCGCCTCTACGCTCACTGCGCGGTCCCTGTCAGGCAGAGTCAGAGAGTAATTTCTTTTGAGGACGTTCACCCCTGAGTGTGGGTCTTCTTCTCCCCCCATAAAGACGTTCACATTGATGAATTCATCAGATTTGATTCCGCCGGGTACGGGTTTCAATCCCATCGCAGCAGCGTTTTTTTCATTCAACCAGCCGTCAGGACCCAGGGCGTAACCCGGACAGTGATCTCCTACACCATGAACAAAAAACAGCCTCACAGGGGTGTTGTCAGGGAGCAGTTTCTGTAACGGTTTTATAGTGCCTGGAGAGTTATCGCTGGCATTGTAGATAAGAGGGGTGGACGAACAAGCGGTCAAACTCAAAACGATAGTTGCGCAGAGCGCGCGAGGGATGTTCATTTTCAGACTCCTTGCCTATGGATGCAGCTATCCACTCATGGGCATTGAAGTCATGCAGATTTGAAACTGGCGGAGTACACACAGATGCCCATGTTCAGGTTAGGTGTAAAAACCATGGCTGCAACCTGCGTTTTGACAATCGTATTAAAGCTCGCACAAGCGTCTTGATGAGTCCGCGTGCTGATGGGCAACCCTTGCCTCAAAGACCGATTGACCGGCCTCTGAAGCAAAGCAGATACGCTGAATGACTCAGACCATTCAGACAGCGCATCACTGCAAATCACAAGCGAAAGTACGATACGTAAGGCAGGAACGGCGAACGCAGGACCTGAATAGTGTTCATGTCAAACACTTCAAGCAGCGCTTGTGTTTCGCCCGGGAAGTGAGGGCAGTTCAGCTCGTCAAATACCAGAATCGAACCTTTTGACAGTCGTGGCTTGATCGCTTCCAGCACATCCTTCGTCGGCTTATAGACGTCCATATCGAAAATGGCCATCGAGATGAGCGAGTGAGGATTGTCTTCAAGCCATCGTTTCGAAGTCTCTGAAGCATCGCCCTTGATCAGAGTGAACTTCTTCAGGTGATTATTCGGGCTTAACGACTCTTGAGCCTGGAGAAGCCGCTCCAGCAAATTCTCATAGCCATCGTCTACATGAAAATCGCCCGCTTTTACTTGTGCACCATCTTTCTCGTCAACTTCGGCAAAACCACTGAAGGTGTCGAAGCCAAAGATATGCCGCGAGTAATTGTAGGGTTCCTTGATAGCCCGAAGATTCAGCAACGTTGCCAGACTGCTGCCGTAATGAACGCCAAACTCGCAGATAGATCCCGCGACAGGGAGCATCTCGTCGTACAGGAAGTTAAGGTTCAAGATTCGCGCCAGGGAAGGCCTAGACAGAGTAGCAACCGAAGGCCAGTTCCAGTATTCCCCTGCGATTGTATGAATCTCGCCATGAATATCCCGCAGCTCCTTGTAGGCATCCGCTTGGCTGGGAGGGGTGAAAAACAGCTGACCGTCTTGAGTTTTCATTTACTTTCCATCAAAAAGTTAAGACCGTTCGAAATGAGTTTGCTTTGAATCAGGTAGGCCAGTTTGGAAACCCTGGCGTGGATGCTGGATATATTTTGATCCGGCCTGTGCACGAGCCCCATGCCTCCGATGATAATCGCCTCCAGCGTCAGCTCGGCGTTCAATATCCTTGACCAGACATGCCGCGAAGCCTCGTAGCCGACAGTACCGCTCTCGTATTCATCCGACGCCGTGAGCAATCTCACGGGAACAGGACCGCCCACTGCCTTGTTCAGAAAACGCTCGAGCTGCTCAAGCAGCAAATCAAAGAGCTCTTCACCTGGGGACTCGTGGAGCTGACCCGTTTTTATGTCGATTCCGGACACACACTGGGTGAACGGCCCTGGATTTCGGCGCAAAAAGTCTTGCGCAAGATCGTAGAGAGAACCTCTATCCCAAGAGGCCGGGTATTGATACAGCGATTGATTCGCGTAATAGAAACCCTTATCGAGCCCCAGATGTTTGAGGTTAGCCGTGGTTGCGGCCTGATAGGACTTGAATCGAGACTCGATCATCTCGTCCGCACTTTGCTTGTCAAAGGACGGGTAGTTGACCGGAAAACTGTCAGCGATTCCGAACTGGATAAAAAAGTAACGACGTTCAACCGGGACCGTACTCAAACACTCATTGAGCGCATCGGTGAGCGCAACCGGATACTCGTGCCAGTTATCGTTGGCATGAATGACCGCATCGGTTTCAGACACGATAGTCACAATCGAATCGTATTCCGTGAAATCCGGATTGATGAAGCATCTCAGCTCCACTCCGTCGACGTAATGCGCCTCTTCTGTCAGCTCAACCGGATAACGACCGGTAAGGCGCTCAATACGTTTGGACAGCCCATTCGTCTTGAACTTCGGAACAAAGAACGTGGCGTCTGCCAGATGCTGCTGAATGAAAAACTCATCCAGATGATCGTCATGACCATGCGAAATGATGACATTAAGTTTATCGACCGAAAGAGAAAGCAGCTTCTCAATCATTGCTGTTCTGGGTGACGGGTTTTGAATCCACCCGCCAAACGCTGGAGAAACGTACCAGGGATCAGTAAGAAAATAACTGCCCTTCTCTTCCAGAAGCAATGAGGCGTGATTGACGAACTCTATATCCAACTGCCTAACCCTTCATATATTAATTAATCAAATCGTGAGTTAAGCAAAAGAACAACCACCTCAAAAAAAATAACCCACTGCCAGTTTACTGACAAACCACCACTAAACGCAGCCGCTACACCACTTTGCATACATTTTCAATCACCTGCTCAAAAAAATAACACACCTGGGCTCAGTACGAAAAGTAGCAATGCGGCCGTCGCAGCGTGCAGATCAGCAAGGTACTCTGGTCCTGTATCGGCCGCCGAACGCGATTCCACACCCGTCCATTCAAGAAAAATTCTGAGGCCTTTGATGTTGTTTTCAAAAACGTGGCTCGCACTTGCAGGCTTGGCGCTTGGCCTGACCGGCCCCCATGTTCAAGCGAAGGAGCCGTTGCTATACACCCTCGACGCTTCAACGGTATTGCCAGGCGACGGTTACAGTTGGGGCTTCGCGGCACTGGAACCCAAGGGTCCGCATCTGTTCGTCGCCCGCCGCGAAAACGGCCTGTCGGTGTTCGACGTCGACCAACAGAAACTGCTGAAGACCCTCGACAACTCCGCCGGCGCCAATGCCGTCGCCTTCGTGCCGCAACGCAACCGCGCGTATGTCGCCAACATGGATGGAACGCTGGGGATCGTGGCGCTGGATCGGCTGCAAGTGCTGCAACGACTCAAGCTCGACTCAGGCAACCTCAACAACCTGGTCTACGACGCCAGCCGCGACCGGCTGACCGTCACCAGCGGCCGACGCGGCGATCATTCGACGCTGTATCTGATCGATGCGAAAACCAATCGCCTGACCGATGCAGTGGATCTGCCTGCGCAAAAACTTGACGGCCCCGTGATCCTTGAAAACGGCCACTTCATCGTCCCCATGCGCGACGAGGATAAAGTCGCCGTGCTCTCAGGGGCGAAGCTTGAACAGCAGCAATTCTGGGCATTCAAGGGTTGCAGCAAACCCAGCGCACTGGCCGTGGACGAACCGCGTCAACGCCTGTTCGTGGCCTGCCGTGGCGCTGACCCGATTCTGGTGGTCGCCGACCTGAAAACGGGCAAGGCCTTGAGGACCCTGCCCATCGGCCGCGCCGTGAATGCGCTGGCTTACGATCGGGTGAAAGACCAGCTGCTGGTGCCCAGCGGCGCCGACGCCAGCCTTGCGATTGTCCAGCGCGACGACCAAGGACAATACCAATTGCGCGGCAGCGTCGGAACCCGGCCATGGGCGCACAACATGGTGCTGGACGCCCAACGCGGTCAGGCCTATCTGTTCACTGCCGACTTCACCCAACCCGCGTCGAGCCGGGAACAACCCAAACCCGACCCGGTGTTTCACCCCGACACTTTTACGGTCCTGACCTTCAAGTCGCAGTAAGCGTCAGGAAGCGCGGTGTTGCACCGGCTGTACCGCACCGAACCCAGCCGCCATACGCCAGGCAACGGGTTGGGCTTGAGCATGGTTTCGGCGGTCGCGCGCCTGCATGACATGCGCCTCACCGTAAACGATGCGGCCCCCGGTTGCCGCATCGACATGCTCGGAAAGCCCTTGCGGCAACCGCCTGATCATGACGCGCAGGTGCCCTGTGTGCCTGCGCGCTCAGCCGAAAGCGTTTTTCTCTCAGTTGATTTTAATCAAACACGCCTGCGCGCTTCTCGACGAGATTAATCCTCGACGTCCGCATCACCGCGTTCGCGGCCAATGCCGACCATCTTGTCTCGTGGAGGCGCGTCATGGCTACTCAACTGCAAGACCTTCAACCGGGCGCTACCCCCGCCCAGCATCCGCCACTGATTGGCAGTTTGCGCAAGAGTGAGCCCAGGCGCCTGACGCTGAGCCTGCTGGTGGCGCTGGTGGTGGGTTCGATGATCGGCAGCGGCATTTTCAGCCTGCCGCAGAACATGGCCGCCAGCGCCGGGGCCGGGGCGATCCTGATCGGCTGGCTGATCACCGGAGTCGGCATGCTGTCTCTGGCACTGGTCTATCAGAGTTTGTCCAACCGCCAGCCGGCACTGGATAACGGTGTATTCGCCTACGCCCGGGCACTGGGTGGTGATTTTCTCAGCTTCAACTCTGCCTGGGGTTACTGGATCAGCGCCTGGATCGGCAACGTCAGCTACCTGGTGATTCTGTTTGCCGCGCTGAGTTACTTCTTTCCGGCATTTGGCGACGGCAATAACAAGGCAGCGATTGCCGGTGCGTCGGTCGTGCTCTGGTCGTTGCACTGGATGATCCTGCGGGGCATGCGCACGGCGGCCCGTGCCAACGCCCTGAGCACCGCGGCCAAGATCGTGCCGCTGCTGTTGTTCATCGGTTTTGTGATCGCGGCCTTCCGGCGCGACACCTTCGCCATGGACTTTTGGGGCGCTCCGGCGCTGGGCAGCACCCTCGACCAAGTCAAGAGCACGATGCTGGTGACGGTCTGGGTGTTTATCGGGATCGAAGGCGCCAATGTGTTTTCTGCCCGCGCCGCAGAACGCGCTGATGTCGGACGCGCCACGGTCATCGGTTTTGTCATTACCCTGTTGCTGCTGATCGCGGTTTCCCTGTTGTCCCTGGGCATTCTCAAACAGCCGGAACTGGCCGCCCTGAAAAACCCTTCGATGGCCGGCGTACTGCAGGCTGCCGCCGGGCCATGGGGTGCCGTGCTGATCAGCATCGGCCTGATTGTTTCGGTCGGTGGCGCCCTGCTCGCCTGGACCCTTCTGGCGGCCGAATCGGTGTTCACACCGGCGAAGGAAAAGGTCATGCCACCGTCGCTCGGCGCAGAGTCCACCCGCGGCGTACCGGCCCACGCCTTGTGGCTGACCAACGGATGCATCCAGCTGTTTCTGTTGCTGACGCTGTACTCGAGCGCCAGTTACCTGGCACTGATTTCCCTTGCCACCTCGATGATTCTGCTGCCCTACCTGCTCAGCAGTCTGTATGCACTGAAAATGACCTGGCAGGGCGAAACCTACGCCGGTCATCGCGCCCTGCAAGTGCGCGACCTGGCCATCGCGCTGGTTGCCACGCTCTATTGCTTCTGGCTGCTTTACGCCGCCGGCCCCAAATACATGCTGCTCAGCGCGTTGCTCTACGCCCCCGGCTCACTGATCTACCTCGGCACATTGAAGGCCCGGGAGGGACAGCCTCTCGACGGACCGGACACCGGCCTGTTGATCATCATCTGGGCGGCAGCGGCCTACGCCGGCTGGATGCTGTGGTCCGGGACGTTGACGTTGTAAGGAGTTCGTTCAGTCCGCGCGGTTCGCCGACAGGACGTCCGGCGCTGCGCTTTCCATCCGAGAGGAGTACCGAAATGAGCAATTCCGTGAAAAAAATGCAGGAACATGCGGACGTAAAATCGAACCAGGTGCCCGTGACGACCGACCTCTGGCGCCCGCTGGAAAAGCTGCGGCAACAGGTCGACCACCTGTTCGAGGACTTCCACCGCGGATCATTTATGTCGCCCTTCAGCCGCGGACTGTTCGATGTCGAACCGTTCTTCTCGCGTGACTTGTTCACCCGCAGCGTGCCTGCCGTGGACATCACCGAAAAGGATAAAAGCTTCGAGATCACCGCAGAACTGCCCGGCATGGATCAAAAGAACATCGAGATCAAACTGTCCAACGGCAGCCTGATCATCAAGGGCGAGAAAAAGGAAGACAAGGAAGAAAAACGCAAGGGTTATCACTTGAGCGAGCGTCACTACGGTTCCTTCGAGCGGGTGTTCAACCTGCCCAAAGGGGTCGACGCCGAGAAGATCGATGCGCACTTCAGCAAAGGCGTATTGAGCATCTCGCTGCCGAAAAAGCCCGAAGCGATGAAAGCGGACAAGGTCGTGCCGATCAAGGGCGAATGAATCCGCAGATGTATGCCCCTTGCCGGAAAACCGGCAAGGGGCTTTTTCTTGGGCCTCAGCCTCTGAAAATGTCGAATGGCTCGATCTTCAGCACCTTGCGAATGCCCAGGTAGCTGGAAAACCCGGCAATCAACAGCACCAGACCAAACGCCAGTCCCAGATTCCAGAAAGTGACGATCGCAGCGTAGTTGGGAAGATAGGTTCGTGCGATGACGATCATCAGAGTCACCAGTCCGATGCCCAGACCATAACCGGTCATCGCGGTGAACATGGCCATGAAGAAGATCATGTAGACCATCTCCCGGCTCTTGGCGCCGATGGCTTTCAAAGCGGCAAACTTATCCAGGTTTTCCAGAATGAAACTGTAGAACGTCTGACCGGAAATCGACAGGCCGACCAGAAAACTGATGACTGTCATCATCAGAATATTGGTCCCGACACCGGTCTGATAGATGTAGAAGTCGGCAATACGCCGGTTGAACTCATCCCTGGTCAGGGCGATGTAGCCCAACCGCGCCACTTGCTGCTTGATGGCTGCCTCACCTTGCCGGCTTCTGGGCTTGAGCAAAATGTATGACACGGTGAAGCGTGTCGTAGGGATGTATTCGATGGCACGCCGGTAGGTTGTGTAAAGCGTCGGCACTCCGGTCAATCCACCGACCAGAACCCTGGCGATGCCGACGATGGTGCCCCGGTGGTCGTTGAGCTCGAACGAGGTACCGATGGCAGGGTTACCCAGTTTTGCGAACTCAGCATCGTGAACCACGATGAACGCGTTTTCGGCGTAGATATCCTCGATGGCGCCCTGCTCCAGGGCCGGACGGCCGAGCAGGCTGGTGTCGTCCAGACCAATCACGCTAACCCCTTGATATGTGCCATTTTCCAGGCGCACCTGGGCGCTGCCAATGAATACCGGGACGGCGTATTCCACCTGCTGCATGCTGCGCACTGCGTCCAGCAGGTAGTCCGGCAACGGGATGGCAATCGTCGGGGTGTTGACCGCCGGATCGATGATCCACATCGGTGCACCGACATTGGTGACCGTCGAATAGGCGCGGTTCAGGATGCCGGCGAACATGGCGGTCATTTGCATCATCAGGAACACCGAGAAGGTGATACCCACCAGTAACGCGGAGAATTTGGCGCGATCATTGACCAGAAGCTTGTACCCGATGCGCAGAATTCCACTGTATTTCATGGCTAGTTTCCGCTAATGCCGGTATCGGGCCGGTTCCACCAGCCGCCGCCCAGCGCCACGAACAACGCAACCGTGTCCTGATGCCGCTGCGCCAATGCTTGAAGGTAAGCAATATCGACCTGATGCAACTGCACGTCGGCCACGAGCAGATCCAGATAGGTCACCAACCCCGAGCGATAGTTGGCCTGCAATAATCTCAAGGCCTCTCGGGCAGCGGCCTGCGCCTCGGCCTGCTTCTGCAACGTTTGCGCATCGAGCTCTATTGCCCTGAGCACATCCGCCACCTGCGCGAAAGACTCCAGCACCACTTGTCGGTAGTTCGCCGCTGCTTGCTGATAGGCGTCAATTGCCGCCTGGCGGCTGTACCACAGGCGCCCTCCCTGAAACAGCGGAATATCGATCGACGGCCCGAAGTTCCAGAATCGTCCGGCGCCGGCAAACAGTGAACCGGTGTACGACCCAGCCGCCCCGTAGGTACCGCTCAAGCTGAAGCTGGGAAACATCGCCGCCGTGGCGACACCGATTTGCGCGCTGGCCTGATGCAATTGCGCCTCGGCGGTGAGGATATCCGGACGCTGGCGCACTAGGTCGGAAGGCAGACTGACCGGCAGATCGTGCGGTAACGAAAGTGCTGTCAAGCGAATGTCGGGAAGTTTGAGTTCTGCAGGCATCACGCCTTCGAGCGTGGCCAGCAAGTGCTCGCTTTGACTGACTTTCTGTTTGAGCGCCGGTAACGAGGCCTCGTTAGTCGCGATCAGGCTCTGCAGGCTCAATGTCGCCGAATAAGGCACCGTTCCGCTGCGCACCTGAACCTGGGTGGACTGCAGCTGCTGGCGCTGCAAACCGATCAATTGTTCCGTGGCCTCGATCTGCGCGGTATAGGCTGCCCGGGCAATGGCCGTATTGACGACATTGGCCGTTAGCGTGAGATAGGCCGCCTGAGTCAGCCAGGTCTGGCGATCGACCTGGGCCTGCAAGCCCTCCACGGCACGTCGCTCGCCGCCAAAGACATCGAGGGTGTAGCTGATCGTGCCACTGAAGATCATCACGTTAAAGATCGAGCCTGCCGTCGTCAGCCCTTGCTGGACCGGCGCGCTGCGCTCACGACTGGCGCTGAAGCGGGCATCGAGCTGCGGATAGAAGACCCCGTGACCGGCTCTGAGCGCGTTCTGGCTTTGACGCAAACTGGCCTCGGCCGCCTGCACGGTCATGTTATGGGTGATCGCCTGGCGCACCAGTGCATCAAGCGCCGTCGAGTGGAAAAAACGCCACCAGTCCGGTGTGACCTCACCGCCGGACACGAACTGTTGAACCTGGCCCTGCGCCGCAACAGTCCCCGGCAGCGGCTCGTTCAGATAACGCTCTGACACAGGCGTGGCCGGAGGCGAAAAATCCGGGCCGACCGTGCATGCGCTGCCCAGCAACAGGCTCAGTGCAAGGCAGAAGCGTCCAGTGCGGCGTAACCGGTCTACCCTTTCCATTATTTCTGACCTATGAACACATCCACCAACTGCCCCGGGTAGACGTTCGGCAGATCTTTCTTCTCGAAGCGAAAAATCACCGCCAGCACCCTCAGGTCAACTTTTTCCCGGCGCTGGTTGGACAGCTCGATTTTCGGCGATACGTAGGGCTGCACCCGCACGAAGGCCAGCGGCACACGGATGTCCGTGCCGTGAATCAGCATCTGCGCCTGCATGTGCTCGGGCGCTGGTAATCGGGCGATCAGAATCTCGTCCACATAACAGCGCACAGCCAGATGCGCCTGATCGGCGCTCATGACCAGCAGCGGCGCGAACCCTTGGGTGTAAACGTCATAGGCCCCCTGGGGCGATACATAACTGCCCACTGCGCTGTTAATAGTCATCACCACACCGTCCGCTGGCGCCTTGATGAGGTATTGCGCCAGCAACGCCGCCGACGCCTTGAGGGCAGCCTGCGCCTGGGTCACGGAATTGCGCGCGGTGTCCAGGGTATCTTTGCTGATCGATTTCGGATCAATGTTGTAAGACGCCAAGCGCTTGTTGTACTGGTCGCGGGCGGTGGCCAGGCTGGCCTGGGCCAGTTCAAAATTGGCGCGTGGCACCGCGTCGTCAAGTGTGACCAGCGGCTCCCCGCGTTTGACCGTCTGCCCCTCCTGCACCCACACCCGGGTTACCGGCGCGGCCACCTGCGGATAGATCACGATATTGCTGCCACCGGGCTGCTCGCCCTCGATGATGCCATTGGCATAGATCGCGCTGGCATCGTTGCTGCTCGCTGGTGCGAAGGCGGGCGGCAGCGGCTGCGGTGTCCGCCCGAGCAGATAGGCGGCGATCAGCCCCCCGAGAACACCGACTACCGCCAGCGTAAACAGCAGGGACTTTTTCACGATATGGCATGCCCGGTTTCGCTGATTCGGCCGTCAGCCATGTAGATGATACGGTCGGCGTACTCGTTGATCCGTGCATCGTGAGTGACAATAAGGATGCAGCGTTGCTGATTGAGTACTCTCTCCTTGACGAACGCGATGATCATTTTTCCCGTGTCCCCATCCAGAGATGCCGTGGGCTCGTCCATTATCAAGATTTGCGGCTCCCCCACGATGGCTCTGGCAATGGCAACGCGCTGCTGCTCCCCTCCGGAAAGCTTCATGGGCAAGATGTTCCCCCGATCCTTCAGGCCCACCACCTCCAGACTCTGGCGGGCCTTCGAAAGCGCATCGTTCCATTTGTGATGCCTAAGGATCAGGGGGATGGCGACGTTCTCGGCCGCCGTCAACCGCGAAAACAAGTGATAGTCCTGGAACACGAACCCGATGTGATCCAGGCGCAGTTCGGCCAATCTGTCGCTATTCAGGCTCCAGATGTCCAGGCCATTAATCAGCACCGTTCCAGAGTCGGGTCGCAGGATGCCGGAGAGGATGCTCAATAGTGTGGTCTTGCCGCTACCCGAGGGGCCGACGACAAAAACCATTTCGCCGAACTGCGCGACCAGCGCCACCTGGTCGACCGCTTTCATGCGCGTACTGCCTTCGCCAAACCACTTACACAACCCGCTCGCAACGATGGCCGGGTGGGGGGTCATTATTTGCGACTCGCCTTTTCAAGCATTCGGCTGGCGCGTTCATTGGCCTCATCGGCGGTGCGTTGTGCCTGACTGGCCGCGGCCTGCGCCTGTTCCGCTTTTGAATACGCGGCATCGGCTCTGGATTGCGCAGCAGCGGCAGCGCTTTGTGCCGAATCGATACGAGCATTCATTTCTTGCACATGCTTATGACTGCACCCCGCCGTCATCGCCAGAAGGACGCTCAGCACAACAACAGATAAACGCTTGTTCATGGTGGTTCTCCTCAGTTGAGTGAGCCGGGAACACGCCGGCACCCCTCAAAGTATCCGGCCCCCCTGCGCCGGCACTGTGATTTTTGTCAATGAATGGCCAACCCGGCGTGCCGGTTAATCACTCGTCGCAATAATGTGCGCGTGCCCGCTCATCCGGATGAATGCTCAGCGGTGCATCAACCAATCCAGCGAATCTCTGGTGCCTGATGGGCAACAGGCGCCGGCGCGGCTTTCGGATGGCCGACGATGATCGGTGCTACCGGAACCCACGCCTGTGGAAGATTCAGCATTTGCTTGCCCTGTTGAGTATTGAGATACGGCTGGGCAAAACCGATCCAGCAAGTGCCCAGTCCTTCTGCACAGGCACTGAGCATCAGGTTCTGGGCGGCCAGCGCACAGTCTTCGACCACCCATTGCCCGGGTGCGTCAGCCGAGATCAGGATCAGTACCGGTGCGTGATAGAAAATCTGAAAGTGCTCGTCATCGAGCAACGCGTGAAAGCGCTCTGATTGTGATCCCGGTGCCAGCGTCTTGAGCATGCAGGCTTTCGCCTCGCGTGAAATTCGATCCAGCAACGCTTGGTCGCGAACCACGGTGAATCGCCAGGGTTGTTGGTTCATCGCACTTGGCGCCAAGGTGGCGGCACCGATCAAGCGCACAATGACCTCTTCATCGACAGCCTGCGCCGTGTATTCACGTGTCGAATGACGGCCAGAAATGGCCTGGTCAATGTTCATGAGCATTCCTCCTACAGGGACCTCCGGCGCGGTGCTACACAGCCAGAACGTTGCAAGGGACCTGATACAGAATGTGTTCGGTGGTACTGCCGAGTAGCTTGTCCAGACCGTGGAATTGCACGCGCCCCATGACGATTACATCCACCTGATGCTCGTCTGTGAACTCACTGAGCGCCGCAACGGGGTGCCCCACCACAAAATGCCGGCGATCAGCCGGTACGCCATGCTGACTGGCCCAGTCGAGGTAGGTCTTTTCAAACTCACGGCGCAAGCCTTTAGTCAGTTCGGCGATTTTCAGGCCATCGCCCAGTTCTGCCAGGTATTCCTGCGAAACGTCATAGGCATACAACAGGTGCAATTCGGCATCACACTGGATAGCCAGCGCAGTGGCCTGCTGGATGATGCGCTCGTTCAACCGATTATTTTCCAAGCCGTTCGTAGAGACGTCGACCGCGGCTACAACCTTGCGCGGTAATGCATGGGCCGCGCCGCCAAGCAGGTACACCGGCACTTGGCATTGGCGCAAAAGATACCAGTCCAGTGGGGTGAAGAATGCACGTTTGAGCAGTGACTCGTGTTGCACTTCCTTAATCAGCAAGTCGGGATTCAACTCTGTAACGTGATCAGAAATCTCCTGTTTTATGTCGTCCGCCCAAGCGACTTCGCAGGTCACTGCTACGCCTCGGCCAGACAGTTTCTCCGCCTGGGACTTCAACCAGTCGCGTTGGTTCTGAAGATAGCTTTCCCGAACCTGTTTCCTGCTGCCCTCGTCAAGTAGCCACAGAATGTCCAGTGTCTTGACGAGGGCGACGATGTGCAATGTCGCACCACTGGCCCTGGCCAGCGCGCCGGCATGGTTGATTGCCGGAGAGCGGCGCAGGAGCGGGTTGATGATCAGCAAAAGGCGTTGATATTGGCTCATGATCTGTCTCCCGTCAGGCAGGTCGCGAGACCGGCCTTGCTCAAACGCCCGGCGACACTGCCGGACCTCATTCGCTGAACCCAGGCGGGATCGGCGACTCTTTCTCCGGAATATCCGTCAATATTGCCTCGGTCAGCAGCAGGATGCTGGCCACTGACACTGCATTTTCAAGGGCGATCCGCACCACTTTGGATGGGTCGATGATTCCGGCCTCGTAAAGATCGACGTAGCGATTGACCGACGCGTCGAAGCCAATGTTGCCAGGCTCCGCCAACATCCTCGCGACAACGACGCCGGCATCCACTGCCGAGTTTTCAGCGATGACCCTGGCCGGCGCCTCCAAAGCGCGCCGCATGATTTGCAGACCCGTGCGGGCATCCCCTTCATACTGCATCTCCTCGGCGGCAATCTTCGGGACGGCCTTGAGCAAAGACATGCCGGCGCCTGGCACAATGCCTTCGGCGATGGCTGCACGAGTGGCGGAAATGGCGTCATCCAACGCATCCTTGCGGGTTTTCATCTCGGCTTCCGAAGGCGCTCCGACCCGGACCACCGCGACGCCGCCCGAGAGCCTGGCCAAGCGTTCCTGTAGCTTTTCACGGTCGTAGTCGCTGGTGGTTGTCTCCATTTGTGCGCGGATTTGCTGCATCCGCGCCTCGATGGCCTCGCGATTGCCAGCCCCCCCGATCAACGCCGAACTGTCCCTTTGCACCACCACCCGATGCGCCCGGCCCAATTGACTCAACTCGATCTGTTCGAGGGCAAAGCCCAGGTCATTGGAAATCACCGTTCCTGCGGTCAGAACGGCCATGTCCTGCAGCATCTCCTTGCGCCGGTCACCGAAGCCCGGAGCTTTGATCGCCACCGCTCGCAGCACACCGCGTATCTGATTGACCACCAGCGTGGTCAACGCCTCCCCTTCTATGTCATCCGCGATCAACACCAGGGGCTGGCCGCTCTTGGCCACGAGCTCCATCAGGGGCAGCAACTCCTTGAGATTCAGAATCTTGTGGTCGCAAAACAACAGGTAAGCGTCATCGAGTTCCACCTGCATCTTTTCGGTATCGGTGACGAAATATGGCGAGACATAGCCTCGGTCGAAGCGCATGCCTTCCATGACCTCGACCACCGTTTCAGTGGTTTTTGACTCCTCGACGCTGACCACTCCTTCAATACCAACCTTCTCCAGGGCATCGGCTACCAGTTGGCCAATGACCGCATCGTTATGCGCGGATAGCGTCGCGACCTGGACCTTTTCCCTGGGCGTACTCACTGGTCGCGACAGCGTCCTCAACGACTCCACAACCAAAGCGAGTCCGCGATCGAGCCCGCGTTTGAGGTCGATCGCACTGGCACCCGCCACCACATTGCGGATACCGTCCGCGAGGATGGCCTGGGCCAGCACCGTTGCAGTGCTGGTACCGTCCCCCACCGCGTCACCGGTGCGCTCGGCAGCCTGACGCAACATTTGCGCACCGAGATTTTCTTCCGGATCCAGCAGGTCGATGCGCCTGGCGATCGTTACACCATCATTGCAGACTGTTGGATTGCCCCATTTATTCTGAATCAGCACCGACTTGGACTTGGGGCCCAGCGTCACGCGCACGGCATCCGCCAACTGAGTGGCACCGCTGAGAATCCTCTCGCGGGCGGCGCCGCGAAATACCAGCTTGCTGTGAGCCATCGGATCGCTCTCCTGCCAATTCCACGTTCAAGCAGGGTCTATTAACCACTCCCGGCGACGTTGACTTTTATCAACAAAGCCCTGAGCAGCCCGGTCCTCCTGTCGCCTCATGCATAAACGCGGACCATTGGCTCGAGCCGCCTTCAGCGCTTGCATCGCAGTTGATAAAAATCAACCTGCTGGAACCCGGATCGCGTCGAAATGAGCGGGTGCGCTTCAGCAAGCGTCAGTTGTTCTGATCATCTCTGGAGGAACATCATGGACAAGTTTCAGCAAAGCCAAAAAAACAAACTGTTCAAGAACGTCTCGCATGACCCTTATAGCGCCCCACGCACGGAGGGCCCTGCCGTTTGCCCGAAATGCGAGGCCGTGTATGCCGCAGGAACCTGGAGCTGGAAACGCCAGGAAAACACCGTGGTTCACGGTGCGCAAACAACGATCTGTCCAGCCTGCCGGCGCATAGAAGACAACAGGCCTGCGGGTATCCTGACCCTGTCCGGCGGCTACGTGCACCAGCACCGTGGAGAAATCGTCCAGCTGATTAAACACACTGAGGAAAAAGAAAAAGCCGAGCATCCCCTTGAGCGCATCATCAAGTTCGATGACGCGGCCGATGATCTGATCGTGACCACTACTGGCATTCACCTTGCCAATCGTCTGGGGCATGCCCTGAAAGGCGCTTTCAAAGGCAACTCTGAATACCACTACAGCGATAGCGAATATGGCATGAGCGTGCGCTGGTCCCGTGAGGAATAACCCGGACAGCGAAGTGGTTGCAGTCAGTACTGAATTGATTATCTGGCGTTGGCCGGCGCCGGCTCTGATCTTCGTCAAAATATCGTTGACTTGTGGGCAACCCATTCACTGCCGGGCCAAACAGGCATTGTTGATATTCCTCAAGGATTTTTTGCCACTCAGGCGTAGAAAAAAACAAGGCGACTGTTCCCTGCTCTCTTGCATCGTGGACACCGTCACGTGCGACTTGAGCCTGCGCAAAAGCATGCTGGAAGAACTCGAGTTCCAGCGTGATATCGACGACGCCAACATCGGCGTCTCAGGTGATGCTTGAAGCCCGGGTTCATCTGTGGCGCGAGCGGCACGCTGAGCGCCTCGATTGGTCGGTGCCCGAGTCGAGGTTCATCTCCTGCTGGCGTACAACGTCTTCGTTGAGACAAGACCATGAAAAACAACCACCAGTGGAACCTCTCGTACTTCCTGATCGCCTTCGTTGTTCTGGCACTTGTGCAGTTTTTGTTTGCCGAACGTCATGCCGTGCAGAACATTCCGTACAGCCAGTTCCTGCAACTGGTGAACGACCAGAAGGTCAGCGATCTGCGGGTCGAGAAAGACCAGATCAGCGGCAAGTTACTGGACCCCATCGACGGCCGTGAACTATTCACCACTGTCCGGGTGGATTCGACGCTGGCGGCAGACCTGGCGCATTCGGGGGTCAGATTCAGCGGCGTCAATGAAGACACCCTGCTCAGCGGGCTGTTGGGCTGGTTACTACCGTTGATCCTGATCACGGTGGTCTGGCACTTTGCATTCCGCGGTTTTGCCGAAAAGCAGGGCTTGGGAGGGTTGATGAGTATCGGCAAGTCACGGGCCAAAGTGTTTGTCGAACGGGATACAGGCGTCACCTTTGACAACGTTGCCGGGATCGATGAAGCCAAGCTCGAACTGATGGAAATTGTGTCGTTCTTGAAGGACAAGGCCCGCTATGCTCGCCTGGGCGCACACATACCCAAAGGGACGCTGCTGGTCGGCCCGCCCGGCACCGGAAAGACACTTGTGGCCAAGGCCATCGCGGGTGAAGCTGGTGTGCCGTTTTTCTCGATCTCTGGTTCTGAGTTCGTCGAAATGTTCGTCGGAGTCGGTGCCGCCCGGGTCCACGATCTGTTCGAGCAGGCGCGCCAGGCCGCGCCCTGCATTATCTTCATCGATGAGCTGGATGCACTGGGCAAAATGCGCGGTGTCGGCGCGTTCGGTGGCAATGACGAGAAGGAGCAGACCCTCAATCAACTGCTCTCGGAACTGGACGGCTTCGACCCTCGCGAAGGCGTGGTATTACTGGCCGCGACCAACCGGCCTGAGATTCTCGATCCGGCGCTGTTGCGCGCTGGAAGGATTGATCGCCAAGTGCTGATCGACCGACCAGACCGCAAAGGCCGACAAGCGATCCTCAAGGTACACCTGCAGAAAATCACCGTGTCACCGACTATCGATAGCGAAAGTATCGCTGACATCACCACCGGATTCACTGGCGCGGATCTGGCGAACCTGGTAAACGAGGCGGCGATTGTTGCGACCCGACGCGGCGCGGACATGGTGGAACTCGTCGACTTCACCGCCGCCGTGGAACGACTGGTTGCCGGGATCGAGCGCAAGAGCAGCATACTGCGCCCCGAGGAACGCCAGATAGTGGCCTATCACGAGATGGGCCACGCGCTCGCCGCGAGTCACTTACCGGCCATGGATCCGGTACACAAAGTCTCGATCGTGCCGCGGGCCATCGGCTCGCTGGGCTACACCTTGCAGCGACCGACCGAAGACCACTTTCTTATCAGTTGCCAGATGCTCAAGGACCGGATGGTCGTGCTGATGGCGGGACGCGCGGCGGAATTCCTCCTGATCGGGGAGATTTCCACCGGCGCTGCCGATGATCTGGCCCACGCCACGGACATCGCCCGTCAAATCGTCACGCGCTTTGGTATGAGTAGCGAACTCGGCCAAGCGGTTCTGGAGCGGCGCAATGCGACCTGGCTTGGCGAGCGAGTGCCCGAATCCGGCGAAAAGGACTATTCGGAGCAGACCGCGCGGGAAATCGACCTCGCTATTCGCGCACTGCTGGACGACGCTTGGCAGCGAGCCAAAGCCCTGCTCGAAAGGTTGCGTCCCGAGCTGGAGGCCGGCGCTCACCTTTTGCTGCAAAAGGAAACCCTGACTCCCGAGGAGTTCGCCGCGCTAAGGCCGCTTCAGCGCGTTGCGCAACCTGCACGGACTGACGCGGCATCGTCCTGACACGGGAGGCTGGCGAATGCCGGCAGTCACGTTGTCTTTGAGGTAAATCTGCCCGACGGCCAGATAATTGGCCGCGCGCCAGTAAGCATGCAGACCTTCCAATTGCTCGGCACTGAGAAAATCGCTCATGAAATTGCCCACCAGACCATTCAACGCCAGTACTTGCGGGATGGCGCGAAATGGACGCATCAAGCTTCTGATACGTCGCACAGCAATACGTAGATCATGCAGCGCCTCATGATCGGTGTGCGCCTCCAGTCGTGCCATGGCCTGATAGAGCCTTACTTGCAAGGTCAGTACCTGCGCGACGATATTGTCTACGGCTGACTTAAGCTTTGATCCCTTTCTGTTTGCCAGCCCCCGCCCCCGCTCAAAAACGACTTGAGCGCTGGTAGTGACATTGTGTTTAAAACGTTATGGGATTCCAGCCAGGCTCGACGTGCCTGTGCGACCCCAAAACGCAAATGGGAGAAATCAGCTACTTGATGCGCATCCGAATTGATGCTGACCATCCCCCCCTGATCCTTGACGTATTGGCATTGCAGATCGGACAGGTCCATGCGTTGCGGTTGCGAATTGAGTTCCAGACAGCAACCTCGTTCAGCGGCGGCCTTGATGATGGCTGAGAGATCCAGGTTTATGGGGTCGCGCTCATTGATCAACCGACACAGCGGGTGCGCCAGAATCGTGAAATGACGATGGTTTATCGCCCTGAGCAAGCGGCGGGTCTGCTGGCGCCGAGTCAGATTGAAATGGCTGTGGACAGCACCCACCACCAGATCAAGGCGCCCCAGAATATCGTCCGACAAATCCAGGCTACCGTCTTCGAGGATGTCGACCTCGACGCCCTTGAGCAAGGTTATGCCCTGCAATCGATCATTGAGCGCATCGATCTGGTCCATCTGCTGCAGTAACCGGTCCCCGTCCAGACCATGGGCTACCCTGAGGGACTGGGAATGATCGGTGATTGCCAAATATTGCAACCCCGCTGCCTGCGCGGCGAGCGCCATATCTTCCAGGCTGTTGACGCCATCGGATTCACAGGTATGGGCATGCAAGTCACCTTTGAGATCGCATGACTCGATCAGTCTGGGCAAGCGATTGGCAAGCGCCGCTTCGACTTCACCGCGATTTTCGCGAAGCTCAGGCACTATCCAGGGCAGATCCAGCGCCCGATAAACATCGGTTTCAGTGCTACTGGCTAACCGTTCACCACCTTTGAATACTCCATACTCACTGAGTTTGAGCCCCTTGTTCTGTGCTCTTTGGCGAATAGCGATGTTATGCGCCTTGCTGCCAGTGAAGTACACCAGGGCCGCCCCATACACAGCCGGGTCAACGACCCGTAAATCGACTTGCATGCCTGAACTCAGAAGAACGCTGGTACGTGTCTGTCCTTGAACCAGCACAGTGGCAACATCCGGGTGTTTGATGAATTGCTGGCAGACATCAACGCGAGCAGCAACAAGAATATCTATATCGCCGACGGTGTCCCTCATGCGTCGCAGGCTTCCGGCCACGGTCGCTTGTTCGACACCCGAGATCTGCTTCAAATAGCGCGCCAACCGTTCTGCCAATGGCTCGACATGTGCGAGCGGAACACGGCGATCTTTGCCGATTCCTTTCTGCGCTGCACTCAATAACCGGGCCTCCAACTTTTCACCGAAGCCTGGAAGATGGCGAATGCGCCCACTTTCAGCGGCCAGGCATAACTGTTGTACGGTTTCGATGCCAAGATCGTGATAGAGGTGCCTGACCCGCTTTGGTCCCAAGCCGGCAATAGATAGCAACTGGGCCAGTCCTTTTGGCGACGTGCTCCGCAACCGTGAAAGTAACGCACAATCGCCGGTGGTAACGATTTCGTTGATCTTGCCCGCCAGGTCGACACCGATCCCAGCCAGTTTTGGCAACGGCTCACCACGCGCGATGATCTTCGCCAGATCGATTGTCAACGCCCTCAGCGTTCGCGAAGCATTACGATAGGCCCTGATCCGGAAAGGGTTGGCATCGTCCAACTCCAGCAAATCGGCAATATCGTCGAAAACCCTGGCAATCTGTTCATTCACTGAGCCCTGGCCGAGCGATGAAGACGGCAGGGTTGCCAATGGTTCGCATGAGGTTCTGTCCGGCCGAGGCATGGAAAATCCCGCTGCTGTGGCTATCGATGTCGACAGCTTTGCTGATCCCGATGTCCGTTCCTTGATGTAGATCAGATACGCCCAATGAACGGTCGGACGGCCGGATAACCGGTTGAGGCCAGGCGGTTTTCATGGTGCAAGCGCTTGTAAATTGACGTTGGGGGATCTGCCTACCTGTCAATGATCAAAGAACTGCAGCCTTTCACTCAAGGGACAAGCGCCTGGCCCCTTCAGCATCATGTTTCCACAGTTCATTGATGCAGACTTCTGCATCTTGCTCTGTTACTGGCTCAAGTGACTGCGGTGCCAGTAAGTGGCTGTCGACCAAGGCAAGTCGCACAACTCCGTTTTTTTTGAGCAGCGCTTTTGCCTGACATTCGCACAAGGATCGCGACAGAACTTCGAGCGGAGGCTCTACTTCGGCTTGTTCGAATTCCACTTCAAAACGCGCGGTACAAAAGTTCACCAACTCCCTCAACGTATGGGCAGCAAAGTGATACGCCGTGAAATATCCAACCGGCAACAGCAGCAAGATTATCAACAGGTGGGTTGCGTCACGTTTCCAATGCCTTTTGCCCGATCGGCGCAGATTTCCTGCTGTGGCTCCCCTGCTCCGCTGCCAGCCTTGCACCGCGTGAATCCCTATTGGTTTGTTGGTGTTCATGACCCGGCGCCAATCTCCGCATGTGACAAGAGCATGGAACCGGTAACAGGCTGCCCATTGATTTAGATCAACCTGACTGCATCCAGCTTACTCTTGTTCCGTAATCCGTAGGCTTAAGCACTTCGGATTATTAATGGCAAAAGAAACCCGTGCAGTTTGATCAATCAAAGCAACGCTGTTGAACAACTGTGTTTACACGCGTATGCGGCGCCGACGTCAATCAGCATGCAGGTTTTCACCAGTGGGTTTGGCCCCTGGTTCAAAGGGGCAAGGGGCAAATGGATTGAGTTTGTCGCTCTCAAGCCCCCCTTGCTCCTCGAAAGACCGGCTGTCAACGCTCGACTTACAATTGATAAAAATCAATGTGGGCGCCAATAAGTTGCATCTCAATACAGTCGTGGAGTCGGTCGACAGTCCGTTCTAGTTGTCCTCCTCTGCACTCAATTGAGTCTGATAGGGATCGAGCATGCACTTCCTTGCCCTGGCAGTAGACTACGATGGGACCATTGCCGAAAACGGTAGCGTTTCTCCCCAGGTCTGCGCATCGCTCAGCCAGGTAAAAAAAAGCGGTCGCAAGTTATTGCTGATTTCAGGCCGGGAATTGCAAGCGCTCAAGCATCATTTTCCGCATCTGGATCTTTTTGACAGGGTGGTTGCGGAAAATGGCGCGCTCTTGTACGACCCGAGCACTGATACCGAGGAGCTTATTGCAGATCCCGCCTCAACCGAGCTGGTTGGTCACCTGCGCGCCAAAGGGGTTTCACCGTTGTCGATCGGACAGTCGGTCATCGCTACTTGGCAGCCATTCGAAAATGAAGTGATCAGTAGCATTCACGAGTTGGGTCTTGAACTGCAGATAACCTTCAACAAGGACGCCATCATGATCCTGCCGCCTGGCGTGAACAAAGCGTCCGGCCTTGTTGCAGCGTTACGAGATTTAGGCATATGCGAATTGAACGTGGTCGGAGTGGGCGATGCGGAAAACGACCACTCCTTTCTGTCGATCTGCGGCTGTGCCGCAGCGGTCAGCAATGCCATAGCCTCCATAAAATCCAGCGCTGACCTATGCCTGACCCGTGACCATGGTCAAGGGGTGTGCGAGCTGGTCGAGATGCTCCTGGAAAAAGATGCCGCACTGGTTGGCGTCGAACGCATCGGGGTTCAGTTGGGGCAGTCCACCGATGGGCACCCGTTATGGCTGCCTCCAGAATCGGTGATGTTGGTAATTGGCAATTCCGGGGCCGGAAAATCCAGTTACATCACCTGGCTGACAGAAAGAATGGTCCAGGTTCATCAGGGATTCTGCATCATCGATCCAGAGGGCGACTACCTCACACTGGAAGACGCGGTGACCATCGGCGGCCTCACCGCGCCCCCGACGACAGAAGATGCTGTGCACTATCTTTTGCAGGCGCAGCTCAATGTGGTGGTCAATGCCCTTGCCCTGGATCTCTCGGCGCGCGTGCAGTTGTTTGGCGACCTGCTGCCTTTCCTCCAGCATTTGCGCAGCACTTCAGGTCGCCCCTACTGGTTGATCGTCGACGAAGCTCATTACATGCTTCCCCACTGTTCAAGTTGGCCGCCCGGCTTTCTCAGAGACATCGGTGCAATCATCGTAGCCCTCGACTTCGACCAGGTCTGCCCGGCGCTACTTGAGGGGGTCGACGTGCTGGTGACGCTTGGCAGCACTGCTCGGGAACTGGTCGAGCAATTCGCCAAGCGCATGCAGCGACCTTCCCCTCGGTTTCCAGAGCGAACGCCAGGCCTCGAGCATGCCTGTCTCTGGAGCTTGCACGAAGACGACGAGGTATACCTGATCGACCAGATGCAGCCGCATCAAAAGCACCATCGCCACAGTGGCAAGTATGTCGCGGGAGATGTCGGTCCATGGCGATCATTCCACTTTCCTGCTCTTGGCCGGAGTGCCGCCAACCTGACTGAGTTTTTATCCTGTTTAACGCAAATTGAAGAGCCCGCCCTTCGCGAGCATCTCGATGCCGGGGATTTCTCCAATTGGTTTCGCAAAGTGATCCGGGACGATGTACTTGCCAATAAGACACGCCTTATCGAAATGGACAAAAGCATGGTCCTCAAAAAGGCAATGGAACAGATCCGGGGCATCATCCAGTCACGCTATCACCTCTGAATCATCAGGCCGGAGTCAGACGCTCAGCCGGTATGCACAACGTTCGCTCAGCGTGCGTCAAGGAAACGGAACAGCTCTTCCTCTTGGTCAAAGTGCAGTCGCACCAGGGTATCGAGCCTGATCAATTGATGCTGAATTTCGTCGGCATCGGCCCTGGCCGGCTCGGCATTGAAATCACGACTCATGCGCTCCAGCAAATGGATCAGGCGGAAGATCTCTCGGTGGGCGTGGCTCATGGCTGACATCGGGTCCTCGCCTGGCAACCGTTGCGTTAAAAGCGGGTAAAGCAGCTGCTCATCATCACGCTCGTGGTGCGCCAATGAGGTTTGCAACTTGTCGACCAGCTCCTGCAGTTCGGTTCGTGCCTGTGCAACCGGGCACCGGGCGAAGTCAGCGGACAGTTGGTGCAGGTCACTCAACACGCTGGACAGTTGCCGGTGTTCATCCTGCAGCCGATCAATATGTTCTGCAGTCAGCATGCCCTTTCGACGCCCCCACAGTGGCCCCAATGCCCGCAACGCATTGAGGATAATCAGCACATCAATGCCCTCCTGCACCACAGCGCCGATTAGTGGCGCGAGAAAGCCGAGTGCCGCCGCGACCATGGCCAGCAACGATAGGCCCATGCCGACCAGCACACCGATGACAGCAATGTGACGAGTTCGTTGGGCGATGTCCAAGGCCTCGACCAGACGATCCAGGCGATCGACCAGCAGAACGACACCCGCAGCTTGTGCCGAAGCGGTTGCGCCGCAGGCCCCCATTGCCACACCAACGTTAGCCGCCGCCAATGCGGGTGCATCATTGATACCGTCACCGACCATCAGCGTGCGGCTGCGCAAACAGCCCTCCTGCACGGCCCGCACTTTATCCTCGGGTGTCAAACCCGCGCGCAGCTCGTCGATTCCGGCAGACATTGCGATCATCTCGGCTGTTTCCAGTCGATCGCCGGTGAGCATAACGATTCTCTCGATCCCCTTGCAGCGTAACCGGCGCAGCGTTTGTGGAGTTTCGCGCCGAACAGTGTCCGCGAGAACCAACAGCCCCGCCAGTTTCCCATCCACTTCGATAAAGCTTCCGCTACAGGCCAGATAATCCATGTGACGAAGCATGGCGACAGCCCAGGCAGTTTCGCAAGCGTCCTGATGAGCAAAAGACAGTGTGCCCAATCGCACCTGCTTACCGTCGATGAGCCCGCAAAGCCCCTCGCCCGGACTCTCCTGTACCTCAGTTGGCACGCTGAGGGACACCCTGCGCTGTTGCGCTGCCTCGACAATGGCCTGAGAGATGGGATGCGTCGAAGCTTGTGCTAGCGAGGCCGCCAGGCCAAGCAATTGCTGCGGATCGGCCAGTCCATTGACTTCGATCGACTGCAGGCGCGCGTGTCCACTGGTCAGCGTTCCGGTTTTGTCGAAAAACACTTGTTTGATCCCGGCCAGCGCTTCCAGGGTGGCTCCATCCTTGATCAATATTCCGCGCCGCGCGGCTCGGGATATACCCGACATGATCGAAATGGGCACTGCCAGAATCAGAGGACAAGGCGTGGCCACCACCAGCACCGCCAACGCTCGCAAGGGGTCACCGCTCAGATGCCAGGCCAGTGCCGCCATCAACAAGGTCAACGGGATAAAAAACAGTGCATAGCGGTCAGCCAAGCGCACAAAAGGCGCCCGTGAACTGCGCGCCGCTTCGGCCAGCCGCACGATGGCAGCGTAGGTGCTTTGCGCAACCGTTCGCGTAGCAACCAACAGAATGGGGGCGCCGACGTTTGAGACTCCGCTGGGCAATTGCTCGCCTTGTCGTCGGGTCACGGGCAAGGATTCACCGCTGAGTGCCGACTCGTCCAGAATCGCTGCCGGGCTGAGCAAGCGGCCATCGACCGGTACAACCTCTCCCAGGCGTACCAGCAATGTCTGATCTGGATGAATCTGTTCAACGGGAATCTGGCGTAAGCCCCCCTTCTCCTGCAACCAGGCAAAACGTGGTGCCCGATCGATAAGCGCACGTAGTTCACGCTCGGCTCGTTGACGGGTAAAGAATTCCAGGGTGCGACCGGTGGCCAGCATCAGGGCAATCACTGCTGCGACTAAAGCCTGCTCGAAAAACAGGGCGGCACTGATCGACAACAGTGCGATCAAATCCACTCCTGCCTCACCTCGAGCCAATCGCCCGGCAATCTCGACGAGCAGAACCAATGCCATTGTCAAGCTGCCTGCGGCCCAACAAAACGATGCCCAATCATTCTCTTGCGCACTATGTGCAACGACACCAGCCAGCAATGCCAGCGTTGTAAGCAGCAAAAGCATGGGGTCCAGCCATTTACTGAACATTGCTCTTCACGCCTCTAAACCGAATGTTCAATCAATCATCTTGCGCCCATCGAGGTAAAGCTTAAGTCTTTTGCCTTGGCCTGAGTGATGCGGCAATGGATACGCCGCAGCGCATGGTTTTTCCCTGACAAACCAAGGCGAGTACATCCGTACAAGCCCCGCCTCTTGCCGGAGCTCCGCACCTGGGAGTTGTGGTCTTTTTGATTTAGCTCAATGTCTTTCTAACGCTGCAGCGTAAAAAAAGACATGGGCTTTGTCGGCCCATGCATTTCAGTCATCTGGAAGAGGACAAGATCATGAGCGACATCACCTTGCGCAATACCATTTTGGATGAGCTTGACTTTCAGCCCAACATCGACGCCGCCCACATTGGCGTCAGCGTGGAAAATGGCATCGTCACACTGTCCGGCCACGTGAAAAGCTACGCTCAAAAAATCAGCGCCGAGCGCGCGGTCAAGGCGATCAAAGGAGTACGTGCCGTGGCTGAAGAAATACAGGTTCGGCTGGATAAGGGCGCAGGTACAGACGATGACACCATCGCAAACCGTGCCGTCAATATCATCTCGTGGCGCTCCGACACACCCGCCGGCGACATCAAGGTCGTCGTGCAAAAAGGCTGGGTAACCCTGGAAGGCCAGGTGGACTGGCAGTATCAGAAAGAAGTCGCTGAAAGTGCGGTGCGCAAATTGTCAGGCGTTGTGGGCGTGGATAACCGGATCACCCTGCGCCCGAGAGTGGAGGCCGTCGATATCCAACGAAGTATCGAAGAAGCCCTTAAACGCAATGCCGAAGTTGATGCCAAGGCCATACGGATCAAGGTCGATGGCAGTGTTGTAAAACTCGAAGGCAGGGTGCACTTCTGGCGTGAGCGTGAAATCGCCGAACGAGCAGCATGGTCGGTGCCGGGCGTCAGCAAAGTGGAAGACCAACTACTGATCGCCTGAAGCATAGCCCCGGAAATTCCCTGAATATCGGGGGCTATCCCATGCGACACCGCCTCAGTCGGGGAATCGTGTGTGATCACGACATGCATTGGCACCTACGTGGGCCTGCGTCTTGAATCCATATGCAGATCAAGTCCGGTGACGGCGAACAGCGTAGAAAGACCTTGAGCGCTTGGGATATCTTCGCGTCAAGTGACCGCCGGATGGAGGGCTGAAAGGTGATCGCCCCTGAAAAATCCTGGATTGATGTTCTCAGCAACGGTCGCCCGGTGTTGATCAGGTATGTCACGCAAGCAGATCAAGTTCGTGAATACGCCCTGGTGCGGCATTCGGCGCCTGAGTCCCGGCATGCGCTTTTACTCAGACAGCAGCACGAACCCCGCCAGACCCAAGCCTGCATCGCTCTGGCCCACGAGAATGGCCGCTTGACCGAAATCGGCGCCAGTCGTTATGCCGCGATGGGGAAATACCAGTGCGAATGCGCCGTGACCATCTCCTCTGCCTGGAAACGCCTCGGTCTGGGAACGTTATTGCTGGAGCACTTGATCGACGCTGCCCGCAGCAATGGCGTCCACCAATTGTACTCGGTCAGCACCTCCAGCAATGCGCCCTTGCGTGAGCTGGCCAGATTTCTGGGTTTTGAAGCCCACGACGATCCTTTCGATCCCCATAAGGTCATTCATCGCCTGTACCTGTAAAGCCTGTGCAAGGTTTCAGGGTGCGCATCAACTTCTGGTATGACCCGAGCGCCTTGCCGCCACCAGTTGCCAGCCATTCGGAGGACGACATTCATGAACTCTCATACGCACACATTGCTGTCGTCCGCAGGTACTGTTCAAACCAGTCGCCGGCGAGCCTGGCGACTTCCTCCAGCGTGCCAGGCTCTTCAAAAAGATGCGTGGCACGTTCCACGACTTCCAGCCGTTGCTCACACCCCAGGATTTGTTTGCTCCGGCGATTCAAGCCCAGTATCAAAGGATCTTGTGCACCAACAATCTGCAACGTTGGCGCCTTCACTCGGGTCAGGGCCGGCCCGACCAGATCGGTTCGTCCACCCCGGCTGACCACTGCCCTTATCACCGACGCTCGCTCGGCGGCAGCCACCATTGCTGTCGCCGCACCGGTACTGGCGCCGAACAGACCAATGGGCAAAGAACACAACTCACGATCCCGGCCGACCCAGTCGATCACGTCGATCAACCGTCTAGCCAGCAGGGAAATATCGAAGCGCAAGACCCCGCTAAGATTATCCAGGCGCTGCTCCGGTTCCGTCAGCAAGTCGAACAGCAGCGAGGCCAAACCCTGAAGGGCTAATACATCGGCCACATATTGATTGCGCGGGCTCAATCGAGCACTCCCACTGCCGTGTACGAAGATGACCAGGGCGCGCGCGTTTGCCGGCAAACGCAAATCTGCGGACAGTTCAACGCCAGGCAGCTCCAGGCATCTAAATTCAGCTTCAGGCATCGCGATGTTCCGTGCAGCAGACGCTCGACAGTTTTCGCCCCCAAGCTCGTTGCATGAGATCGATGACTTCTTCGTCCGAGGTCTGGGGAAAATCCAGATACCAGTAGCCGATCGACATCATCCAGTCAGGAATGAGCGGACAGATCACTTCGTCCACTTGCATCGATAAATCCTCGACTGTTTCCCGAGGAGCAACCGGTACCGCGACGATGATGCGCTCCGGCGCCTGCATCCTCACCGCCTGGATCGCAGCCATCATCGAAGAACCTGTGGCCAGGCCGTCGTCGATCAGGATTACCACCTGGCCCTTTACTTTCGGTGGCGGGCGGGTTCCCCGATACGCTTTTTCACGTCGCGACAGCTCCTGCGCCTCCCGGGCGACAACGGCCTCGAAACTGGCTCGACCGATCCGGTGCGCCCGCAGCGCGTCATCATTGAGGATTTGTACACCGCCACTGGCTATGGCGCCCATGGCGTATTCCGGGTGCGAAGGGACGCCGAGCTTGCGTACCAGCATCAGGTCCAGCCGCACACGCAGGGCGGTGGCGACTTCATAAGCCACCGGAACACCGCCACGGGGCAAGGCCAAGATGATCACCTCAGGCCTGTTGGCGTATTTGAGCAGAGGTTCGACCAAGCGCCGACCGGCTTCGGCGCGGTTAGGCAAGGTAATTTGTGATGAGGGACTGTGGATCAAGTTAACCTCCCGGGGAGAAGTATCGCAGGCATACACCAGATGCAACTCGGCCTGACACTGGATAGCCAGGCTGGACGCCTGCTGAATGATCCGCACATTGCGCTCGTCGTCCTGTGCAGGGAACTGGAAACATCAACTGCTGCCACAATCTTGCGCGGTAAAGGATGATCACCTTCGCCAGACAGGTACGTTTTCCATGTACCCAGAATCCCTCCTGGTGGCGGCCTTGGCGTTGATTTTTATCAAGTGCCTGTGCGAATCGCAGGCGACCCACTCGAAGCCGCTGCGTCCCGCGCGCGTGACCAGACAAGTAGCCGAGGGCTGAATAGACCGACGTTTATTTAATCGCGATTGATCAATGTCAATTGCGCCAAGGCAGACCGGGCTACCTTGAGCGAAACGTACGTGCCCATCGTTCGCAGACGGGAGATGGCAATGACGATCCTATTGGCAAGTCAGCGGTTGCGCCTGTATGAACGCAATGAACTCGATGACGTGCTGCAGACGATGGCACGCCAGGCTGCCAGCCTGCTGCCACCGGCGCCCGCCGCCCTGATTGGTATCAAGCGCCGGGGTGAGCCACTGGCCCAACGATTGCGCGAGCACATTGCACGCCAGACCGGCCAACCGGAACTTCCTCTTTATCCACTTGAGGTCAAGCGTTATGCCGACGACCTGCAAGTGCTGCATGCCCTCACACAACTGACCGAAAACCCTCTGCTGGCCAAACTCGATCTCGCCAATACCACCTTACTGGTCGTTGATGATGTTTTGTTCGAAGGCCATTCGCTGCTGCGTACCTGCGCTTATCTGGCACAACTGGGAGCTCGTCGGGTCTACACCGCCGTATTGGTCGACCGACACATCTGCCAGCAGCCGATCCGGGCCGACATTGTTGGCGTGCACCTGCAAGTTGCCGCTTCGGACATTGTCGAATGCAATGTGCCGCCCTTCGAGCCAGACTTTTGCATAGAGGTCGTGCGCCACGGTGCCGCTCGCTGACGCCGATGACGTCAAGCGCTGGCGGGTAGAGGCGCACACCCAAGGCCATAGCCACCTCATACGCAAGCGGAACTCCGCCACAATGTCCAACGACTTCATGAGGACGACGATGTGCAATGCCGCCCCACTGACCCTGGCCAGCGCTCCGGCATGGGTAATCGCCGGGGAATTGCGCAGCACCGGATTGATGACCAACAACAGGAGGTTCGAACGAAGAGGCCTTTACGAGGCTGGTTCCCCGTCACGCCAGCGTGCGCCGCACGCAGGTCCGGCGCTTGATAAATATCAAACGCGGCGGTGCTCACGAGCTTCAATCTGCAGAGGTCAGCCGATGACCGCGCCGCCTACCGTGCAGCGTTGTGCTGATCGTTGGCGGTGATAAAACACACGCTTCGCGCCTTCGGCACACACCGTGTACCGCAGACTGATCGCCAGCACCGATGCCAGGATCGGCAACGGCAAAGGCGCCAACCCCAGCGAAGCGGCAATCGGGCTGTACGGCAGCCCGATCGCCAGCAGCCCCACCGCAAGGGCACTGACCATCAGTAGTGTCGCCGGTCGACTGCGATAGAACGGTTTGTAGGTGCGCACAATGAAAATCGTCAGCAGCTGGGTCAGCAGCGACTCCACGAACCAGCCACTGCGAAAAACCTCGGGCACCATCTGCGACAGCAGGTACAAAGCCACGAACGTCATGATGTCGAACAACGAGCTCACCAGCCCGAAGACCACCATGAAATTGCGGATCTGATTGATGTCCCAACGATGCGGGGTTCTTTGCCATTCCCGGTCAACGTTATCGCTGGCGATGCCCATGGAGGGAATATCCGACAAGAAGTTGTTGAGCAGGATCTGCTTGGCGAGCAACGGCAGAAAGGGCAGCGCCAGCGACGCGAGGGCCATGCTGATCATGTTGCCGAAGTTGGCGCTGGAGACGATGGAAATGTACTTCAAGGTGTTGGCAAACGTGTGCCGCCCCTCTTCGATGCCCTCGCGCAGCACGTCCAGATCGTGCTGCAGCAACACAAAGTCGGCCGCCTGCTTGGCCACGTCGGCAGCGTTGTCCACGGAGATCCCGATGTCCGCCACTTGCAGCGCCGGGGCATCGTTGATTCCGTCGCCCATGTACCCGACCACATGACCGGTCTTCTGCAGGGCACGGATGATGCGCTCCTTCTGATTGGGGTCGACTTCGGCGAACAGGGTCGTGCGCGCTGCCAGGTGCATCAGCGCCTCGTCCTTCATCGTCGCCAGCTCGGCACCGGTAATGATGCGCTCCACAGGCAGGCCGACAGCCCTGCCGACATGCCGCACCACCAGTTGGTTGTCGCCGCTGATGATTTTCACCTGCACGCCGAGCCTGTCGAGGGTGGCGATGGTTTCCGTGACTCCCGGTTCCGGCGGATCAAAGAACAACAGGAAACCGCGAAAGCTCATGTCTTGCTCATCCTCGCGGCCATAGTGCGTCTGTTCCGGCAGCTCGCGCGTGGCCAGTCCCAGGACGCGGAAGCCCTGCTCGCTCCACTCGCCGAAGCGTTGCGCGATCAGTGCCCGTTCAGCGGCGTCCAGTGCCTTGCTCTGGTCTCCACGCCGCACCTGCGTGCAGACTTGCAACACGTTGTCCAGCGCCCCTTTGGTGATCATCAATCGGGGCGCCTGCGTTCTCTGGCTGACCACCACACCCAGACGCTTGCGCACGAAGTCATAAGGGATTTCATCGATTTTCTGCACCCCGTCTTCCGTCGCCAGGTCTTTGCCCGCCAGGGTGATGGCATCGTCCATGGCATTGCGCATGCCGGTCTGCAGGCTCGCGTTGAGCACTGCCAGTTGCAGAACGCTCGGTGCCGCGATGCCCTCGACATCCATCGCTGCGTCCAGAACCACAACACCCCGGGTCAGGGTTCCTGTCTTGTCGGTGCACAGAATGTCGATGGTCCCGAGATTTTCGATGGCATTGAGGTGACGCACGATCACTCCCTTGCCGGCCATGCGCTGCGCACCTTTGGCCAGGGTGATACTGAGGATCGCCGGCAACAGTTCCGGCGACAGTCCGATGGACAGGGCAATCGCAAACATCAGCGTGTCGAGGGGTGGACGATGCAGCAGGATGTTGATGCCGAACACAACGATGGTGATCACCAGCATCACGCGCAGCAGCAGACCGCCAAAGTGCCGAAGGCCTCGCTCGAACTCCGTTTCCGGAGGGCGTAACGCCAGGGTTCTGGCGATATGACCGATTTCACTGTCCTGGCCATAGCGGGTCACCAGGACTTCGGCCGAACCGCTGCGCACCGAGGTGCCCATGAACACACAGTTGTGACGCTGCGCGAGGGTGGCGTCCGGGGCGCACTCCCCCGGCGCTTTCTCCACCGGGTAGGTTTCGCCAGTCAGCAGGCTCTCGCCGATGAAACAATCGAGTGCCTGCAGAATACGACCGTCGGCAGCGATCAGGCTGCCGGCGCTGAGCACCAGAATATCCCCGGGCACCACATCGCTGGCGGCGACATCCAGCAAGTGTCCCTCTCGCCGCACGGTCGCGCGCAAGGCAATCTTGCTGCGCAATTGCTCTACCGCATGGCTGGCACGGTTCTCGTACCACGCGCTGAGCACTGCGCTGATCAGCACAATGCACCCGACGATTACCGCATCCAGCCAGTCCCCCACCCACACGGCAATACCGGCGCCGGCGATCAGAATCAATACCAGCGGTGTGCGCATCTGCTCCAGTACCAGCCTGCCCAGTCCTTTGGGTCGATCCTTGATTTGGGTGGGTGCTCGACGCCGTCGTGCCCTGGCCTGAGCGTGACTCAACCCTGCAGGCCCACTGTGCAAGGTATTGAACAATTGACTGATGGCCGGGCTCCAGTAATCCGCGGTTGCCGCAGGGTCGCGCCCGTGCGCGGTGGAGTGCCATTCCCGATGGGCCAACCAAAGGCCGGGAAGCATCGGCAACCAGAACGTCAGGCCACGAAACAGCAAAGTCGCGGAGAGCGCCACTGCCAAGTCGATGCCGACCCAGTGCATCGTGACGACGGCAGCCGCCTCGAACGCGCCGAGGCCACCGGGCACAATGCCGATACTGCGCAAGACGCTTGCGAGCATGAAGCCGGCAAACAGGCCCAGGGGCGGTGCCGAAACACCCAGCGAGCGCACTAGAACCCACAGGGTTGTACTGTCGAGAAGGATGATTGCCAGTTCCAGCAACGTGATGCGCAACAGCAGAAAATGGCTGCGTACCAGGCGCCGGTCAGCGCCTGTCAGCAAGGCGAGGCTTCTGGCAACGATCGCCAACCGTTGGCCCGGCACATGCGTCGCCAGTTGTGCATTACCCGACAGCCCCGGAGTGACAACCGCCAGCAGCAGGCTGAATGCGACGAAGATCACGCAGGTGGTCAGCACGGCCGTCGTGCCATGCCCCTGAAGAATGATCACCGGCAACGCCAGGCCCACTGACAAGGCATAGGCCAGAAAATAGCCCGACAGATCCAGTACCAGACACGCCAGCACCACCGGCCTGACAAAGCCCAGACGAACAAACGAAGCAACGACTGCGAACGCCCCGCTGATCCCGGAGGATGGCAGCGCCTGGTCGACAAACAGCTTCATCACGCTGAGCTTGCCCGCGACCCACAGGGACAGGTCCTGCCCCCCGGCCTTGAGTACTACGCGAAACACCTGGCCTTGGGCAACGTATGTCAGGGCCTGCAGAACGAAGGCCAGGATCAGCCATTGCGGCTGCGCCTGCGTCAGCAAGCGGCTGAAGGATTCGACATCGGTAAAGTGCAGAGCAACACCTACCACCGTCGCAAACATCGCGGCGCCCAGCAGCCAGGTCAGCCACAGAGCTGACCGGCTGTAATGCCGGTCACGTTCCAGTGCAGGCCGCCGGTTGATCTCTGAAACGGGCGGTTTTAAAGGCATGCCGTGACCCTGCGCATTCATTTGCATAACGGTTTCAGTATGCCCGTCAGGCCTTGTCTGTCGTATCACCGACAGCGGCCAGATCAACGCTGTCGCGGTACTCCGGCACCGACACCGCCCAGCCCAGTTCCAGACTGATACGCCGGCGCAGTACGTCCGATGCATTGGGTTCGCCGTGTACCACGAAGGTGTGTTTCGGCGGGCGTTTGAAGCCGCGCAGCCATTGCATGATTTCATCGGCATCGGCATGTGCCGACAAGGTCTGCATCGGCACCACGTCGGCGCGGATCGGGACTTCCTGGCCGTGAATGCGCACCGAAGGGGCTCCCGCCACGATCTGTGCGCCACGGGTACCGCCGGCCTGAAAGCCCGGCATCAGCAGCGAGTTCAGCGGGTTCGGCGCCAGCGCCTTTAGGTGGTGCAGCACACGGCCGCCCGTGGCCATGCCGCTGGCAGCGATAATCACCACCGGAGTGCGAAGCCGTTCCAGTTCGATCGACTCGTCGATCGAGCGCACAAAATGTGTCCCGCGACACATCCCTTCGCAACCGTCCGGTGACAGCCGGTGTTCGCTACGAAAGCGCTGGTACAAGCGCGTGACATCCGTAGCCATCGGGCTATTGAGATAAATCGGCAGATCGGGGATCGCATGCTGCTGCTTGAGGCGGTACAAGTGGTACATCAACAATTGCGCCCGGCCCACCGCAAATGAAGGCACCAGGGTAATACCGTGACGCAGCGCCGTACGATTGATCACGTCGGCCAACTGTTGCTCCGGGTCCTCATCTGGATGCTTGCGGTCACCGTAGGTCGATTCCACCAACAGATAATCCGCCTGCTCAATGGTTTCAGGGGCAAACATCAACGGGTCATCAGGGCGCCCCAGATCCCCCGAACACACCAGTGTCACGCCATCGGCGACTACTTCCACGGTGCTGGCCCCCAGAATATGACCGGCCCCGCGCAACAGCACGCTCAAGCCAGGGACGATTTCGACCCGATGGTGCCATTCGATCGGTTGCAACAGTTTCAATGTCTGTTCGGCGTCCTGCTCGGTGTACAACGGCAATGCCGGCGAGTGCTTGGAGAAACCGTGCCGATTGGCGAAACCGGCCTCCTCTTCCTGCAGGCGACCGCTGTCGAGCAAGAGGATTTTCACCAGCTCACAGGTCGCCTCTGTCGCATAGATCGGTCCGCGATAGCCATTGCGCACCAGTACCGGCAGGTAGCCGCTGTGATCGAGATGGGCATGGGTCAGGACAATCGCATCCAGGTCCTGCACAGGTAACTGAAAAGGGTCCCGGTTGTGCAGACGCAATTGCTTGTAGCCCTGAAACAGGCCGCAGTCGATCAATACATGCCGGTCCCTGTGATCCAGCAGATACTTGCTACCGGTGACGGTGCCGGCCGCACCCAGAAAAGTGATTCGCATGGCCATCTCCCCAGCCTCGACAAGAGCGTCATTGATCGCTCTTTTTGCCTCGCTGCCCTTTGATTTTTATCAACTGGCCGCCTGACTGGCGCCGCCATCAGTCGAAACCGGACGTGGGTTTGACGATCATCAGGCTGCACGGTGCCCGGTTCGTCAACGTTTCGACCGTACTGCCGACAGAACCATCGACATCGCGGTGATAGGCCGAACCCAGCACCAGCATGTCGAAAGCGTTCTGGCGCGCAAACAGTTCGATCACCTTGTGGGGAATGCCGGTCAGTTGATGCCGGCGCGGTTTGCCGATGCCGTAGCGTTCGGCAAGCGCATCGAATGCCTCTTGCTGGGTATCGGTGATCGCCTCGCACAAGCTGTGGTCCAGACTCAATGTCGGCACACTCATCGCAGCGTCCCCCAGCACCGACCAGTTACAGACGTTCAACAGGTGCAACGTCGCTTCGGTTGCGCCCGCCAGGGTTGTGGCCAGGTTGAGAATCCGGTCGTTGAGACCCTGGGTCAGCTCTTCCAGATGAGAAAGGTCGACGGCTGCCAGTATTTTCGCAGGTACGGGTTTCGCGTTTTCACTCACCAGGTGCAGATGAGCCGGACAGTCGCGCAGCAATACCCAGTCCAGCGGCCGGTGAAAGGCACGCTCGAGTGCCGGCACATAATGCATATCCTTGATCACCAGATCGGCATGGAAGTCATTGATGTATTCGAGTACATGGGCGGGCGTGGTCCTGGCCCACACCACTTCGGTGCTGACCGGCAGTCGGGCGCTGCGCTGAAACCGCGCTTGCTGTTCCAGCCACTGGCGGTGCACCTGCAGGTAGCCCTCCCGCGCCTGCGCCATCGCATTCGGGTCAAAAAGACCCGCCACCGCCAGCGCCTGGACATAATCGAATGCCACGATGTGCAGAAGCGCCCCGGTGGCCCTGGCCAGCGCCTCGGCACGTTCGAAGGCCGGCGAATGGTTCATCTCGGGGGGAGCAATCAACAAAATACGTTTGAGTTTGAGCATCACTTTTCTCCGGCAATGCTTGGCTGGCCCTGCCAGCCTGACGTCCCTGTTCCGACTCACGATGGAACTCGATTACTTGCGCGCCGCTTTTTCGGCCATGCGTCTTGCGCGCTCGTACGCCTCTTCCGCCGCTCGCTGCGCCTGCTCTGCCTTGAGCAGGGCCTCATCGGCCCGAAGCCTGGCGGTAGCGGCATTGTCCTCGGCGGACTCCAGTCGAGCGTCGAATTCTTCGGTCTGGCGATGACCGCAACCGCCAGTCGCCGCCACCAGCACACTGAGCACGACGATGGCCAAGCGCCTGTTCATGGTTTTCTCCTCAATGGATCAATGCTGAAGACCGTGTTGGCTTGAGTATCTGGCGTTGGCCACCGCTAGCTCTGATCTTTGTCAAACAAATCACTCGCCCGCGGGCACTGGGATCGATGCCGGGCCCAACAGGCATTGTTGACATTCCTCAACGAAATTTTGTCGCCTTGGCGTAGAAAAAAACACCGGGCACCTGTTCCCTGCCTCTCACATCGAACCGAGGACACCGTCATGAACGATTTGAGCCTGCGCAAATGCATTCTGGAAGAACTCGAATTCCAGCCTGAAATCGACGCCGCCAACATTGGTGTCTCGGTGGAGGACGGTGTCGTCACGCTGACGGGGCATGTCAAAAGCTACGCTCAGAAAGTCAGCGCCGAACGTGCAGTAAAACGGGTCAAGGGGGTGCGTGCGCTGGCCGAAGAGATCGAAGTCAGGCTTGAGCGAAATGCCGGCACCGCAGACGACACCATCGCCAGCCGCGCCTTGAAAATCATCCACTGGAGTTCCGACGTTCCCGAGGGCGATATCAAAGTCATCGTGCAGGGCGGGCGGATCACGCTGGAAGGCGAAGTCGACTGGCAGTACCAGAAGGAAACCGTCGAGCGCTCGGTACACAAGCTCACGGGCGTCACCGCAGTGAACAATCGCCTGACCCTGCGTCCGCGACTGGACGTCTTCGATATCCAGCAACGTATCGAAGCCGCTCTCAAACGCAATGCCGAAGTCGAGGCCAAGGATATTCGCGTCAAAGTCGAAGGCGATGTGGTAACGCTTGAAGGCCGGGTTCACCTGTGGCGTGAACGGCAGATCGCGGAGCGAGCCGCCTGGTCGATGCCCGGCGTCAGTCGCGTCGACGATCATCTGCTGCTGGCGTAAACCTCGTCTCGATCAGGACGCCGGCGCCAGCCTCTTGCGGCAAATGGAAGCCCTGACGGCCGAGGAATTCGCCCCGCTACAGCCCCTGCCGCGCGTTGCGCAACCTGCACGGACTGACGCGGCATCGTCCTGACACGGGAGGCTGGTGAATGCTGGCAGTCACGCTGATCAACACGCTGGTGGTGATCGTCGCCGTGGTGATTCACTACGAGTGCCTGTTGCGCCTGAACGACTTCCTGCCGCGCCTGAAAATGTGGCGCCGGTTCAGAATTGTCGTTGGCGTGTTTGGCAGCCTGCTGGCCCATGCCGTCGAAGTCTGGGCGTTTGCCCTGGCTTACTACCTGATGGCGCATTCCGGCCAATGGGGCTATCTGACAGGCAACTTCGACGGCACCTTCATGGACTGCGTGTACTTCTCTTTCACCACCTACACGACCATCGGTTTCGGTGACATTTCCCCTGCCGGTCACCTCAAGTACCTGACCGGCCTTGAAGCGTTGACCGGTCTGGTCCTGATCACCTGGACCGCCTCCTTTCTGTTCCTCGAAATGCAGAAATACTGGAAGAGCAAATAGCCGCTCATGGGGCCGACGGAGGCGTCCATTGCCAGTTGCGCACCTCAGGCAGGTCCTCGCCATGTTCGATGAGATAGAGCTTGTGCCGCTCCATTTGCGACCAGTATCGCGCCCGCGCCTCATGCACCTGGTCCTGCAATCGCGGTACGCGCTCGAACACATCCAGCATCAACCGGTAACGATCCAGACGGTTGATCACGACCATGTCGAACGGGGTGGTGGTCGCGCCCTCCTCCATAAAGCCACGGACATGGAAGTTGTCATGGCTGGCGCGTTTATAGAGCAACCGGTGAACCAGCGCCGGATAACCATGGAAGGCGAAAATCACCGGTTTATCGACGGTAAACAGCGTGTCGAATGCGCTATCCGACAAGCCGTGGGGATGCTGATACGACGGTTGCAGCACCATCAGGTCCACGACATTGACCACCCGCACCCGCAGGTCCGGTACGCAGTCGCGCAACAATGTCACGGCTGCGAGGGTTTCCAGAGTCGGTACGTCTCCGGCGCAAGCCATGACCACGTCCGGTGTCTGGTCGTCGCGACAGGCCCAGTCCCAGCGGCCGATACCTGCCTGGCAATGGCGTTGCGCTGCGTCGATGTCCAGCCACTGCCACTCCGGTTGTTTGCCGACCACGATGACGTTGATGTAATGGCGGCTGCGCAGGCAATGGTCGGCCACCGACAGCAGGCAATTTGCGTCTGGCGGCAGGTAGATTCGCGCGATGTCGGACTTTTTGTTCGCCAGCAGATCGATGAACCCCGGGTCCTGATGCGAAAAGCCGTTGTGGTCCTGGCGCCACACATGGGAGGTGAGCAAGTAGTTGAGCGACGCCACCGGCTTGCGCCACGGTACTTCGGCAGCGGTCTTGAGCCACTTGGCGTGCTGGTTGACCATCGAATCGACGATATGGATGAACGCCTCGTAACAGGACAGCAGACCGTGACGGCCGGTCAGCAGATAACCTTCCAGCCAGCCCTCGCATACCTGCTCGCTGAGAATCTCCATGACCCGGCCATCGGCACTCAGGTTCAAATCGTCATGTTCCACAGGATCAAGCCAGGTCTTGCCGGTCACCTCGTACACCGCATCGAGACGATTGGAGGCAGTTTCATCTGGGCCGAACAGGCGAAAATTACGGGTCGCCAGGCTGTTTCTCATCACCTCGCGCAGGTATTTCCCCAATACCCGCGTGGCCTCGGCGCGCACGCTGCCGGGGGTGTCGAGCGGTACAGCAAAGTCGGCAAACCGGGGCAGATCCAGTGGTCGCAGCAACAGCCCGCCATTACCGTGGGGATTGGCGCTCATGCGGCGGTGGCCCGTAGGCGCCAGCGCCGCGATCTCCGGCATCAGTGCCCCTTGGGCGTCAAACAGCTCTTCGGGACGATAACTGCTCAACCACGCTTCCAGCTGTTGCAGGTGAACCGGCTGGCTGAAGTCGGCCAGCGGTACCTGATGGGCGCGCCAATTGCCTTCAACCCGGTGGCCATCGACAAACTTCGGCCCGGTCCAGCCCTTGGGCGTGCGCAATATCAACACAGGCCAGACCGGCCGATGCGACACGTCATGGGCCGGTCGCCGACGCGCGTCACGCTGGATCCGGCGAATCTTCAGCAGCATCGTATCCAGGGTCTGTGCCAGCACCTGATGCACCTGCATCGGATCATCGCCTTCGACGAAGTACGGATCGTAGCCATAGCCGCGCATCAGCGCCGACAGTTCGTCCTCGGGAATTCTGGACAACACCGTGGGGTTGGCGATTTTGTAGCCATTGAGGTGCAGGATCGGCAGCACCGCCCCGTCACGCACCGGGTTCAGAAACTTGTTCGAATGCCAGCTGGCGGCCAGCGTACCGGTTTCAGCCTCTCCGTCGCCGATCACGCACGCGACGATCAGATCAGGGTTGTCGAACGCTGCGCCATAGGCATGCGCCAGGCTGTAGCCGAGTTCACCGCCTTCGTGGATAGAGCCGGGAATCTGCGCCGATACATGGCTGGAGAGGCCGTAGGGCCAGGAAAACTGCCGAAACAGACGCAACAGGCCATTGGCGTTGCGCTCGACCATCGGACAGACCTCGGTGTAAGTGCCTTCCAGATACGTCTGCGCCACCACCGCCGGCCCGCCATGGCCGGGGCCGGCAACGAACAGCATGTTCAGGTCATAGGTAGTGATCAGCCGGTTGAGATGGGTGTAGATCAGGTTCAGCCCCGGCGTCGTCCCCCAGTGTCCCAACAAACGCGGTTTGATGTGGCTGCGACGCAACGGCATCGCGAGCAACGGGTTGTCCTTGAGGTAAATCTGCCCGACGGCCAGGTAATTGGCCGCACGCCAGTAAGCATCCAGACCTTCCACTTGCTCTGCACTGAGAAACTCGCTCATGAGATTGCCCGCCAGACCATTCAACACCGGTTCATCGATTCTGGAGGGCGGCCCTCCCCAGGACTTGATTTAAATCAAGCGTCATCATCAGCAGAAACGGTCAATTAACGACTCGACCTGAAGCGAAATAAGATGATGAGTGACATATTCCATTGGTCTTTTTTTCCCCTTGCCAACGCCGGATTGAGCGCCCCTGACAGACCGGCGACTACAATTAAAAAACTATGTGATGGGGATCACACTCATGTCCGACACCAAAGCGTTGCAATTTCGTCGCCTCAAGTCGGCCTGTTCCAACTGCAGTGTGCTGGAGCTGTGTCTGCCGATCGGCCTGTCCGAGCAAGAGGTAGAACGACTGGATGCGCTCATCGCGCAGCGTTTCAAGGTCAAGAAAGGCGCAGCACTTTACCGCGAGGGTGATCCGCTGCGATCCCTCTATGCCGTCCGCCTGGGGTCATTCAAGACCAACGTGCTGTCCGTCGACGGGCGCGAACAGGTCACCGGGTTTCAAATGCCGGGAGAAATGCTCGGCCTGGACGCCATCAGCACTGACTCGCACGCCTGCAACGCCTTCGCACTGGAAGACAGCGAAGTCTGCCCGGTCCATTTCGCCCATCTGGAAAAACTCGCGCAGCAACTGCCCTCGCTGCAACACAACCTGAACAAGCTGCTGAGCCGGGAAATCGTGCGTGACCACGACATGCTCATGTTGCTCGGTACGATGAACTCCGACGAACGCCTGGCGGCCTTCTTGCTGAACCTGTCTCAACGCTTGAACCAGCGTGGTTACTCGTCGAAAAACTTCGTCCTGAAAATGCGCCGCGAGGAAATCGGCTCGTACCTGGGATTGCGCCTTGAAACCATCTGCCGGGGCATCGCGCACCTGCGCGATCAGGGCTTGGTGGAAATCTCCGGGCGCGACGTGAAAATCCAAAATCTGGAAGGGCTCAAACAGATGATCGCCGGTTGCCATCGCCCTACCTTGTGCTGATCCCGTAAAGTCTGGAGCCTCCCCGTGCGCGCCATGGTTCTGCATTCGCCCGGGCAGCCGCTGCAACGGGAAGAACGTCCGGTCCCCGTCCCCGGCGCACGGCAACTGCTGATCAAAGTCCTGGCCTGCGGCGTGTGCCGTACCGATTTGCACCTGCTCGACGGCGAACTGCCGCAAGCCGTGCTGCCACGGGTGCCGGGGCATGAAATCGTCGGTGAAGTCACCGCCGTGGGCGGCGACGTCGCCCGCGGTTGGATCGGACGAAGGGTCGGTGTTCCCTGGCTGGGCTGGACCTGCGGCGAATGCCCGTTCTGTCGCTCGGGCCGGGAAAACCTTTGCGATCAGGCGCAGTTCACCGGCTGCCAACTGGACGGCGGCTACGCCGAGTACACCGTTGCCGACCCGCGATTCTGCTTTCCGATTCCCGATGCACTGAGCGACCAACAGGCCGCGCCACTGCTGTGTGCCGGACTGATCGGTTTTCGAGCATTGCAAATGGCCCGTGACGCCCGCCACCTCGGGCTTTACGGGTTTGGCGCGGCAGCCCATCTGGCGATCCAGATCGCCCGGGGCCGCCGCCAACGTGTCTATGCTTTCACCCGGCCGGAGGATCATGAAAGCCAGGCTTATGCCCGCACGCTGGGCGCGGAATGGGCCGGCCCTTCGGATCAACTGCCGCCTCATCCACTGGATGCCAGCCTGATATTCGCCCCGGTCGGTGCGCTGGTGCCTCTGGCGCTGTCCGCAACCGTCAAGGGCGGTTGCGTGATCTGCGCCGGAATCCACATGAGCGACATCCCCACCTTTCCCTATCGTCTGCTCTGGGGCGAACGCAGCCTGCGTTCGGTAGCCAACCTGACCCGTGAGGACGGCACCGCGTTTTTCGCCGAGCTGCAACACACGCCAGTGCACTGCGACGTCACCCGGTTTGCGCTGGATGACGCCAATCAGGCCCTGGCCTGTTTGCGCAGCGGCCGGTTCAACGGCGCCATCGTGCTCACCCCCTGATGCTTTACCGCACCGCGAGAATACTGCCCGGCACGCTATACAGCGCCCGTTCGGTGTTGCTGCCGATCAAGCGATCGACGCCCACCCGGTGCACGGTGCCCATCACCACCACATCCGCCTGATACTGCTCGACGAACTCGCTGATCACCGGCACCGGCAGCCCCATGACAAAGTGCCGACGTTCTGGCGGCACGCCATAACGGTCGGCCAGACTGACGAAGGCCATGTGCAACGCCTGCCGCAATTCCTCGACAAAATCCACGCCCCAGCCGCCACCGACCAGCGGTGCGTCACCATTGAATGCAGCCGACAGGTCGTAGGCATACAGCAGGTGCAGCGGTGCATCGCACTGCAAGGCCAAGGCATTGGCGGACTGAATGATGGTGTCATTGAGGCCGCTGATCTGCGTGGCCGGATCAAATGGATCGACCGCGGCCACCACGCGGTGCGGCACACCATAACGCGCCTGATTGACCAGGTGCACCGGCACCGCACACTCGCGCAGCAAGTGGCAATCCAGCGGCGTGATGAACACCCGCTTGAGCGCCGGTTCCAGGGTGACGTCCTTGATCAGCAGGTCCGGCTTCAGGTCTTCGACGGCGCGCAGGATGTCCGGCAGCGGGTGCGTGGTGAACACGACCTTGACGGTGGCCTCGATGCCCAACTCGCCCAGACGCCGTTCCTCATCCGCGACCCAGCGGCGATAGCGGCGTAAATAGCGCTGGTAGTTGGCATCGTCGGTTTTCTCTTCCCACACATGCACCACCGGCACAGGATCGGCAAACGCTCGCACATGCAATACCGCGTCACACGTCCTGGCCAGCGCCTCGGCTCGTGTCATCGCCGCAGACGGATGCAGATTCTGGTCGGCGATCAGCAATAAACGTTGATATTGGCCCATCACACACCTCGGTTCGCACAGGTCTACCAATTCCGGTAAGCCAAGACTGCGCCTGCCATGCCCATGACCGGGTTGATTTACATCAGAAAGGCGCAAATCAACGCCGCACATCGACTGTGTCTGATCCAGATCAGATTCCGGCCGCGCCAGCGGCGTAGAAAGGACTCAACCGCGAGGTTCGTCACCCCGCGCCGACCTGAAGAAAGCGGAAGGAGGACCACCCCATGCTCACTGTCAAAGACCACAATGAACGGGCCGCTGCGGCCTACGCCGCAGTGTCCGGGCAATACTGGATCGAAGCGCTCAAGGATGGTCGCCACATTCTGATCCGACCTTTGGCGCAGAAGGATCGCGAGCGCGAATACGCCTTTATCAAACGGCTCTCTCCCGAGTCCCGGCACATGCGTTTTCTCGCGCAGATCAACGAACCGGACAAGGCGATGCTCGACCAGTTGATGGACACCGATAACCAACAGCGCATGGCTTACATCGCCCTGGTACACGAAAACGGCCAACTCATCGAAATCGGCGTCAGCCGCTATGCGGCCACCGGCGAGCACGAATGTGAATGCGCCGTGACGGTCGCCGATGAATGGCAGCACCTGGGCCTGGCGACTTTGTTGATGGAACACCTGATCAAGGCCGCCCGCCGTAACGGTTTCCATCGGATGTATTCGGTGGACGCATCCAGCAATGCCCCCATGCGCGACCTGGCCAGAGCGCTGGGATTCGAGACGCACCATGACCCCGAAAGCAGCAATCAGGTGATCCATCGTCTCTACCTGTAAAAAATCACCCCGCGATGTTCAGGCCAACGGTTCATCGCGGGGTGATCCAGAGCTTCAGCTCTGCGACTGCCCGCCCGGCTTGATCGCAAACACACTGCAGGGTGCACGATGCAGGAGTTGCTCGGCGGTCGTGCCCAATAACTTGTTCAAGCCATTGTGCTGCACGGTGCCCATGACGATCACGTCCGTGTCATGTTGGCTGGCGAACTCGCAAATGCTCGGCACTGGCGCGCCCTCGATGAAATGGCGCCGCTGTACCTCAACCCCATGACGCTCCGCCAGCGCGGCGAAGGCCTCATGCTGAGCCGTACCCAAGGCTTCATAAAGCCCGGTCGCCAGAGGCAAGGCGCCCACGCCAATATCCATTGCGTACGCCGCGGCCCAGTCATACACATGGACCAACTCCAGTCCGGCGCCGCACTGTTCGGCAAGTTTCACCGCCGCATCGATGATCTGATCGTTGAACACCAGATCCTGCTCCTCGCTGCGCAGCACATCGACGATGGCCATGATCTGGCGCGGCCGAGGATGGCGGTCATTGGTCACCAGATGCACCGGCACCGGACAATCGCGCAGCAATTGCCAGTCCAGCGGGGTGAAAAACACGCGCTTGAGGGCCGACTCTTCCTCGGCGTCCTTGATAATCAGCGCCAGTGACTGTTCATGCACGAAATGCAGGATTTCCTCATAAGGGCGCTGCACCCAGAGCACCTCGCGGGTGACCTCGATACCGTGTCTACCCAGGTGCGCAGCCTGGTCCGCGAGCCAATCGCTATGGCGCTGCAGATAACTTTCCCGGGCCACGCTGATTTCTTCGGCAGCAAACAGCCCTGCCACCGCCAGCGCCTGCAAGTAATCGAACGCGACGATATGCAACGGCAATTGCATGGCCTGCGCCAACGCGGCGGCGCGCTCGAATGCGGGTGTGCGCGTCATGGAGGGGGGAGCGATCAACAACAAACGCTGAGTCTGTGACATTGGACACCTCGGCATGCAGTCAACTGAAAGAACACTTGTCCAGATTGAGCCATGCAACCGAAGGCCATTTGATCTTTGTCAGCTTTGGCCGTTCTGCAGAACAAATCCGGTGATTCGAGACACGCCTCAGTAATGCAGCAAGGTGCCCGCCCACATGGCCAGCGTCAGTAAAAGCTGGCCGGGGATGACATACGCGGCAAATCGCCGGCCGCCGCTGACCCAGGCCACCAGACATTTGCTCAACGAATTGCTGCTGACGGCAATCAGCGCCGGCGGGACGATGGCATCGACGGGCAACAACCCGGCCTTGGCCAGCGAGGCGATGGACGCGATGGAAGAATGAGCGTCGGCAAAACCGCTGAACGTTGCGGTCAACATCACCCCTACCTGGCCGAAGTAGTTGAGCATTACCGATGAAACGAGCGTGATGGCGGTCATGGTCAACGTCACGACCACGGCGAGCTTGAGATTGAACGCCCCACCGTCCTCACGGGGTTCCTCGGCACCTCTTTGCGACCCGTGAAACATCAGGCATACGCCATACAATGCCGTGGTCGCCAGCCCGCAGCCCAGCGGCACCCACAGGCTGCGCAACAGCGCGGTGTCCACAGTGCCGACAATCAACGCCACCTGAATCACCGTGGCCAGGTTGGACACGATTGCAGCCGCCGCGAGCGTTCGCACCTGCCCGGGCGCCCTGGCGACGCGCTGCCCCATGGACGCGATGGTGACGGTGCTGGAAACAAAACCGGAGGCAACAGCACTGATGGCATAGCCGTAACGACTGCCCAGGGTTCGCACGGCGATGTGCCCGATGGCCCCCACCAGCATCAGCAATACCGTCAGTGTGCAGAGGGTCCGCAGGTTGATCGCGTGATAAGGCCCGATGTAGCGGTCCGGCGCCAGCGGCAGGATCACCAGCGCCGCTACCAGCAAGACCAGGCCGTCGCGCATTTCGGTCTCGGTCAACTGACTGTTGGCAAAGTCATGCAGTTTTTCCCGATACGCCAGCAACCCCGCTACTACTACACCTGTCGCCACCGCCATTTCTGCAGCAGAACCGCACCAGGCGCCGAGCAGCAATACCGTGAGCAAGGCCACTTCGCTGGTGACGCCCGGGTCGTCACTCAGGCTTCGCCAATACGCCACGGTAATCAGTGCGGTCAGGCCGAGCACCACAATCCCCAGCAGCAACGCGCCACCGACCTGCATTGCCATGTACCCCAGCAGCGCAGTGATGGCGAAGGTCCGCAGACCCGCACAGTCACGGGTACTACCGGTGCCTTTGTGTCGTTCGCGCTCCAGGCCGATGAGCATACCGATGCCCAACGCGGCCGCCGCGCCGGCCAGGTCAAGGGACTCATTCACGGGCCACCCGCCCCTGTCAGCGACTAGTCAACGCTTGCCACCGATGGTCGTGCGGCGTCCATCGGCACGCCAGCCTTGCGCGCCGTCGGCTGCGGCCAGGTGTGCGGTGCGTCGATTCGGGCCCGGAGCTGGCCGACAAATGCCCGGGCCTGCTCCAGGCTGTTGAAATTCACTTGCAGCCGATCCATGTGCACGACCCAGCCATGGGGGCTGCGTCTCTCGATGATCTCAATGTTCATGGACAGTCTCCGCAAACCGGATATTCAAGGCGTGATCGCGACTTTCATCACACCGTCGCGTTGATGGGCAAACAACTCGTAGGCCGCCTCGATGTCATCGAGTTTGAAACGGTGTGTGACCAGCGGCGACAGATCCACCGCCCCGCTCTGCACCACTGCCATCAACCGGCGCATCCGCTCCTTGCCGCCCGGACACAGGGTGGACACGATGCTGTAATCGCCCAGCCCGGCGGCAAAGGCGTCGAGCGGAATATGCAGGTCGCTGGAATACACCCCTAGGCTGGACAAGCGCCCGCCGGGCCGCAGCACCCGCAACGCCGATTCGAAAGTGCCTTGGGTGCCGAGCGCCTCGATGGACACGTCAACGCCACGGCCATCGGTCAACGCCATGATCTGCTCGACCACGTTGCCGTCCTTGAAGTTGACCACGTCGGTTGCCCCGAGGCGCCGGGCGACACTCATGCGTTCCGCAACCGCATCGACGCCGATGATGGTGGTGGCGCCCTTGAGGCGCGCCCCGGCCACCGCACACAGACCGATAGGCCCCAGGGCAAAGACCGCGACGGTATCGCCGATGGCGATCTTGCCGCGCTCGGCCCCGGAGAATCCGGTGGACATGATGTCCGGGCACATCAGCACCTGCTCGTCCGTCAGGCCGTCGGGAATCGGGCACAGATTGGCCAGCGCGTCCGGCACCAGCACGTACTCGGCCTGGCAACCGTCAAGCGTGTTGCCGAACTTCCAGCCGCCGATGGCCTTGAAGCCATGCCGGGTGTCCGGGCCGTCCTGGGATCCGCAGCCACACAGGCAGGCGTAGCTTTGTCCACTGGGGGTGATTGCCCCGGCGATCACCCGTTGCCCTTCGACGAACCCGCGCACCTGTGAGCCCAGCCGCTCGATGATGCCCACCGGCTCATGACCGATCGTCAGCCCTTTGGCCACCGGGTACTCGCCGCGCAAAATGTGCACATCAGTGCCGCAAATGGTCGTGGTGGTGATGCGGATCAGGGCGTCCAGCGGGCCGACCTCGGGGATCGGCTTGTCTTCCAGCACGATGCGGTTCTTTTCAACGAAAACAGCAGCTTTCATGGTCGCCATGGTCGATCCTCTGCGCCTGTCGTGAACGTGGTTCCAGCACAGGACCCAGACTGCGCCCGAGCGACTCGGCAAAAATTGATAATGGTCAACAATCGGTGGATCAGTCAGCCCCTGACCACCCATCCGGCCGTCCGGCGACCAACCGCCGGATTGACAAAAATCAAGGCCCTCCCCGTCAGCGTCGGCAGGATAGACACAAAGCGGTGCCGTCCGAGCGCGCTGTCGCCCTCGAGTCCAGACGTTCCTGCATTTGCCTACGGGAGATCTGCCATGTCTGAGCAATCACGCTTCATGCTCGTTGTTTCGCCCCTGATGGAAAACAGCCCGGCGTTCGACCGTGCGGCGGCACTGGCCAAAGCTGCGGACGCCGCGTTGCACATCGTGGCATTCGATTATCTGGAAGGCCTGGCCACTGCCGGTCTGGTCAATGAACAGGCGCTGGAGCAAATGCGCGTGGGCTACGTTGAACGTCATCGGCATTGGCTGGAGGATCAGGCTCGCCCTTTGCGCAAACTCGGCGTGCATGTGACGACGGAGGTGGTGTGGGTGGCCAACCCGCTAAAGGAGATCCTCATTCACCTCAAGGAGCAGCCGATGGCGGCCATGATCAAGGCGCTGGAGCACGAGTCAGCGTTGTCGCGCCTGATGTTCACCCCGCTTGACGTCCATTTGCTGCGCGAATGCCCGGTGCCGCTGCATTTCGTCAGCCACGTATTGCACGCTCTGCCGCGTCGCATTGTTGCGGCGGTCGACCCGTTCCATCGCGATGGCCGCTATGCAGGGCTCAATGACCGGATCCTGCGCGAAGCGGCCAAACTGGCAAGCATCTGCAACGCTCAACTTGACGTGATCTATGCCCACGACCTGTCCTCGATAGGCGCGGCAGAATTCGGCTTCGACAACGCCTCGGCGTTCTTCTCCTCGAATGCAGCCAAGAAGCTGTTCGATGCCCAGGGCGAAGCGTTCCGTGATCTGGCTGAACGCAATGACATCCCCGCCGAGAATCAACACATGATCCTCGGCGACCCGGCCAAGGTCCTGTCCAGCTATGCCGATGCGTATGACGTTGATCTCATCGTCATGGGTCGCGTGGCCCACCGGGGGATCGGGCGGCTGGTCGGCAGTACCGTCGAGCACCTGCTCTACAAAATGCCTTGCAGCGTGTGGGTGGTCGCGCCGGAGAGCCTGGAGGGCTGAGCCCTCGCCGTCACGCGCAGTGCAGTCGTCACCGTTCAGTACTGCACTGCGGCCCGGCCGTCCGCAGTGGTGCATGGTCCGGACAATACGATCAACCCACCTCTCGCAACCATTCCAGCAAATCCATTTCCAGACTGCCCGGTTTGTGAGGCGCAGGCGACAGCAGGCAATAATGCGAGCCGTCCTCTACAAATCCTGATGGCGCGGCCAACACCCCGCTTTCGATATCGTCGCGGACCAAATGCCACGGACCGATGGCCACCCCCAGTCCAGCGACAGCCGCCTGAATGCTGAAGTAAAAGTGTTCGAAAGCCTGCGTCTGCGTTGCAGGAACCGGCTGGCCCGCTGCGGCGGCCCACTCCTGCCAGGCCGTGGGTCGGCTGCTCGTTTGCAACAGAGGCGCCGTGGCGCGTAGACATTTGCCGCTTTTATCGAACCACTCACCGACCTTATCCGGTCGGCAGACCGGCCCTACCTTCTCGGCAAACAAGCGCTCGGCGTGGTAACCGGGAGGCCGGTGGAAATCGTCGCGGCGAATGGCCAGGTCGATTCCCTGTTCAAATGAAAACGGCCCGCCACCGGCCACCAGATGAATGTCCGGGCCGCGATGTTGTTTCTGGAAATCACTCCAGCGCGGAATCAACCAGCGCATCAACAGCGTCGGCTCGCAGGACAGGACCAGCCGTCGCGTACGGCGCGCCTCAGTACGGATCTCGCGGACGGCATGGTTCATCACCCCCAAACCTTCGCTCACTGCTTTGAGCAGTCGCCTGCCAGGGTCAGTCAGAAAAACCCTCCGTTGGCGCCGCTCGAACAAATCAACGCCCAGATCCTCTTCAAGCAGGCGCACCGCCCGGCTGATGGCGCCGGGTGTCAGATGCAGTTCGTCAGCCGCACGGGCGAAGTTCTCGAACCGGCCCGCGGATTCGAAGCAACGCAGCGCCAGCAGAGAAGGCATTCGCCCTTCGGAAAATGGTGATTCAGACTCACCATTTGCTTCAGAAATCATCGTTAATTCCAGCGTTCGGGATCTGTAAACATGGCTTTCTATCACCAACCCACCCAAGGTTCCACCATGAGCGAATGGATAGCCGTAATCACCATCACACTGCTGGCATGCATCAGCCCCGGGCCTGACTTCGCCCTGGTCTCGCGCAACGGCTTGCTGCTCTCTCGACGCGCAGGCGTGCTCACGGCGATGGGCATTGGTCTCGGAGTGCTGGTGCATGTCGGCTACACCCTGCTAGGACTCGGATTAGTGCTTCAACAATCGCCCTGGTTGTTCAATGCACTGAAACTGGCGGGGGCTGCGTATCTGGTTTATCTGGGCATCAAAATGCTTCGCTCCAGACCTGACGTTCAGCAGCCGGATGCTGCGCCACCTGCCCTGTCGGACCTGGCTGCGTTGCGTTCAGGTTTTCTCACCAATGCGTTGAACCCCAAAACCTCGATTTTCATCGTGAGCCTGTTCATGGGTGTCGTCCGGCCGGAGACGGGCCTGCCGGTACAAATCGCCTATGGGGTGTTCATTGCCGGGGCGCATGTGCTGTGGTTCAGCCTGGTGGCGCTGTGTTTCTCCGCCGGGCGAGTGCGGGAGAAACTGCTGGCGGCACGGCAGTGGATTGACCGGGCGTTCGGCGGCCTGCTCGTGGGCTTCGGGGTTCTGCTGACGCTGTCTCAGCGATCAGCCTGAACGCATCGCTACACAGCGATACATAACCCCCAGTTCATGACACATCCCTGGTACATGCCGATGCAAAAGTGTGGGCTATCGGAACCTTCCTTCCGACTCAACCACTCACATAGGCAGGCCTTCTCATGATCAATCAAATCGACACCGTGCTGTACACCGGCAAGACCCGCACCACCGGCGGACGCGATGGTGCCTCGCGCAGTTCCGACGGCAATCTGGACGTCAAGCTGTCGCCACCGGGCTCCAATGGCAGCGGCACCAATCCGGAACAGCTGCTGGCGGCCGGCTGGTCGGCCTGTTTCATCGGTGCCATGGGCAAAGCGGCGGCTGCGCTGAAGATCAGGCTGCCAGCCGATGTGGCGGTGGAAACCGAAATCGATCTGGGCAAGACCGGTGATGCGTTTTTCCTGCAGGCCCGCCTGAATGTCAGTCTGCCGGGGCTGGAGCCTTCGGTCGCCCAGTCACTGGTGGAAGCTGCGCACCAGACCTGCCCTTACTCCAAGGCCACGCGCGGCAACATCGACGTGACCCTGCGGCTGATCTGAATCCCGATCCTCCCTACACGCCCGAGGCACTGCCTCGGGCGTTTTGTTTGACTGGGACAGACGAAGTCGCCGGCCCATGCTGACGCGTGGTCACCAGCCCGATAAAGGAAATCGCCAGCGCCAGGCCAATGGTCGACGTCACTTCCAGGCGATGCTCCGGCGTCAGCATCATCACCGCGAGTGCGGCGCAGATGAACGCCATCACCAGATACGTCAGCCAGGGAAACAGCCACATGCGAAAGGTCAGCTCGACATTCTGCCGAAGCAGCATCCGCCGCATGCGCAGCTGGGAAACCGCGATCACCAGGTACACCAGCAACGCAATGGCGCCGGAACTGGCGAGCAGGAATTGAAACAGGCCGGCGGGCATGAAGTAACTGAGCAGCGTCACCCCGGCGCCGATGACGCTGCTGGCAATCACCGCCGCCCTCGGCACGTCTGCGCCGGAAGTCACTTTCAACGCGCGCGGTGCATCGCCGCGAAGCCCCAGTGAGAACAACATGCGCGAAGCGATATAGATCGACGAGTTCATGCAACTGGCCACGGCAATCAACACCACCACATCGACCATGAATTTGGCGTGGGGAACGTTCATCAATTCCAGTGCGCGCTGATAGGAACCGACGGACGCCAAAAGCGGGTCGTTCCAGGGCACCACGGAAATCACCACGAAGATCGACAGCAGATAGAACACACCGATGCGCCAGATCACCGAACGCGTGGCCTTGGCGATGTTCTGTGCCGGATTGTCCGATTCGGCAGCGGCAATGGTTACCGCTTCCGTACCGATAAAACTGAACATGATGGTGATGAAGGCGCCGACCACCGCCGACAGGCCATTGGGGGCGAACCCGCCATGTTCTTCCATCAACCGGCTGAGGCCGCTGGCTTCACGCTCGGGAATCCAGCCCATCAGCACGGCAAAACCCACGCCGATAAAACCGATGATCGCCACGACCTTGGCCATGGCGAACCAGAATTCGAACTCGCCGTACTTGGAGACACTGAACAGGTTGGTGATCACCAGCAGGATGATCGACACCAGCGCGAACAACCATGCATCGACCTGGGGAAACCACTGATTCAACACATGCCCGGCGGCAAGGGCCTCAATGGGAATGACCAGCACCCAGAACCACCAGTAGAGCCAGCCAATGGTGAAGCCGGCCCAGCGGCCGATGGCCTGATCGGCGTAGGTGGAAAACGATCCGGTGTCCGGTCGGGCCACCGCCATTTCCCCCAGCATGCGCATGACCAGCACCACCAACAGGCCGGAAAACAGATAGGCCAGCAACACCGCCGGCCCCGCCGCCGCGATGGCGTGTCCGGAACCGACAAACAACCCCGCACCGATGATTCCTGCAATTGACAACATGGTCACGTGACGTGGCTTGAAACCCTGCGCCAACTGACCGCTCGATTCCTTCGAATTCAGGCTGTTCATTGTTTTTGTTGTTCTCTGATGGACGCCTCACCTTACGTGGCTGAACTTGAACGCAAATAGCTCGAGTGCGGCATGCCGATGCCCGATTTCGACATGCCCGGGTGACGGTCAGCGAGAAAGACGAGCCTTCGAACTGCTCATGAACGTGGAGCCGATCCCGGGCCTCCCGTAGCACAATCGAAGCGCCCGAGGATGAACATACGTTCACCAAAAACATCGCCGGATGCGTCTAGTCTGCAGGTTCCAACATAGTGACTACAGGAGTAACCCACCATGTTCTCGCACGAAAGCATCCCGCTGATCATCCTTTTCATCATCCTGCTGCTTGGCGTGCTGACGGCTGTTTTGCATCCGGTGCATGCGTTTTTCAGCTGGCTCAAGCGGCGCAAACAAAGGGCATCTGCCGGGGTTGTGAAAGAGGTGGATGTGAGCTGAAGTTGCTTCAGTTTGAATCGGGCGGCATCAGCCTGCGTTGAGTCCGCCGACAAAAAAGGCCTGCCACATTGGCAGGCCTTTTCAGTATCCCGGTCGTTATTGCTTGAGGATCAACAATGGCTCGCCCTTCTTGACGATATACGTCGCCAATTCCGAACCCTTGTCATTCCCGACGTTCTTCGCGATGTGCGCCACGCCTTCCGGGATGAACAGCGAATCTCCCGCCTTGAGCGTCACCGGTGCCCGGCCTTCGAGCTGGTATTCGAAGGTGCCGCTGATCACATAGGCGACTTCAACGCCCGGATGCGCATGCCGGGGGGAAGTGATGCCTGGCTCGAAATCCACTCGAGCCTGAATCACTTCGCGATCCGCTGCGCCCAGGTCCTGATGGACCAGATCCGTGCGGCTCAGGCCTTGTTGCCAGCTCTTTGCAGGGGCTGCGGTTTGGGTGTCGGCGGCGTGTGCAAGGCCGGTCATCGAAACCAGTACGGCGGCTGCGGTCATCAGAAGTGTGCGGCGCATGGTGTTGCCCTCTTGGAAGTAGTGAAGTGACGCCGCTACTTTGACGAGGGCATGTACCGGGAATGTGTCCCGATATCGGCGCTTGTTAGCTCACTGTGTACGAGGGCGGGATTGATACACGCTCATACAACTCTCGCCACCTGCGACAGCCACTGCCTGAAGGCGACGATCTTTTTCGAGCCGGCGTTTTCATGGGGCGTGACGAAGTAGAAACCCGAGTCGGACTTGAGCCGCAAATCGAACGGCGCCACCAGTCTTCCGGCCCGTAAATCGTCCTCGACGTAGGTCGAGCGCCCGATGCACACGCCCTGCCCGTCAATCGCCGACTGCACCGCCATCATGGCCAGGTCGAAGGTCAGGCGCGGGCCTTTGGCCGACGGTGGCGGTTGACCTGCGGCGTTCAGCCAGGCGCTCCAGTCATCGGCGGTCTGCCCGCTGACGTGCAGCAAAGTGTGCCGGGCCAGATCGGCCGGCGTTTTGATCGGGTCCGGCCCGGTGAGCAAACGCGGGCTGCACACCGGGAATATCTCGTCGGCCATCAGCCAGTCGGCGCGCAGTCCCGGCCAGTTTCCGTTGCCGTATCGGATCGCTGCATCAATGCCACCCTTGCGAAAGTCCACCAGTTCGGTGGATGCACTGATGCGCACATCGATCTCGGGAAACGCCTTGCGAAAGGACGGCAGGCGCGGCAACAGCCACTTGGACGCCACCGAAACCAGGGTACTGATCGTCAGGACGCTTTGGTTGCTCGCCTCCAGCAAGCGCTCGGTCGAATGGCGCAGTTCCATGAATGCCGAACGAACACCGGGAAAATAAGCGCTGCCCTCTTCGGTCAGCGCCAATCCGTCCTTCAAGCGCATGAACAGGCGCACGCCGAGTTCATCTTCGAGGCGCCGGATCTGATGGCTGATCGCGGTTTGTGTGACGTTCAGTTCTTCGGCCGCGCGGGTGAAACTCAAATGGCGGGCCGCACATTCGAAAGCTCGCAGTCCGTTGAGCGACGGTAGTCGGGTGAGCATGGGGCTTCTTCAGTTCATGAGATTTTGTCATACGCTAGCATCGCAGATGTCCTTTGCGAAGCGCCGCCACAATGCCGGATTCTAGGCTCTCATTTGAAGGAGAACCCATGAAACTGTACTTCGCTCCCATGACCTGCTCGCTGGCCCCGCACATTGTCCTGCAAGAACTGGCGCTGCCGTTCGAGCTGATCCGGGTCAACAACCAGACCAAGCGCACCGCCGACGGTCGGGACTTTCGGGAGATCAATCCGAAGGGTTATGTAGCCGCACTGATGCTCGACAACGGCGAGGTGCTGACCGAAGGCCCGGCGATTCTGCAGTACCTCGCCGACCTTGCTCCCGACCTGAGACTGGCCCCGGCCAATGGCACCTGGGAGCGCTCGCGCCTGCAGGAGCACCTGAATTTCATCAGTTCGGAAATTCATGGCGGCAGCGCGCCGTTGTTCAGCAGCGAAATCCCGGAATCGAGCAAAACGATCTTCAAACACAAACTCTTCAAACGTCTGGATTACCTGAACCGAATTCTTGCGACCCAGCCCTTTCTGATGCAGGCGTTCGGCGTAGCGGATGCCTATCTGTACACCGTGTTGAAGTGGTTGCCGACGTTCAGTATCGCCATCGAAGACTGGCCAGCGCTGGCGAATTACATGGCGCGTATCGCCGAGCGGCCCAGCGTGCGGACCGCAATCGCAGTAGAGGAAGTCACGCAACCGGTGTGAATCGCCCGGTTGCGTGGTCGTTGCCCGGGGCCAGATTCGGCGCGGCGCAGCGGCAGACCAAAGGTGCATTTCGCGATGCGACAGTTGTCGGATGCCCCAACGCGCCTATATTGAAGAAGGTTCAAGCCCTCCTCCCCTCGAGCGCCCATGGCCACGACCGATCACCTGATCATCTGCGAGCATTGCGACTGCGTGTACGAAAAAGCCACGCTCGCCCGCTACCAGAAATCCCTCTGCGCCCGCTGTGGCGGCGTGCTCCAGCGCCACAACAATCTGAGCGTGGAACAACGGCTGGCCCTGAGTTTCACAGCGGCGATGCTGTGGCTGTTCGCCAATTTCTACCCGGTGATGAGCATCAGCATGAAGGGACTGAAAAACAGCGCGACCCTGTGGGATTCGGTGCTGGCCCTGAGTCAGGGGCCGATCACCTTCATGGCGATGGTCGCGGCGATCTCGATCATCATCGCGCCGGCCTTTCAATTGGTTTTGCTTATCTGGGTATTGAGCTTCGCCCTCGCCTCGCGCCGCTCGCCGGCCTTCAAACTGTGCATGCGCTGGCTGGAGGCGCTGCGGCCGTGGAGCATGCTCGAAGTGTGTCTGCTCGGAGCGATGGTGGCGGTGTTCAAACTGGCGGGCATGCTCGATGTGATCCCCGGCATCGGCCTGTTTGCGCTGGCCGTGCTCAGCCTGTTGCTGATCCGCATCGCCGGACGCGACATACGTGATTTGTGGGGCATCCTGTGAAGCGACCACCGACCGCCAGCGAGCTCAACCTCTGCCTGTGCCACAGCTGCGGACTGGCCTGCGACATGACCGACGAGCCGCACCAGTGCCCGCGCTGCGACGCGCCGCTGCACCGGCGCAAAACCAACTCGCTGGCCCGCACCTGGGCCTACATGTTCGCCGCCCTGGCGTTTTACGTGCCGGCGAACCTGCTGCCGGTGATGAACACCGTCATGCTCGGCAACGGCGCCGACAGCACCATCATGAGCGGTGTGCTGGAATTCTGGGAACACGGTGCGTGGGACATCGCGCTGATCATCTTCATCGCCAGCATCGCGGTGCCGGGGGTGAAATTCGTCGCGCTGACTTTGCTGCTGGTTACCGTGCAACGGGACAGTCATTGGGCGCGCAAGGAGCGTTCGAAGCTGTACCGTTTCGTCGAGCTGATCGGCTATTGGTCGATGCTTGATGTACTGGTGGTCGCGCTGGTGGCGGCGCTAGTGAAATTCCAGGCGCTGGGGGATATCGAGCCGCGACCGGGGATTCTGTTTTTCGGTCTGGTGGTCGTGTTCACGATGTTGTCGGCGATGAGCTTCGACCCGCGTCTGATTTGGGACAAGGCGCCGGCCGAAGAAACCGATGAAACAGACGAGCCCCGACACTCGAATGAACAAGTGCCGGGGCATTGAGTGACTCCAATCAGATCTGCGCAGTGCCACCGTCGACGAACAACTCGATGCCGTTGACGAAGCTGCTGTCATCCGAAGCCAGGAACAGCGCCGCCTTGGCAATCTCGCTCGGCTCGCCCAGACGCCCGATCGGCACGATAGACGCCAGTTGATCGAACAGCCCCTGCGTGTGCTCCGCCGGCACCAGCCCTGCCAGACCTGGGGTGCGCACCGGGCCAGGGCTGATGGCGTTGACGCGGATGCGCCGAGGCTTCAGGTCCAGCAACCATGACCGGGCGAAGTTGCGTACCGCCGCTTTGCTCGCGCTATAGACGCTAAAGTTTTCTGTGCCTTGCACCGAAGTGGTCGACGAAGTCAGCAGGATCGATGCGCCATCACGCAGCAGCGGTAACGCCTTCTGCACCGTGAACAACGTGCCCTTCACGTTGGCGTCGAAAGTCCGGTCGAAGTGCTCTTCGGTGATCGCCCCCAGCGGCAGCATGTCGCCGCCACCGGCATTGGCGAACAGGATGTCGAGGTGCCCGGCCTTCTCGGCGATTTCGCGGTAAATGCGATCCAGATCGTCCAGTTTTGCTACATCGCCCTGAATACCGATGGCACGAGGGCCGATGGCGGCGACCGCTTTGTCCAGTTCGGCCTGACGCCGGCCGGTGATGAATACCGTGGCGCCCTGGGCGACGAACTCCTGCGCCGAGGCCAGGCCGATGCCGGTGGTGCCGCCAGTGATCAGTGCGATTTTGCCTTCAAGTCTGTTGCTCATGATGAATCTCCAGTAACCGTTTCAAAGAAGGTGACGGGTCGTAGGTGAGCCGTTGGAATCGACTTTAGGCTGATGGATTGAATTGAAAAATCCGCAAAATCGGTTTTGTTTGTGCACAGATATGCACAATACTCAGCCCTGTCTTCGATCCTTGAGTGCAGCCCGATGAATCAGTTACTGGCGATCCGTGTGTTCGCCCGCGTCGTGGAAAGCGGCTCGTTCACCAAAGCCGCCGACTCGTTGAACCAGCCGAAAACCACGGTCAGCAAATTGATCGGGCAACTGGAAAGCCATCTCGGCGTGCGCCTGCTGCAACGCACCACGCGACGCCTGACCGTCACCGCCGACGGCGCTTCCTACTACCAACTGACCCAGCAACTGCTGCATCAACTGGATGACATCGATCAGGGTTTCAGTCAGGCCCAGGGCTTGCCCCGTGGCCGGATTCGCGTGGACATCGGCGGCTCGACCGCGACCATGCTGGTGATTCCCGAACTGCCGAAGTTCTTCGAGCGTTATCCGGACATTCAGGTCGATCTGGGCGTCAGCGACCGGCCGGTGGACTTGATCAGCGAGCGCGTCGACTGCGTGATTCGCGGCGGCCCGCTGACCGAGCAGGCCCTCGCCGTGCGCCGCTTGGGCGAAGTGTCCTGGACCACCTGCGCCACGCCCGACTATTTGCAGCGCCACGGCACGCCGATGCACCCGCTGGAACTGGCCCAACATCAGTTGATCGCTTACCGCTCGGCCTCCACCGGGCGCATTCTGCCGTCGAACTTCCAGCGCAACGGCGAACGCCATCAGATCGAAGGCAAAGGTCTGGTCAGCGTCAACGAAAGCAACGCGCATCTGGCGGCCGGTCTGGCGGGTCTGGGGATCATTCACACATTCAGCTACACAGTCAGGGCGGCCATCGAACGCGGTGAACTGGTGCCGATCCTCACCGACTGGCGCCCGCCGGCGTACCCGTTCCACCTGCTGTACCCGCCGAACCGGCATTTGAGCAACCGCGTGCGGGTTTTTATCGATTGGCTGGTTGAGCGATTTGCGCAGGTTGATTAAGGCGTTGCGGGGCATTGCTGATTTTTACGCAAAACACCTTTGACCCAGGGCCGGTTCTTCTCATGTCCGCAGACCGGGATACTGACGGCCATCGAAATCATGAGAACCGCACAATGCAAACCGATTACGCAGCTTGGGCCTGGACGTCCGGCCAAGGGCTGGATGGCCTGACACTGACCCGCAAAACCCTCGTGCAACCCGGCCCCGGCCAGGTGCTGGTGGCCAATCGCGCCATCGCCCTGAACCCGGTGGACTGGAAAATCATCGAGTGGGGCCATCCCGCATGGAGTACCGGGCGTGTGCCGGGTGTCGACGGCATGGGCGTGGTGGTCGCGGCGGGCGCCGGCGTGACGCTGCAACCCGGCAGTCGCGTGGCGTATCACCAATCATTGGCGAGCGATGGCAGCTTCGCCGAGTACTGCCTGCTGGACGCCGCCACCGTACTGTCGGTGCCCGCCGCGCTCGATGATGCAACTGCCGCATCGCTGCCCTGCCCCGGATTGACCGCATGGCAAGCCGTGGAGAAAGTCCCTGCCGGCGAGGCCGCTGATGTGCTGGTGATCGGCGCCGGCGGCGCGGTTGGTCTGCTGCTGGTGCAACTGGCGGTGCAACGCGGCTGGCGGGTCTGGGCGACCGCGTCCGGCGCGCATCATGCAAAACTCAAATCCTTGGGGGTGGTCGGCGTATTCGATTACCGCGAACCGGACTGGAAAACCGCACTCACCGCCAGCCTCGGCGAGCGCCGTTTGCACGCCGTGTTCGACACGGTCAGCGGCGCTCACGCAGCAGAAATGGCCAGCATGCTGGGCTACAACGGTCATCTGGTGTGCATTCAGGATCGTCAGGAAACCGCGCCGGTTCCGGCGTTCAGCTCTGCGATTTCGCTGCACGAAGTGGCGTTGAACAGCTACCACACCCACGCCAGCCTGCAGGATCGCCAGACGCTGCGCCGCAACGGCGAACAGCTGCTGCAAGCCCTGCTCGACGGCAGTCTGATCGGCCCGGCGCTGCAAACGTTCGACTTCCGCGAACTGCCCCAGGCTCTGCGCGCCTTGAAGGACGGCGCCGGTGGCGGGAAATGGGTGGCGCGCCTTCCCTCCGTTTGAAGCGCGTCAGTCTAGGCCTTCCCTTGCGCCTTGACTGACCTCCCGGGTCAGACAATCAATCAGCGCCCGCGCCGATGCCGACAGTTGCCGATGTGGCGGGTAGATCACCGAGAACGGTCGGGAGCGCCCGCCCGACTGTTCAAGCAATCGCACCAGCCGCCCGCTTTCGATCCGCTCGCGGACGATGAAGTCGTAGGTCTGGCAGATGCCCAGCCCCTGTTCCGCCAGCGACACGATCCCCAATACATCTTCGGACACCTGGATATTGGCGCTGGGCAGCCATTCGCGATCTTCGTTCTGTTCACGAAACAGCCACGGCCCGACGCGGCCGGTGCTGGGCATCACGAACGGCAGGCACGCATGCCGCTGCAGATCGTCGACACTTTGCGGCGTCCCGGCCCGTTGCAGATAATCCGGCGCGGCAACCACACACAAACGCGCATCTTCCAGCTTGCGCCCGATCAATCCGCTGTCCGGCAGCGCGCCCAACCGAATAGCCAGGTCGTACCCTTCGGCCACCAGATCGACGTTGCGATTGCTGATACTCAACTCAACACGCACTTGCGGATATTGCCGGGTGAATCGGCCAAGCATGGCCGGCAAACGATAGTGACCGTAAGTGGTCGGCACGCTCAGGCGCACACGGCCACTGAGTTCACCGTCCTGCCCCTGGATCGTGCGTTCTGCATCATCGATCAGGCCGAATGCGGCTCGCGATTGTTCCAGATACAACACACCGGCATCGGTCAGGCTCAAGCGCCGGGTAGTGCGCCGCAGCAACTGCACGCCCAAACGCGCTTCAAGTCGCGAAATCGCCCGGCTGACCACCGAAGGCGTGGTTGCGAGAAAAACCGCACCGGCGCTAAGCGAACCCTTTTCCACCACCGTAACGAACACTTCGACGTCAGCCAGATAATCGAATCGGCGGCTCATCTTGATCTCCAGAGAACAAATTCTTTGCTGTGGCGAGAGTTTATCGCCGCCATGAGCATCAATACAGTGAACCGCACTTTCCTCCACGTACTGGAATCGCCATGCGCTCATACACTCGTCTTGCTTTCGCCTTGTCTCTCTCCGTTGCGGCGTTGAACGCCCAAGCCGCCAATGTGCTGGTGGTTCTGTCGGATTCCGACCATCTCGATCTGAAAGACGGCAAGGTATTCAGCACCGGTTTCTACCTCAACGAACTGATGCAACCGGTCAAGCTGCTGCTCGATGCGGGCCACACCGTGACCTTCGCCACCCCGACCGGCAAGGCGCCGACGCTGGACCGGTCCTCCGGCGACAAGATGTATTTCAAAAATGACGTCGCGGCCCTGCAGAACCACAAAGCGCTGCTGGAACAACTGAAGATCACCTCGCCCGGCGAATCGCCGGTCATCAGCCTCTCGCGGGTCGAGCAAGTCGGCTACGACCATTTCGATGCCGTCTACATTCCGGGTGGCCACGCACCGATGCAGGATCTGTTGCACAGCCAGGCGCTGGGCAAATTGCTGAGCAACTTCCATCAAAAAGGCAAATCCACAGCGCTGGTTTGCCACGGCCCGATTGCGCTGCTGTCGACCCTGACGGATCCGACCGCATTCACCCGGCAACTGGAAAACGGCAAAGCCACAACGGCGAACAACTGGACGTATGCCGGCTATAAGTTCACGGTCATCAGCAATCAGGAAGAAGAGATCGCCAAAGGACTGCTGAACGGCGGCACGATGAAGTTCTACCCGCAGACCGCGCTTGAAAAAGCCGGTGGTGTATTCAGCAGCAACACTTCGGCGTGGGCCAGTCATGTGGTGGTTGATCGTGAACTGATAACCGGACAAAACCCGGCGTCTGCATTGGGTGTCGGCAAGACGCTTGTTGAACGGTTGAAGTGATTGCCGGCTCCGAACCCGACACTGGTCGGGTTTGTCCGGGCTGACGTCATCGTGAGCCGGCTCGCTCTCACACTGGAACGCGTACTGCTGTGGGACCGAGCATGCTCGCGAAGGTGAAGGTTCAAACACTGCAAACTCATGGACATCCCCAACAAGTCCCCCGTTTCGGCTAACCTGACGTTGCACACGATGACCTTTGCCCCAGTCGGCGCATCGTTCCTGAAGCCCACGAAACGGAGAATTCCATGCTCAAGCGAACCCTGGCACTGACCGCAGGCCTGGCCCTGTCCTTTACCGCGGTGCTGGCGCAAGCCGCCGATGTGTTGAAGGTCAGCGCAATCCCCGATGAAGCCCCGACCGAACTGCTGCGCAAGTTCGAACCGCTGGGGGCTTATCTGGAGCAGCAATTGGGCATGAAAGTGCAATTCGTTCCCGTGGCCGACTACCCGGCCGTGGTTGAAGCCCTGGCCACCGACCGCCTCGACATGGCGTGGCTGGGCGGTTTCACCTTCGTCCAGGCACGGCTGAAAACCGATGCCACCACCCCGGTGATCCCGCTGGTACAGCGCGAGCAGGACGCGCAGTTCACCAGCAAATTCATCACCGCCGACCCGAACGTGAAAAGCCTCACCGACCTCAAGGGCAAGACCTTCGCCTTCGGTTCGGTATCGTCGACTTCCGGCAGCCTGATGCCGCGCTATTTCATGCTCAAGGACGGCATCAAACCGGAAACCTATTTCAGCCGCGTCGGTTACTCCGGCGCCCACGACGCCACCGTTGCCTGGGTGCAGGCCGGCAAGGTCGATGCCGGTGTGCTGAACGCCAGCGTCTGGCAGAAACTGGTGGACGCCGGCAAGGTCGACACCAACAAGGTCAAGGTTTTCGCCACCACTCCGGCCTACTTCGATTACAACTGGACCGTGCGCGGCACCCTCGATCCGGCGCTGGCGGCGAAGATCAAAAAAGCCTTCCTCGCCCTCGACCCGGCCAACCCCGAGCAGAAGAAAATCCTCGACCTGCAGGCCGCCAGCCGCTTCATCGAAACCAGCCCGGACAACTACAAAGGCATCGAAGAAGCCGCCCGCGCCGCCGAACTGCTGAAATGACCCTGAGCCTCAAGCAAGTCGTCCTGCACCACGCCAACGGCGTCGAAGCCCTGCGTGGTGTGGATTTGCAGATCAACAGTGGCGAGCAGGTGGCGATCATCGGCCCGTCCGGCGCCGGTAAATCCAGCCTGCTCAACTTGTTGGCCACCGCGGTTCGGCCGAGTAGCGGCGACATCGACGTGCTGGGCCAGCGGGCTTGGCACTTGTCCGCCCGCCAGCGTCAACACCTGCGCGCAAAAATCGGTCTTGTACATCAGGCACCGCCCCTGCCGCCCCGGCAACGGGTGGTGACGGCGGTGCTGGCCGGCAAGCTCGGGCAATGGAGCCTGGGCAAAAGCCTGATCAATCTGCTGCACCCGCTGGACATCCCCGGTGCCCGCGCCGCATTGGCGCGGCTGGATCTGGCGGACAAACTCTTCAGCCAATGCCAGCAGCTTTCCGGCGGCCAATTGCAGCGCGTGGGCATCGCTCGCGTGCTGTATCAGGCGCCGGACGTATTGCTGGCAGACGAACCGGTGTCCGCCATGGACCCGGTCCTCGCCGGGCACACCCTGACGGTCCTGTCGCGCCACGCCCGGGAGCACAACGTCACGCTGGTGGCGAGCCTGCATGCGGTGGAACTGGCGCTGGCGCACTTCCCACGCATCATCGGTTTGCGCGAGGGGCAGATCCTGTTCGATTGCCCGTCCGATCAAGTCAGCCACGACATGCTCGACAGCCTGTACGCCAACGAACAACTGCAATCCCCGGCGCCGGCCCTGACGCCGCTGATTGTGCAGATTCCACGATGCTGAGCGCCGACACCCGCGACCCTGCCGCGTGGCCACGCCTGTTGCTGACACTGCTGGCGATTGCCTTGATGTGGCCGGGGATTCAGCTCAGCGAACTCGACCTCGGCGTGTTGCTGCACGCCGACAGCCAGAGCGAAATGGGCCGCTTCGTCGCGACCTTCTGGCCGCCGGCCCATGACCGGGACTTTCTGCAATTGCTGCTCAAGGCCACCCTGCAAACCCTGGCCATCGCCACGGCCGGCATGGCGTTGGCACTGGTGTTGGCGGTGCCGGCCAGTTTGCTCGCCAGCCGCGCCTTGTCGTTGTCCGCCGCTTCCCACAGCGGCCATCCGAGCCTGTTGGGCCGGTTGCTGCGCTGGCCGGTGCGCGGCTTGCTGATCTTCCTGCGCAGCGTGCCGGAAATCGTCTGGGCGCTGCTGTTCGTGCGCGCCGTCGGCCTCGGCCCGGCAGCGGGCGTGCTGGCGATCGCCATCACCTACAGCGGCATGCTCGGCAAGGTCTACGCGGAAATCTTCGAATCCACCGACCAGCGCCCGGCCCACGCCCTGCTCCAGGCCGGCAGCGGACGCCTGGCCAGTTTCGCCTACGGCGTGCTGCCCAACGTCGCGGCGGAACTGCTCTCCTACACCGTCTACCGCTGGGAATGCGCGATCCGCGCCTCGGTGGTGATGGGCTTCGTTGGCGCCGGCGGCCTCGGCCAACAGATCGACCTGTCGATCCGCATGTTCGCCGGCGGTGAAGTCGCGAGCATGCTGCTGACCTTCCTGCTGCTGGTGCTCGGCGCCGACCAACTCAGCCGCCTGCTGCGCTGGAGGCTGACATGAAGCGTCTGATCAACCCGTTGCTGATTGTCGCGATCATCGCCGCTGTCATCGCCTCATTCGCCTACCTGGGCCTCGACCTCGAAGCCCTCGGCAGCGCTACCAGCCTGAAACAAATGGGCTCATATGTTGGCCGCTTCCTGAGCCCCGACTTCAGCGTCGGTTACCTCAACGCCATCCTCCACGGCGCCATGGAAACCCTCGCCATGTCCGCCCTCGGCACCCTCCTCGCCGCCGTGCTGGGACTGTTACTGGCACTCCCCGCCGCCGGGCGTTTTGGCTGGTTTTTTCAGAGCGCCGCACGTCTGCTGCTCAACGGCCTTCGCGCGATTCCTGAATTGGTGTGGGCTGCGTTGATGGTGTTTGCGGCTGGCCTCGGGCCGAATGCCGGGACACTGGCCCTGGCCCTGCACACCACAGGCGTATTGGGGCGGTTGTTTGCGGAAGCGCTGGAAAACACACCGCCGGAGCCGGCGGATGCGATTCGGTTGCAAGGGGGGAATCCGGTTTTGGCGTTCTGCTACGGCACGCTGCCGAATCTGGCGCCGCAGTTGCTCGCGTATTGTTTGTATCGGTGGGAGAACAATATTCGGATGGCGAGTGTGCTGGGGTTTGTGGGCGCTGGGGGGTTGGGGCAGATGTTGTATGTGAGCTTGAGTTTGTTTCAGGAGGCGCAGGCGGGGACGGTGATTTTGGCGATGTTGGTTTTGGTACTTGGGGTGGATTCGTTGAGTGCCTGGAGTCGGGGGCGGTGGGTTAAGGCGTAGGTTGATTAACCTTTGAAACGGGCTAAAAGCAGGTACTCGGAAGGTCCGCTTTCGGCCAGAAGCGGACATCGGCGATGTGACCGCTACCGGCCAGCAGCAGGCGTTCGAATGAGTCTAAAAAATCGGGGAAATTCAAAATTCGGGTTCACGATTACACCAGTTGCTCACTGCTAATCACCCGGGACTTAACCATTTGAACGCCGCATTTTATTCTTTCGGTGTGAAGCTACAATGTTTGGAGGGCCGTTTTTTTCGAGGTGCAGGTAGGAGTAAAAAATATGCTTTGGTCCCTAGGCGCGATTGCATTCCCTGTGCTAGATTCAGAGTGCTTGTGGCATTAGGCCATAAGGTGGATCACAAGTTGTCAAGCCACCCATGATTATTTATCAGCGGGATACACATGGCGAACAACAGCACGCGGAATCTCTTCATTGAGAACCTCCAGATGTAATCGTGATACTGACACTATACGTCAACTCTAGCAATACGCGGCCTAGTCTGAAAAGATGGATAATGTTTAGAGCATTAAGTTTAGCCGGTGGGGCGGTTTAGGGATTGCCGCCATCCTAGTCCCACCGGTTGGCTTATAAAGGTGAGAGCATGGACGAGTTGCCGTGGTACAAGCCTAGAAAGTATCTCCATTTTGATCGTCCTGTTGGCCAGAAAGCCGCACTGGATTACGTTTCATCCCCCCAGAAAGTTGCAACTCATTCTTTTTATCCTTTTATCACCTACACCTCAGTGATTCTGAAATATCGGTTAGACAATGATCGTGGCATATTCGTCAAGAATCCTAAGCCTAGACCAATCAGTTATTCCGCTCACTTGGATTCGCATATATATGCTTATTATTGTTTTCTTCTGAGTCAGCTTTATGAGAAAGAGTTGGTTAGGCGTGGTCTGCATACATCAGTGTTGGCTTTTCGCTCAATTGATGGGAAAAGTAATATTCATTTTGCACATGATGCTTTCTGCGAAATCAGGGCAAGGGGGGAGTGCTGCGTACTCGCCTTTGATGTTGAAAAATTCTTTGATCGCCTTGATCACTCCCTGTTGAAGGGGGCTTGGGCGAAACTTTTGGGAGTTCATAAACTTCCAGCTGATCATTTCGCAGTTTATAAGGCCATTACCAAAAGTTCTAGCGTCGATAAAGTCGCCCTCTATAATAAGCTTGGTGTGTCTATCCATAATCCACGAGTTGAGGATAAGCGTCTCTGCTCCGCAAAGCGATTTCGTGATGATGTGAGAGGTGGTGGACTTCTTGCTATCAATCCCAACTCACGAGGTATTCCCCAAGGTTCCCCAATAAGCGCACTCCTGTCCAATATCTATATGTTGGATTTTGATCTTGCTCTACTTTCCAAGTTATCCTTGACAGAGTCGGTCTTTTATCGTTACTGCGATGATATACTGGTTATTTGCGATTCGGATAAGGAGGATGAGATTTATAATTATGTGAATGACAATATTAGAAAGTTGGGGTTGAATTTACAGGAGAAAAAAACGGAGATTAGACAATTTGCGTTCGACGCTGCTGGCAAACTTCGCTCGGAAAAGCCGCTGCACTACCTTGGTTTTTCATTTGATGGGCAGCGTGAGCATATTCGCTCCTCCTCTATAACGAGGTATTATAAAAAGCTTCGTAAGCGTATTTGGGTAAGCAAGAAGGCAATGGATCGTTGCAATGAGCTCCGGGCTCGAAGGGGGGAACCTCCGCGAGAACTTTTCCTTCGTACTATCTATAGAGGCTATAGCTACCTTGGGCGCAGAAACTTCATTTCATATGGGTTCAGGGCTGCAAATATCATGGATTCTAAATCAATTAGAAAGCAGTTGCGCTCTCATTGGAAGAAACTAAACAAGTTGTTAGCCGATGCTAGGTCAAGTGATCAATAAAGATGTTCAAATTGGTTCAGAGTTAGCGGGTGTCTGGCCGATGATGAGTTGCAGGAATGCAACTGCCACCTCAAGTTGCACCGACTGTTAATCAGTCTCGACGAAAGTCGCGTATATTAATCATTTTTATCGCTATCAATTCTTGGATTTCGAATAAGATCGACTGAGTCAGCGCTCGAGTTAAATTCAAATTTCTTATCACCCAAAGTAATGATCGTTTTGCACCCTAAATTTATTAACTCGAAGCCAATGTGGAATGGTTTTTCAGAGGACGATGGCATATACGAAATGTACACGTCAACGTTCTGGTAAAAGCATAACTTTACTAGAAAAATCCCGAATTTATCCGGCTCTGTATATTGATAATAAAAGACTGCCGGATTGTCTCCATGCTTAGTCTTGTCGGCGAGTTCCAGGCTTGCCTTTTCTTTAATGAAAGCTTTTAATGCTTTCGGGTTGGGTGCATTTGTGTGAAGAAATCCTAAGAGTGCCTTAGTAGTACCAACAAAACTGGCCTTGAAATGATGTCTGTGTATGCCATAGGCAATATGTGTAAAGCAGTCAATAAGACGTTTATAATCTGGGGTTCCCCAAAGTACGTCGATAAACTTATTTTCGTTGCCGAGCCGAATGAGCCGCTTCTTAAGGAAAACCTTTTCTAATAGCTTGTAAGATGTGCGCTTTAGAGCTCTTTGGATTTTTCCATTGTAATGTTCATAACCGATGGAATTATTCCCAAGAATCCCGGCAATACTAACCATCAGAAATTCATCGTCATCAGACTTTTTACAATTGTGCTCCTCACAAGAAGGTACCGTAATTAAGTTTGATCTTAAATCAACGCCGGCATCCTTTAACTCAGGAAACAGACATCTTGGAGGTACGTGCTCGACAGTGATGCCCGGCTTTTCACACATGTAGCATAATTCAGACATGGCGCCTCACTTCTTATAAGCTTTATGACAGGGTAGCTAATGCACGTGTTATTAAGGGCAGGAGCCTACCATTCAAATCGATGTTGTAATCGCCGACCAAAAGTAGTGCTCCGACCTTGCCAAGGTCTGATCGTCGCGAATCTAAAATTCTAGAATCGCAATCAATAAGGGAATTTAACCCCCGGAAGATTTGGAATATCTCTTCGAAATACAAAATCCAAATGAGGTATTTCAACCTCTGCTTTTTTAGAACAGCACTGCCCGAACTTGCCTCCTCCTTTGCAAGGACAATCAGAATCCAAATCAACACGGAAAAACATATCAATTGGAAATTTTCTTGTCGTCCTAATAACATCCCACTCCTCAAAAGCCTCTTCCAAAACAGCCATGAGGTGTTCCAATACGGAAAAATCCAAAGTCTCATCATTATGAACAACAGAGTATTTTTGGACCGGCTTTGATACAATAGATATCTCTTTAAGTACGATATCATGTGCAACATGAACGCATAGTTTTCCGTTGTATATTTTCCCTTTCGCATGAGAGCATCTAGAGCGAGGGCGAATTTTATGGTCACAGATACCGCAAGAGTAATACCCAACAACCATGCCAGGGCTTGAAAACACACAGTAAGGGTAAAGTGATTGCAGATTTGAAATTTGATGATTTATGAAGAATATATTTTTGTTCAGACAGAACTCTTCACTCGAGTTCCGTATGACAAACTGACACTTAATCTCGCATCGTTCTAAGTCGTACCATGCCTCTCTGTACTCCTTGCGCTTTATTTTGTGAAACGCCTCTATGTAGATCAGCGTAAGCTGAAGAGCTTCTGATTCTCTCCAGCAATTGTTTGCACGCTCTTCGTCCCCTGCAACAACAGCTTTCTCCTTAACTTTTTCCAGCTCACTCAAGGCCCACTTAATGTCTGGATTTTTTGTGTGCTCCAGCGTGGTCAGCTCAAATTTCATTTTCGAGTTCCTTGATAGCAGTGAAAACTTTATCTAGTTTTTCAACCTTGCCATCAAAGCTAATGGAGACTGTTGAGCCGCTTTTTCTTTCGATAATAAGCTTTAAGGATACCCCGTCATCCTTCTGGGCTTTGAGCTTATCATATATGTAAGATGACATAAGATTGCTTAGTATTGGCAGAACAATGCTAGAAATAAAGAATGTTCCAAGCCAAAAGTCTGCCCCGTGCAGGCTTAGCTCTTTATAGTTCTCATCTGTAGAGTAGATCTCAGTATCGACATTGTTATTATTGAGGTAATCAAGCGTATCTAAACTTCCCGCGTAAAACTCATCTACTGTTCCGTGGGACGGCAAAATTATTAAACTCTTTTCTTTGATAATTTCTGCCAATGATTGGGGTGCATTGCGCACTAATTCTTCCCGCGTCAGCGACTCTTCCTTTACCTCAAAACGATCTCTTTTTTCCAATATAGACATTTTACAGAGCACTCCTTTCCATGATTTCGCAGTTCTTAGGTAATATTATGCTATCTAAAACACTTTGGTAATGGCCATTGCGCATTAGCTGTGATCGCAAGCCGCTCATCGGTAGTCAGTCTCCATATGACACTCAAAATTGCATACGCCTGCTCATCCGGAGTTATATCTAGTACACGCCGCGCAGCCGGCAGCTTGGTGATCTTTGCGCGGAAGCTTCAGATGAACGATCGTTTCTGGCCTGAAGACCATGGCCGAACGTCCGCTTTTGGCCGATAGCGGAAGTTCGCAACGTGCAACTTGGTCTTGAATCCCACCTTGATCGGAGGGCCGACTCACGGCCCTCCGATCAATAATCAGCGATTTACACAGCCACGTTTAAAGTCACCACTCGTAACTTCCCCAAGGCTACAACGCCTTGCGTCATTGCCTACGACTACGCCAGAATCCGCCGGCTTGTGCGTCTGGCATGCGGGTTTTATCGTTCCGGGGTCACTGAAAAACAGTGATCGGGTTTGGTAGCCCGGTATTTCCAGGCGCATAGCGCCACCTCTTTGCAGGGATCGTTCTCGTCTCTGCATTTTTATGGTGGCCGTGCGCAGGGCTTCTTCGGAAGCGCCGGGTTCCTGGACCGGTCTACCAACCTGAGCATGGCCACCACCCAACGTTTGGTAGCGAAGGTTGGTGGCTCCTAATAGCTTTCCAGGAGATACATCCATGATCAAACCAACACCCAACCCACCCGAAACCGACCCGACCTCCCCTTACGAATTTCCCGATTCGAAGAAATTCCACGACGCCGCCGAGCGTGCGCTGGACCACTACCTCTCCCCGTCTTCCCGGGTGATGTCGTGCTGCATCGATCCCGAGCCGATGTTCCGGGCCAATCCCAAGTACAACACCGAAGCCCTGTTGGCCAATGCCAGCGAAAGCCTGGGTTCGGCCAACGAGATGTTGAACAACTTTGCGTCCACGCTTGAACCCTCGCATCGCAAGACGGCGTTGGGGATTGCGCAGGTGGTGATGGTCGCCGGGTTGGCGGTAAATCAGGCACTGGATCACGTCGAAGTGGCGTAAGCGGCTGTCGCTAAAAACAGCCTTGAGCACCTGGCATCGCGCCAGGTGCTTTTCCTTCAGGGCCAATGACCCGCCCCCTGCCCTACAGCGCCCGCACCGGAATGCAGATGTCACAGCTCATTTCACCGGTGCGCGGATCGAAAACGGTAGATGCCGTAAACCGCTCGAAGAATGGGCGGTCGTCGCATTGCAGGCCGCTGGACGGCATCCATTCGCGAATCAGCCATGTCCACGCGTTGGCCATGCCTTCGGCTTTCCCTTTGAAACTTGCGACGGCATACCGCCCACCCGGCAGCGCTTGCGTATCCACCTGGCCGCTGGCGACGAAATCCGTCGGCACTTCGACGCAGGCGTCATAGCGGCATTTGTCGGGTGGCGTGATCGAGGGGTCGTCATGACCGATGCCGTAACAGGTCCGGTCACCGAGGCCATGGGAATACATCCATGGCGTGATGGTGCTGCGCCAGAATTCGCCGATGGCCGGCCCGTAAGGCCCGATCAAACGTTGATACGCGACGCGTGCTTTGGGCAATTCAATAATGCGTACTTCCATGGCATTGCCTTCCGATAGCCGATTAGAGCCGTCAGCTTCGGCGAACGGCCACTCGGCCGCCTGATGGCGATTGCCGAAGACCTGATCAGGATTGCTCTCCCGGCTGCCCGATGGCTGCCTGATCGCGGCCGCCTGAGCCTTCAGCCGCTGAGGCGTCGTGGCGCGCCAGGCCGAGGGCGTGCAGCCGAACTTGAGTTTGAAGGCCCGCGCAAACGCCTCGCCCGACTGAAAGCCAGTGGCCAACGCGATTTCAAGCACGGTTTCCCGGCCGCCACAGGACAGCCGCAACGCCGCCTTCTCGAGCCGTCGACGCTGCGCATAACTGCCCAGCGTTTCTCCCATCCACGCGGCGAAAATGCGATGAAAGTGAAAGCGCGAGAAATTGGCGATGTCGGCCAGATGCGCGCCGTCCAAGGGTTCATCAATGTGCGCGTCGATGTAGTTCAGTACACGATTGATCCGTCGCGCATACTCGGCGCGGGAGGCTTGCGCAGAGGGTTGGTTTGTCATTCCCGAGGCACCGTCCATGTGGCTGTTGAGCCGTTGAGTTACTGCGGCAATCCTGCACCGCCATCCACACTGGATTTACTACGCCGACAACGCTCCGAGCAATAGCGCACGTCCTCCCAGCAGCGAGCCCATTTCTTCCTCCATGTGAATGGAAGGCCGCAGGTCGCGCAGGTTTTGACGGGCAGCTCACTTTTTTTCACAGCGACTCACCATCGTCTAATTGCTTGAGCAACCATTCGCCGCGCTGCCAAAGCGCCTGTTGTCTGGGCTCAGGCATGCGGTCGAGGTTTTTGTAGATGATGCTCATGCGTTGATTGCCGCGCAGTCGGTCGCCGTGACGCATTAGAAAGTGCCAGTAGAGCGAATTGAAAGGGCAAGCGTCGTCTGTGGTGCTTTCACTGACCTTGTACACGCAGCCACGGCAATAGTCGGACATGCGTTTGATGTACTGGCCGCTCGCACAATAGGGTTTGGAACCGAGATAACCGCCATCGGCGTGCATGACCATGCCCAGGGTATTGGGCAGTTCCACCCAGTCGAAGGCGTCCATGTAGATAGCCAGATACCACTCACAGATGTCCTTCGGCGCGATGCCGGCGAGCAGTGCGAAATTGCCGGTCACCATCAGTCGCTGGATGTGGTGAGCGTAGGCATGTTCCAGGCTCTGGTTGGTGGCCTGGCGCATGCAGTTCATCTGTGTTTGCCCCGTCCAGTAGAACTCTGGAAGCGAACGCGTATTACCAAAGGCATTTCCCTGGGCATAGTCAGGCATCTTCAGCCAGTAGACACCCCGGACATACTCACGCCAGCCGATCAGCTGCCGAATAAAGCCTTCGGCGGCGTTGAGTGCAATGCTGCCGGACCAATAGGCAGATTCCACATCGCTGCAAAGCTTACGAAGATCCAGCAAGCCGATATTCAGTGCCGCGCTGATACGCGCATGAAACAGAAACGGCTCATCGCTGGCCATGGCGTCTTGATAGTCGCCGAAGGCTGCCAGCCCCCAATCGAGAAAGTAATCCCACAGGGCCTGCGCTTCGGCGTGGGTGACCGGATAGTCGAACGTATCGAGGGCGCCGTAGTGGCCGGAAAAGTTGTTGGAAACTAACGCAAGCACCTCACGGGTGATTGCATCTGGCGTAAAACGGGCTGGCGAAGGCGGCCTGACACCCTTGGGCAAGGCTTTGCGGTTTTCCGCATCAAAATTCCAGGCGCCTCCGACCGGACTGCCGTCGCCATTGAGTAACAACCTGCTCTTGCGGCGCATCTCTCGATAAAAGAACTCCATGCGCAGCTGTTTTTTGCCCTGCGCCCATTGAGCGAACTCGGCACGTGAGCAAAGAAAGCGATTATCGCAATGCCAGTGGATCGCCAGGCCACAGTCCCTGAGCGAATGCTCCAGTCGCCAGTCACCGCACTCTGTCATGTGCAGTTCATCCGGCTTCAGACGTGAGTGCCAGCGCTGCAATTCGCTCGGCACGGACCCGGTATTTTCCGGATCATCGAGCGTTACGTACTGCACCTTGACGCCGCTCTGCCGCAAGGCTTCGGCGAAGTGGCGCATGGCGCTGAATATGAGGGCGATCTTTTGCGGATGATGAGGAACATGGCTGGCCTCCTCCATCACCTCGACCAGCAGCACCGTATCGCTGTGTTGATCCAGCGCCTGCAGAGAGGCGAGATCGAACGATAACTGGTCGCCCAGGACGAGGCACAATCGGCGAGTCGTGTTCATCAATCAGGTTCCAGTTGATGGGGGCGTTCAGGCTGACTGCGTAGAGTTGATCCACTGAACGGCTTTCAACAAGCGAGAGCCTGAATTCTTGTACAAGAACACGAAAATGTACAATTTTATTGCAAGAGATTGGCTGGCCACGCCATGAAATCAGCCCAGGCGTGGCGCCGTGTAGAGGCGGCCGATGGCTGCTTCTACAGCCATTTACCAAAACCAATACGGCAAAAACTTCGGCGTAGGCTCGATCATCAGTTCCAGGTGATAGGTGATCGGGTTGAAGAAAAACATATCCAGAATCAAAAACGCCCCGACCCCGAATGACAGCGTCATGAACTCGCGATAAGGATGTTCAGCAAAGTACTCGCGTTTGGCGTGATAGAAGCTCAACAGCGCAATCAATCCCAACCCTGCGCCCAGGTAGTTGGGCTGTAACGGGACTTCGACGAAGTTGTTGTAGACCAGCACCGACACCAGCATCCCCAACCCAAGCATGGGCAACTTCAGGCAGAACTTCAGCAGGCCGTTTTTGGCGCGTACGAAGGCGGCTTCCTGGCTGACGAAGAGGTACGCGGCCAGCAGTGAAATGGCCGGGGTGATTGCCAGGATGTAGCGTGCTTTCTTGGAGCTCGGGATGGTGAACAGCACCAGCAGCACTAACAGCCACCCGGTCAGATAGAGCAACAGGTCGATGTCTTTGTCACGGGTCGGGCGGAAGAACAATTTGTACTTCTTCAGGATCACGTTGATGGCGTAAAACACCGTGAAGCCATAGGTAAACAGGCCTGCGGAGAAGTAGAAGTAATAGCGCGGCGCGTGGTCGGAGCCGAAGCGGCCGATGCCCTGCATGTTAAGCACGTCTTCGAGGAACGTTTGCCCCCCTTGCAGGTACGCCGCCCAGGCCAGCAGCACAACTCCGGCGGCCAGGATCAGGCCCGACAGGAATGAAAACAGCAGCAACATGCGCCATTGGCGGCTCAGCAAGTAATAAGCCCCGATGACGCAAGCGGGCCCTATCAAACCGATCGGCCCACGAAACGCAAAGCCCAGCGCCAGCCCGACGAACAGAAAAGCCAGGCGTCGCGGGTCTTTTTTCAGTTCGGCGGAATAGGCCACGTAGAAGCACATCACCGTAAACAGCGCCGGGTAGATATCCAGTGCCAACGAGTTCACGCCGTCGAGAAAGGCCCAGGTCAACAGGCTGAAAAGCACGCCGTACGCGCCCCACCTCTTGCTGTGCAGCGCCCCCAGCCGATAAATGAACACCAGCATCAGGGACGCGGCCACGCAGGACGGAAATCCCATGGAAAGTATCGACACCCGGCCGAAAGGCAAGGAAACCAGATAGACCAACAAGGTATTGAGGACGGTGTAGTCGGGATAAGGCTTGAGGTCGTCTGCAATGGGAAACAGCGTGACGCCGTGCTGCAACATGTACTCGGCAAAGTCGACAAAGCGTGTTGTGTAGTTGAGGACAGCAGGTTTGTACTGCAACACCATGAACACGGTCAGTGTCGTGAAGAAAATGCTCAGGCATGGATTTCTTGTAATCAATCCCTTCAACATGCCGGCCCGCCAAGTGCGCTCTACAACAAGCGGGGCATCATATCGATCCATCGTTAACCCTTTAGTGAAGTTGTTCTTTTGGCCACCATCCTGAAAGCCCGGATACACCGGAATTAATGTTCTGCTTTCCGGGAAGTTGAATTTGAGCCTAGCCCACAGCGGGGACTATTCAAGCATGACGCGCCCCAACACTCCCTGAACAAGATGGATGAAAGTCAACAAAAAAGCCCGGCCATAGACTCTCGTCATCGACGAGAGTCTATGGCCGGGCTGTGTACTTTTCAGTTACTGGTTATTCACGGTGATGTAGGGATCCCAGGTGTGGTCTGTGCCAATCTGGTTAAGGTCACGGTCGTACAGGGCGAAGTTGATGGTGTACCAGAGTTTGCCTGGATTCAGAGCAGTGGCTTGCCACAGGGAGTACGTCACATCGGTTTTGGAAATACCGCCGGGAGCCCCCTTGTTCAGATAGATCACCACACCGGGCACGTTGAAAGAGATAGGTGGAGAGATGGTGCCTCTGTAATCGCCGCCCTGGTGTGGGTCGCCGGGCTGGACGTTCTTGATTTGTGCGATGCGATCGAAGTTGCGCGACAGCGTGGTGGCACGCCAGCGGATGTTGTCGCCGGTTTTGACATCGATCCACAGCTCGTTGCCGCCTTCGCCGGTGTTGCCGCTGGCATGTGGATCGACGGCATCGCGCGTCACCAGCATGGAAATCGCACCGCCAACGTCGTTGGGATGGGCAATCAGGTAATCGGCATCAATATTGACGAGCACGTCATAAGTATTGGTCGCACTGGACATTTTGCTGCTCCTTGCTGGAATGGCATGACGACCGCGCCCGCAAAGGCTGTCCGGCTCATCCGGTCCCTGGATGCGGTCTGCGGAGAACGATAGGAGATGGCTTTATGGTGTCAACGTGCGATCAGTCGACACGGAAAAATCCGTAATGGGTACGGCTTCGGCAAGGCATTGATCCAGGGCTGTTCGAGGCATACGCCCAATCGGACACGAGGTTTTTTCTTACAAGCCAAAGTGCGGGAAACGCACATTCAATATTTGTAACTGTCGTGGAGAACCCAGAGAGCCAACGCAGATTAACGACAGTCAGTACATGATCGGTGTCTTTTAAAAAAACAGCACCAGGAGCGACTCTGTCATTAACTCACTCGGCGTTTTTGTCGCTGCCCTTTATGTTTTCAATCAGGTCAACCACATAGTCCTGATTGAAGCCCGCCACGAATGACCAGAACAGCAACTTGGCGTAGGCCGCATACCCTTCCGCATGCTGGCAAAAAATATCGTTGAAGATCTGCTTCAGACACTGCGGATCTCTGTCCGGAGTGATCACCGGAAACAAATCGCCCCGGATAACGCCGGAAAGGAACAACAGATACAAAAGCCCTGCCAGTATCCCGCCAATGAACGAAGGCAGTATCAACGCAAACCATGAACGGGAGAGGTTTTCGATTTCCGGGTCGGTGAGTGCTGACAACCGTCTGTGAAACCCTACATAGCCGCCGATATTCCCGGCAATACAGACGATAAACGGCACTTTGTAGTCAGGCAGGCTGTAAGTGACGGCAATCGCCAGCGCCAGCAAGGCGATGAACAGCCAGAATATGCGCTTCCAGATGATGTTGAGGTCTTCCTGACGATTCATGATCAACTCCTTGATCGCGACCCTGTGAGGACTATTCAGACGATAGACCAATCCGGTCGCGCGCACGGAAGATCGAACCGAAAAACGCCTCGAGGGTGCGCTGCTGAATCCACGCGCACCCTCGCAGCGACTGGTGTCAGCCCAGGCGCATCGACACTTCGATGTCATCGGCAAACGGCACGCTGAGGTAGCCGTTCTTTGGCGAGCGCACGTGGGCCAGGTATTCCGGGCAGTAGTCGGTGTTGTCAGCGATCACCAGCGCACCCGGGCGCAGTTGTTTTTCCACCTGGCTCAACACATCGCCATACAACGCCTTGGCGCCATCGAGCAGAAGCAGATCGACGGTGTCCGGCAGGCCGCTCGCCAGGGTCACCAGCGCATCGCCTTCGCGAATTTCGATCAGGTCACTGACCCCGCCCTCTACGAAGTGGTGCCGCGCCAGCTCGACTTTCGATGGTTCGAATTCGCTGCCGATCAGCACTCCACCGCCGTTGTCCCGCAGGGCCGCCGCCAGGTGCAGGGTCGACAGGCCGAACGAGGTGCCGAACTCGACAATGGCTTTGGCCTTGATGCTGCGGGCGAGCATGTACAGGAGTTTGCCGGTATCCCGGGAGACAGGCAGCCACAGGTCTTTGAGCATTCCATAGAGTTCGCGGTATTCGGTTTTACTGTGCATCAGGCGGTCGCGCTCGGCGTCGGACACGGAGTTCAGTACCGGGCTGGTGGCAGCGCTGGCCTGGGTGTAGAGGCGTTCGATCAGGGTGGCCAGAGGCTCGGCGGTCAAAGTCGTCATGGTGGTTTTCCGTCGGTTGAGGGCTAAAATGCGAATGATTCGTCGCATTCAATGATGCGAGCGAATGGCCCCGTTCGCTATTCGCATTCCCCCTTCACGCCCGAGCCGCCCATGACCGATCGCCAGACTGCCCGTATTTCCTCACGCAAACAGCCGCAGCAGGCGCGTTCTACCGAACTGGTCTCGGCGATTCTCGAAGCGGCTATTCAGGTTTTGGCCAAGGAAGGTGCGGCCCGTTTCACCACGGCACGGGTTGCGGAGAAGGCCGGGGTGAGTGTCGGATCGCTGTATCAGTACTTCCCGAACAAGGCAGCGATTCTGTTCCGGTTGCAGAGCGATGAATGGCTGCAGACTACGCAGATGCTGCAGCGGATCCTCGACAATCGAGAGGTGCCGCCACTGGATCGTCTGCGCACGCTGGTGCATGCATTTATCCGTTCGGAGTGCGAGGAAGCGCAGATGCGCGGTGCCTTGAGCGACGCGGCGCCGCTGTACCGCGATGCACCGGAGGCCCATGAAGTGCGGGCGACGGGCAAACGCACCTTTGAGGCGTTCATGGTTGAATTGCTGCCCGAGGCCAGCGAGTCGACCCGCGTTCAGGCCTGTGATCTGATCCTGGCTACGCTCAGTTCGGTCGGGAAGGATTTTTCACTGAGCCCGCGCACCGACGAGGAGATCTCGGCCCGCGCCGATACCATGGCAGATATGTTTCGGGCTTACCTGGTTTCGCTGGATACCAGATAAAGCTGTCGATACGCCGTCACCAGCTGATCCTGATTGAACGCGAGATTGCGGCCGCTGGGGTTGGGCAGGATCCACACCTTCGCCCCGCCGAACGTCTTGTCCTGCGCGCCCCATTCAAGCGCCTTATTACCGGACAACCCGGCATAGGCCGCCTTGCCGAGAAACGCCACATATCGCGGCGCATAGCGTTTGATCTTGCGCTCGAAGTGCGCCGCCGCTGTGGTGAATTCCTGCGCCGACAGTTGATCCGCCCGTGCCGTCGGCCTTTCCACCACGGCAGTCAGCCCGCAGTGGTAATGCAGGATCGAGCGATCGTTTTCCGGGGCCACTTCAACAGGCGTGAACCCGGCCAGATGCAACGTGCGCCAGAACCGATTGCTGCGCCCGGCAAAGTGATGCCCCTGCTCCGCCGCCAACAGGCCGGGATTGATCCCGCAGAACACCACGGACAGGCCTTTGATCAGGATGTCTTCAAGCATCAACTTCTCCCCTGTATTGCAGATACTCAAATCGGTACGACTACGCTTGGATATTGACCGTTCAAGGCAGTAATACCCACTCTTTCAAGCTACAGCCCCCAGCGCAAAAACCTACAAATACGTCAGAAAGCGCTGGCTTGTGGGCCAAATCCTTAGACTTTATCTTTCTACCTCACTGCTCATCGACAAAATCAAGAGCACATTCAGGATTGATGGCTCGTCCTTGATCAAAAACAAAGATGGCACGATTGACGACACTGTCATCTCTCCCTAATCTGCCCACATCCCGCCCAAGGCAGTAAGCCGTCCTAACCATCCAGGACGTGCCAAACCCTTGGGCGTTTTTGTTTTCAGGAAGAATGTATGCCCACAGCGGTTCTGGTTGACGGTGCCTACTTTATCAAGCGATTTCGAAGGATTGAGCCTCACAACGCATTCAATGCCGAACGCGCTGCCGATCTCGTGCACCGATGGGCAACGGCTCACCTGATGTCCAGAACCTTTTCTGGCCAAAGTGGCTTACCTTCAGGGCCACAGCAACGTCCCAGAAAGGAGCTTTACAGGATTTTCTTCTACGACTGCCCTCCCCTGGACACCAAGCAACACAACCCGATAACAAAAAAACTCGTGGACTTCTCTAAATCCAGAGAGGCAGTTTTTCGTAGAGAGCTGCACATTCGGTTGCGAAGCAAACGCAAGTTGGCATTGCGTCTGGGGCATCTGTCGAAAGATGTGAAATGGACAATCAAACCCGCAAGAATCGCCGATCTGCTCAAGGGCAAAATTCAGATATCAGACTTGACTGAGGCCGATGTCAGCATAGACACGCGGCAAAAAGGCGTAGATATGAGAATCGGCGTCGATGTCGCATCGCTTTCATTTAAGCAACAGGTCGATCAGATTGTCCTCATTGCGGGTGACGCTGACTTTGTACCTGCGGCGAAGATGGCTCGCCGCGAAGGCGTTGACTTCATACTTGATCCGATGTGGCAGAGCATCCCTGATGGATTGATGGAACACATCGATGGGTTGCGTTCCACCTGCCCCAAGCCATCGTAAACAGATGCGCCGCATTGGAGGCGGCCAGCTGAAAATCAACACGTCTTCGGTATCATGTCGAAGGCTGGCCAGCCCCGGGGCTTACTTGAACACCGGCACTGCCTCAACCCCATCCGCCTGCTTGAGATACTCGCGCAACCGCCCACCGATTTCCGCGATCTTCGCTTCGCCCTCTTGCAAGGCCTGCGGGTTGGTGTGCACGGAGTAGTTGCCCAATGCCAGATCGTAGGGATGAGGCTGTGCCGAGCCGATCACGAACACCGTGCCATCGCGCAGGGCCTTCAGGGTAACGGCACCGTTGCCCGGTTCGAAAACGGCCATTTCGCCGGCGCTGACCAGATCCGGTGTAGCCAGCAACCCACGGCTGACGCTCAGCCACAATGACTCATGCCCTTTTGGTGGAGTGTAAGTCCAGGTTTCGCCGGCACTCAGCGTGACCAACAGATAGTTGATGCCGGCAGGCGCCCGAACCGGGCTTTGCACGCCTTGATGAGCGCCGAGAATCACCCGCGCCGGCCCCACCTCGGGCATCGCGGCAGACTCCAGATACTGGCTGTCGACACTGGCGTTCTCCAGCTCCGGCGGCAAAGCCACCCACAATTGAAAGCCCTGAATCCGCTGCGACGTGCCCACCGACATTTCCTTGCCGTGCCACACTCCGCCGCCCGCGCGCATCCACTCGACACCACCGTAATCGATCATGCCCTTGCACGATCCGGCGGCCTCGAAACGCAGGTTGCCTTCGGTAACCACCGTCACGGTCGCGATCCCAGAATGCGGGTGCATCGGCATGTTGTGAATGAACGAGGCCTCGCCTTCGAACAGGTCGAGGAACACGAAGGGTTTGATCAACTGGCCCAGATCCGAAGGGCTCATCAGTCGCACGATCGAGCCGTGCCCGCTGCCGCTGGTGCGGTAGCGCAGAGTGCGGTGAGTGACAGGTTCGCGGGTGTAGCCGGAGAGGTGTTGCTGAACGGTCATGATGATTACTCGATGCTGTTACAGAGGGCGGCCAACAAACGGCAAAGCGCCGCGAGGGAACCTGTCCCTCGCGGCGCCCGGCTTTCAGCGGCGACGGACGTCGAGGCTGAAGCGACCTGCACCGAAGGCCACGACTTGCAACAGGCCGCCGGCCATGGCGATGTTCTTGAAGAAGTGGATGAACTGATTCTGGTCAGCCAGCGCATTGTGGAAGGCCAGTGCGGTGACCACGCTGAACGCGGCCAGCACAGCGGCGACGGTACGGGTGCGGTAGCCGGCGATCAGCGCCAGGCCTCCACCGATTTCGACAATGATCGCCAAAGCCAGCGCCACTTGCGGAAGCGGCAGCCCGACCGAGCCGATGTAGCCGATCATCATGGCCGGCGCGGCGAGTTTGGAGAAACCGGAGAGAATGAAAATCACGCTGAGCAAGACACGGCCGATCAAGGCAGCCGAGGCTTGTTTGGTGTCGGAAGCGTTCTGTACAGCAGTTGCTTGAGCGATGTTTGCAGAAGTAGCCATGGGAGAATTTCCTTCAATGGGGTCCGGTTCGACTTGAACCGTCCGGATGAAGAAATGTTGCGCCTCGGCAACTCATCTGAATAGCCGACTAATTTAGATCGTTACGTTCGATAAAATAGGCAAGCTGTTCACCCAATATAGGCCTCCATGGCGACTCAAGGACACCGACATGATCTCCGACCCAGGCACACCGACACTCGATCAACTGCGGGTCTTTCTTACCGTCGTCGAAGTCGGCAGTTTTGCCGCCGCGGCGCGCAAGCTCCACCGGGCGACCTCGGTCATCAGCTACTCGATTGCCAATCTCGAAATGCAACTGGGCGTCACCCTCTTCGATCGTGAAACCACCCGCAAACCGCAACTCACCGACGCCGGCCGCACTGTGCTGGCCGAAGCCCGGACCATCGCCAACGGCGTGCATGGCTTGCGCGCCAAGGTCAAAGGCCTGCTGCAGGGGCTGGAAGCCGAAGTGCATGTCGTACTCGACGTAATGTTGCCCGCCGAGCGCGTGGTGGATGCGCTGAAATCCTTTCGCGAGGAATTCCCCACTGTTGCCCTGCATCTGCACATTGAAGCGCTCGGCGCCGTGACTGAGTTGGTGATCAATCACGGCGCGGTGGTCGGTGTCAGCGGGCCGATGAATGACGGCATCAACGGCATCGAAAAAATCGGCATCGGCAGCGTCGAGCTGATTCCGGTGGCGGCGCCGAATCACCCGTTGGCGACCGCTGAAGGCAATGTTCCGGGTGCCGGGCGCGAGCACACGCAACTGGTGCTGTCGGATCGCTCGCAACTGACCAAAGACAAGGAATTCGCTGTGCTGAGCAACCGCACCTGGCGCCTGGCGGACCTGGGTGCCAAGCACATGCTGCTGCGCGAGGGCATCGGCTGGGGCAACATGCCCCGGCCGATGATCCAGGAAGATCTGGATACCGGCCGACTGGTGCAACTGGATCTGCCGGAATACACCAGCGGGCAATACACCTTCGACGCGATCTACCGCACCGATGTGCCACCGGGGCCGGCGGCGCGGTGGTTGATCGAGCGTTTCGTTCAGCAGAATACGCGCGAGGCTTGATCCGGCAAGTTGACGAGCGCCCATCCGGATGTTCAGATGCCGCCCTGTTTCAGGTGTCCCATGCCGCCGTGCATGGGGTGAAACGGGAAACCGGTACGTTCTTTTCGAACAAGTCCGGTGCTGCCCCCGCAACGGTAGGCGCGTGATGCTTTCGATACACCACTGTGGCCAGACGGCCATGGGAAGGTGAAAGCGTCCATACGCGCGAGCCCGGAGACCGGCCTGAAATTCTGTTTGGCAAACTCCTGCGGTGGGCGGGCATGGGCCGGTGTCGGCGTGTGCGCGATGCCTTCTCCTGCATGCTCTTCTGCGAAGATCCTTTCGAGAAGACAATGATTCGACCTTTCAACACTCCGGCTCCATCCCTGTTGTTCGGCTGCCTGTTCAGCCCCCTGCTGCTGGCGGATGATGCACCGCTCGAACTCATCCAGCAAATCGTTTCCGCGCCGTCGGTGGAGTCCACCACGGTGGCGGACATGGCGCAGTTCGGCAGCAAGGTCGAGGTCGTCACCCGTGAGCAGATCGAACGCGCCGGCCCCAGCGCCGATGTCACCCGCGTCATGCAGATGTTCATTCCCGGCCTGTACGTCGCGCCGAAAAACGGCCCGTTCGACTACGGCACCTATTCGCTGCTGGGTGGGCGCAACGATGACACGCTGATCCTGCTCGACGGCGTGCGCCTGAACAATCGCCTGTACGGCGGCCTGTATCTGGACACCCTGCCGGCCAACGCCATCGAACGCATCGAAGTGCTCAAGGGTGGGCAAAGTCTGTTGTTCGGCACCCAGGCCGTGTCCGGCGTGATCAACATCGTCACTCGTAGCCCGCAAAGTCGCAAAGCCTCCGGCGAAGTGAACATGGGCGTGGATACATTCGGCGGCACCACCGAGGATGCGCGGGTCGAGAACATCTTCACCAACGGTTTCGGCGACCTGGGCTTGCTGGCCTACGTCAGCCATAACGTCTCGGACGGCTATCAGCCGTTTCGCAATCGCGACATCAAGAACGACAGCGAAAAGAAGCGCGCCTACGAAGTCACCAGCTTCGGCGGCAAGGCGATTCAGTCCTTTGGCGATGACGCGCGCCTGGAACTGTTCTACCAGTACGCTGACGCCAACCTCGACTTCGCCCGCCCGGTGGACAATCACAAGACCACCAACGACCGTATCCAGCAGATCGCCACGGCGACCTTTGAACAGAACGTCAACGAACGCCTGAGCTACTTCGTCAAAGGCCACATCAACGACTGGGACACCCGCTACACGCGCATCAACAACACGTCCGATGGCGGTGTAAAAACCATCAACCACAACGACTATTGGGGCTTCACCGACTGGGGTGTGCAGGCCGAAGGCAAGGCCGAATTGCCCGGCGGCCATGTGCTGGTGTTCGGCACGGACAACCAATGGTTCAAGGGCCAGGACGATGTGCTGATCATCGACAATGACAAGGCTGAAGCCCACGCGCTCTATACTCAACTGCGCCCGCAGATCGACGCCCTGCCCGACTGGCATCCGAGCATCGGTATTCGTCACGAAGCCATGAGCGGCGGCGACAGCGCAACGGTCGGCATGCTCACTTCGTTGTATGACCTCAATGAACACTGGGCACTGCGCGGCCAGTACGGCACCGCCTACAAACTGCCGAACGCCGAGCAACTGTTCGTCAACGAACCGGGCGACGAGTTGGGCAACCGCAACCTGAAACCAGAGAAAAGTCGCAACGCCGAACTCGGCCTCGACTACAAAGGCTTGCTGCTCGACCGTGAGATCAGCGCCAGCGTCACCCTGTTCAAGCGCAAGATCGATGACCTGATTACTCTCGACGACATTCAGTGGGTCAATGGCCAGGGGCGGATCCAGATGCGTGGTTTCGAGGTGGACGCAAAACTGGCGCTCAACGATCAATGGAGCCTACAGGCAGACATGACCCGCAACCTCACCGAGTCCCGGGCGGGAGTGACAATCAACGACGTACCGAGCTTTTTCGCCCGCTCGCGCATCGGTTACGAGTCGGCTGACCGGATGTGGGGCGCCGGCGGTGCGATCCGCTATATCCGCGATGTGATCAGCTCGAAACAGGTCGAGTACGGCCATTATTCAGTGGTGGACGCTGACGCTTATCGCTATCTCGATTGCGCCCATCAGCATCGCCTGAGCCTGCTGGTAGAAAACCTGTTCGACCGCGACTACGTCACCAGCCGTTCGAGCAACGTCGACAACCTCGGACGGCCGTTCACCTCCGAAGTGCGCTACACGTACCGTTTCTGATGGCTGAAATCAAAACCATCGACGGCGTCGACACGCACCCGGACTGGTCGCATGTTCCCGCCCATGCCCGCCACGTACTCCTCTGCACCGGCCCGCGCTGCACCCAGCGCGGCGCCTTGCAGATATGGAAAACCCTGCGTCGGCACTTGCTGGCTCATGACCGCATCGAGACCCCCGGCGGCGTTTTGCTGACCCGCACGCACTGTCAATTCCCGTGCAACCTGGGGCCGGTCATGACGGTGTATCCGGAGACCTGCTGGTATGGCGTGCGCAGCCACGCGGATGCGCAACGGCTGGTCGAAGTGCATCTGGTGGGCGGTGAAGTGGTCGAGGATCTGTTGATCAAGGAGCGCTCGTGAGAAGACTGGGTTTTCTGGCGAGTGCCCTGCTCTGCACTTCGCCGGTTCTGGCAGATGACTATCGCAATTGTGGCGAGACCTGGCACCTGCCGGTGTCGCCACCGTCGCGGATTGTTGCGCTCAACCAGCATGCGGCCGATCTTGTGTTGGCGTTGGGTGCGGGCCCGGCACTGGCCGGCGTCGCTTATCTGGATGACACCGGTACGCCGCAATCCGAGTACTTCGGCGTGCCGGTGATTTCGCCCCGCTATCCATCGAGCGAAGTGCTGTACGCGCAGAAACCGGATCTCGTGGTCGGCGGCTTCGCCACGGCGTTTGGCAACGGCGTCACGTCACGCAGCGGACTGGAGCGCAACGGCGTGGCTTCGTATTTGCTGGAGTCGGCCTGCAACGGACACTCGCTGGATTACTTCGAACTCATCCGCAACGACCTCTCGACTCTCGGTGCCTTGCTGCACAAGCAGCAGCGCGCTCGGGAACTGAGCGATGCAATGGATGCCGATCTGGAAAAGGCCAAGGCTTTAACCCGCCGGGGCAGGCCGCTGTCAGTGTTCTACCTAGACAGCGAGGTCAACGGACTCGACAGCGAAGGCCGGCGTGGTTTTGTTACCAATCTGTTGGCCGCCGCCGGGGCGCGGAACCTGTTCGCCGACATCAACCAATACCGGGTGACCGTCAGCCGCGAAACCCTGCTTGCCACGGACCCCGACGTGATCCTGCTGGCCGATGCCCAATGGTCACCGGCCAGTCGCAAACGTCAGTTGCTGATGCAGGATCCAGTGCTGTCGACCCTGCGGGCCGTGCGTGAGGGGCGGATGATCGATATTCCGTTTACGCATCTGTTGCCGACCGTGAGCAGCGGTCGGGTGGCGCTGGAGTTGGCAGAGCGGCTCAGGGCCTTGCCTTGAACATCAACACGAGATTTATCCGGAACGGCAATAAATGACGAGACGGTTATCCCGTAAGACTGGTAGAACGGCTGGGCAAACGTCCCGTTTGCTCACTTTGATCAAGGAAGATAAAAACAATGAAAAACGCTTTCCGCATCCTGCTTCTGATCTGCCTTTCGACCAGCGCAAACGCTGACGAAAACCCCATCGGTTTCCGGACTTCCACACTGACGGACGCGCACAACGACCGTCCGCTGGAGATGGTCGTCTGGTATCCCGCCAGGACCACCGCCACCCCGCAGTTGATTGCAGACGATATTGTGTTTATCGGGACGTCCGCCGTGCGCGATGCACCACCGACTGCCGGAGAGCATCCATTACTGGTGCTTTCACACGGTTACCGAGGGAACTGGAGCAACCAGGCGTGGCTGGCCACAGCCTTGGCCCGTCAGGGTTACATCGTGGCGGCGGTCAACCATCCCGGCACCACGACCCATGACCGCAGTCCTCATGCGGCTGCCCAGTTGTGGCAACGACCTGCCGACATCAGCCGAGTCATTGATGCAGTGACCGCTCGGCCCGAGCAACTGGGTGCCGTTTCGATGCGTCGAATTGCGGTAGCCGGCCATTCGCTTGGCGGCTGGACTGCCCTCGAACTCGCCGGCTCACGTTTCGACCCCGAGCGCTTTGCGAAGGACTGCGCAGCCCATCAAAAGCTGGCCAGTTGCTCGGTCTACAAGACGATCAACGTCGCCAATACGCCAGAATCAAAAGGCCGGATGAGCGCGGACTTGAGCGACAAACGCGTCGGCGCGATCGTTTCACTGGACCTGGGCCTGTCACGCGGGATGACCGATACAAGCCTCGCTGAACTGCCGGTTCCGACGCTGGTGATTGGCGCTGGCGTGCCGTCCGAGGACCTGCCAGCCCAACTGGAGTCGGCCAATCTCGCCAAGCGGCTGCCTTCGGCATCGTCGCAGTATGTCGAGATCAGCGACGCCAGCCATTTCAGCTTCATGGCATCGTGCAAGGCCGGCGCAGTGGCGTTGCTTGAAGAAGACTCGCCGGGTGACGGCATCATTTGCGGGGATGGCGGCGGTCGTTCGCGTGAGATGATCCAGCAGCAGGTTGTGGCATTGATCGACGGGTTTCTGAACCGGTCACTCCCGAACTGATGACGGTGTTGCCTGTGGTTTCGTGATACATCAGGATCCCTCCTTTTTGATCGTCAGGAGCAATCGTGGAACGTCTCTTCGTTTATGGAACCCTGGGCCCCGGCAGACCGAATGAACATGTGATGCTGAACATCGGCGGCACCTGGCAGGCCGCTTCGTTGAAGGGGCGTCTGTCGCACGCCGGCTGGGGTGCGGCGATGGGCTTTCCCGGTCTGGTGATTGCGGAAGATGGTGATGTCATTGAAGGCTTTGTATTCTCCTCCGAAAACTTCCAGCAGCACTGGGCGGCGCTCGATGAGTTTGAAGGGGCCGAGTATCAGCGGGTTTTGACCAAGGTGACTCTGGATGACGGGACGACAACGGATGCCTGGGTCTACTCCCTGCGCTAGGCAACTTCACCAAAACGGCTACGCCCTGCTCCACCAGGCAATCCCGGCTGCATGGCTGACCGAACTTCGGCATACGTTCGACACCGGCGTAAAGCCCTCAAGCGAATGGCCCGTGCCCCGTGGTATCGACTGGCGCCATTCGCTGCTGGACACTGATCCGACCGTCCAGGCTGTTTGCCGGTTGCCACAATTGCTGGCAGTGGTGGGCGAGTTGATCGGCGAGCACTTCTTCATCTCCCAGGTTGAAGGCCGCGAACCGCTCGCCAATGGCGGCCACCAGCAACTGCACCGGGACCTGTCGGCACAACGCCCCGGCGACACCGTCATCGCGCTGGTCTACCTCGACGATTATGGCCCGGAGAACGGCGCAACCCGCATCGTCCCCGGCAGCCATCGCCCTGCACTCGGCGAGCCCCCGTTCGACTTCTCTGATGAATCCCGATCCGTGCAACTGACGGGCAACGCCGGCGATATCCTGATATTCGATGCCGATCTCATTCACGCCGGCAGCCTGAACCCCGCAGGCGCCCGTCGTCGCACCCTGCTGATCACTTATTTTTCGGAAACGCTCTATGCATCACACCTGGAAACGGTGGGTCTCAGAAACATTCGAATGGACACCAGCGAAAGGTTCGATCCGGCAGTGTTTGCCCTGAAAGAATCTGAGCAATTCATTTGACTTGATTGCCTTGGGCAACTATATAGTTGCTCAAGGCAACCATTAGAGCACATGTCATGTCCGCGAACCCACTGATCGAACGCGCCGACATCGTCCGGCAATTCAACCGCTTCTACACCCATCAGATCGGCGTTCTGCAGGAGCACCTGCTGCAAAGCGACTACTCGTTGACCGAGCTGCGCATCCTCTACGAACTGGCCTCCGGCGGCGATCTGACCAGCGCCGATCTGCGCCAGATGCTGAGCCTGGACGCCGGTTACATGAGCCGGATCATCAGCGGCTTCGACAAAAAAGGCCTGATCCAGAAAGTCCCCTCAGCCACCGACGCCCGCGCCAGCCAGCTGCACATCACCGACCTCGGCCGCGAAATCCTCGCCCCGCTGGAACAGGCCTCGCGGCAGGAAGTCATCACCCTGCTCGAACGCATGGCCGAGCCGCAGCAACTGCAATTGATCGAGTCCATGAAGCAGATCCAGACCCTGCTCGAGGGCGGCAAGCAACCCGCCTACCTGTTGCGCGATCCTCAGCCGGGCGACATGGGGCTGGTGGTGCAGCAGCAAACGGTGATCTACACCCGCGAATACGGCTGGAACTGGGAGTTCGAAGCGCTGGTCGCCGAGATCGTCGCCAAGTACCTGCGCGAGTTCGACCCTGCCAGCGAGCGCTGCTGGATTGCGGAAAAGGACGGCAAGGTTGTCGGGTCAGTATTTGTCATCCGGCACGACGCAACCACGGCAAAACTGCGCATGCTGTTTGTGGATGCCAGCGCACGGGGGTTGGGGATCGGCAATCGGCTGGTCGAGGAATGTCTGAGGTTTGCCCGGGATGTCGGGTACAAAAAGATGATTCTGTGGACGACCAGCAATCTGGTGGACGCGCGCAAGTTGTATCAGCGGGCGGGGTTTGAGTTGGTGGAGGAAGAGCCGATATTCAGCTTCGGGAAGGAGCTGGTGAGTCAGACGTGGGCGATTGGGTTGTGAGGTCTTTTAGCCCCAAGCAAAGGAAAAATGCTGCAGATGAATATTGATCTGGCGGAAGTATCGAGCGCTGAAGAGCTTCATTCAATCCTCAGAGATGCCCTCGGTTTCCCCGTCTGGTATGGCTGTAACTGGGATGCTTTCTGGGACGCGATCACGGGCCTCGTTCAAATGCCCGCTTACCTGAGATTTTCAGGGTGGGAGTCTTTTTCCACCCGACTACCAAGGGATGCGAAGCTACTGCAGGAATGCCTCGCGAATTTGAAAATCGAGTTTCCAGAACTTGCCCCCGATTTGGAATTCAGCTGAACGGAACCTCCGTATGAAAATCGGCCTCATCTCCGACACCCACAACCTCCTTCGCCCCGAAGCCCTCGCCGCGCTGCAAGGCTGCGATCAGATCATCCATGCCGGCGACATAGGTTGCGCGGACATCCTCGCGCAACTGACGGAAATCGCCCCCGTCCATGCAGTGCGCGGCAACAACGATCTGAACAGCCTGTGGGCCCAAGACCTTCCCGACCTCTTGAGCGTAAACCTCAACGGCTGGTCAACCCTCCTCGTCCACGACATCGTCGACGTCCCCACTGACCTAGACCCCGGCGTAAAACTCATCATCACCGGCCACTCCCACAAACCGCTTATTGAATGGCGTGGTGAGCGTCTCTACGTCAACCCGGGCAGCGCCGGCCCCCGTCGTTTCAAACTGCCGGTCACGCTGGCGATCCTTGAGATACAACCTGACGCCATCGAACCCCGCCTCATCTCCCTGCTGGATCCCCCAGCCTGAAACCGCTACCGTTCCCCCATCCAGAACAGGGAACCCACGCGCCATGTCCATCGCCGACAACCTCCTCGCTTTCACCTTCGCTGCCACGCTGTTGACCCTGACACCCGGCCTCGACACCGCGCTGGTCCTGCGCACCGCGACCGTCGAAGGCAAGCAACAGGCCTTGCGCGCGGCGTTGGGTATCAACGCCGGTTGTCTGTTGTGGGGCGCGGCGGTGGCGTTCGGGCTCGGGGCGTTGATTGCGGTGTCGGAGCTGGCCTACAACCTGTTGAAGTATTGCGGCGCGGCGTATCTGGCATGGCTCGGGTTGAACATGCTGCTGCGCCCTCGCCGCTCGCTGGCGCCCGCCGAAGCCAATGGCAAGCCGGGGGGCAACTGGTTCTTGAAGGGCATGCTGGGCAATGTGCTCAATCCCAAGGTGGGGATTTTCTACGTGTCGTTCCTGCCCCAGTTCATTCCGCAAGGGCAGCCACTGGTGCCGTGGACATTCGGGCTGGTGAGCATTCATGTGGTGCTCGGGCTGATCTGGTCGCTGGTGTTGATCGGCGCGACGCAACCGCTGTCGGGATTTCTGCGCCGCGAGAAGGTGATTCGCTGGATGGATCGCACCACCGGGATGATTTTCGTGTTGTTTGCGGCGCGACTGGCCTTCAGCAAGCGCTGAGTCGCCCGAAATTACGGAGTCAAAAAACAAGAGGGGGATTTTGAATAAGTATTCAAAATCCCCCTCTTCGTTCAATCGCTGAAAGCACGTTACTTCACAGCCATTGCTTTAACCTTGTCAGTGCACACGCTTACCAACGACTTTACCGGTAGCTGCGTCTTCCAACCATACTTCCAATCGGTTGAGGCCGACATATCGCGTACGAGCGATGATCTTTTGACCGGGCTTGCCTTCAAACTCCAGATCGGCAAACAAGAAGTGCAACGGCAGATTGTATTCCAGTTGAATCGTGTACTTACCCGGGATCAGCACTGCACGCTGGGGGGAATCATTCTTGTAGTAGTAAGTGGAAAACGGAATGTTCCCCACTTTCTTGTCGTTGATTCTAATGATGTTCAGGTTTGGCTCGCCGTCCCCCCAGGAGCGCTGGGGCCTTCCTGCATAGGTATCGGTTTCGATGACGGTGTAACGGGATTCGTCACTCGGCTCACCAGACTTAACGTTCGAATACGCAGGCATTTCTGCACACCCCTGCAGGCACAGCAGCAGGATGAGCGTCGGTATCGCAATCTTGATCATGGGTAAATCTGCATTGATTGAATATAAAAAACGGAGACGCTGAAAGGCAATCAAGCCAAAGCGTTGCTGGTTTCGCCGCGCAAATAAGCAATGAAACCCGCCCAATCGTGCTGCTGATATTTATCCAGCATGCGTTTGGGCAGTTTTATCTGAGACAGGCGCCAATCAATGGATTGCGCCCACTCGGATTCGGCCAGAATTTGCTGGCCCGTGAAGTAGCGAACTTCATCGACGGTGGTGTTGTAGATCAGGAAGATCCGCTCGGGGTTCATGCTGACCGCTGCGCGACTGAGTCCGCGCTGGTTGTTCCAGTTCACCCCGCTTTTGACTTGCACTTCAAAGTATCGGCCGTTGTGCCCGACGATTCCGTCAATGCCTTTATCGTCGACCAGGGATGGGAAAACGTCGAAGCCTGCTTCCAGTAGATAACCCCAGATGGCGAACTCATTGCGTTTGCCGATGGCCAGTTTGTTCTTCATGCCTTGTGTCCTTGCACGCTGCCCGAGGAGGCTGTTTGTCAGCCTCACCTCCATGAAGGCCACATGCTATCACTCACCCCAGAAAAATTCAGACCTTGCCTAATACATATGGAAATCCGTATATTCGAATTTCCGCATATGCAAGGGCACTCCCATGCTCGACCCTACCTCCGTTTTCAAATGCCTCGCCGACGAAACCCGCGCCCGGGCCACGTTGCTGATCACCCGTGAAGGCGAGTTGTGCGTCTGCGAGCTGGTCTGCGCACTCGACGACAGCCAGCCGAAAATCTCCCGTCATCTCGCGCAGCTGCGCACTTGTGGCTTGTTGCTGGATCGCCGTCAGGGCCAGTGGGTGTATTACCGGCTCAACCCGCAGCTGCCGGAATGGGTGAGCGAGATATTGCAGACCACTCTCGCCGCCAACACCGCGTGGCTGGAAGAAAACAGCGCGCGACTCGCCGCGATGGGCGACCGCCCACTCAATACATCCGCCTGCTGCTGAGGACCGATCATGCGCGTTCTATTCATGTGTACCGCCAACAGTTGCCGCAGCATTCTGTCCGAAGCGATGTTCAATCACTTGGCGCCGCCAGGTTTCGAAGCGGTCAGCGCCGGCAGTTTCCCCAAAGGCCAGGTGTTGCCGCGCAGCCTGACCACGTTGCAGGAGGCCGGCATTTCCATCGCCGGCTTGAGCAGCAAGGGCAACGATGCCTTCGAGGACAACCCGCCGGACATCGTCATCACCGTGTGCGACAAGGCCGCCGGCGAAGCCTGCCCCGTCTACTTCGGCCCGGCCTTGAAGGCCCATTGGGGACTGGAGGATCCGTCGGAAGTGCGCGGCGATGAAGCCGCCATCAGCGCAGCCTTCCACGGGACCCTTGCCCGGATCGAAACCCGCTGCAGGGCCTTCCTCGCCCTGCCCTTCGCCGAACTCGACCGCGATGCCCTCAAGCGCGAGCTCGACCGCATCAGCCTGCTGTGACCGGAGCCGTCATGATCGACTTGCCCAATCTCGACCCATCACTGATTCAGAAAACCACCCGCGACGACGGCATACCCAAACCGCGCATTCTGTTGTTGTACGGCTCGACCCGCCCACGCTCGTTCAGCCGCTTGCTGGTGGAAGAAGCCGCCCGCCTGCTGGAGCACTTCGGCGCCGAGACGCGAATCTTCAACCCCTCGGGCTTGCCGCTGCCGGACGACGCGCCCGGCGATCATCCGAAAGTCCAGGAGCTGCTTGAGCTGATGCAATGGTCCGAAGGCCAGGTCTGGTGTTCGCCCGAACGTCACGGCGCGATGTCGGCGGTGTTCAAGGCGCAGATCGACTGGGTGCCGCTGGCGCTGGGCGCAGTGCGCCCGACCCAGGGCAAGACCCTGGCGGTGATGCAAGTCTGTGGCGGTTCTCAATCGTTCAACGTGGTCAATCAACTGCGGGTGCTGGGCCGCTGGATGCGCATGTTCACCATCCCCAATCAGTCGTCGGTGCCCAAGGCGTATCTGGAGTTTGACGAAGGCAATCGCATGAAGCCTTCGGCGCTGTATGACCGGGTGGTGGATGTGATGGAAGAGTTGGTGAAGTTCACGCTGCTGTTGCGCGATCGTCCGGACCTGGTGGATCGCTACTCGGAGCGCAAGGAGTCGGCGGAGGAACTGATGCAGCGAGTCAATCAGCGCTCGATCTGAAAACCCGAATAAAAACCGGCGCGATGATTCGCGCCGGTTTTTTTTACGTCACAGCCTTACTTGCTGATCGAAACCAGCGTTGCCTTGCTGCCCTCCATCCGGAACGAAAACTTCACCCGGTCGCCCACCGCCAACCCGGACAACTGCTCCTGAGTCGCCGCAAAGCCCATGGTCATCGGCGGCCACTGCAACGCCGCAACGGCGCCATGTGCAATGGTCACGGTGTGCTTCGCGGTATCGATTGTCTTGATCGTGCCCTAGGCATTCGCGGCAGGTGCCTGTTGCGTGGCGGCCTGCATCTGCATGCCTTGCATGTCGTCCATCTTCAAGCCGGGCATGTCCTCGGCGTGGGCGGTCAGTGCGAACGCTACCAGCGTGCCCGCAAAGGTGATCGGGATCAGTTTCATGAGGTTTTTCCTTCAGGTGGGAGGGTTTCAACGGACAAGTGACGGCGGCGCATCAATCGATACGCCGCCGGGATGACGAACAGAGACAACAAAGGCGCGGTAACCATGCCGCCAACCATGGGCGCGGCGATGCGGCTCATGACTTCGCTACCGGCGCCGCTGCCGAGCAGAATCGGCAACAGACCGGCAATGATCACGGCCACCGTCATGGCTTTGGGGCGCACGCGCTGCACGGCGCCTTCGCGAATCGCCGCGACCAGCCCGCGCTCGGTGCGATCGCCGAAGTCTTCGCGTTCGGCCCAGGCGTTTTTCAGATAGAGCAGCATGATCACGCCGAACTCGGCGGAGACCCCGGCCAGTGCAATGAAGCCGACTCCGGTGGCCACCGACAGGTTGTAGCCCAGCAGATAGAGAAACCACGCACCGCCACTCAGGGCGAACGGCAACGTGGCCATGATCAGCAGCGCTTCGTCGAAGCGGGCGAAGGTCAGGTAGAGCAGCACGAAGATGATCAGCAACGTGGCCGGCACCACGAGTTTCAGGCGAGCGTTGGCCCGTTCGAGAAACTCGAATTGCCCCGAGTAACTCAGGCTCATGCCGGGCTGCAGTTTCACCTGCTCGCTGACTGCGCGGCGCAGATCGGCCACCACTGACGCGATGTCGCGACCGCGCACATCGATGTACACCCAGCCGGACGGTCGGGCGTTTTCGCTCTTGAGCATCGGCGGGCCGTCCGTGACCCTGATTTTCGCCAGCATGCCAAGGGTGACCTGACTACCCGAAGGCGTGTAGATCGGCAGTTGCTCCAGGGCACCGGGCGAATCGCGCCACTCTCGCGGGTAACGGATGTTGATCGGGAAACGTGCCAGTCCCTCAATGGTTTCTCCGACGGTTTCGCCGCCGATGGCCCCCGCGACGATGGACTGCACATCACTGATGTTCAGCCCGTAGCGGCCGCCGGCGTTGCGGTCGATATCGACGTCGATGTAGCGGCCACCGGTGAGGCGCTCGGCCAGCGCCGAACTGACGCCGGGCACGTCTTTGGCCACACGCTCGACGGCTTGGGTCACCGCATCGATCTGGGCCAGATCGTTGCCGGCGACCTTCACGCCGATGGGACTTTTGATCCCCGTGGCGAGCATGTCGATGCGGTTGCGGATCGGTGGAATCCAGATGTTGGTCAGCCCCGGCACTTTCACCACGCGGTCCAGTTCCTCCACGAGTTTTTCCGGGGTCATGCCCGGGCGCCATTGCTCGTGGGGCTTGAACTGGATCGTGGTTTCGAACATTTCCAGCGGCGCCGGATCGGTAGCCGTTTCGGCGCGGCCAGCCTTGCCGAACACATGCTCGACCTCGGGCACAGTCTTGATCAGCCGATCAGTCTGTTGCAGCAATTGCGCAGCTTTCTGCGCCGACAGCCCCGGCAGTGCCGACGGCATGTACAACAGATCGCCTTCGTCCAGCGGCGGCAGAAACTCGCCACCCAGGCGCGTAACCGGCCACGCCGCACTGATGAACACTAGCAGCGCCATCACCAGCGTTAACCTCGGTCGACGCAACACCGCATCCAGCGCTGGCTGGTAGATCCGGATCAGCCAACGGTTGAGCGGATTGTGGCGCTCATCCGGAATCCGCCCACGAATCCAGTAGCCCATCAGCACCGGCACCAATGTCACCGACAATCCGGCTGCCGCCGCCATGGCGTAGGTCTTGGTGAACGCCAGCGGGCCGAACAACCGTCCTTCCTGAGCCTGCAAGGTAAACACCGGGATGAACGACAGCGTGATGATCAACAGGCAGAAAAACAGCGCCGGCCCGACCTCCGCCGCCGCGTCGGTCATCACCTGCCAATGGCGCTCGCCCTTGAGTTCCTCACCCGGATTGGCGGCGTGCCACGCCTCGATCTTCTTGTGCGCGTTCTCGATCATCACCACGGCGGCATCGACCATCGCACCAATGGCGATGGCAATTCCACCCAGTGACATGATGTTGGCGTTCAGCCCCTGATGACGCATGACGATGAACGCAATCAGCACGCCCACCGGCAACGAGATGATCGCTACCAATGAAGAGCGCAAATGCCAGAGGAAGATCCCGCAGACCAGCGCCACAACAATGAACTCTTCGAGCAGTTTGTGGCTGAGGTTGTCCACGGCGCGATCGATTAGCTTGCTGCGATCGTAGGTGGTGACGATCTCCACGCCGGGCGGCAGGCTGCTTTTCATGTCCTCGAGTTTGGCCTTGACCGCCGCGATGGTCTCGCGGGCATTCTTGCCGCTGCGCAGGATCACCACGCCACCGACGGTCTCGCCCTGGCCGTCCAGCTCGGTGATGCCCCGGCGCATGTCCGGCCCGGTCTGGATCGTCGCGACATCGCCCAGTGTCACCGGCACGCCGCCGGCGCCGAGTTTGAGCGGAATCGCCCGGAAGTCGTCGAGGGAATTCAGGTAACCGGAGGCCCGCACGATGAACTCGGTTTCGGCCATTTCCAGCACCGCACCGCCGGTTTCCTGATTGGCCTGGCCGATGGCTTCACGCACTTGCGCCAGGGTGATGCCGAGGCTGGCCAGTTTTACCGGATCGGGCTGTACCTGATACTGCTTGACCATGCCGCCGAGGGTGGCGACTTCGGCGACGTTGGGCAGGGTCTTGAGCTCGAACTTGAGGAACCAGTCCTGCAACGCGCGCAACTGCGCCAGATCGTGCTGGCCGCTGCGATCCACCAGCGCGTACTGATAGATCCAGCCGACCCCGGTGGCATCCGGGCCCAACGCCGGTTTGGCACTGGCCGGCAGACGACTCTGAATCTGGCTCAGGTACTCCAGCACCCGCGAGCGCGCCCAGTATTGATCGGTGCCATCCTCGAACAACACGTACACAAAGCTGTCACCGAAAAACGAATAGCCGCGCACGGTTTTCGCTCCCGGCACCGAAAGCATGGTGGTGGTCAGCGGATAGGTCACCTGGTTCTCGACGATCTGCGGCGCCTGTCCGGGGTACGGCGTGCGGATAATCACCTGCACATCGGACAAGTCCGGCAGTGCATCGATCGGCGTGCTCTGCACCGACCACGCACCCCATCCCGTGACGGACAGCGTCACCAGCAGCACCAGAAAACGGTTGGCCACGGACCAGCGAATCAGCGCGGCAATCATGGCTGGCTCCCCGAGGCTTGGCCGTCCGTCTCAAGCGGGGCGGCTACGATGCCTTTCAGGCTGGCCTCGGAGTCGAGCAGGAACTGGCCGGAAGTCACAACCTTCTGCCCTTCTTCCAGGCCTTGGAGGATCACCGTTTTGCCGTCGCTTTCCTGTCCGGGCCGTACCTCCACCGGGCGATAGTGACCCGCGTCCTCGGCCAGCATGACCAAGGCACGCTTGCCGGTGCGGATCACCGCTTCGCTCGGCACCCACAGGCTGTCCTGCCCGGTCAAGCGGTTCAGCCGTACTTGAACGGTCATTCCCGGACGCAAGCGACCCTCGGGGTTGGCCAGTTCGACGCGCACGCGCAGGGTGCGGCTGTCCGGGCTGGTGTCCGGCAGAATTGCGCTGACCTTGCCGTTGAACACGGTGCCGGGAAACGCCGGCAATCGTGCTTCGATGGATTGCCCTTCGGTGATGGAACCGGTCTGTGCTTCCGGCACCGCCACGGCGAGCCATACGCTTCCCAGACCATTGATCCGCGCCAGCGTCTCGCCGCTCGCCACGGTCATGCCGGTGCGCACATTGAGTTCCTGTACCACGCCGCCCACCGGGCTGGTGACGGTGAGGTTCGGCTGAACCTTGCCGCTGCGTTCCACCTGGGCAATCAGGCTCGATGGCATGCCGGTCAGTTGCAAGCGTTGGCGCGCCGCCGAAATCAGCTCTTGGTCGCCGCTGCGCCTGAGGGCCAGAAACTCGGTCTGCGATGCCGCCCAGTCCGGTACGAGAATGTCCGCCAATGGCGCCCCCACCGCCAGCACATCTCCCGGTGCCAGGGCATAGACCCGTTCGACAAAACCGCTGGTGCGAGTCTGGATCACCGCCACATCGCGCTCGTTGAAGGCCAGTACACCGGTCACGTCGAGGCTGGAGGAAAACCGCCCGCGCACAACCGTTGCCGTGCGCAGCCCCAGATTCTGGGTCAGGCCCGGATCGATGCTGACCGTCGCATTGCCTGCGCCTTCGCTGGCGTATCGCGGCACCAGTTGCATGTCCATGAAGGGCGACTTGCCCGGTTTATCGAACTTCTGCTGCGGGTACATCGGGTCGTACCAGTACAGGGCCTTGGGTTCGGTGCCCTGCTCCGCTGCCGCACCGGATTCGCCAGCCATGCGCTGATAAGCCACGCCGTAGCCCGCAGCAACACCCACCGCAAGGGCGAGGCCGGCCAGCCAGAAGCTGTTGTGTTTTGGTAGGTTCACAGGCTGCTCTCCCCGTAGGCGAAATGCAGTCGCGCAGCGGTCAGTGCGCGCTGTTCTTCCACGTCGATCTGTTTGAAGCGAGCCTCGATCAGCTCACGGCGCGCGTTGACCACCGCGTTCAGATCGCCCTTGCCCGCGCGATAACTGGCCAGACTCAAGTCGACTTTTTCTTTGGCCAGCGGCACGAGACTTTGCTGACTGCGCAGCAGCGCCCGGTCGAGGCGCGCGTAGTCGGCCAACTGGTTTTCCAATTGCTCGGTGTGCTCACGGGACAGGGCTTCGCGCTCGGCTTCCAGTTGGCTGAGCTCGGCTTGTCGGGCGGCGATTGTCGGGTTCTGGCGCGTCTCGGGAAACAGCGGCAGATCCCAGGAAAACTGCACGCTGACCATGTCGCCGAATTCGCGGCCACGGTGCTGGTAATCCACTTCCCAGCTCCAATCGGACTTTTTCTCGGACACAGCTTCTTGCACCTTCGCCTGCGCTTCGCGGGTCATGGGCGCAAACGCGGCCAGTTCGGGATGGTGTTGCAGTTGGTGATTGAAGGTGACGGGCTCGACCGACCATTGCGGCAGGTTGCCTTCGGGTATGTCGTTGGCGGCGGTGCCGATCCAGCGTTTTAGCGCCGCCCGGGCCTGGGTGCGTTCCAGCGTCAGGTTGTCTTCTTGCTCCGCCAGTCGGGCAGCTTCCTGCTTGGGCGTTACAGCGTCGGCGGGTTGCGCCCGACCGCCGGCGATCTGCGCCCGCACGGTATCGCTCAGCAGGCGGTTCTCCTTGTAGAAGTCCTGAAGCAGCGCCTGTTTGCGCTCCACCGAATAGCTGCCGATCCATGCCAGCGCGGTGGCCTGACGGACTTTCAGCCGTTCGATGCGACGTTCTGCCGCCGCACGCTCGATGGCTGCATCGGCGACTTCGATGCGCGCCTTGCGCTTGTCGCCATTGGGCATTTCCTGGCGCCAGCCGACCATTTGCATGGTCATGAAGTCCTGGTCGAGGCTATAGCGATCCGGACCGCCCACGGGATAGTTCTGCACGCCCAGCACCAGTTTCGGATCGGGCAACTCCCCCGCCGGGATGGCGGCGCTGCTGGCGGCCTGGATCTTTGCATCTTGCGCATTCAGCGACGGCGCATTGGTTTCCGCCAGCCGCAGCGCTTCATCGAGTGTCAGCGCGGCGGCGAAACCCGGCCACGCGAGCACGCTTGCCGCAAAGCCGGCCGCGAAGGGCCAACCTGTGCACTTGAGTTTCATGTTTACGATTCCTGTGATCGTCCGCTGCGCGCGGCGTAAAACACGCGCACAGCCAATCCACTCCGCCGGGGCGGAATGAGTTTTCAAGGGAGACAGGAATCAGACGCGGGGCGGTCGCCAGACCCCGGACGGGGTCGCTACGGGCAGGGAATCACTGAAGAAAGAATGCGTCACGGGGCTAAACACGGTGACAGGCGGCTTGAGGATCGCGACTTGCAGCACGCCGCCGGTCTTGCACTCCTGGCCTGGCTTGCAGGGTGTGCCATGGTCGGCAGGACTTTTCATGTCCTTGCAGCAATCCATGCCCATGCCATCCATCATCGCCATGCCCATGGCTTGCATCGGGCAGGGTTCTGTCGGTGTCTGCACGCCCGCCATCCCGCTGAGGGGAAGCGCCAGGCTGATCAGGAAGACGAGACAAAACCGCAGGTAGCGTTTCATGGCCGGAAGTCTAGTTGCGAGAAACGGGATTCACAATCGGATGCCGGCGATATCAGCGGATGAGCATTAAGCCAGGATTAGCAGCGGAAAATCATGCAGCGCTCGAACGATCACCTAACCTCATTGATTGTGTGTTCAACCGGAATCGCCAGTCCCATGCGCAACGCCTTGAAGTCATTGATGTTCGTCGCCCTGATCCTGCTCGGTCCGGGGCTGGCCATGGTGTCGGCAGCTGAAGCGCCGGGCGCGGCCGACAGCGGTGCCCCGCTCCCCGGCGTGACCCAGAATGATCTGCAAGCCCTGCAACAACGCCTCGACGGCCTCAAGCAGCAGATCTCGTCCGCCAACAATTACAATCAGCTCGAAGGCCCGCAGGATCGGGTGCAGGCGTTCATTCTCGATATTGATCGGCTGTCGGCTTCGCTGTTGCCGCAACAGGCACAACTGACCGTGCAACTGGGCGTTCTGGGGGCGGCGCCCACGGAAACGGTAGCCGCCGAACAGGCCGATATCGCCGCACAACGGGCGGCGCTGATCGAGCAGAAGAACAAGGTCGATACCGCGCTGAAGAATCTGGCCACGCTCAAGCAGAACGCTACCGATCTGATCACCCAGATCGCCGGCATTCGCCGCACGTTGCTGGAAAGCGAACTCACCCTGCGTACCGACAGCGTGCTCAGCCCCGATTTCTGGTCGCCGATGGTCGACCCCGATCCTACCGATCGCCAACGCCTGCAGATGTTCGTCGACCAGATCAAGGAAACCGGCAACGAGGCCTGGCAGCCGGGGCAACGGATCTACACCAGCGTGCTGGTGGTGCTGTCCTTCATGGTCTGGACCCTGGGCCGACGGCTCGCCGACCGTTGGCTGGCGTGGGTGTGTATTCATCGCATGCCCGAAGGCCGCTTGCGCCGCAGTTCGCTGGCTTTCGCCTCGGCGCTGGCGACACTGGCAACCACCGCGATGGCCCTGGAGCTGCTGTATTACGCCTGCACCCGGCATGTGCCGCTGCCGCCGATGCTGGCGACGTTCTCCGACGAATTCCAGAAAGTCGTGTACGCCTGCGTGATGATCACCAGCCTGAGCCGCGCCTTGCTGTCCACCGAGCACCCGTCGTGGCGGTTGCCGGCGATTGCCGAACCGGTAGCCCTCACGCTCAAGCCTTTCGCCAGGGTCCTGGCCGCGACGCTGCTGGTACTGATAACGGCGGTGCAGGTCGGCAATTCGTCCGGCATGAGCAGCCAGATCGTGATCACCGGCCGTGGCATCATCGCGCTGGTGGTATTGGCCATCGTCACCGTGCTGCTGATGCGCGTCGGCAAGGTGCGCAAGGCGCTGGCGGCGGCCGGAGATGCGCAGGTGACGGGCAACACCCTGACCGGGGTGATTTACACCGTGACCACGCTGGCGATGGTCATTTCACTCGGCGCGTTGCTGGCTGGCTACGTATCGCTGGCGCGGTTCATCACCTATGAACTGGTGTGGGCGTTTATCGTACTGTCCGGTTTCTACCTGCTGATGCAGTTGCTCAAGGACAGCTGCGAATACTTCTTCTCGCCCCGCCACTCCAGCGGCAAGGCCTTGAAGCAACTGCTGGGCGTCGGCGACCGGCGCCTCGAACAGGCCTCGACCCTGCTGGCCGGCTTGGGTCGGGCGGCGTTGCTGTTGCTGGCGGGGATCACGCTGTTCGTGGGCGGCATCGGCACCACGTTGGGTCAATTGGCCAACAGCATCGGCACCATTCTCGGCGGCGCCGGCCTGCGCAAGCTGAACATCGTTCCCGGGCATTTGCTCAACGCGGTGCTGGCGCTATTGATCGGTATCTACCTGATCCGTGCCCTGCGCCGCTGGCTCGACAATGAGTTCCTGCCCAAGACCGACATGGACCCCGGTATGTGTGCGTCGCTCAGCACGCTGTTTTCCAACATCGGCTACGCGGTGGTGATTCTGCTGACGCTGTCGTCGCTGGGCGTGCAGTGGACCAACTTGGCGTGGATCGTCAGCGCGCTGTCGGTGGGGATCGGTTTCGGTCTGCAGGAGATCGTGAAGAACTTTGTCTCGGGACTGATTCTGCTCACCGAACGCCCGGTCAAGGTCGGCGACCTGATCAGCATCAGCGGCGTCGAGGGCGACATCCGCCGGATCAACGTGCGCGCCACTGAAATCCAGCTCAGCGACCGCTCCATCGTGATCGTGCCCAACTCGCAACTGATCTCGCAGAACCTGCGCAACGTCACCCTCGGCGGCAGCGCCCAGGGCGTGGCGACGCTGGAGCTGATGTTCCCGCTGGACATCGACCCCGAGCAGGTCAAAGGCCTGCTGCTCGACACCTACAAAGAGCACGAAACCATCCTCGGCAAACCGGCGCCGTTCGTGCGCTTCAGCAAACTTTCACCCGATGGCATCACGTTGACCGTGACGGGTTACGTCGACAGCCCGAGGATTGTCGGCAAGACCAAGAGTGATTTGTTGTTCGAGATTCTCAAGCGGCTGGGGGCGGCGGGGATTGAGTTGGCCAAGCCACCGCAGCCGGGCAGCTGAGGCCCTTCAGCCCAATGGCCCGATACCATCTATAGTCACATCGTTCACCTCATGGGGATTCGTCAGAAGTTTGCTGTTGGCCGTGTTCGATCAGAACTCCAGTTCCCCTGACAACCCAAGTGAAAATGGAGAAAGTCATGGCCTTGGTCGATCCGCGGAACAACGAATACGACGTGAACAAACTTGGCACTGCCAGCATCGTCGGGCACGTGAGCACTGACAGCGCCCGAATCTGGATTCGTGTCTATAAGGCGGGAGAATGGGCGCTGGTCTGGTCCGAAAAGGCGTTGGTCGGGGACCTGTTCACGCTAGATGGCAAAACCATTGAGCTGTTTCTAAAAGGTCAGGGATGCGACCCCAAAAACATACGGTCGTACAAGTTCAGTGAAGACTCGGATCTGACCAATACCTTCGACATTACCAATCTGAAACCGAACACCACCTACTACTATTACTTGATGAGTCAGAAGCCTACGTCCAAAAGTATGTGGCGCAGAACAGAAATCGGATATCAAAAGATCTACTCCTTTACCACCATGGCGCAATCCATGCCCGATTTCAGCTTCGGATTCTATAGCTGCCATGACCCGTTCAACGCCAATAACAGCAATGGTGCGTGGCCCTTGTTTCTCAGCAGAGCCAACAACGCAAAAGTCAGATTCGTCATTGGCGGTGGCGATCAGGTCTATGTGGACTGCCAGGAAAACAAATACTTTCCGGACATCTGGGAATGGCTGCAGAACAACAAGGACGATCTGATCGCGGCTTTTACAAAAGACGGAAAGCTGCTCACCGCGGGCCTTGATGCTTACCTTCTGAGCCTCTACCGCTGGTATTACCGTGTGTACTGGAATTTCCCTCAAATGCAGGAGATCTTTTCGAAAACGCCTCAATACATGATTTGGGATGACCATGAAATCATGGATGGCTGGGGATCGCGAACCAACACGGAGCGTCTGGAAATTCTTTCAAGGTACTTCAAGAAAGACGACCCCGACATTGACCAGCAACTTATAGACTCGATGTGGAACGCGGCAAGAACAGCCTATTTTGAATATGGCCACAGTCACAATCCTCCCACCAACATTGTAAGGTCGTTATTGAAAACGCCCGAAAAATGCGTCTGGGACTATAACTTCATAAAGGGGACAACCCCATTCTACGTGCTCGACCTGCGCGGGCATCATGATGTTGAAAGAGCCCAGAACAGACTGCTTGGAGATGATCAGGTTGCACGCTTTCTAGGCTGGCTGGATACGCCGCCCGTCAAAAAATCAAAAATCGTGTTTGTGGTCAGTTCCGTTCCAGTCGTTCACTGGCGATCCATCGTATTGACGGCAGGGTCCTTGATTAACAGCCTCAAGGACGACTTCATGGATGAATGGGATCATCCCTCCAACCATGTTGAAAGAAATCTTCTGCTGGGAAAAATATTCGCTGCCTTCGATGCCGAAGGCCGGACGTTGGTGTTCTTGAGCGGCGATGTTCATTGTGCTGCCGCCTTCAGGTTGCAACATAAAATCTATCGCCAGGCCAACGTTTACCAGATCACTTCTAGTGCCATTTCGCGAATGCCCGCCGGGCAGGCTGTCTCTGCCGGAATAGCCAAATCCGGTACGCTCAGTGGTAATGACAATGTCCAGTTCGAGCACCTGTTCAGCCATTCGGAAGACAAGAACTTCGCCATTTTCCATGTAAAAAACAGTGATTCGATAACCGTCGACCTTTGCTGGCCGGGCGGCACCGAAGGCGAAGCCGTCATAAAGACCCTCGAGTTGGAATAGACCACAAAAGGGGACAGATTTATTTTCTGAAAATAAATCTGTCCCCCTTTTGTGCTTTCGGCCGAAACCGTTGCTTTGATTCAGGAAGGCAGGCTGCTCTGGGCAATCGGCTCGATTTCGGTACACGTCGTCGGCTCGCTCGCAATGACTGCGACGGGGCTGTTGTCCTATCAATTGATTGGCACGCGTTAAGGAGACCGAAATGAAAGGTTTTCTGGTGATTTTCTTCACTCAACAAAACCGCCGCCATCAAGGAAAGATGCTCGGCGACTGGCTTGTCGATCTGGCAAAGGAACTGGGCCTGCGCGGCGCGACCCTTTCCACCGGGATCGAGGGATTCGGCCACACCGGCCGGCTGCATTCCTCGCATTTTTTCGAGTTAGCGGATCAGCCGACCGAAATTCGCATGGCGATTACGGAGGAAGAGTCCGAACGAATGTTCAAACGGCTGGAGGCGGAAGACATTTCGGTGTTTTACATAAAGACGCCGATTGAAATGGGCTTTGTCGGTAAAAAGGCCGACAGCCCTCCGCCATAGCGAAGTCTTGCAGACAAAACCAAAACGATGCGGGTTATATAACTTGCCTCACTCTTCAGTGGAAAGGCTCGGCTCCTGGCTGGCTTCAGCTTCCATCTTCAAGCGGTCAGCCTTGCTGATGTACTTGGGCTTGTTGCTTTTCGGCGCCAGTTTGGCGTTGGCCTTTCTGGATTTTTCCTTGAAGAGTTGTTGCAGCTTTTTCTGACGGTTCATGTTTTTTGACCTGCTTGAAAGTTGGTGAATGATATCAGCCCTGAGTCGGGTTCAAGCGAGCACTTCAGTGATCCACCGCACCTGCCGGGTCAGGTCCTGTACCTTCTCTTCGGGCACCGCATGTCGCGCGCGACCGAAGTGCGTCAGAGTCTGCTGTTTGTGCCGCAACCGGTGCCGCCACTTGCTGACAAACGCCGGGCTGCGCGCCTGCAATTGCAGCGGGCCGAAGTACAGTTCTTCGGCGGTGTACGTCACCGGGCCGTCGCGCTCGGCGACGATGATTTCGTAGTCGAAGCGGTTTTCCTGCAGGACTTCCTCGCAGAGGATCCGGTAGTCGTTGTCCATCAACCATTGGCGCAGCGGTTGTTCGCCGCCGTTGGGTTGCAGGATCAGGCGTTCACGGCCGCTCAGGCGCGCTTTGCCAGCTTCGAGAATGTCGCGGATGGTCTCACCACCCATGCCGCACATCGTAATTGCATTGATCCCGTCGTCCGGTTCGACAGCCATCAAGCCATTGGCCAGACGCACGGTGATCTGCTGCTGCAGATCGTTCTCGCACACGGCACGTTCAGCCGAGCGAAATGGCGTCAGCGCCATCTCCCCCGCCACCGCTGCTTCGATGGCGCCGCGACGCATCAACGCCACCGGCAGGTAGCCGTGATCCGAGCCGATATCGGCCAAGCGCGCACCGGCGGGTACGTGTGCAGCGACACGCTCCAGGCGCATGGACAAAGTCTGTTGGTTCAACCGCAACCCCTTTTACATTGAGCGTCCGGCACCAGTGGCCGGATCGGGGCGCGATTCTGGGGGGCTGCGCGGTGTATTTCAAATTTATATGACCGGGCGCAATGATCAGACCAACACCGTCAACCATGCCGACAACAACAGCAAAAACGCCAGCACGGCATTCATGCGCCTGAATGCCCGTGGCGAACCAAAGAACCGCGCACTGCCCACTCCCAGCGCCGCCCACGCCGTCATGCACGGCAGACAGACCAGCAGAAACACAAAGGCCAACAGCACCATCCGCGTACTCTCGTCACCGCTCCCACCAAACACGCTCACCACCGCCACCGCCATCATCCACACTTTGGGATTGATCAGTTGCAGGCCGGCGGCGCCATAAACGCCGATCCCTTCTTCATCCGCCGTTGCCGGGTCAAGGGACGGCGGCGTACTGCGAAAAATCTGCCACGCCAGCCAGCTCAGCCACAGCACTCCGGCCCAGGCCATCGCCTGCTGCAACCGGGGATAGCGCAGCAATGTTTCGCCGACGCCGAGCCCGACCACCAACACCACCAGCGCCGCCGACAGACAGGCACCGAAGATGATCGGCAGCGTGGCCACCATCCCGCGTCGCAAACTGTGGCTCATCACCAGAATATTGGTCGGCCCCGGGGTGATCGAGGCAACGAAGGAAAACAGCAGAAAGGGCAACAACGATTCCATGGCATGGACTCCGGATCAGAACAGGAGTCCATGGTCGCGGTTGCATGGGGTTCAGTCTGGAAGGTTTGAGCAGCGCTTGCGGTAATCCGCCGGGGTCAGGTGATAGGCGCGGCGAAACCAGCGGCCCAGATGGCTTTGATCGGCAAACCCGAGCGCACTGGCGACGTTGGCGGGCGTTTCTCCTCGCGCCAGCATTTGCCGGGCCCGAGCCAGTCTTAGCTGGATCAAGTAGCCATGGGGTGCCAGACCGAAAGCCGACTTGAAGGCCCGGGTCAGCCGAAAGCGATCAACCCCGCAGGCCCGGGCCAGATCATCCAGGCCGATGTCTTCGAAGGCATGGGCATGCAGGTAGTCCCGCGCCACCTGCGCCACGCGCGGCAAGCGTGGATCGAACGCCTGACGTTTGCGCCAGTCGAGGTGGGACGTCAAAGCCCCCAGCAAGTGGTCGACAGCGCTCTGCCGGACGATGCGCAGGTCGCCGTGATGCAAGGCGTGAAAGGCTTGATTGATGGAAGTGGCCAGACGCGGATCCTGGCTCAGGGTGTCGGCGAATCCGAGCTGGCGGTTGTCCGGCGCCTGCTCGAACAGCGCCAGCAACTCGCGCTCCAGCCAATGCGGATCGAGATAGAGCATCGAATAGGTAAAGCCTTCCTCGGTGGGCGCGTGCCCGTCGTGAATCTCCCCCGGCTCCAGCATGAAGATCTTGCCCGGCGTACTGAAGTGCCGCACCCGCCGGCAATCGAACTGTTGAACCCCTTGCTCGGTGACACCCACCAGAAAACTGTCATGCCAGTGCGGATCGTAGGCATGCCCCTGGAAATGGGCACGAATCGACTCGATGCCGGTATCGGCATCCTGGGACAGGTCGATCCAGTTGCGTTTGTCCACGCAAGGCTCCAGAAAAACGGGTTCAGCCGCTACGTTACCGCGCTTCACGTCGATGCGTTTAGAAGATTTGTGCAGGTTGCCCGACGCAGGCGAGACGCAAATTTAATGAACCCTCGGTTTCACCGCCCGCCTAACCGAATGACCATCAGGAGGTAGCTCATGCAAATCGAAACCACGTGGATCGTACTGGCCATCATTCTTTTGCTCGTGGAACTGTGGGCAATCAACCGAGTGCGCAAGAGCGAAGGGAAATCGAGCAACAAGGGCGTCTGGATCGTACTGATCGTGTTTGTACCACTACTGGGACTGATCGCCTGGGCGCTGGCCGGACCGAAACACGCAACCCAGGCCTGAATCTGCGAAAAGCGCAATACAACCAGGCCCCGATCATTCGGGGCTTTTTCATGGACGGCGGATTTGTATCGCACTGTGTACGCAATGCCTGCTGATACACACGCCCTTAACTCGGGAGCAAAACCGAAACAGCACGGATACACCGGCAGGCTTTACTGGGATCCAGTTCAGAAGGGTTCACCCAGAACCCCATCCCCGTCGATTGCAAAGGAGCCTGACCATGAAACAAGCACTGCACACCACCGCTACCGGCAACTCCCGTCGTCGCCTGCTGGGCCTGTCGATTCTCGCCACCGCCCTGATGCAATTCGGCGCGTACGCCAACGCGCAATCGGCGGCGCCGGAACCGGTCAAGGTCGTAGCCGCCAGCGTGAAAGCCGACCTGCCCTTCGGCCCGTTGAAACATGTGAAAGTCGGTGTGCTGGACGTGGCCTACGCCGAAACCGGCCCGGCCGATGGCCCGGTGGTAATTCTCCTGCACGGCTGGCCGTACGACATTCACAGCTACGACGAAGTCGCACCGATTCTGGCGGCCAAAGGTTATCGGGTGCTGATGCCGTACGCCCGGGGTTATGGCGACACGCACTTCCTTTCCGACAAGACTGTGCGTAATGGGCAGCCTGCGGCGCTCGCCAGTGACGTGATCGATTTCATGGATGCACTGAAAATCAAAAAAGCCGTACTCGGCGGCTATGACTGGGGCGCACGCTCGGCGGATATCGTCTCGGCGCTGTGGCCGGAGCGAGTCAAAGCGCTGGTGTCAGTCAGCGGCTACCTGATCGGCAATCAGGCCGCCGGCAAGAACCCGCTGCCGCCCAAGGCCGAGCTGCAATGGTGGTATCAGTTCTACTTCGCCACCGACCGCGGTGCCGCCGGTTACGCCAAGAACACCCACGACTTCGCCAAGCTGATCTGGCAGACCGCCTCACCAAAATGGGCCCTCGACGACGCCACGTTCGACCGCAGCGCCAAGGCCCTGGAAAACCCGGATCACGTCGCCATCACCGTGTTCAACTACCGCTGGCGTCTGGGCCTGGTGCAGGGTGAAAGCCAGTACGAAGCGCTGGAGCAGAAACTCGCCACCGCGCCATCGATCAGCGTGCCGACCATCACCCTGGAAGGCGATGCCAACGGCGCGCCACACCCGGCGCCCGAGGATTACGCCAAACGCTTCACCGGCAAGTACGAATTCCGGCTGATCAACGGCGGCATCGGCCACAACCTGCCGCAGGAAAGTCCGCAGACCTTCGCCAAGGCGATCATCGACGCCGATCACCTCTGAAGCAGTACGCCGAACGGCTCGTCATTTGACGAGCCGTTTTTCCTTGGACGGCCGATAACCGAAATAGGCGCTGTAGCACTTGCTGAAATGACTCGGCGACACAAACCCGCAAGCCACCAGCACATCCACTTGGGACAACTCGGTGTGTTGCAGCAGACGCCGGGCCTCGGTGATCCGCAATTCCATGTAATAACGCTGCGGTGTGGTGCCCAGTTGTTCCTTGAACAGCCGCTCCAGCTGACGCCGGGAACGCCCGGCATACACCGCCAGTTGTTCCAGCTCCAGCGGTTCTTCGAGGTTGGCATCCATCAGCTTCACCACTTCGCGCAACGGCGCGCTGACGCTGATGTTTTCGGTGGGTTTGATCCGCCGGTAACGCGATTCCTCGAACGCCAGAATGTCTTCAATGCCCTCGACCAGCGCCTTGTCGTGCAGACCCTTGATCCAGTCCAGCGCCATGTGGAATGCCCCGGACGGACTCGATGCCGTCAACCGGTCGCGGTCGATCACATAGGGCTCGCTGCTGACCTGGGTCGCTTTGGAGATTTCCGCCAACGCTGGCCGATGCTCCGGGTGAATTGCACAGCGATACCCTTCCAGCACCCCTGCCCGCCCCAGAAACCATGAGCCGTTCCACAACCCGGCGAGTATCACTCCCGCCTCGGCGGCCATTTTAAGCAGGCCGATGAACTCGTCGCTGGCCTTCAATTCCGTGCGGTAACCGCCGCAGATCACCAGCAGGTCCAGCTCCTGCAACACACTCGCCTCAAGCCGTGAATCCGGGCGGATCACCAGCCCCAGATCGCTGATCACTTCGCCGTCGCTCAGGCCGAAGGTGCGGGTGGAAAACAGACCGGGGCGCAGCAGATTGGCGGTGACAAGGGTGTCCAGCGCCTGGGTAAAGGCCGGCAGGGAAAAATGCTCCAGCAGCACGAACCCGGTGCGGGTCATGCGCCCCGCACCGGCGGAAGGCTCGTTCAGGTAGCGAAGGTTCTTGCCCTTCATGCCACCGCTGAATTGACGTCGTTCGATCAAGATGCGGTCCATCAGTTACTTGTTATGCCGCCATGCTAACCGCCGGGACGGCAAAATACTCGGGAATGAATGCACCGGGCCCAAGCCTGAACGACCGTGCCTGAGGCCTGCGTCCCAACGTCGCAGGCCCGGCACCTTGGCAAACGCCGCACAAGGCTTAAAATCGCGCCTCCTCTTGCAGTCGCCCGACCGGCGCCTGCCCGCAGCCATGACAACCCTCAGGTTTGAACAGCCGGCCACTTTCACCAAGTGCGCCAGGCCCAATCGTCCTGCCCGTTCGGCGGTCGTTTGTCTTCAACACACTTCGGCTTGGCACTCGCATGCGCAGAGGCGCACGTTCCGCTGTTCGATCACTTGAGGTTTTTATGACACCGCGTTTGCTGGCCATGGCGCTGGCGCCCCTGCTCGGGCTATTCATTGTTGCCCTGGGCAACGGCTTTCTGTCTTCCTTGACCACCCTGCGCCTGGGCGCGGCCGGCGAATCGGCGACGATGATCGGCATCGTGTCCTCGGCCTATTTCGCCGGCCTGACGCTTGGCGCGATCTTCAATGACCGGCTGATCCTGCGCATCGGCCACATCCGCGCCTACAGCAGCTTCGCCTCGCTGATCGCCGCGACAATCCTGCTGCAAGGGCTGTTTTATGACACCTGGGGCTGGGTCGTCCTGCGCTTGATCAACGGCTGGGCCACGGTCGGCGTGTTTCTGGTGATCGAGAGCTGGCTGCTGCTGGCCGGTGACGCGAAAATTCGCGGCCGTCTGCTGGCGCTGTACATGATCGTCCTCTACGGCGCCGGGGTACTGGGTCAGGCGTTTTTGGGAAAAATCACCGGGCTCGGCGACACTGCGCCATTCATGGTTGCCGGCATGCTCGCGACCCTGTCGGTGCTGCCGATCGTAATCCTGCCGCGCGTGTCGCCGTTGCTGGAACAAGTCGAACCGCTCAAGCCACGGGCGCTACTGGGTGTGTCGCCCACCGGACTGGTCGGCTGCTTCGGCTCCGGCGTCACCATCGCGGCGATCTACACCCTGCTGCCGCTGTACCTGCAACGCATCGGCCTGAACGTCGGCGAAGTCGGCAGCATGATGGCATGGACGATCCTCGGCGCGATGCTCCTGCAATACCCGGTCGGGCGCTGGTCCGATCGCAAGGATCGTCTGCAAGTGCTGACCGTACTCTGCGCCGCGTGCACCGTGCTGTCGCTGGTGATCGTGCTGGTGCCGCTGTCCTCGGCCATGCTCGCGGCGATGTTGTTCCTGCTGGGTGGCGGCGTGTTCGCGTTGTACCCGGTTGCGGTCAGCCACGCTGCCGACCGTGCACCGGTCGAAACCTTGGTGCCGATGATTCAGGGCATGCTGCTGATCAATTCGCTGGGCTCGGCGATGAGCCCGCTGCTGATTTCCCCGGCGATGAACGCTCACGGCGAAACCGGCCTGTTCTGGGCCTTCGCGCTGGTCAACCTGGCCATGGTGACGTTCTTCTTCTGGCGCCGAGGCAAGCGCCCGGTGCCGGCCAACCCGGCGCCGTTTGCGGCGGCAGCGACGTTCTCGCCAACTGGCGCGGAGCTGCGGGTGACCGAGGATCTGCGGCAGGCCGCGCAGGAACATCCGCCGATGGTCGACGCGTTGAGTGGCGAAGCGGCGCCGCCAACGGGATCGCGCTACGAAGCCAGTTGAGTTCTGGCAGGCATAAAAAAACCGGTGACCTTCGTCACCGGTTTTTTATTGCCTCTGAATCAGTGCGGCGCCCGAGGAATGGTCTTCATCAGGTCTTCAGGGCTGATATGCCCCACCACACTGCCCGGCTGCGGCATGTTCAGGATGTGGCCCTTCATCTTGCCGATCACGTGCATCTCGCACGGCTTGCAGTCGAACTTCAGGGTCAGCACTTCATCGCCGTGAATCAGCTGCATTGGCGCGACTTTGGTTTTCACGCCGGTCACGCCTTTGGCCTGTTTCGGGCACAGGTTGAAGGAGAACCGCAGACAGTGCTTGGTGATCATCACCGGCACTTCGCCCGCCTCTTCGTGGGCCTCGTACGCCGCGTCGATCAGCTTCACGCCGTGACGGTGGTAGAAGTCACGAGCCTTCTGGTTGTAGACGTTGGCCAGGAACGACAGATGCGCCTCCGGGTACACCGGCGGTGGCGTGGTCTCGGCCTTGCGCGAACCGCGCGGGTGGGCGGCAACGCGGGCGGCGGTCAGCGCTTCGATCACTTCGCGGCGCAACGACTTGAGCTGCGAGTTCGGGATGAAGAACGCTTGTGGCGCATCGAGTTTGATCGAGGTCGCGTGGTACTCGGTGGTGCCGAGCTGGCCGAGCAGGTCATGCAAGGTGTCCAGCGCCTGTTCCGGTTTGTTGGCGACGCCGAACGGGCCGTCCAGCGCAACGCTGGCGCTGATGCCCTCTTCACTGGTCACGGTCAGTTCCAGACGCTCTTCACGCAGCTTCGCCAGCCAGCTCACGCCGATACGACGCTCGGCGGACGTCTTGAGCAAGGCCTGCTGCCAGTTGTGGTCGAGGTTGCGGTTCAGCGGGTGGTTCGGGCGCAGCTTGTACAGGCCTTCCGGCATTTCGTTCGGCTCGACGCGGTAGCGGTAGCGCTTCTCGCCTTCTTCCTCGAACTCGCCCTTGGCTTCGGCGATGTTGGCGCGGAAACCCACCACTTCGCGTTTGACCAGCACGTTGAGGCCGTCGCCGTTGGACAGCGGCTCGTGGGTGATCACTTGCATGTCACGCTTGCCGACTTTCTCGACCGTGCCCACCGCCAGACCGGTGAAGGTCGGCGAATCGAACGCGCCGATGTCGATCTTGCGCTCGCTGACGAAGTAGTCGGTGCTGCCACGGTGGAAGGTCTTTTCCGGGTCCGGCATGAAGAAATGCGCGGTGCGGCCGCTGGAGGCGCGGGCCAGGTCCGGGCGGTCGTTGAGCACGTCGTCGAGGCGCTGGCGGTAATAGGCGGTGATGTTCTTCACATAGCCCATGTCCTTGTAGCGACCTTCGATCTTGAACGAACGCACACCGGCCTCGACCAGCGCGCGGATGTTGGCGCTCTGGTTGTTGTCCTTCATCGACAGCAGGTGTTTTTCGTAGGCGATCACGCCACCCTTTTCGTCTTTCAGGGTGTACGGCAGACGGCAGGCCTGGGAGCAGTCGCCACGGTTGGCACTGCGCCCGGTCTGCGCGTGGGAAATGTTGCACTGACCGGAAAACGCCACGCACAACGCGCCGTGGATGAAGAACTCGATAGCGGCATCGGTTTCATCGGCGATCGCGCGGATTTCCTTGAGGTTCAGTTCACGGGCCAGTACCAGTTGCGAGAAACCGGCCTGATCGAGGAACTTCGCCCGCTCAAGGGTGCGGATGTCGGTCTGGGTGCTGGCGTGCAGCTCGATGGGTGGAATGTCCAGCTCCATCACGCCCAGGTCCTGGACGATCAGCGCATCGACGCCGGCGTCGTACAACTGATGGATCAGCTTGCGCGCCGGCTCCAGTTCGTTGTCGTGCAGGATGGTGTTGATGGTGGTGAAGATGCGCGCGTGATAGCGACGGGCAAATTCCACCAGTTCGGCGATTTCGCTCACCTCGTTGCACGCGTTGTGGCGCGCCCCGAAGCTCGGGCCGCCGATGTACACCGCGTCGGCGCCATGCAGGATGGCCTCGCGGGCGATGGCCACGTCACGGGCGGGGCTGAGCAGTTCCAGGTGATGTTTGGGCAAGGACATATGTTTTTTTAGTCAGGCTGTCACGGTCGAGGCGCGCATTGTAGCCGCGAAACGCGCGAGCGGCACGCCTGTGCTGCCGGGTGGCAGCCCTGCTCAGGGCAGAACTGCCAAACCGAACCGCAAACTCAGGCCTTCGCGGCCATCGCAGTCACTTCCACCTTCATCCCTTCAACCGCCAGAGCCGCCACGCCAACCGCCGCTCGCACCGGCCATGGCTTGGCGAAGAAACGCTTGTACACTTCGTTGAACGCAGCGCGATCAGCCATATCAGTCAGGTAGATGGTCAGGTGCAGCACGCGGTCCATCGAACTGCCGGCCTTTTCCAGCGCGACTTTCAGCGCCTGCAACGTGCATTCGCTTTGCGCGGTGACGTCGCCCAGTTCCAGGCTGCCGTCGGCACGGGTCGGAATCTGGGTCGACATCAGGATGCCGTTGAATTCGGTCACGTCCGAAGAGATCGAGTCTGCATCCGGATCCGGGGTGTAGGTGATGTCTTGGTTGGCCATGGGAAAGTCCTTCGCTGGCAGTGAGGACGGCGCCATCGCGCGCCGTTTCGGGCGGCCAGTTTACAGACACGCTCGCCGGTTGGAAGACCAGACATCGAGTGTTACCCGTGCGCCAATATCCGTCGCAACTCCAGCGCATTGCCCAGCGCCGCTCCGCTGGCGGTATTGTCGAAGATGCACCAAGTGTCGACGCCATCGACAGCCGCCACCCGCAAATCACCGGCGAGCCTTTCCAGATACGCCGAGTCATAGGGGCTGTAATAAATGCGCGGCGAGCCGTGCAGCCGCCAGTAGCGCACGCCCGGCCAGCCGCACGGAGCCGCATCGGCGCTGATTCGCGAGGGATCGACCACCGCTTGCGCGATGCGATATGCCATCAACAACAGCTCGGCGGCGGCCCAGGTTTCGTGGCGCGGCTCCAACACCACGGCCCCGGAATAACGCTGGCGCAACGCGATGAAAAAGGCCTCGGCAATCGGTTCGTCAAACGCCAGCGACGGCGGCAATTGCAGCAGCAGACAACCCAGGCGATCTCCCAGTCCCGAACACTGCTCAAGAAATGCATCGAGCTCCGGTTCGCAGTCCCGCAGACGTTGCTCATGGCTGATCGACTTCGGCATCTTCACGCAGAAGCGAAAGCCGTCCGTTACCGACTCGGCCCAGCGGACGTAGGTTTGGCGCTTGTGCGGGCGATAAAAGGAACTGTTTATTTCCACGCCATTGAGGTGTGCGGCATAGCGTTGCAGGTGGGTGCCCTGCTCCGGGAATGACGGCCAGTATTCGCGAGGCAGGCTCCAACCCGCGCAACCAATAAAGATCGACGACGCACTCAAAACAGCACCTTGCCCGCTTCGCGCATGAAGATTTCCACGGTTTTCGGGCCGATGCCGTCGAAGGCTTGCAAACGCTTTTCGAAGTCCTGGCGGTCGGTGCTCGCCTCGACCATGTTCATGACCCGCCCGGCATACTCTTCATTCAGTTGGGCAGCCAGCGCGAGCAGTCGCTTGGCGGTGGTTTCGTCGTAACGCACGTAATGCGCCTCGCCAAGCATCCGCACCAGTTCGCGGTGAGTGCAATGGCCGAGCTTGCGCGGCGTATCGCGCTGGTGTCGTTCAACGATCACTCGATAGGCTTCGGCCGCAATCTCGGCCTGGATGCGTTTGCCCATCAGGAAACTGGCGAGCAGCCATTTGAAAAGCGCTGATTCGCTTAGCGGGTGGAGGCTGATATGCAAGTCTTCGGCGTTGATGGTTTTGGTCATGCAGCTTTTGAGCGAACGTCGGCGTGATGAGTGCGAGGCAGGCGACGAATGGTTTTTGGGGCAAAAAGCGTCAGGCTTCTCCTCGTTGGGTGATGATCGATAAACAGGTTTGGGTCGCGCCGTTTAAAGGCATGTCGGAATGCGTCCGGATGCCTACAAATCCTTGCGCCAGAGCCTACCGCTACGCCAGAATCCGCCGGCTTGTGCGCCTTGGGGTCGGCCGGTAACTTGGATCGGGTCACTGATTTCCAGTGATCGGGTTTAGTAGCCCGTTGGTATTTGAAGAGTGCACAGGTGTCTGTCAGTCAGGTATTCCCATACCTGTATTTGATGGTGGTTGTGCGTAGGGTGCCCCCGGGCACGCCGGCTTTCTTCTTTTCCCCGGTCTACTAACCTGCGCACAGCTGCCTCCACCCCTGTTTAGTAGCTCGGGTCTGGCGGCTTCAAAACAGGAAAAGAATGAATATGTTCAAGGTAACTCCGAATCCTCCGGTCACCGAACCGGCCAGCATCACCGATCCAACTTCCCCCTACGAATGCCCTGACTCGAAGAAATTCAACGAAGCCGCCAACCGCGCCCTCGACTACCACCTGGGCCCGATATCAGCCCACATGATGGCCGCGCCCTACTCCCCCAACCGCCTCTACCAGGCCAACCCGGCCAGCAACAACGAATCCCTGCTCGCCGACGCCGTCGAAACCCTCGGTTCGGCCAACGTCATGCTCAACAACTTCGTCGACCTCCTCGAAGGCCCCCACCGCAAGACCGCGCAAGGCATCGCGCAGATCGTGATGCTGGCGGAACTGGCGGTGAATCAGGTGCTGGATAACGTTGTGCCGACGGAGTAATCCCTAGCACCGCAATACCCTGTGGGAGCTGCGGTGCGACGATTCGACTTGCCAGCGATGACGTGCGATAAGACGACATCGATATCGAATGTGCCAACCTCATCGCTGGCAAGCCAGCTCCCACAGATTCCGTGTGCAACCAGCCACTCCAAGTCTCGTCGAGTGGACATCCAACAGAACCCAATTATGCTCAAAGAAACCCCGCCCTCCCGCGAGGTCGACAGTCTGTGCACGCTCCACGAAACACCTGCTCCAGCACCAACCAAAGGCCTCGGGTACGCGACGTTGATGAAGTGCTCCGGCCTATAACAACAAGCACGACGGAGAACACCCATGGCCGTACTCGACAGCATGTCCACCGGCAGTGCGCCGCACCCGCACCACAGTGTCAGCAAAGAGGAGCGCAAGGTCATCTTCGCCTCGTCCCTCGGCACGGTGTTCGAGTGGTACGACTTTTACCTCTACGGCTCGCTCGCCGCGATCATCGCCAAGCACTTTTTCGCCGGAGTCAACGAGACCACGGCGTTCATCTTCGCCCTGCTCGCCTTCGCCGCCGGTTTTGCAGTGCGGCCGTTTGGGGCGGTGGTGTTCGGGCGCTTGGGCGACATGATCGGGCGCAAGCACACCTTTCTGATCACGATTGTGATCATGGGTGTGTCGACGGCGATTGTGGGGCTCCTGCCCGCTTACGCGACCATCGGGGTCGCGGCGCCGATCATTCTGATTACCCTGCGGTTGCTGCAAGGGCTGGCGTTGGGCGGTGAATACGGTGGCGCGGCGACTTATGTGGCCGAGCATGCACCGAAGGGCAAACGCGGGTATTTCACGTCGTGGATTCAGACCACCGCGACGCTGGGGCTGTTTCTCTCGCTGCTGGTGATTCTGGCCTGCCGCACCGCGCTGGGCACCGAGGCATTCGAGGCCTGGGGCTGGCGGATTCCGTTCCTGTTGTCGATCCTGCTGCTGGCGGTGTCGGTGTACATCCGTTTGCAGCTGAACGAATCACCGGTGTTCAAGAAAATGAAGGAAGAAGGTAAATCCTCCAAGGCGCCGCTGACCGAATCCTTCGCCCGCTGGGACAACCTGAAAATCGTGATCATGGCCCTGCTCGGCGGCACCGCCGGGCAAGCGGTGGTCTGGTACACCGGGCAGTTCTACGCGCTGTTTTTTCTGCTGCAAACCCTGAAGATCGACCCGCAGACCGCCAACCTGTTGATCGCCGGTTCGCTGTTGATCGGTACACCGTTCTTCGTGATTTTCGGCAGTCTGTCCGACCGCATCGGGCGCAAGGGCATCATCATGGCCGGGTGCATTCTGGCAGCGGTGACCTACTTCCCGATCTTCCACGCGCTGACCCAGTACGGTAACCCCGACGTGTTCGTCGCCCAGGAAAAGAACCCGGTCAAAGTGGTCGCCAACCCTGACCAATGCTCGTTCCAGTTCGACCCGGTGGGCAAGGCCAAATTCACCAGCTCCTGCGACCTGGCGAAAACCATCCTGGCCAAACGGGCCATCCCGTATGAAAACGTGGTGGCCGAACCGGGCACCGTGGCCCAGGTGCGCATTGGCGACAAGGTCATCGAAAGTTTCGAAGGCACGGCCATGCCGGCCGCCGACTTCAAGACCCGCAACGATGCCTTCACCGCCAGCCTCGGCACGGCGCTGAAAGAAGCCGGGTATCCGGAAAAGGCTGATCCGGCCAAGACCAATTATCCGATGGTGCTGCTCCTGCTGACCGTGCTGGTGATCTACGTGACCATGGTCTACGGCCCGATTGCGGCATGGCTGGTCGAGCTGTTCCCGGCGCGCATCCGCTACACCTCGATGTCGCTGCCCTACCACATCGGTAACGGCTGGTTCGGCGGGTTCCTGCCGACGGTGGCGTTCGCCATGGTCGCGGCTACCGGGGATATCTACTACGGCTTGTGGTACCCGATTGTCATCGCGGTGATGACGGCGATTCTCGGCATCTTCTTCATGCCGGAAACCAAGGATCGCGACATCCATCACACCTGACACCGTGGCGGCCCTCTTTCATCGAGAGAGGGCCGCCGCTTGTTTCAACGCACGTTGCGATACAGCATCAACCTTGCGCTTTCGTGCAGTCCCCGGGTCAGCTCGACCAGTCGTTGAAATTCCTCGGGATGCGCATCGGCGACGTTCTCCAGCGGTGTCGCCGATTTCAGGTCGTGCAACGTCGGCGCACTGCCGTCGTGTTGCATTTGCAGCAAATGATCCTTCGTCACTCCGCCGATCAGCGGGAACGTTCCTTCGCGCAATACCAACGGCACCACCCGCTCGCCTTCAGGCGCCGGTTGCTGCAGGTCGCGGCCCATGGCACGGTTGTCGAAAGCCACGCCGGCCATACCCGCCACGGTTGGCAGCAGATCGGCAAGCCCCACCGACTCTTCGATCACCTTGGGTTTCAGCAGTCCCGGCGCATGAATCAACATCGGCACATGATTACTTTCCAGCCCCAGTTGTTCGAAAGCCGGCGGCATGTGCGGGATGCGGCTGATGCGCGTGTTGTGGTCGCCGAAGAACACGAAAATCGTGTTGTCGTAGTATCCGCCAGCCTTGGCCAGTTCCATCAGGCGACCGATGTTGAAGTCCAGCAACCGCACCGCGTTGTATTGCTCGACGCTGCGCGAGCCGGCGTTTTGCACCTGCTCCAGCGAGAGATTGCTGACTTCGAATCCGTCGTTGTCCTTGGGAATGGTGAACGGCCGGTGATTGCCCGAGGTCTGCACGTAGGCGAAGAACGGTTTGTCCTTGGGCAGTGCGCGCAGAATCTCATCGCCTTCCTTGAACAGGTCCAGATCGGAAATCCCCCACACATCGACCCGTGGCGAACGCCAGTCGCGCTCCTCGTACAGGCGCACGCCGTCGATGCTCTGCTGGATCAGTGCATTGATATTGGCCCAACCGGCGTTGCCGCCGATCATATAGAGCTTCTGGTAGTCAGTGAACGCGTTGATCAGCGTGCGCTGGTTGGTGATCAGCGGATGGCGGGTAGCGGTCTCCTGACGGGTCACGTCGGGGACGCCGGTGATGCTCGCCCATACGGTTTTCGCGGTGCCGGTGACCGGGACGTAGAAATGTTTGAAGAACCAGCTCTCCTTTGCCAAACGATCAAGATTTGGTGTCGGGTTCAACGGGTTGCCATAGGCGCCCACCGCGCTGGTACCGAGGGATTCGAGCATGACAAACATCACGTTCGGCGCCCTCTTACCCGCGACGCGATAAGGCTGCACGGCTTGCTGACGCTCAAAGGTGAGGTTTTGCACATCCGGCCGATCCACCCCCAGATAACGGGAAATCACCGAGTAATGCGCCCGCACCTGCGCCTCGTCGAACTGCGCCTGCCCGGCCTTGAGCGTGTCGTAGAGAAACAGCACCGGGTTCAGGCCCACGGCGGCAATCTGTCCGTTGCCGGAAAAGAACGCATCGCTCCAGCGCAGCGGCACCGGGTTTTCCAGGTTGAGCTTGTCGACCCGGCCCAACAGCGCCAGCAGGACGGTCACCAACCCGAGCCCCGCGCCTATGGCGACTGAACGGCGGCGAATCGCCCGAGGTTCACGGGCCAGTGTCAGCCGTTCCAGGCGCACAAAACCGTAGAACCACAGCACAAGCACCGCGAGCCAGCCCAACGCAATCCACAGCACCGGATAGGTTTCCCAAACCATTTGCTGCGAGATCTGCGCATCGTCCAGATAACGCAGCACCGTGGCGTTGATCCGCACGCCGAGGTAGGCGTAATGGCCGAAGTCGATGATGTACACCAGACCGATCAGACCCAGCGCCAGCAACAGATAAACCCGGGCCACGCCGCGCAATCTCGGCACAGTGGTCAGATTCCAGCGCGGCAACCACGCCAGCACCGCCAATGGCAACACCAGCAATAGCGCCAGCCTCAAGTCGAAACGAAAACCTATGCCCAGGGTTTGCAGCCAGTGTGGATCGATAAAGAACTGCGCGACATCTCCCCCGGAAAACCCGAACAAGAACACCAGCCGCAGCAAGGCAAACAGCAGAAACGCCAAACCTGTCGCGCCCAAGCCATAGCGCAGGCGACGCGATTGCAACCACCCCATTGTTTACCTCTGTGTTGTTCGTTGAGATGGCAGGGATTGCCACGCGGTCTTAATGCAAAGTCCAAATCCGGCAATCACGCAATAACCCGCCAGCAGCGGATCGATCAGGTAATCCCAGTAGTTTTCCGAAGGCTTGAGGCGCAGCGCGAACGCCAACGTGGCCAGTGCCAGCATCGCCACACCCAGCGAGTTACGCAGCCACAACAGCACCAGAGTCGCCAGCCCGACAACCACGATCATCGGCCGTGGATTGAAGCCCCACCGGTAAGGATCGACATACGTCAGGCCCATTGTCGCCGGGTACAACAGCACCGTCAGCACCACGAACAGTCCCAGAATCTGACCCCGTGTCAGCGGTGTCAGTTGAGGAACCACCCCCAGGCGCAACAACGCGGCCCAGCTGAGAAACACCAGCGTGGTGATCGCCAGATCATCGGTGAAACTACGCACATACGCCGCCAGCGGCAGGCCGTTGAGCGAAATGAAGCTGACCAGTGCCAGCGCCGGTAACAGCCACGGACGCCAGCGTTGAGTGAATTGAAAGGAACCCAGCAAAACAAAACCGAGCAGGATGAAACTCAAATGGGCTTGCCAGAGAAACAGCATCACAGGCGCTCCGCCAGCCAGGCATCGTTGAAGCTGACATGTTTGATGAAAGTGTTGTTCCAGGAATAAACCAAGTGATACAGGCCATCGCTGCCACGGCTGAAGTACGGGTATTCGTACTCGAATTCACAGCCTTCGGGCTTGCACACGCGGTAGTCGAGGTTGCTCAGGAAACGCTGTTCCAGCGGCAAACGCTGAGCGCCACTTGAGGCGCGAAAGCCTTCGCCGATGATTGCCTTGTAGGCCTCTGGCGAAAACGGCTGGCCGAGGGGATCGGGGGACTGGTCGAGTTCGATGACATTGCGCCAGTCGTTGAGGTTGGCATTGGTGCCGTACAGGCTGAGCTTGAAACGCCCGTCGCGCAGGTCATTGAGCGCCACCAGCAAACCGTCATCGGCGGTGCCCACGGCTGCCAGCGACGAGTTGGGGTTGGCCGGTTCCAGCGGATACGGTTCGCTCCAGGTTTGCCCGGCGTCTTCGGTGCGACTGGCCAGCACCTTGTGATGGGTTTCACCGGCATAACGCAGCATCGCCACGGCGCGGCGCTCGTCCTGCGGCACGATAGTCGGTTGCAACGAATGCTTGCCCCGGCTGATGCGGAATTTGTCGATCACGGCGCCGTCCGTGCTCAGGTACAGGTATTCGGCGAACTTGCCCATGAACTCGTGATATACCGGCAGGCCGATCGAGCCGTCGGCATGAAACACAGGCGCGGCGCGCACCAGAGTGCTGATGTTGAAGAACGGCGAAGTGATCAGCTGTCGAGGTGCGGTCCAGTTGCGCCCCAAGTCATCGGAGACCATCACGTTGATCGCACTGGTGGCCCAGCCGCCGACGGACACCGACACGTAGAACATCCACAAACGCTGGTCCGGCGCGAGAGCGATCACCGGATTGCCGAGTTTACGGATGTAGCGCTGGGTGTCGGCCACCGTCGATTCGCGTGTGGCCAACACTTGTTCGGCGCCCCACTCCGCAGTCTTGGCGTTGAAGCGCGCGGTGCGGATCTGCACGTCGGCGGCGCCTTCGCGCGAGCCGGCGAACCACACGGCCATCAGGTCGCCGCCGGGCAACGCAGTGACCGAAGACGAGTGCACGAAATCATCCAGTTCCGAGGACACGAAACGACTGCTGTACATCGGCTCGGCCGCATTCGCCGAGGGCCGGGCGGCAGGCGTTTCAACTGCGAACTGCGCCAGCACATGCTCCGGGTGACTGCGCCACGCCGCGATAAAAATCAGGCTCACCGCAAGCGCGGCGACAACGAACTTCAAACGAAAGGACAAGGCACGCATAGGCAGCTCATGGCGGTTACGAGATGGCAGACCATCGAAAGAACATCCCTGTCATCGGCCCGGATCGTCCGGCAAACGGCGCCGGCGCCCGGTAAGCATCGACAACGGCAGGTTGTCGCGTACCTGAACACTTTCAAACAGCGCGGCCGCGATGTGCACGATGACCAGCGCCAGCAAGGCATCGGCGGCAGTTTCGTGGACTTGCAACGGCCAGTCGGCGCCCCACAGGGCATCGATTTTTTCCATGGCCCAGCCGCTGAGGCCGACGGTCAGCATCGCCAGCAGCATCGCGATCATCACCAGTGCGCCAATCGGCGAATGCCCGAGACGATGCTCGGGCCGCCCGGCGATCAGCGACCGGGCATGGGCCGCCAACCGTGACGGCGTCGGCCAGAAGTCCGACCAGCGCGCACTGCGCGGCCCGACGAATCCCCACACCAGACGCACCAGCAGCCAGCCCATGGCGTAATAACCGAGCCAGACATGCCAGTCGTCACCGGCTTCATTGAAGAAGTAGTTGGCGGCAAAGACCCCGGCGATGGACAGGTGAAACATCCGTACCACCGGGTCCCAGAGGCGCAGGGACTCGCGTGGCATCAGCCCTTGATCTCGGTTTTCACCGCTTTGCCGCTGACCGGATCGTGATAGATCTCGACCTTGCGTTTGTCCTTGTCGAAGCCATAGATCTCGTAGCAGTTGCCGTCGGTGACCTTGAACTTGCTGATTTCGTAGCCCTGGGATTTCAGTTGTTCCTGAAAGGCTTTCTGGTCCTGCCACTGCGAACGTTCGGCCGTGGTGCATTGCGGGCCGGCGACGGCCAAGGGGCTGGCGACAATCAGGGACAACAGCATAAGTTTGCGCATGGAAGCACTCTCGCTGGATGGAAAGGCCTCACTGTGCAAAACCAAGCTTAACGAAAGCTTAGTTGGCAACGAGTCGTAACATCTTCGCCGCCACAAGGGCTGCCAAGGCAGCAAAGCGAGCGGCATGATGCCGCCGAACACGCGCCCGATTTCCTACAGAGAAAATGCCATGCGCCTACTTCTGGTCGAAGATGACCGCGCCCTCGGCCAGGGCATCCGCGTCGCCCTGAGCAACGAGGGCTACACCCTCGACTGGCTGCAGGACGGCGTCAGTGCGCTGCATGCATTGCGCAGCGAAAGCTTCGATCTGTTGCTGCTCGACCTCGGCCTGCCAAGGCTCGACGGGCTAGCGCTGCTGCAACAATTGCGTGCCACGCAGCACGATTTGCCGGTGTTGATCCTCACCGCCCGAGACGGCACCGCCGAACGCATCGCCGGGCTGGATGCAGGCGCTGACGATTATCTGGTCAAGCCGTTCGATGTCGACGAACTCAAAGCGCGCATCCGTGCTCTGCTACGACGCAGTCAGGGCCGTGCGCAACCGGTGCTGGAACATGCTGGCGTCTGCCTCGACCCAATCAGCCAGCAAGTCACCTGGCGCGGCAGCACGGTGGTGGTCACGCCGATGGAATATCAGTTGTTGCATCAACTGATGGCCCGCCCCGGCAAAGTCGTCACCCGCGAACGCCTGTCGTGCACCTTGTACGGCTGGCAGGAACGGGTCGAAAGCAACACCCTGGAGGTGCTGATTCACAACCTGCGCAAGAAGCTTTCCGCCGAACTGATCCGCACCGTGCGCGGTGTGGGTTACGTCGTGGAACTCAAGCCATGAACTCGATACGCGCGCGGATTCTGCTGCCGGTGCTGTTTCTAGTGTTGCTCGGCGATGTGCTGATCAGTTGGGCGGTTTTGCGTTACAGCCACCATGAAATCGAAGAAATCTACGACGCCCAACTGGCGCAAAGTGCTCGCCTGCTGCAAGGCGTGCTGGCGCAGCGTGCGCCCGGCGACAACGATTGGGAGCGTCTGCATCAGGCCTTCGACGAAGCGATGAGCCGGGTCGGTGATGGCGAGGCGGCTCATCCCTATGAGACACGGTTGACCTTTCAGGTCTGGCGCAACGACGGTCAGTTGCTGATGCGTTCGGCCGAAGCGCCGATTCTGGATGCACCGCCCGCCACCCTCGGCGCCCATGACCTGATGGAAAACGGTCGCGACTGGTGCGCCTTCCTGCTCCAGGATCCGCGACAAGGCCTGTTGATCTGGGTCGGTGAGCGCGACGATATTCGCCAGGACCTGATCACCCGCATCGTCGGCCATACCCTGTGGCCGAGCCTGATCGGCGTGCCGTTGCTGACCATTTTGATCTGGCTGACCATCGGCTGGGGTTTGCAACCGCTGCGGGCCATGGCCCGCTCGATCCGTGGTCGCGACACCGACACCCTGAAACCGCTGCACCTGAGCCCCCTGCCCCAGGATCTGGAGCCGATGCAGACCGCGCTCAACCGCTTGCTGCAACAGATCGACAACCTGCTGGCCCGGGAGCGACGCTTTATCGCCGATGCCGCCCACGAGCTGCGCACGCCGTTGGCAATCCTGCGGATTCACGCGCAGAACGCGCAGTTGGCCAACACCCCGCAACAACGCGAAGAAGCACTGGAGTTTCTGGTCAGCGCCGTGGACCGCGCCACGCGCATCGCCAGCCAGTTGCTGACCATGGCGCGCATCGAACCGCGTCTGGCGTCCCCGGAAAACTCTCACGTCGAATTGACCGCGCTGGTGCGCGAGGAACTGGCCGAGCTGACGCCACTGGCCCTGGAAAAAGACGTCGAGCTGATCCTCGACAGCGATCATCACTGCCCGGTCGACACCGATCCGGTAGCGTTGGCCATCGCTCTGCAAAATCTGGTAACCAATGCGCTGAACTTCGCGCCACCCGGCAGCGAGGTGCGGGTTCAGGTGCAGCCACAGGCCTGCGGTTCGGTGTCGATCAGCGTCGAAGATGCCGGCCCTGGCATCGATGAGCAGCAATATGCGCGGCTGTTCGAACGCTTCTACAGCGAGGGCCACGCCAATGGCGCCGGTCTCGGGCTGGCCATCGTGCAGATGATCGTGAGCAAGATCGGCAGCACCTTGCAGCTGTACAACCGACCCGAAGGCGGGCTGCGCGCCGAGCTGCGAATCCCTGCGGGATCAACCGAACCTGCGCCGGGCATTTAACGAAATTTTCATGTTTGCCTGCCTATGATCCGGGCCTTCGTTGGGGAGTAACCTGCTTCCGAGCTCCTCGGAAGCGTTCGTATCAACATATTCGGCAACATGCCGTGGTGCGAACACCTTCGGGTTGGTGAGACCGACGACACATCCATGCCGAAAGTCGGGCGTGTGGTTGTGTCGTTGACTCATGGCCCGACTGGAAGTATTGCCCGTGAATCCTGTTTCCCTGATCTTCCTCGCACTCGCCATGTCCACGGATGCCTTCGCGGCCGCCATCGGCAAGGGCTCCAGCCTGCACAAACCACGCCTGACCGAAGCCCTGCGCACCGGCCTGATCTTCGGCGTCATTGAGGCGATCACCCCGATCATCGGCTGGCTCATCGGCCAGGCCGCCACTCGCTGGGTGGAAAGCTGGGACCACTGGATCGCCTTCACCCTGCTGGTCGCGCTGGGCCTGCACATGATCTACAACGGCCTCAAGCATGAGGAAGCGGAAGAGGAAAAACCGGGGCAGCACTCGTTCTTCATTCTCGCTGTCACGGCCTTCGCCACCAGCATCGACGCGCTGGCCGTCGGCGTCGGCCTGGCGTTTGCCGATGTGAATATCTGGGTAGCCGCAGCCGCGATTGGCCTGGCGACCATGACCATGGTCACCATTGGCGTGATGCTGGGTCGGGTGCTCGGCACCGTGGTCGGCAAGCGTGCGGAAATCGTCGGTGGCGTGGTGTTGATGATCGTCGGCGCGACAATTCTCTACGAACACCTTTCGGCTTGATCCTGAATACCGGTGTCAGGGCGTTTGCCAACGTCCCGGCACCGGCGTAATCCGTTTGTGTCATGTCGCTGTCATTCTCGGTTGCTAACGTCCTCGCGCCTCTTTGCTCCGACTGCCAAGGTGACCTTCCCGGTGTACTCAAGCCCGACGCGCCAGACCATCATCCTCAGATCCGCCGATATGTCCTGCGACGATTTCGGCGCGTTGTTCTCCCGTATGTTCGGCAATCGTTACGGCGACACACCGCCACCGCCCAAGGACATCATCATCGGCGGCGTGTACGGGCGGCACGACGGGGTCAGTTTCCGGCGCATGCATTACCGGGGCGATTTCACGGTGGCGTTCCCCGAGCCCTACGACGAAATCACCTTCGTGATTCCCACCGCCGGCCGGATCATCTTCAACGACTCCGCCGAATCCCTGGGCCTGCCGCACATCGGGTTGGCCATCGACAAGGCGGATCTGCGCTCGATGCGCTTCGTCGACAATCATGCCCAGCACGGCATGTCGATCAGCCGCGCCGCGCTCACCGAACGCCTGTCGTCACTGCTGGGCCGACCGATCGTGCACAAGCTGCATTTCGAGCCGAGGGTGGATCTGAACAGCCCGGCGTTTCAGGGCATTCGCGCATTGATCGACCTGGCCACCGGCACCGAATTCGACCTGTTGTTGAACGCCGGTTCGCTGATGCCATCGCGCCTGCGGGAGATGCTGGTGGACGCCGTGCTGGAAGCCTGGCCGCACAATTTCAGCGAAGCCTTGCGCCGCCCCGAAGCATCGATTGCGCCACGGCATGTGAAGCAAGCCATCGAGTACATTCAGGCGCATCCCGAACAATTGGTCAGCGGGACGGATCTGGCGGGGCTGGTCAACGTCAGCCTGCGGGCGTTGCAGGAAGGTTTCCGGCGTTTTGTCGGCACCTCGATTGTCGCCTACCAGCGACAGGTCAGGCTGGAGCGTGCCTGCGAAGCGCTGAAGCGAGGTCCATCGTCTTCGGTGACCGACGTGGCCCTGCAATACGGATTCAGCAACGTCGGCCGGTTCTGCCAGTATTTTCAGGATGCCTACGGCGTGAGCCCCGCAGAAATGCGAAAAGGACTGCGCTGAGGCAGTCCTTTTCTTCACCTTTGGTTGATCAGAACTGATAGCTGGCCTTGAGCCCGCCGCTGAAGCCGTGGCTGTCGCCCCCGCCGCTGGCTCCGACTTCGGCGCCCAGGCTAAGCGCGCCGAGGTTGGCCATCAGGTTGACGCCGCCGCTGAACTGATCGCGGTTGTCGAACGCCGCGCGCTGTTCGATATCCAGCCCCAGCAGATGGCCTTCGCTGTCGACCTGATGATCGCCCAGCACACGCTCGTAGCCGACCCGCACACCCGGCACCAGTTGCCACGCGCCCACCGGCATCGGGGCGAACGAGACGTCGAGATTGGCCACGGCGCTGCGGCGGGTTTGCTGGAGACTGTCAACGTCGAGGGCCAGTTCGCTGCCCGTCTCCCGGAAGCCCGACAGGTCCAGACGGCTGACGCGCACACCGAGGCTCGGCTCCAGAACCACATCGTTCATCGGCAGGCGATAACCCAGCGCCAGCGTCGCGCCGCTGAGATTACCGTGGGTGTCGCCCTTCGCCGAACCGAGGCCGCCGCCGAGGTCGCGCTTGCTGTCGTAGTCAACGTAACCGGCGCTGAGGTTGGCATCGGCAAACAAACCACGCTCCAGACTGGTGAAGCCATAACGGGCACCAAGATTGAGGAAGGTGAAATCAGTGTCAGCCTCGCCACCCGCCCCGCCGACAGTGCCTTTGCTGTAACCGATACCGCCGCGCGCGCTGAGTTGTTCGGAGAAGCGCTGGGTGACGCCAACCATCAGGCCCTGACTGTGTTCGTTGCTGCTTTGCGCATGGGCCGAGCCGTCGGTGCCCAGATAACCGGCGAGCACGGTGCTCCACAACCGGTACTGGCCGACTTTCAGGTCGGTGCCACTGGCGAATGGCGAGGCGGCTTGTTCAATCATCGCGTTCTGACGCAGCAAGTAACTGGCGGCGTCCGCATGGACCTGGCCGCCCACCGTGGACTCGACGCCACCGAGGGTGCCGGCGTCGATAGCCGATTGCAGGTAGTAGTTATAGGCGCTGTAGGTGCCGGACAGTTTGCTGTTCTGCATCTCCTGCAACAGTTGCGCACCGGCGGCGGCGTTGCCGATCAGCCCGGCCTGACCCGGCAGGCTGTTGTACTCGACCATTTTGCCGCGCAACACGTAAATGGTTTCCTGGGACAGACCCAGGCCCTGTTTGAGGTAGTTGTCCATGCTGCCGTATTGCGCGGTCACCTGGTCCAGGCCCGCTTGCAGATAACTCGCTTCCACACCCAGCAGCGGCGCGTAAACCGCGGCCATGCTCGGCGGCATCATCGCCAACGTCTTGGCCACACGGGCGGCGGTGTAGTCGTTGGTCGCCAGGTAGTTGCTCATGATCGTTGCGTTGTCGACCCCGGCGATGCTTTGCAGCACGGCGGCCGTCCAGCCGGTGCGGTCTTTGCCGGCGGTGCAATGGAACAGCGCGGCACCGTCGACGCCCGCCAGTTCATTGAACAGCACGCCCAACTGACCGCGCATGCCGGCGTCGCTGACAAAGGCGCGGTTGGTCTCCTGCATCATCGCAATCGCATCGGCCGCGCTCTTGAACGAGACCGTGGTGATGTTCGCGCCCGACGTGGTGGCGCCGATGATGTCGATGTTCTGGTAGGTCGCACCGCTGATCATCGTGTCCGGCGTACCGGCGATTTCGCTGGGCGTACGCAGGTCATAAACGGCCTTGATCCCTAGACCGTTGAGGGTCGCCAGATCCGACGCTGTCGGCGTCAGCGCATTCGAGCGATAAAACACACCGGCGCGCATCGTGCCGTCATGGGTCGTCGAGTAGGCCGTGGTGATACCGGCGACATCGCGGAAGTTGTCGATGCCCTGCAGGCGCGGGGTATCAAGGGTGGCCGCGTGGGCGACGGCAATGGACAAACTCAACACGGACAGCGAACACAGAAGACGTGGAAACACGATGCAGCCTCATTGGAAACCGGTTGGGCTGCCCACTATCTATAACGAAATGTGACTGAATATGGCAAAACCTCGAAAAGCGTAAATGGCGGCGCGATCTGTCCGGTGGGCGCGCGTTCTGTCCGTCAGGCAGGCTAAATCCCTGCCGAACTTTGACGTTTTTTTTGCAAGAGGCAGGGTAAAGTGCCCTCTCCGGCCATCCTGGAAGCAGTCAATGAACCTCCAAAGCCCTCAAGACGCCGACGATGAAATCCTCAATCAGGCGGCGCACTGGTGCCTGCGCCTGCAAGACGAAACCTGCACACCTGACGAACGCCAGGCCTTCCAGCAATGGATTCAGAGCAGTCCGCGCCATGCCTTCGAGTACGCGAAGATGCTTGAGGTCTGGGAGTTGAGCGATCAATTGCCCGACGAGCAAGACAAGTCGAAAAAACGCAAAGCCACGACGCTGCCGTGCAGCTTCGAAGAGTTTCAACGCAACCTGGCGCAGCGCAATTAGCATCGTGCGAGGATCGACGCCAACAGCAGAAGGCGTCACTTGAGGCAACGCCTTGTCCTTGATTGAGGGTTAGAATCCCTCGGGTTCGGCTAACCAGCTTAAGGATGATCCCGGCATGTCCTCCCTCGACACCTCCCTGCAAGACACAGCCGCCCCCGACGGCGTCTGCTTCGGCTGCGGCGGCAGCAACCCGCACGGCTTGCACATCAAGAGTTTCTGGCATGAAGACGGCGTGCACGTCATGGCCGAGCACGTGCCCGAGGCCAAATACTGCGGCTGGCCGGAGCTGGTTTACGGCGGTTTGATCGCGATGCTGGTGGACTGCCATTCCAACTGGACCGCGATGGCTTACCACTACCGCGCCGAAGGCCGTGAAGCCGAAAGCCTGCCGCGCATCAACTGCGTCACCGGCAACCTTGGCATCAAATTCATCAAGCCGACGCCCATGGGCGTGCCGCTGACGTTGAAAGCCCGAGTCGACGGTGAAGTCGGACGCAAGAGCCGGGTGATCTGCGAGGTGTACGCCGGGGATGTGCTGACGGCGGTGGGTGATTCGGTGTTTGTGCGGGTGGATACGGAGCAATTGGCGGCGGCCGCTCATGGGCGGAATGCAGACCAATGAGTACCAAAGCAATAAACATGGCACTGATTGTCGTCATCAGCCTGATGGGGGTTGGCACCCTGAATTGGCTGATGAACGAATCCTGGCTGATCGCCACGCAAGCAAGCGGCGAAGATGCGTTCTTGTATCTGATAATCGAGATTTTGCAGGCGGTGGCCATCCACTCGGTGGTAGTGGCATTCATCCCGCTGCTGTTGGCGTTCTTTAGAAAAACACTCGCCAGTTATGTCGTGCTGTTACTGATGCTGTCGCTCTACATGCTGCTTATCACCGGTATCAACGCGGTCGGCCCGGCCATCGCCGGACTCATGATCGCAGCAGTGGTTTATGCGGTGTTCACAAAATCAGTCAACCTGATCCGGTACTTTCGCGCGAAGTGACCCGATTCACCGTTTTACCTGGAGCCTCCGCCATGCCCGATCGCAAAATCATCATCCCCGAATCCATGAAAACCATCGTCGAACGCGCCGGTTACGCCCCGGCGATTCTGGTCGGCGACACGCTTTATTGCGCCGGCCAGGTGGGCCGGACGGCTGATTTGAAGGTCATCGAAGACCCCGAGCAGCAATTCATCCGTGCCTGGGAAAACCTCGACGAAGTGCTGAAAGCCGGTGATTGCACCTTCAACGATGTGGTGGAGATGACCACCTATCACGTCGACATGAGCCAACACATGCCGGTGTTCCGTGACGTGAAAAACCGCGTATTCCCCAAAGGCTTCTGCGCCTGGACCTGCATCGGCGTCAGCGAACTGGCCCATCCGGGGCTGCTGGTGGAAATCAAATGTGTGGCGGTGCGCAGGCGCGCTATACCTGAGTAACGCCATTCCCCCTCATTGAGGTGTTGAACGATGGACTTGACCCTCTACTACCACCCGTTGTCGTCCTACTGCCACAAGGTGTTGATCGCCCTTTACGAACACGGCACCGCGTTCGACAGGCGTGTCATCGACCTGTCCAGCGAAGCCGAGCGGGCCGAACTGCGGGCCCTGTGGCCACTGGTCAAATTCCCGGTGCTGCAGGATCGCGCACGCCAGCGCAGCGTGCCGGAGTCGAGTGTGATCATCGAATATCTGGATCACTATCACGCCAGGGCTGGTCGACTGATCCCCACAGACTGGGACACCGCGCTGCAAGTGCGTTTGTGGGACCGGTTTTTCGACAACTACGTGATGACGCCGATGTCGCAGATCGTCGCCGACCGCATCCACAGCAGAAACGCCGACCTGAGCAGCCAGCGCACGTTGCTGAACACCGCCTACGACATGCTGGAAAATCAGTTGGCGACCCATCCATGGATCGCCAGCCCGGACTACAGCATGGCCGATTGCTCCGCCAGCCCGGCGCTGTTTTATGCCAGTACGCTGGTGCCGTTTGGCGCCGACCGCCCTCGTCTCAGCGCCTATTTCGAGCGGCTGGTGCAGCGCCCCTCTTTCCGCCAGGTGATCGACGAAGCCAAACCGTGGTTTGACTTCTATCCCTTTGCCGAAGCGCTTCCCCAACGGTTCCGTTGAGCAAGCGCCTCACGCCGGCTGGTGACTGGTCACGCAGTGAATGCCGCCTCCGCCGGCCGCGATGGCGTCGATGTTGATCTGCACCACGTCGCGGTTCGGGTAGAGCCTTTTCAGCAGGTCGAAGGCTTTCTTGTCGGCGTCCTTGTCGCCAAACTCCGGGGCGATCACCGCGCCGTTGATCACGAAATAGTTGATGTAGCCGGCCGCAAAATCGTCATTGTCCTTGTTGAACTTGGTCTTGCGCGGCTTCAACGGTGGCGAAACGGTGTGGATCTGCAACGGGCGACCTTCGGCGTCGGTGGCCTTTTTCAGGATTTCCAGATGCGCCAGCGTGACCTTGTTGTCGTAGGATTTCGGGTCGGTGTCGAGGTTGGCGATCACCACGCCGGGCGTGACGAAGCGCGCGTAGAAATCAACGTGGGCATCGGTGATGTCCTTGCCCTTGATGCCCGGCAGCCAGATGATCTTGCGCAAACCGAGGCGCGCTTTCAGTTCCGCCTCGACATCAGCCTTGCTCCAGCCGGGGTTGCGGTTTTCATTGACCCAGCAGCTTTCGGTCATGATCGCGGTGCCGTGGCCGTCGACTTCAATGCCCCCGCCCTCGCCCACCAGTTCGCTGCGGACGTAGGTCGCTTGCGCGTCTTGCGCCACGCGTTTGGCGATCTTCGCGTCCTTCGAGTGCTGCTGCTTGTTGCCCCAGCCGCTGAAGTTGAAATCCACCGCGCCCAGGCCGTTCTTGTCGTCGATGACAAAATTGGCGCTGATGTCACGCATCCAGATGTCGTCGAGGTTGGCGATCTGGTAGGTGATGTTGGACGTGCCGCAAATTTCTTCCGCCAGGCTGCGTTCGCTGCTGCGGCAGTAGATGATCAGCGGTTCGTAACGAGCGATGGCACGGGCGATCCGGCCCAGCGCTTCCTGGACGTCTTCGGTGAAGTCTTCCCAGATCGCGTCCTGCGCGCCGAAGGCCATGTAGGCGCGTTCGTGCTTGTCGCCCTCGTCGGGCATGAACCAGCGACCTTCGCTGGCCGCCAGCACGCGCGCCGGGGACAGGTCGAGGCCCATGACGGCAGCGCCTACGCCGGCGGCGACTGAAACCTGTTTGATGAACTCGCGACGAGTCGGCATGTGTACGTTCCTGATGTGGAAGGGGCCACCGAAGTGGCCCGGAAAAATCACTTTGCAGTGGCGGTCTTGAACTTGGTCCAGGTGCGCATGCGGGCGCGCATGTCAGCCTGGGGAATATCCTTGCCCGGTATCAGACGAGCATAGGTCGCATCGTCGAGGTAGATGTCCGGGTTGTTGCGCATCGCCTCATCCACGTTTGGCCGGGCCTTGGCATTGGAGGTCGGGTAGCCGGTGAAATTGCTGATCGCGGCCATGTTCTCCGGGCGCATCACGAAATTGATGAACGCATAGGCATATTCCGGGTGTTTGGCATCCACCGGAATGGCCATGGTGTCCATCCACACCGTGGTGCCCTCACGGGGCACGCGGTACTGGAAGCGGGTCTGCTTGCCGGCGCTGTCCGAGGTGCGCTGGGCCTGGGTCATGTCGCCGCTGTAGCCGAGGGACAGGCACAGGTTGCCGTTGACCAGATCGGTCACCGGTTGCGACTGGAACTTGCGGATGTACGGCCGCAGCTTCATCAGCAAGTCACTGGCCGCCGCCAGATCCGCAGGCTTGGCGCTGCGCGGATCACGACCGAGATAATTGAGCACCACGGCCAGCACTTCGTCCGGCGAGTCGATCATCGAAATCCCGCAATCGGCGAACTTCGCCGCCAGCTCCGGCTTGAACAGCATGTCGAGGCTGTTGACCGGCGCATCGGCCATGCGCTGCTTGATCTGCTCGGCGTTGTAGGTCAGGCCGATAGTGCCCCAGGTATACGGCACGGTGGCCTTGTTCGAATGCTCGTAATGGCTGCGCAGTTTTTGCAGGCCCGGTTCGATGTCGTTCATCGCCGTGATCTTCGAAGCATCCAGTGGCAACAGGCTGCCGGCGCGCATCAGGCGTTCAGCCACGGTGTCACCGGGGAAGATCAGGTCGTAGCCGCTGCCGCCGGAGAGCATCTTGGCCTCCAGGGTTTCGCTGCCGTCCATCACGTCGTAGATCACCTTGACCCCGGTTTCGGCGGTGAACTTTGTGAGCGTGTCTTCAGCGAAATAGTCCGCCCAGTTGTACAGGCGCAAGGTCTTGTCTTCAGCGTGTACGGCGGGCATCAAACCGGTCAGCGCCAGGCCCAGAGCGCCCAGCAACCACTTGTGTGAAGTAGGCATATCAGACTCCTTGAGGATTCCAGCGGGCGTGAAGGTGACGGCCGTCCTGACTCAACAACGCGCCGTACATTTCCGGGCGACGGTCGCGGTAGATGCCCCAGCTCAGGCGCTCTTCACGCATGGCTGCCAGATCCAGGCTTTGCACCAATACGCCGGTGCTGGCGCGATCGGCTTCGGCGAGCATTTTTCCCTTGTGGTTGCAGATGAACGACGAGCCGTAGAAATTCATTTGCAGCGTCGCATTGGTGCCGGCCACTTCGCGGCCAACGCGGTTGGAGGCGATCACCGGCAGCAGGTTGGCAGCGGCGTGGCCGCGCATGGTCATCTGCCAGTGGTCCCGCGAATCCAGATTCGCGCAGCCCGGTTCCGAGCCGATGGCGGTCGGGAAAAGCAGCACCTCAGCGCCCATCAACGCCAGACAGCGAGCGGTTTCCGGGAACCACTGATCCCAGCAGATGCCAACGCCGAGGCGACCGAACGCGGTGTCCCAGACCTTGAAGCTGGTGTCGCCGGGACTGAAATATTCCTTCTCCTGATAGCCGATGGCGTTGGGGATGTGGGTCTTGCGGTACACGCCCAACAGCCGCCCGTCGGCATCGGCCACGCTCAGGGAATTGAAGTAGGCATTGCCGGCCTTCTCGTACCAGCTCAGCGGCAGCACCACGCCAAGTTCCCGGGCCAGCGCGGCGAAGCGCGACAGCACCTGACTGTCGCGGTACTCCTCGGCCAGCGCCATGTGATGGTGACTCTGCTCGATGCAGAAATACGGCGTGGCGAACAATTCCTGCAACAGGATCACTTGCGCACCCTGCGCTGCTGCTTCACGCACCAATTGCTCGGCGCGGTCGAGGTTGCTTTTCAGGTCCCAGGTGCACGGCATCTGGATGGTGGCGACTTTGAGCATCGTCATCGATCACCCCTCCACCGGACAGGCAGGCTGCTGTTGGGTGATGCAGTGCACACCGCCGCCGCCATGGGCCAGATGATTGATCCGCACCGGCACCACTTCGCGGCCAGGGAACGCCTTGGCCAGGGTTTCTGCCGCGACATGGTCGGCCTCGATGCCGTACGCCGGCATGATGATCGCGCCGTTGGCGATGTAGAAATTGGTGTACGAGGCGCAGAACACTTCGGCTTCGGTGTCCACGGCATCGGTGGCTTCGTACAGCTCGATCAGCTCGAACTTGCGGCCCTGGGCGTCGGTGGCCAGTTCCAGTGCGCGGCGGTTTTCCCGCACCACTTCGGCGTACACCGAGCTGCGATCATGAGTGGCATCCACCAGCAACACGCCCGGACGGGCGAAGGCGCAGACGCCATCGACGTGACCGTCGGTCATGTCGCCGGTGACGTAGTCCGGATCCCCCGGCAGCCAGATGGTTTTCTTCACGCCGAGCAAACGACTGAAGATATCTTCCATCTCGGCCTTGCTCACGCCGGGGTTACGGTTCGGGTTGAGCAGCACCGATTCGGTGGTGATCAGCGTGCCTTCGCCGTCCACGTGAATCGCGCCGCCCTCATTGCTCAGCGCTGTGCCGAAGCACTCGCCACCCAAATGATTGAGTACGCGGCGGGCCAGGCTTTCGTCCAGATCATGGGCCGACTTGCCGCCCCAGGCATTGAAGCGCCAGCTCACACCGGCCAGACCTTGCTCTGGATGAACGACGAAGCTCGGGCCGGAGTCGCGGCACCAGCTGTCGTTGACCGCCAGCGGAATCAATTCGATGTTCGGCCCGCACAAGGCTTTGGCGCTGGCGATGGCCAACGGATCGACAACCATTTTCACCGGTTCGAACCGGGCGATGACGTTGGCGACGCGGGCGAAATTTTCCTGCACCAACGGCAACGTGACGCCCCAGCCCGACTCCCACAGGGCCTGATTGTGTGGCCAGACCATCCAGGTCGCCGCATGCGTCACCCACTCTGCCGGCATCATCCAACCGCTGTTGTTGTTTTTGTTCTGCTGCATGGTAAAAAGCCCTTTGAGTTAAGCCATTGTGTTCAATGAAAACAGCCTTGGCGGCGTTGACGTGCATGCTAATGGCGGCCTGACGGGCAAACAAACGATGGATTTAGCGGAAAACTGATTAGAGGAACTTATCGATCATGCTGAAACACTGGCCGCCCCTCAGCTCGTTGCGCGGCTTCGAAGCCGCCGCAAGGCTGGGCAGTTTTCACAAAGCCGCCGAGGAACTGAGCCTCACGCAGTCGGCCATCAGCCAGCAGATCCGCAGCCTTGAGGCGTACCTGGAGCAGCCGCTGTTTTTCCGCAGCGGGCGCAGCGTGGCGCTGACCGACGCCGGCCACGATCTGCTCAGCACGACTCAGGCGATGTTGCAGCAACTGTCGGTTGGCATTCGGCGGTTGGGGCAGTACCAGAAACCCAATCAACTGGTGCTCAACACCACGCCGGCGTTTGCCCGGCATTGGTTATTGCCACGGCTGGGGGATTTCCGCCGTCATCATCCGAATGTGGATCTGTGGATTTTCAGCACCGATGAAGTGCCGGACATGGCGACCCAGACCATCGATCTGGCGGTGCGCGACGACATCAGTTCTCAGGCCGAATGCAGCTTCAAAGTGCTGCACGCTGATCGACTTTATCCGGCGTGCCATCCGAGCCTGCTGAGCATGCCGAGCGCACAGCGGACGACGCTGCACGGCGAGCGGGAAATGGACTGGAGCCATTGGGCGGTGGAGTCCGGGATCGACGTCGGCCAGCAGGATCAGGGCCTGAACTTCTCTGATCCAGGCCTGTTGCTGGACGCTGCCTGCGGTGGGCTCGGCATTGCGCTGGTCAGCCAGTTGCTCAGTCGCAAGGCCCGGGCCGACGGGCTGTTGCAGCCCTTGGTGGACGACACTATTCGCGGCCCGAACTGGGCGCTGCTGACTCACCGCGACAGCGAAGGCGATCCGATGGCCCGCAGTTTCACCGAGTGGTTGCTGGCGAACCTGAGCGATCAATAACCGGAGCGTGGCGGGCCATCACCTCGGCGATCCAGTCGATGAACACCCGCAGCTTGCGGCTGATGTGGCGGTTCGGCGGGTAGGCAACGTAGAGCGGCATCGGATCGAGGCGCCAGTCTTCGAACAGCGGCACCAGATCACCGCTGGCCTCGTGGGCCCTGGACATGTACTTGGGCAACCACAACACGCCCAGCCCCGCGAGGCCCGCCGACAGGTAGGCATTGCCGTCATCGACGGCCAGCACGTGGCGGCCCTTGATCTGCAGATCTTCGTGTTCGTTGTGCAGGGCATACGGCACCGGTTTGCCGGTGCGTGCCCAGAGGAAACCGACCACCCGGTGATGGCTGTCTTCCAGCTCCCGGGGATGCGCCGGGGTGCCGGCGCGGGCCAGGTAACTCGGCGCGGCGTACACGCCAAGTTGAAGATCCGCCACCTTCCGGGCCATCAGCGACTGATCCCGTAGCTCCCCGCCACGCACCACGCAGTCAACGTTTTCATCAATGATGTCGACGATCCGGTCGCTGACGCCCATGTCGATCTGGATTTCCGGGTAACGCGCACAAAACTCGGGCAGCGCCGGCACCAGAATCAGATTGGCCAGAGGGCTCGGCACATCGACCCGCAAGCGACCCTTGGGCTGCGCCGCCGCGCCAGGAAGACTGGTTTCGGCATCGTCCATGTCCGCCAGCAGCTTGATCACCCGCTCGTAGTAAGCCGCGCCGTCCGCCGTGGCGTTGACCTTGCGCGTGGTGCGATTGAGCAACTTGACCCGCAGGCGTGCCTCCAGTTGCTGAATGAGCTGGGTCACGGTGGTCTTGCTCATGTGCAGGGTCTCGGCAGCCTTGGTGAAACTGCCCGCCTCCACCACCCGTGCGAAGGCCTGCATCGCGTCAAAGCGGTCCATATTCAACCTCTAATGGCGGCTCGATTGTTTGGAATTTGCAAACAGTGATCGCCAAGGTTGCGCGTTTATCGCGTCGACGCAAGTCCCTAGAGTTTCTCCATCACAGGTTTCAAACCATTGAAGGAGACACCCCATGCCCCATGCCCAGCCAAAACGCGACGTGGTTTTCCCGCCCGGACGCCATGCCCTCTACGAGCGCAATCGCTATTCGCCGGCGGTTCGCTCCAACGGTTTTCTGTTCGTCTCAGGGCAAGTCGGCAGTCTTGAGGACGGCTCGCCCGAGCAGGATCTGAAGCAGCAGGTGCGACTGGCTTTCACCAACCTGAATTCGATTCTCGGCGCAGCCGGTGGCAGCTTCGATGACGTGGTGGACGTGACCGTGTTCATTGTCGACCCGCAATCGACCTTCGAAACCATCTGGGAAGTGGTGCCCGAGTTCTGGGGCGAGGCGCCGTATCCGACCATTACGGCGGTCGGCGTGACGTGGCTTTACGGGTTTCAATTCGAGATCAAGGTGATTGCCAAAGTGCCGGAGGCGTAAGTCGGTGCGCAGGGAGCGCTCACACTTTTGCAACACACTCGGGAGCGTAATCCGCCAGACTTTTCCCCGAACTCCCGAGAACGAGTAAGCATGAACGTTACGATCCGCAACGAACGCCCTGAAGACATCAGTGCCATCGCCCGAATCACCGAGGCCGCGTTCCAGCACGAAGAACACTCCAGCCACACCGAACAATTCATCGTCAACGCGTTGCGCCGCGCCGGTCAGCTCAGCGTTTCAATGGTGGCGGTGGAGAACGACACGGTGGTCGGCCATGTCGCCATTTCACCGGTCACGATTTCCTCCGGAACACAGGACTGGTACGGCCTCGGCCCGATCTCCGTGTGCCCGACCCGCCAGCAGCAAGGCATCGGCTCGGCACTGATGAAAGCCTCGCTGGCGGAGTTGCAGCGTATCGGTGGTGTTGGTTGCGTGGTGCTTGGCGATCCGGGCTACTACGGCCGCTTCGGCTTCAAGGCCCATGCAGGCCTGGAACTGCCAGGGATTCCGGAGGAGTACTTTCAGGCGTTGTCGTTTGACGGCGAGTTGCCGGTGGGTACCGTCAAGTATCACGAGGCTTTCGACGCTACTGCATAAAAACCAAAAGAACCAAAAGAACCAAAAGGGGACAGATTTATTAAATCAAATAAATCTGTCCCCTTTTAAGATCGCGGCCTCCACCTTCCGGACAAGCCTGCCCGTCGCAATAATCTGTAAACTCTCCCCTCTTTCACCGCCCTCTCATCCAGGCGGCCATCACCTCTTTATATTGCGGAGTCAGCCTTGCGTCTGTTTCACACCTCCGACTGGCACCTTGGGCAAAACCTGCACGGGCAGGAGCGCGATTTCGAGCACGCCTGTTTTCTCGAGTGGCTGTTGCGTCAAATGAAGCTGGCGCAGCCGGACGTGCTGCTGATTGCCGGTGACATCTTCGACACGGTCAATCCACCGGTCAAAGCCCAGGAACGCCTTTACGATTTCATCGTCAGCGCCCACGAGCAGCAGCCGTTGCTGACTATCGTGATGATCGCCGGCAACCACGACTCCGGCTCGCGGATCGAACTGCCCGCACCGTTGATGCGGCGTTTGCGCACCCATGCGTTGGGCCGGGTGTTGTGGCTGGATGACGGCCAGCTCGATTCGGAACGTCTGTTGTTGCCGCTGCCGGATGCGTCCGGCGAGATCGCCGCGTGGTGCCTGGCGCTGCCGTTTCTGCGGCCTGCCGAGGTGACTGGCGCGCATCTGGGTGACAACTATCTGCGCGGCATTGGCCAGGTGCATGAATGGCTGATCGAAGCGGCCAACGCCAAGCGCCAGCCGGGTCAGGCACTGGTCGCCATCAGCCATGCACACATGGCCGGTGGGTCGGTATCGGAAGACTCCGAACGCAGCCTGATCATCGGCAACGCCGAAGCCCTGCCTGCCAGTCTGTTCGGGCCGAGCATCAGCTACGTCGCCCTCGGCCATTTGCACAAGCCGCAGAAGGTCAATGGCGAAGAACGGATTCGCTACAGCGGCTCGCCGATCCCGTTGTCGTTTTCCGAAATCAGTTATCAGCATCAGGTGCTCGACGTCGTTCTGGACGGCGAAACCCTGGTCAGCGTCGAGCCAATGCTGATCCCCCGCTCCGTCAATCTGCAACGCCTCGGTCCTGCGCCGCTGGCGGAAATCCTGCTGCAACTGGCCGACCTGCCGAACATCGACCTGCTGGCCGAAACCCAGCGCCAGCCGTGGCTGGAAGTGCGCGTGACCCTCGACGAGCCACAACCGGATCTGCGTCATCAGGTCGAAAGTGCCCTGCAAGGCAAGGCTGTGCGACTGGTGCGGATCGCCGCCGAATATGCCGGCAACCGTGGCGCTGACGGCGTCGACGACGGCGGCGCTCTGATCGAGCTGGACCAACTCACGCCGCAGGAATTGTTCCGCCGCGCCTGGCTCGACAATTATGGCAACGAGGTCGACGAGCAGACCCTCAAGGACTTCGCCACGCTGCTGCAGGACGTACAAATGGAGGGCGAGCAGCCATGAAGATTCTCGCCATTCGTTTGAAGAACCTTGCTTCGCTGGCCGGTCCGTTCGAGATCGACTTCACCGCCGAACCGCTGGCCAGCGCCGGTCTGTTCGCCATCACCGGCCCCACCGGCGCCGGCAAAAGTACCTTGCTCGATGCCTTGTGCCTGGCGCTGTTCGGCGCTGTGCCGCGTCTGAACAACACCGGGCGTGACGCCAAGGTGCCGGACGCCGACGGCGAAATCGCCACCGGCGACCCGCGTACCCTGCTGCGTCGTGGTACAGGCGAAGGGTTTGCCGAAGTGGATTTTGTCGGTGTCGATGGCCGCCGCTATCGCGCTCGCTGGGAAGCCAACCGCGCCCGGGAAAAGGCTGGCGGCAAGTTGCAGGCCAGCCGCCAGAGCCTGCGCGACATCGATCAGGATCAACTGCTCGCCAGCCAGAAAGGCGAGTACAAGGTTCAGCTCGAAGCCGCGCTGGGCCTGAACTTCGAACAGTTCACCCGCGCCGTGCTGCTGGCCCAGAGTGAGTTCAGTGCGTTCCTCAAGGCCGATGACAACGACCGCAGCGAACTGCTGGAAAAACTCACCGACACGGCGCTCTACACCCGCCTCGGCCGCCGCGCGTTCGACAAGACCAAAGAGGCTCGCGAAGCCCACAAGCAGCTGCAGGATCAGGCTACCGGCGTGACCCCGCTGCCGCCCGAGGCCCGTGCCGAACTCGACGAACGCTTCAACGCTGCCCAGCAGCAATTGAAGTTGCAGCAGGCGCAGCTCAAACAGATCGAGCAACAGCACGACTGGCTCAAGGAACTGCTGCGACTGCAAGACTCGCAACAAGCCGCCGCCGAACAGCTGCGCAGCGCCGAGCACGAGCGAGAGTCGCTGGCCGGTGAGCGTCTGAAGCTCACCCGCCTGGAACAGCTCGCCCCGCAACGGCACCAGTTCGCCCGTAAAACCGAACTGGATGCACAGCTGACGCCACTCGCTGCGCAGATCCACGCGCACACCCAACAGCAAGGCGAACTGGCTGAGCGCCAGACGCGACTGGAACAGGATCTCGCCGCAGCGCAGATCGCCCTGACCCAGGCGCAAGCGCAGCAAAGCGAAAGCGCACCGCTGTTGCGTCAGGCCTTCGAAGAGCAAAGCACCCTCGCCCGCCTCGCCAAGGATGTCGCGTCCGGCACCGAAGCGAAGCAATCCGCCGAACAAGCCTGCACCCAGGGCCAGAGCACAATCCAGACCTTGCTCGATCAGCAGAAACAGGTCGCCGAACGCTTGCAGCGCATTGCCGCCGATCTTGAGCAGAGCGCTCAATTGGCACCGTTGAGCGAAGCCTGGAATGCCTACCGCGACCGCTTGCAGCAACTGATGCTGATCGGCAACCGGTTGAACAAGGGCGAGAGCGAACTGGCGAATCTCCAACAGAACGCCGCCCGAGCAACCGAAGAACTCGCCACACAAAAGCAGCAGCTGGAAGTGCTGTTCAAGGAGGCTGGCGCGGAGCCGGACGCCGTCGCCGAGCAGATCGGCATCCTCGGCACCCTGCTACAGGACAACCGCAAACAACTGCGCGCGGTAGAAGACCTGGCGCGCCTGTGGGCCAGTCAGCAGGACCTGGACAAGCGCAGTGCCGAGTTGCAACAGCGTCAGCTCGATGCGCAACAGGAGCGCGAGCGCCGGACCCAGGACGGGGTGAAAACCAAATCTGAACTGATCGTCGCCGAACAGACCTTCAACGTCACCCGTGAACTGCTCGAACGTCAGCGTCTGGCCCGCAGTGCCAGCGTCGAAGAGCTGCGTGCGCAGTTGCAGGACGACCAGCCGTGCCCGGTCTGCGGCAGCAACGAACATCCATATCACCAGCCGGAAGCTCTTCTGCAAAGCCTCGGCCGTCACGATGAAAGCGAGCAGGCCAGCGCGCAGCAAGCGGTCGATCAACTGAAGGAAAAACTCACCGAACTGCGTACCAGCGTCGGTGGCGTGATTGCCCAACAGAAAGAGTTGCTGCAACAGCAGGAACAACTGGCGGCACAACAGCAAGCACTGACGCTGAGCATCGAGTCTCATCCGCTGGCTGCGCAATTATTGAATCAGGACAGCGACAAGCGCGCGGCCTGGCTGACGCGCCAGAACGATCAACTGAACCAGAGCATCACCCAGGACGAACAGCGCCAGACCGCCCTGCTCACGCTGCAACAGGACGCGGCGCGCCTGACCCAGCAATTTCGTCAAGCCGAAACCGCTCACCAGCAAGCGGCCCAGCATCTGAGCAATCAGCAACGCGAGCTGAACGCCGACCGTCAACGTCTGGACGAAGAGCTCGCAGCCTTCGCCACACTGCTGCCCTCCGAGACGCACGAAGCCCTGCGCGCCGAACCGGCCGCGACCTTCATGCAGCTTGACCGGCAGATCGCCGAGCGTCTGGCGCAAGTTGATCAGCAAAAAGACGAACTGGCCGAACAGCAACAACGCCAGCAGACGCTTGAGAAGGAACAGGATCGCCAGCAAAGCCGCGTGCAGCAACTGCAAAACGCTGAACAGCAGCTCAACGCACTGACCGCTCAGCAACAGGCCAGCCAGGAGAAACTGGCGCAATTGCTGGGCGCTCACAACTGCGCCGAACACTGGCAGCAGCAGCTGGAGCAGGCTGTGGAACAGGCGCGCAACGCCGAATCCACCACGACTCAGGCGCTGCAAGCCGTACGCACGCAGCTTGTGCAAATCGCCGCCGAACTCAAAGCGCAGCAGGAGCGTTTGCAGGCGCTGGAAACCGAAGATCGCGATCTGGCCGGCAAAATTGCCGACTGGCGCGCTCGTCACCCGGAACTGGATGACGGCGGTCTCGAAGATCTGTTGCGGGTCGACGACGCGCAGGTCGGCGAGCTGCGCGAGCGTTTGCAGCGCAACGATAAGGCCCTGGAACACGCCAAAGTGCTGTTGCAGGAGCGCGATCGCCAGTTGCTTGAACATCAGGCACAACACAACGGCGACCTCGAAGCCGAGCAACTTGTCACTGCCCTCGCCGACCTGCAGAACCAGTGCGGCGTCAGTGAACAGCTCTGTGCCGAACTGCGTGCCGAGCAAGTCGAAGATCAGCGTCGGCAGAACGCCAACGCCGCACTGGCGCAGCAGATCGCCGACGCCTATGCCGAGTATCAGCGCTGGGCGCGCCTCAATGCCTTGATCGGTTCGGCCACCGGCGACACCTTCCGCAAGATCGCCCAGGCCTACAACCTCGACCTGCTGGTGCATCACGCCAACGCGCAACTGCGCCAACTGGTCAAACGCTATCGCCTCAAGCGGGGCGGCAGCATGCTCGGCCTGCTGGTGATGGACACCGAGATGGGCGATGAACTGCGCTCGGTGCATTCGCTGTCCGGCGGCGAGACCTTCCTGGTGTCGCTGGCCCTTGCATTGGGTCTGGCATCGATGGCATCGAGCACGCTGAAGATTGAATCGCTGTTCATCGACGAAGGCTTTGGCAGCCTCGATCCGGAGTCCCTGCAACTGGCCATGGACGCCCTCGACGGTTTGCAGGCTCAGGGTCGCAAAGTCGCGGTAATTTCCCACGTGCAGGAAATGCACGAGCGGATTCCGGTACAGATTCAGGTACAGCGCCAGGGCAATGGTTTGAGCACACTGGAGGTGAAATGAACACGCTGTATTCGTTCCGCCGCTGCCCGTACGCGATGCGCGCGCGGATGGCCCTGCGCTATTCGGGCGTGCCGGTAGAGATCGTTGAAGTCAGCCTCAAGGCCAAACCGGCCGAGATGCTGGCGATCTCGCCCAAGGGCACGGTGCCGGTGCTGGATGCGGATGGCCAGGTGATCGATGAGAGCCTGGAGATCATGCGTTGGGCGCTGGCGAAGAACGATCGGGATGACTGGCTACTCGGTGGCGACTCCAGGATTGCCGAGTTGATCGAAGCCAACGATCAAGTGTTCAAGGTGCACCTGAATCGCTACAAGTACGCCGAACGTTATCCGGAACAGCCGATGGAGGTCTATCGCGCGGAAGGTGCGCTGTTCCTGCAGAAGCTCAATGAGTTACTCGAGAACCGCGACTACTTGCTGACCGATCATCCTTGCCTGGCCGATATCGCGCTGCTGCCCTTCGTACGCCAGTTTGCCCATGTCGATCGCGACTGGTTTGCGACGACGCCTTATGAGCGATTGCAGGCTTGGCTACAGCGCTTTCTTGAGTCGGACCTGTTTACCGCCATCATGAAAAAGTAAGCGCCTTACGCCAGCACCTGGCACATGCCGATGGCCGAGCAATCCACTTGGAACGGTCCGAAAAAACTCGCTTCGGTTTTCACCGGTGGATTGCCGGCCAGCAGCCCTAGCGCATTGGCCCGTTCGATGTTGTGGGCGATGGTGTGATTGGCCTCTATGGCCCGGGCCAGCCCGCCGACCGAGCCCTGGCCGAATCCCAACAGGGACGCGCCATTGGTCATGATCGCCAGACCGGCGATGACCCAGAATCTGTAGCCTTTCATGCTCCGACGGCTCCCGCGAGTTCAACTGAATCTACCGCTGCGTTTTGCGAGCGGAGTTCGAACTGGACGGCGGGATGCGCGACCTGGATCGGCGCTTCGAATGTGTGTTGCGACTGCGACGAGAGGCTGACGAACAGCACCATGACCAGGTACAGACCGATGGCCAGGTAGGCGCCGCGTTTGGCGGAAGTGATGATTGAACTGGCCATGATGTGTGCTCCGTGGACAATGTTTCGACGCCCACAGATTCAATCAAAAAAGCCGGGGTAACCACTCAGCGTTTACCATAGTAACCATCAGCTTCGTTGATTATTTAGCCGGTCTATCTCGGCGTTTGAAAATGTCTATCGCCTGACAATACACGCGCAAAAAACTGCCCAAGGCTGCGATCTTTTGATTTTGCTTTTGATAAACAAGATCAAAGGATCGCAGCCTTGGGCAGTTCCAGGGCGTGACGGAAATTTCAGTGTTGGGCTTTGTGATCCAGCGCGGCGTAGAAGTTGGCGCTCTGTTGCAGGTATTTCTGGGTGTAGCTCTGGGTGTGGGATTTTTTGTCGCTGATTTCAACGTTGGCGCTGGCTGGCAGAGCCACGGTGGCGGAGATGGCGGAAGCGGCGATGATCGAGAAGAGATTGAAGTTCATGGCGGTAACCCTCGTGTTCGGTTGGCTTGCTTGCCCGGTTGGGCCGTGAAGCAAACTTAACGCTCGAGGGTTGCTCGCTTGAAATGCTTTGTACCATTACCTGTTATCAGCAGGATTAATACAAAGCGTCAGGCCCCGTAGACCGGGGCCTGCGGCTTATTGACGCACGATAAACTTGAGGTCGCTCGGGGCATCCATCGGCAGTTTCTGCACGGTTTTGCCCAGCAGACCGGTCTTGCCGTCGCGCTCGACCACGACAATCTGGTTGCTCTTCTGGTTGGCGATCAGCAGAAATTTGCCGCTCGGATCGAGGCTGAATTCACGCGGGTGATCGCCTTCCACCGAACGTCGCTGCAGTTCCTTGAGCTGGCCGTTGGCCGGGTCGATGGCAAATACCAGCAGCTGATTGGCGGTGCCACGGTTGCTGACGTAGAGGAATTTGCCATCGGCGGACGCATGCAGCGCCGCAGCGGCTTTGTCCGACGTCGGCTGGCCGCCCGCCAGATCAACCATTTGCGTCTGGGTCAGCACGCCGTCCTTGTAGTCGAACACCGCGACTTGCGCGCTCATTTCCATGGTCAGCCAGGCATGCTTGCCGTCAGCGCTGAACAACAGATGACGCGGCCCGCTGCCCGGTGGCAGTTGCACCGAGGCGGTTTTTGCCGGGGTCAGCGGCAGGTCCGGGTTGGCCTTCGGATCAAATTGATAGATGAAGACCTTGTCCGCGCCCAGGTCATTGGAGAACACATAACGGCCGTCCGGCGAGGAAATCGTCGAGTGCACGTGGTTCGAGGCCTGACGCTCGGGATTGACCCGGCTCGCCGGGTGCGCGCTCATCTGCACCACCGGCTTGAGCTTGCCGTCGCTGCCCACCGGCAACACCGCGAGGGTGCCGCCCGGATCTTCAACCACCGAGTAGTTGCTGACGAACAGATGACTGGCGTCGCCGCTGAGGCTCGAATGGGTCGGCTCGTTGCCCAGGCTCTGGACCTGATTGATCAGGGTCAGGGCGTGAGTCTTGGGATCGATCGAATAACTGCTGACGCGACCGACCGGGTCTTTCTGGCCCGGACCGTTTTCGTTGACCACGAACAACCGATGCTGGTCCTTGGACAGGGTCAGCCACGACGGGTTTTCGCTCTTGATCACTTGCAGCGGCTTGGCGGCGATCTGGCCGGTGGCGCTGTCGAAGCTCATCCGGTAGATGCCCTGGCTGGTGCCGGCGGTGTAGGAGCCGACCAGCAACTGGAAGCTTTCGGCCGAGGCACTGGACAGGCCCATCGCACCGACGCTGCCGGCCATCAGCAACGGCCAGAATTTACGCATGTTCATTCGGTTTCATCCTCGTCGTCGGCGCTGCTGAGCACATCGCCGAGGCAGACCAGACGGTGTTCGCCGACAGTTTTGGTGTCGCTGGCAAAACCGATGATCAACCAGCTCTGCAGGTCCTGGTCAAACGTCGCCGCTTCAACCTGGGCCGGTGTGAACTCCCAATGCTTGGCCGTTCGGCCATCGATGCACTCGATATGCAGGTTATCGTCTTCATCGAGGGCGAATTCGAAGGCGTGCAGGCCGTCGATTTCGACCATACCGCAGTGTTCGAGGGCGTTGAGAAGGGTGTCTGGTACGGCAGTCATGTCGATCATGTCTTTCAGGGGGAAAGTGGCAATGATAGCTCAATGTGGCCGCCGGGCCTCAGGGGACCTTGTCCACACAAGGCCCGGCGATTCGGCTTAGAGCGCTTCGCGTGAAGGCTTGCCGTCGACCAATCGCTGAATCCGCAGCGGGTTGGCGTTTTTCAACGGTTCCGGCAGCAGGTTGTCGGGGTAGTTCTGAAAGCACACCGGGCGCAGGAAACGATCGATGGCCAAGGTGCCGACCGAGGTGCCGCGCGCATCGGACGTCGCCGGATACGGTCCGCCGTGGACCATCGAATCACACACCTCGACGCCGGTCGGGTAACCGTTAAGCAGAATTCGGCCGACCTTCTGTTCCAGCAACGGCGTCAGCTCCGGGAATTGCGCAAAGTCAGCCGGTTCGCCAATGATCGTCGCCGTCAGTTGCCCATGCAGACCGTGCAGCGCCGCACTCAGTTGCACCTGATCCGCCACTTCGACGATCACCGTAGTCGGGCCGAACACTTCCTCTTGAAGTACTTCATCGACATCGATCAACAGGCTGGCATTGGCCTTGAACAACTGCGGATGTGCTTGATTACCCAACTGAGGGTTGCCGGCCAGATGCTCGATACCGGCATGCGCCAAGAGTTTTTCCAGACCCTTGCCGTAGCTGCCGAGGGTCCCGGCATTGAGCATGGTTTGCGCCGGTTGATCAGCGATCAGCGCGGCGAGTTGCTCGACGAACGTCGTGAACTGCGGCGAGCGAATGCCGATCACTAATCCCGGGTTGGTACAGAACTGACCGCAGCCCTGCACCACCGATGCAGTGAGATCTCGAGCGACGGATTCCGAACGAACGGCCAAGGCCTGAGGCAGGATGATCACAGGGTTGATGCTCGACATCTCGGCGAACACCGGGATCGGTTGGGGCCGTGCCGCTGCCATGTCGCACAGTGCCCGTCCACCCTTCAGCGAACCGGTGAAGCCGACGGCTTGAATGGCGGGATGCTTGACCAGCCATTCACCCACGCCGCCGCCATAAATCATGTTGAACACGCCGGCCGGCATCGCGGTTTTTTCTGCCGCCCGAATCACCGCGTCGGCCACGAGTTCGGCCGTGGCCATGTGACCGCTGTGGGCCTTGAACACCACCGGGCAACCGGCGGCCAGCGCCGACGCGGTGTCGCCGCCAGCGGTGGAGAATGCCAGCGGAAAGTTGCTCGCGCCGAACACCGCCACCGGGCCCAAGCCGATGCGGTATTGGCGCAGATCGGGACGCGGCAGCGGCTGGCGATCCGGCAGCGGCAGATCAATCCGCGCACCGTAGAAATCACCACGCCGCAGGACTTTGGCGAACAACCGCATCTGGCCGCTGGTGCGGCCACGCTCACCCTGAATCCGTCCGGCAGGCAGCGCGGTCTCACGGCAGACCACCGCGACAAAATCATCGCCCAGCGCGTCCAGTTCATCGGCGATTGCATCGAGGAACTGCGCGCGTCGTTCGGCGCTCAAGCTGCGATAGGCCGGGTAGGCAGAAGCGGCCGCTTTGGCGGCAGCGTCCACTTCCTCGTCCGTGGCCTGGATGAAATCGTGAGGCAAGGGTTCACCCGTCGTGGCGTCGATGCTGTGCAACTTGACGCTGCCCGCCGCGCTGCGACGCCCGCCGATGTAGTTGTGACCGAGAATCTGAGTCATGGGATCTCCTTAAAGGGTGCCGATGCTGTCCGGTTGGAAAACCGCTTCAACCGGGGCGATGCCGTTGACCAGCGGCGCGCCGAATTCGGCCTGGCTGATCTCGAACACGTCGCCGGGCTGTGTGCGAACGCCGTCAGCGAACGACAGGGTCGCGGTGCCGAAAAAGTGAATGTGCACGTCGCCCGGACGCAGGAACTGGCTGTACTTGAAGTGGTGGTATTCGAGGTTCGCCAGGCTATGGCACATGTTGGCCTCGCCGCTGAGGAACTCGTTCTGCCACAGCACTTCGCCGTCGCGCAGGATGCGGCTGGTACCGGCCAGGTGTTGCGGCAATTCACCCACGCGCAGTTCCGGGCCGTAGCTGCAACTGCGCAGTTTCGAGTGAGCCAGGTACAGGTAGTTCTTGCGCTCCATGACGTGATCGGAGAATTCGTTGCCCACCGCGAAACCGAGGCGATACGGCTTGCCGTCGTGGCCGATAACATAGAGGCCGGCCATCTCCGGCTCTTCGCCGGCGTCTTCGGCAAACGGCGGTAGCGGGAACGGCTGCCCAGGGCGCACGACGATGCCGCCATCACCCTTATAGAACCATTCCGGTTGCACCCCGGCCTGCCCCGCCGCCGGTTTGCCGCCCTCCACGCCCCATTTGAAGATGCGCATGGTGTCGGTCATCGCCGCGTCGTCGCCGGCCTGCTGGTGCATCTTGTCCCGGGCCGATGCGCTGCCGAGGTGCGTGAGACCGGTGCCGCTGACCAGCAGGTGCGCGGGATCCGGGTGGTCCAGCGGCGGGAGGATGCGCAGGTCTTTGAGCAACTGCGCATAGTCGTGGCTGATGCCGAGGCCGAGGGCCTGCACTTGCTGCGCGAGGGTGCTGCCGGCTTCAATCGCGGCCAGGGCGAGATCACGAACCGTGCGCGCATCCTGCACTTCGCGCACCAGACCGCCCTCGACCACCCCGACGCGGCGCTCGCCGTTACTCAATTCGAATTGAACCAGATGCATGATGTTCTCCTGTTGAATCAAACGCTGAATCGGTATCAGGTGCGCGTTGCGCCGCGTGCACTCGCTGCAAATTGGTCGACTGGCAATACGTGTTTACGCTCCAGCAAGCGATAGACGACGCCCGTCAAAATCAGCCCGAACACCATCACCCCGGACAGGAAGTACAGGCCCGACGCGAGGTTGCCGGTGTATTCCTTCAACGCGCCGATCACGAACGGGCCGATGTAGCCGCCGAGGTTGCCAACCGAGTTGATCAAGGCAATGCCCGCCGCCGCACTGGCACCGGCAAAGAACCGCCCCGGCAAAGTCCAGAACACCGCCGTGCAGGAAAACAGCGCGAACGCCACAAGACACAACGCCGCCAGTTGCGCCACCGGCAAGGACAGCCAGGCACTGAGGAACAGGCCGAGGGCGCCCAGCACATAAAGCACCGCCAGATGCCCATAGCGATCATTCATGCGGTCGGAACTGCGCGGCACGATCAGCAGGCCGACGATGCCGAAGATGTACGGCACCGACGAGACGAAACCGGTCACCAGATCGCTGCCGCCGAACTGTTTGATCAGAGTCGGCAGCCACAGGCCAAGTCCATAGATGCTCAGTGTCACCGGCAGATAGAACAGCGCCAGCAGCAACACACGTTTGTCCTTGAGCGCATGCAGCGGATTGCCGTGGCGGGTCTGGCCGTACTCCTGCAGATCCTTTTTCAGCTCGCCGGTCAGCCAGTCCTTCTCCCCCTGATCCATCCATTTCACTTGCTGCGGGCCATCCGGCAGCCAGCGCAATACCGGCCAGGTCAGCAGGATCGCCGGGGTGCCGATGACGATGAACAGCCATTGCCAGCCATGCAGACCGAGGATGCCGTCCATGCCCAGCAGGCCGCCGGACACGGGGCCGGTGATCATCATCGCGATGGGTTGGGAAAGGATGAACAGCCCGAGGATCTTGCCGCGATGGCGCACCGGGAACCATTGGGTGATGTAGTACAGAACGCCGGGAAAGAACCCCGCCTCCGCCGCGCCAAGCAGAAAGCGCATGACGTAGAAACTGTGCGGACCCTGGACAAAAGCCATGCCGATGGTAATCGCGCCCCAGGTGATCATGATCCGCGCGAACCAGCGCCGCGCACCGAAGCGTTCGAGCATCAGGTTGCTGGGGATCTCCAGCAGAAAGTAGCCAATGAAAAACAGCCCGGCCCCGAGGCCGTAGGCGGCATCGCCGATGCCGATGTCAGCGCCCATGTGCAGCTTGGCGAAGCCGACGGCGGAGCGATCCACATAGGCAATCAGGTACAGCAGGATCAGGAATGGAATCAGTTTCAGCGTGATGCGCCGGACAAGCCGCAGTTCCTGGCTCATGGGATCGGTCTCCGATTGTTGTTTTTATGGAACCTCGGGGGACGCCTCTCGCGGAAAACCGCCAGGGCCATCCCTCCGTCGAAAACGACTATATAGTAATACTAATTACCCAACAACACTTCCAAACAGTCGATTTTGCGCTTATGTTTAGCCGAGGCTCGCAAACAATAGTCTTACAATAAGAGAATCGATCATGTCTGATAAGCACCCCACCCTGCGCTCCGCCCAATGGTTTGGCACGGCCGACAAGAACGGCTTCATGTACCGCAGCTGGATGAAGAATCAGGGCATCGCCGACCATCAGTTCCATGGCAAACCGATCATCGGCATCTGCAACACCTGGTCGGAACTGACGCCGTGCAACGCGCACTTCCGCCAGATTGCCGAGCACGTCAAACGCGGTGTGATCGAGGCCGGCGGCTTCCCGGTGGAATTCCCGGTGTTCTCCAACGGCGAATCAAACCTGCGCCCGACCGCCATGCTCACCCGCAACCTGGCGAGCATGGACGTCGAGGAAGCGATTCGCGGTAACCCGATTGACGGCGTGGTGCTGCTGACCGGTTGCGACAAGACCACCCCGGCGCTGCTGATGGGCGCGGCCAGTTGCGACGTGCCGGCGATCGTCGTCACTGGCGGGCCGATGCTCAACGGCAAGCACAAGGGTAAGGACATTGGCTCCGGCACGGTGGTCTGGCAGCTCAGCGAACAGGTCAAGGCCGGCACCATCACGATTGACGATTTTCTTGCGGCCGAGGGCGGCATGTCCCGCTCGGCCGGCACCTGCAACACCATGGGCACCGCGTCGACCATGGCCTGCATGGCCGAAGCACTGGGCACGTCCCTGCCGCACAACGCGGCGATTCCGGCGGTGGATGCGCGGCGTTATGTGCTGGCGCACATGTCCGGCATGCGTGCGGTCGAGATGGTGCGAGAAGACTTGAAGCTGTCGAAAATCCTGACCAAGGAGGCTTTCGAAAACGCGATCCGGGTCAACGCAGCGATTGGCGGTTCGACCAACGCGGTGATCCACCTCAAAGCCATCGCCGGGCGCATTGGTGTCGAGCTGGATCTGGACGACTGGACCCGCATCGGCCGTGGCATGCCAACCATCGTCGACCTGCAACCGTCCGGACGTTTCCTGATGGAAGAGTTCTACTACGCGGGCGGCTTGCCGGCCGTGCTCCGGCGCCTCGGAGAGGCCAATCTGATTCCGAATCCGGACGCGTTGACGGTCAATGGCAAATCCATCGGCGAGAACACCAAGGACGCACCGATCTACGGCGAAGACGAAGTAATCCGCACCCTCGACAATCCGATCCGCGCCGACGGCGGGATCTGCGTGTTACGCGGCAACCTGGCGCCCCTGGGCGCGGTGCTCAAGCCGTCCGCCGCCACGCCGGAACTGATGCAGCACCGTGGCCGCGCGGTCGTATTCGAGAATTTCGATATGTACAAGGCGCGGATCAACGACCCGGAGCTGGATGTCGATGCGAACTCGATTCTGGTGATGAAAAACTGCGGGCCGAAGGGTTATCCGGGCATGGCCGAAGTCGGCAACATGGGTTTGCCGGCCAAGTTGCTGGCCCAGGGTGTGACGGATATGGTGCGCATTTCTGATGCACGCATGAGCGGCACCGCGTATGGCACCGTCGTGTTGCACGTCGCCCCGGAAGCGGCGGCCGGCGGGCCGTTGGCGGTGGTTAAGGAAGGCGACTGGATCGAGCTGGACTGCGCCAGTGGGCGTTTACACCTGGATATTCCGGACGCTGAACTGGCGGCGCGCATGGCGGATCTGCAACCACCGCAGCAGCTGTTGGTGGGTGGTTATCGTCAGTTGTACATCGACCATGTGCTGCAGGCGGATCAGGGTTGCGACTTTGATTTCCTGGTCGGCTGTCGAGGTGCTGAAGTCCCCCGCCACTCCCATTAACACCGCTGTCCTCTGTGGGAGCTGGCAAGCCAGCTCCCACATTTGCTTTGTGTATCTGCCTCAAGATTGTGTGGTGCCTGCTATGATGCGCGGCATCTCCATCGCTCAGGATCGTGCCGCTCCCCATGGATTACCGCAAACCTTCCGACCGCAAAAGCATGCACTCGCGCATTGTCCAGGAACTGGGCATGCAGATCGTCTCCGGCCGTTTTCTGCCCGACGACAAACTGCCCGCCGAAGCCTTGCTCTGCGAGGAATACGCGGTCAGTCGGCCGGTGTTGCGCGAAGCCACGCGGGTGTTGGTGGCCAAGGGGCTGGTGTACTCGAAACCGCGGGTCGGCACCGTGGTCAAACCGCGCCGCGAATGGCACATGCTCGACCCGGACGTACTGCACTGGCTGATGCAAAGCAGCCCGCAGAATGAGTTCTTCAACGTGCTGACCAGCGTGCGCAGCATCATCGAACCGGCCGCCGCCGCCCTCGCCGCCCAGCACGCCACGGATGCTGACATAGCAGCCATCGGCGAAGCCTACCAACGCATGGAAGCTGCACCGACCCCGGAAGCCTTGCTGCAACCGGATCTGGATTTCCACAGCCGCATCGCCGACGCAACCCACAACGACTTGCTGGCGAACCTGTGCAACATGCTGTCGGTGGCAATTGCCGAGGCGTTGAAGCATTCCAACCAGCGGCCGAATCTGCATGAACTGGCGTTGCCTCGGCACAAGGCGATTCTGACCGCCATCGAGAACCGTGATGCGTTGGGGGCTCGGCATGCGACGTTGGTGCAGCTGGATGATGCGCGGAGTGCGCTGAGTGTTGTGCTCGGCACCGAACTTTCCTGAAGACATAAAAAAGCCGCAACCCTTGGGTTGCGGCTTTTTCGTTTCAGGCTCGCCGATCAGTGAGCAAACAACGAATTGCCCTTCTGCCCCGCCAGTTTCTCCGGCTTGATCAGGAACTTGGCCAGTGCCGGCAGCAGCCACAGCGCACCGAACATGTTCCACAGCAGCATGAAGGTCAGCATCAGGCCCATGTCGGCCTGGAACTTGATCGCCGAGAAGATCCAGGTGCACACGCCGATGGCCAGGCACAGGCCGGTGAACAGTACCGCTTTACCGGTCGACTTCAGGGTCTGGTAATAGGCTTCCTGCAACGGCAGGCCGGCACGCAGGAAACTTTCCAGACGGCTGTAGATGTAGATGCCGTAGTCCACGCCGATCCCCACACCCAGCGCCACCACCGGCAGCGTCGCTACCTTCACGCCGATGCCCATGAACGCCATCAGCGCGTTGCCCAGTACCGAGGTCAGCACCAGTGGCAGCACGATGCACAGGGTCGCCGCCCAGGAACGGAAGGTGATCATGCACATCACCGCCACGCAGATGTACACCAGAATCAGGATGGTCAGTTCAGCCTGCTTGATGACTTCGTTGGTGGCTGCTTCGATCCCGGCGTTACCCGCCGCGAGTATGAATTCCAGACCGTCCTTGTTGTTGTCCCTGGCGAATTCCTGCACGGCTTTCACCGCACGGTCGAGGGTTTCAGCCTTGTGGTCGTTGAGGAACACCAGCACCGGCGCCAGCGAGCAACTGTTGTTGTACAGGCCATCGGCACGGGCGATGGAGTTGTTCAGCACGTCCGGGTTGCGCGACAGGGTTTCCCATTTCAGGTTGCCCTCGTTCATGCCCTTGATCATCTGCTTGGACACGGTCACCAGCGAGATCGCCGACTGCACGCCCTCGGTGTTCTGCATCTTCCACATCAGCTCATCGATCGGCGCCATGGCTTCGTAGCGCGAACAGCCTTCGGACTTGGTCTTGACCATCACCACCAGTACGTCGGAGCTGGTGGAGTAGTTGTTGATGATGAAGTTGTTGTCCTTGTTGTAGCGCGAGTCCGGACGCAGTTCCGGCGCGCCCTGGTCGAGGTCGCCGATCTTCAGGTTCTGGCTGTACCAGAGGCCGCCACCGAAGGCGATCAGCGCCAGCGCGATGGACACAGGTGCGACTTTCGGGCTGGCGAAATTCGACAGCAGGCGCCAGAACGGATGTTCGCGGTTCGCATCCTTCTTGCTCTTGGCGATGGCGCGCTTGCTGATGCCAACGTAGGAAATCGCCACCGGTAGCAGGATCAGGTTGGTGAACACGATCACCGCAACGCCGATGGACGCGCCGATAGCCAGTTCGCGGATCACGCCGATGTCGATGATCAGCAACGTGATGAAGCCCACCGCATCCGCGAGAATCGCGATCATCCCCGGCAGGAACAACTGCCGGAAGGTGCGCCGCGCGGCGGTCAGGGCGTTGTCCGCCTCGCTCGATTGCAGGGCAATACCGTTGATCTTCTGCACGCCGTGGGAAATGCCGATGGCAAAGATCAGGAACGGCACCAGCATCGAATACGGATCGAGGCCGAATCCGAAGAAGTGCATCAACCCCAGTTGCCAGACCACCGCCACCAGCGTGGTGCTCAACACCGCCACGGTACTGCGCAGGCAGTTGGTGAACCACAGCAGCAGGATCAGGGTGATGACGAAAGCGATGCCGAAGAACATCACCACCATCACCAGACCATCGATCAGGTCCCCGACCTTCTTGGCGAAACCGACGATGTGGATCTTGACGTTGGGGTTCTGCGCCTCGAACTTGTTGCGGATCTTGTCTTCCAGTTCATGGGAGAACTGGCGGTAGTCCAGCGCCAGCAACTTGCCCTGGTCCTGCGGGTCGGGGTAGGACTCCAGCAGCGGGATGTCGACGATGCTCGACTTGAAGTCGTTGGCCACCAGACGCCCGACCTGACCCGACTTGAGCACGTTGTTGCGCAGCATGTCGAGGCTGTCCTGGGAGCCGTCGTAGCTCTGCGGGATCACTTCACCGCCGGCGAAACCTTCCTCGGTCACTTCGGTCCAGCGCACGCTCGGGCTCCACAGCGATTTCAGGCCGGAGCGGTCGACGCCGGAGATGTAGAACACCTCGTCGTTGATCTGGCGCAGGGTCTCCATGTACTCCTTGGAGAAGATGTCACCGTCCTTGGCCTCCACCGAAATGCGCACGGTGTTGCCCAGGTTCGTCAGATCGTTGCGGTGCTCCATCATCTTCTCGATGAACGGATGCTTGAGCGGGATCATTTTTTCGAAACTGGTGGACGGCCGGATCAGCGTGGCCTGCCAGAACAGGAAAATGCTGACCAGCAGGCAGATCACGATCACTGCCGGGCGGTTGTTGAAGATCAGGCGTTCGAGGAACGTCGCCTTGTCCTGATGATGAGTGCTCAAGGAAGTCATAGCCCCGCCTTCTTATTATTGATTCGGCTCATTTGCCCAGCTCGGTGCCGTTTGGCGTGGTGGTGTGGACGCCACCCTGCCCGCTCAGGATCAGGTTGCCGTTGCCGGCGGCGGTGACCGACGACAGCGAGATGCGATCCGGGCGGTTGAACACGCTGAAGGTTTCACCGTTGTCGCTGCTGCTGATCACCGTGCCGCCGTTGCCGACGATGATGATGGAGCCGTCGTCGAGCCGCGTGGCACCGGACAGGCCGAACTCCAGCGCACCGCGCGCAGCCTTCAGTTCAACCTGCTGCCAGGTGCTGCCGAAATCGGTGGAGCGGTAGAGGTTGCCGCGCAGTCCGTAGGCCAGCAGCGTGGAAGGCTGGGCGGTGCCGATCACACCAAACAGCGAGCCTTGATACGGGCCGTCGATTTTTTCCCAGGTCTGGCCCCAGTCGGCGGAACGAAACATCGCGCCCTGCTCGCCCACAATGAACAGCCCGGCGTCCTTGACGGCGGCGATGGCGTTGAGGTGGAACTGGTCCTGGTTGTCGAGGCGGTCGCTGACGTCTTGCCAGTGCTTGCCGCCATCGGTGGTCTCGAGCAATGCGCCGTAGGCACCCACGGCCAGGCCGTTGTTGAGGTCCTTGAACCAGAGGTCGAGCAGCGGCGATTCGCGCTTGAGGTCTTCGAACTGTTTGGTCCAGGTCTGACCGCCGTCTTCACTGGCGAGGATCTGCGCGTCATGGCCGACAGCCCAGCCGTGCTTGTCATCGACGAAATACACGGCCGTCAGCAACTGGCGGCTCGGCACCTTGGCCTGGGTCCAGGACTTGCCCTGGTCGTCGGAATAGAGAATGTGCCCGCGATCCCCGACCGCCACCAGCCGGGATCCGGCGTGAACGACATCGAGCATCAGGCTTTTCGGGGCCTTGGCCGATTCGATGGCGTAGACCACGTCGGCGGGCGCTTCGGCAGCCAGGACAGGCGCCGACAAGGTGGCAAAGCCCAGCAGAGAGAGTGCTGTGGCCAGCAACGCGGTGTTGCGAAACGCCGGCGGGCGGCAACGACTCATAGACCTTCCCCTATTTATTATTGTTAGGCCATTCGGCCTTCAAGGGCGCCGCAAGCGTGCTCCGGCGGCGGTTGGTCAGAAGCATAGTCCTGAAACCCGCAATCCAGAGCCACTTCGGAAGCTGGCTCATCCTATCGGGCATTCGAAACGTCTGACAATCGGCGCAACGTTATCTTTTGTTAACCGAAAGGGATTACGTCGGCGGCTGAATGCGCGGGCATTCGTCCGACTGATGGAAGGGAATCTTGCGTGGGGGACTTGCACGATCGGTATTATGGTATACCATCAGACGCACAGACACTCTTTATCCCCTACGGAGCAGCTCATGAGTTTCGAAATTCGCAAGATCGTCAGCTATGTCGAAGAGACGTTCATTGAAGGCGGCAAAGCGGCCGACACGCCTGTAACCATGGCCGGCCTGGCCGTCGTGATGAAAAACCCGTGGGTCGGAAATGGCTTTGTCGAAGACCTCAAGCCGCAGATCCGAGCCAACTGCTCCGACCTCGGCGCGATGATGGTCGAGCGTCTGGTGGGCATCATCGGCGGCGCCGAGAAGATCGAGGCTTACGGCAAGGCTGCGGTGGTCGGTGCCGATGGCGAGATCGAACACGCCTCGGCGGTGATCCACACCCTGCGTTTCGGCAACCACTACCGCGAAGCGGTGAAGGCCAAGAGTTACCTGAGTTTCACCAACAAGCGTGGCGGTCCGGGCACTTCGATTCAGATCCCGATGATGCACAAGGACGACGAAGGCCTGCGCTCGCACTACATCACTCTGGAAATGCAGATCGAAGACGCCCCGCGTGCCGACGAAATCGTCGTGGTGCTCGGTTGTGCCGACGGAGGCCGCCTGCACCCGCGCATCGGTAACCGTTACATCGATCTTGAAGAACTGGCTGCCGAAAAAGCCCAGTAATCACAATAAAAAGGCATTGCAGGAGCGCTCCATGATTCGGCCTACCGCTGAACTCACCCCGGCCGGCACCAGTTATCTGGCGACCGGCCAAGGCCAACCCGTGGTGTTGATCCACGGTGTGGGCCTGAACAAAGAAATGTGGGGCGGCCAGATCGTTGGCCTGGCCACGCAATACCGGGTGATCGCCTACGACATGCTCGGCCATGGCGCCAGCCCGCGACCGGCCAGCGGCACCGCCCTGCTCGGTTATGCCGATCAGTTGCTGGAGCTGCTCGACCACCTGCAATTGCCCTTGGCATCAGTGATCGGTTTTTCCATGGGCGGTCTGGTGGCGCGGGCCTTTGCCCTGCATTACCCGGAGCGCCTGAAAAGCCTGGTGGTGCTCAACAGCGTGTTCAACCGCAGCGAAGAGCAGCGCGCCGGGGTCATCGCCCGCACCGCGCAGGCTGCCGAACATGGGCCGGACGCGAATGCCGAAGCGGCGCTGTCGCGCTGGTTCAGCCGTGAGTATCAGGCGGCCAACCCGGCGCAGATCGCCGCGATTCGCCAGACCCTGGCCGGCAATGACCCGCAGGGTTACCTGACCACCTACGAATTGTTCGCCACCCAGGACATGTACCGCGCCGACGATCTGGGCAGCATTCAGGCGCCGACGCTAATCGCCACCGGCGAGCTGGACCCCGGATCGACGCCGGAAATGGCCGAGCAACTGGCCGCGCGCATTCCCGGCGCGAAGGTTGCCGTGCTGCCCGAGCAACGGCATATGATGCCGGTAGAGTCGCCTCGGCTGGTGAACCAGACACTGCTGGAATTTCTCGAAACCGCACACGCCCGACAAAACCATATAAAGGGGATCGTTGCATGACACTCGCACGCTTCCAGATGTGCATCGGCGGAGAATGGGTCGACGCCCTCTCCGGCAAGACTTTCGAAAGCCTCAACCCTGCGCTGGCCGAGCCTTGGGCCGAACTGCCCGACGCCGATGAAGCCGATGTCGAACGCGCCGTGCAAGCCGCACAGACCGCCTTCGAAAGCCCGGCATGGCGTGGCCTGACCGCCACCGCTCGCGGCAAGCTGCTGCGTCGTCTCGGTGACCTGATCGCAGAAAACAAGGAACAACTGGCGCAGCTGGAAAGCCGCGACAACGGCAAACTGATCCGCGAAACTCGGGGTCAGGTCGGTTATCTGCCGGAGTTTTTCCACTACACTGCCGGCCTTGCCGACAAGCTCGAAGGCGGCACCCTGCCGCTGGACAAGCCCGACCTGTTTGCCTACACCGTGCACGAAGCCATGGGTGTGGTCGCCGCGATCATTCCGTGGAACAGCCCGCTCTATCTGACCGCGATCAAACTGGCGCCGGCGCTGGCAGCGGGCAACACCATCGTGATCAAGCCGTCGGAACACGCCTCGGCGACCATTCTGGAATTGGCGCGCCTGGCCCTCGAAGCCGGAATTCCACCGGGCGTGGTCAACGTCGTCACCGGTTACGGCCCGAGCACCGGCGCCGCCCTCACCCGTCATCCACTGATCCGCAAGATCGCCTTCACCGGCGGCGCGGCCACGGCCCGACATGTGGTGCGCAGCAGCGCCGAGAACTTCGCCAAGCTGTCGCTGGAACTGGGCGGCAAGTCGCCGAACATCATCTTCGCCGACGCTGATCTCGACAGCGCAATCAATGGTGCAATTGCCGGGATTTACGCGGCGTCCGGCCAGAGCTGCGTATCCGGTTCGCGACTGCTGGTGCAGGACGAAATCTACGACGAGTTCGTCAGCCGACTGGTGGAACGCGCCCGGCGCATCCGCATCGGTAACCCGCAGGATGACAGCAGCGAAATGGGCCCGATGGCTACCGCGCAGCAACTGGCGGTGGTTGAAGGTCTGGTGGCGGATGCCATCGCTGAAGGTGCGCGCCTGCGACTGGGTGGCAAGCGCCCGAGTGGCGTCGGTGACGGCTGGTTCTATGAACCGACGCTGTTCGAGTGCGACCGCAATTCGATGAAGATCATGCAGGAAGAAGTCTTTGGTCCGGTGGCCTCGGTGATTCGTTTCAAAGATGAAGCCGAAGCACTGGCGATTGCCAACGACTCGCAGTTCGGCCTCGCCGCCGGCATCTGGACCCGTGATCTGGGCCGCGCCCATCGCCTGGCCCGGGACGTGCGTTCGGGAATCATCTGGGTCAACACCTACCGCGCGGTGTCGGCGATGGCACCGATCGGAGGCTTCAAGAACAGTGGCTATGGACGCGAAAGCGGCATCGACTCGGTGCTGGCCTACACCGAACTGAAAACGGTGTGGATCAACCTCTCCCAGGCACCGATGCCTGATCCGTTTGTGATGCGCTAGGAGTCCAGCGACATGATCGAACCCGGTATTTACAAAGACGTCATGAGCTCGTTTCCGTCCGGGGTCACGGTGGTCACCACCCTCGACCCGGACGGCAGCATCGTCGGGATCACCGCCAGCGCCTTCAGTGCTCTGTCGATTGATCCGGCGCTGGTACTGTTCTGTCCCAACTACGCCTCCGACACCTACCCGGTGCTGCGCGACAGCAAGCGTTTCGCGATCCATTTGCTGTCCGCCGACCAGACCGCCGAGGCCTACGCTTTCGCTGGCAAAGGCAAGGACAAGGCCAACGGCATCGACTGGCATTTGAGCGAGCTCGGTAACCCGATCCTCGCCAAGGCCACGGCGATCATCGAGTGCGAGCTGTGGCGCGAATACGACGGCGGCGACCACGCGATCATCGTTGGCGCGGTGAAGAACCTGATCCTGCCGGAGCAACCGGTGACGCCGATGATTTATCACAAGGGCAAGCTCGGCGCGTTGCCGACACTGGGTTGAGCGGAGGACACATGAGCAACGAGAAATATGAGCAAGGCCTGAAGATCCGCACCCAGGTGCTCGGCAAAGACTATGTGCAGCGCTCGATCAAGAACGCCGACGACTTCAACCGCCCGCTGCAGGAAATGGTCACCGAATACTGCTGGGGCCATGTCTGGGGGCGCGAGGGCCTGTCGCTTAAGGAGCGCAGCATGATCAACCTGGCGATGATCTCCGCGCTGAACCGCCCGCACGAACTGAAACTGCATGTGCGTGGCGCCTTGCGTAACGGCCTGAGTCGTGAGCAAATACGCGAAATTCTGCTTCAGGTCGGTATTTATTGCGGCGTCCCGGCAGCCGTGGACAGTTTCCGGCTCGCCCGTGAAGCCTTCGCCGAAGCCGACGCCGAGGCCTCCAGTTAACCCCTCGGCTGTTTTGATGCCCGTCTGGCATGGACAGCCACCTTAAAGAGCGGACCCCATGAAACGCCTGCCACTCGACGACAGCTTCAAGGTCAATCGCAACCCCGTCACCCTGCGCGAAATCGTGCTGGATAAACTGCGAAGCGCCATCATGAACTTCCAGCTGCTACCGGGCGATCGCCTGGTGGAGCGCGATCTGTGCGATCGCCTGGGCGTGAGCCGTACGTCGGTGCGTGAAGCCTTGCGTCACCTGGAATCCGAAGGCCTGGTGGAATTCGCCGACGCCAAGGGCCCGCGCGTGGCGATCATCACCCTCGCCGATGCCGTCGACATTTATGAACTGCGTTGCGTGCTTGAAGGCTTGATCGTCCAGCTGTTCACCCTGCGCGCCAAGGCCAAGGACATCAAGGCCCTGGAAAAAGCCCTCGACGAGAACCGCAAAGCGCTCAAGGATGGCGAGCTGCAACAGGTGATCGACTCGGTGCAGGGTTTCTACGACGTGCTGCTGGAAGGCTCGGGCAACCATGTGGCGGCCACCCAGTTGCGTCAGTTGCAGGCGCGCATCAGCTACCTGCGAGCAACGTCGGTATCCCAGGAAAACCGTCGCGGCGCCAGTAATCACGAGATGGAAAAAATGGTCGAGGCGATCAAGAGCGGCGATCCGCTGGCGGCGCATCAGGCGTGCGTCGATCACGTTCGTGCGGCGGCGGCAGTGGCCCTCGATTACCTGAAGCGCAAACAGGAAGAAACCGGCGCCACACCGGCGATCACCCTGCCCATCGCGCTGAAAGAACCGCGCATAGGTCACTGACATGTTCAGCCCGAGCTTTTGCCCGAAATGCGGTGGCGCTGACCTCGGTCAGCAGGTGCCGCCGGGCGATACGCACGAGCGCCTGATGTGCCGCAGCTGCGGCTACATCCACTATGTGAACCCGAAAATCATCGCCGGCTGCATCATTGAGCAGGACGGCAAATACCTCTTGTGCCAACGGGCGATCCCTCCGCGCCCGGGCACCTGGACCCTGCCCGCCGGTTTCATGGAAAGCGGCGAAACCACCGAACAGGCCGCCCTGCGCGAAGTCTGGGAAGAAAGCGGCGTACGCGCGGAAATCGTCTCGCCTTACTCGATCTTCAGCGTGCCGAAGATCAGCGAGGTCTACATCATCTTCCGCGCCCTCGCACTGGAGATCACCGGCCAGTACGGCCCGGAAACCCAGGACTGCAAATTCTTCGCCCCCGAAGACATTCCGTGGGACCAGATCTACTACCCGGCGATCCGGCAGATCCTCGAACGCTACATCGAGGAACGCCAGGCCGGGGTGTATGGCATGTACATGGGCAATGACGACAGCGGCAAGATTCATTTCATGCGTTGATCGCGCTGCTTACGGCGCCATCCCTTCGACAATAACGATCTCCGCCCTCGCCCACTCCTCCCGGTAGCTCTTCGCTTCCTGATACGCCGCCGAGCGATAGCACGCCACCGCCTGCTCGTAACTGTCGAACTCGATCACCACACTGCGCTGCGGCGTCGTCCGGCCTTCCACCGCTTCGCTGCGCCCGCCTCTCGCCAGAAACTTCGCACCAAACTCGGCGAACGCTTTCGGCGCGCGCTGGGTGTATTGGCTGTAGTGATCGGGATCGGTGATGTCCACGTGAGCAATCCAGTACGCCTTCATAGTGACCTCTTGGTTGAATTTGTATTATGGTATACCACGAATTTCATCCACATCGAGAGTCCAGCATGGCCTTCAACAGCATCGAAGAAATCATCGAAGATTATCGCCTCGGCAAAATGGTGTTGCTGGTCGATGACGAAGACCGGGAAAACGAAGGCGACCTGCTACTGGCCGCCGACCGTTGCACGCCCGAAGCGATCAGTTTCATGGCTCGTGAGGCTCGGGGGCTGATCTGCCTGACGTTGACCGACGATCACTGCCAGCGCCTGGGGCTGGAGCAGATGGTACCGAGCAATGGCAGCGTGTTCAGCACCGCGTTCACAGTTTCCATTGAAGCGGCGGTCGGCGTGACTACCGGGATTTCCGCCGCTGACCGCGCTTGTACGGTGGCCGCTGCGGTGGCGCCAAATGCTCGCGCAGAAGACTTGGTGCAACCCGGCCATATCTTCCCGCTGCGCGCCAAGGAAGGTGGCGTGCTGACCCGTGCCGGCCACACCGAGGCCGGTTGCGATCTGGCGCGTCTGGCGGGTTTCACCCCGGCCTCGGTGATCGTCGAGGTGATGAACGACGACGGCACCATGGCCCGTCGTCCGGATCTGGAAGTCTTTGCGCGCAAGCACGGGATCAAGATCGGCACCATCGCCGACCTGATCCACTATCGCCTGAGCACCGAACACACCATCGAACGCATCGGCGAACGGGAATTGCCGACGGTGCATGGCACCTTCCGTTTGATCACCTTCGAAGACCGCATCGAGGGCGGCGTACACATGGCGATGGTCATGGGTGAATTGCGCCGTGAGGAACCGACGCTGGTGCGTGTGCATGTGATCGACCCGCTGCGGGATCTGGTCGGCGCCGAGTACAGCGGGCCGACGAACTGGACGCTGTGGGCAGCGCTGCAACGGGTCGCCGCCGAAGGCCATGGCGTGGTCGTGGTGCTGGCCAATCATGAGTCGTCGCAGGCGTTGCTGGAGCGGGTGCCGCAACTGACACAGCCGCCACGGCAGTTCAGTCGTTCGCAATCGCGGATCTATTCGGAGGTTGGCACCGGGGCGCAGATTCTGCAGAACCTGGGCGTCGGCAAGCTGCGCCACCTGGGCCCGCCGCTGAAATACGCCGGTTTGACTGGCTACGATCTGGAAGTGGTCGAGAGCATTCCGTTCACCGAATAACCCTGTTTGCCAGATAGCCGGTAAGGCAAAGTGCTTGCACAAAGTTTGGAATACCATAATATGATATTCCATAGACCGGACGACCTGAAAAACCGTCCAGCTACTGCTCCCGACAGGCGGGCAACAACGCAAGCCCGCTCAAAAACACAACAATGAGGGCGTAAAAATGGTGTTGAACAAAGCTGCAACCGCGATCTTTCTTGCGGGACTGCTGAGCGTGACCGGTCAGGCCGCGATGGCCGCCGTGAGTGTGAACTTTGTCAGCTGGGGCGGTAGCACCCAGGATGCGCAGAAACAGGCTTGGGCTGATCCGTTCAGCAAGGCCAGCGGCATCACCGTCGTGCAGGACGGCCCGACCGACTACGGCAAACTCAAGGCCATGGTCGAAAGCGGCAACGTTCAATGGGACGTGGTCGACGTCGAAGCCGATTTCGCCCTGCGCGCCGCGTCCGAGGGCCTGCTCGAACCCCTCGATTTCAAACAGATCCAGCGCGACAAGATCGACCCACGCTTCGTCAGCGACTATGGCGTCGGCTCGTTCTTCTTCTCCTTCGTCCTCGGCTATAACGAGGGCAAACTCGGCGCCAACAAGCCGCAGGACTGGAGCGCACTGTTCGACACCAAGACCTACCCCGGCAAACGCGCCCTGTACAAATGGCCGAGCCCCGGCGTGCTTGAACTGGCCCTGCTCGCCGACGGCGTACCGGCCGACAAGCTCTACCCGCTGGACCTGGATCGCGCCTTCAAGAAACTCGACACCATCAAGAAAGACATCGTCTGGTGGGGCGGCGGCGCGCAATCGCAGCAACTGCTGGCCTCCGGTGAAGCGAGCATGGGCCAGTTCTGGAACGGCCGGATTCACGCCCTGCAAGAAGACGGCGCACCGGTGGGCGTGAGCTGGAAACAGAACCTCGTAATGGCTGACATTCTGGTCGTGCCAAAGGGCTCGAAAAACAAGGACGCGGCGATGAAGTTCCTGGCCAGCGCCAGCAGTGCCAAGGGTCAAGCGGACTTCTCCAACCTGACCGCCTATGCCCCGGTCAACGTCGACAGTGTGCAGCGTCTGGACTCGACGCTGGCCCCGAACCTGCCGACTGCCTACGCTAAGGATCAGATCACTCTTGATTTCGCGTACTGGGCCAAGAATGGCCAGTCCATCGCGACACGGTGGAACGAATGGCTGGTCAAATGAAAATGGCGGCCACCGCGTCCCGTCCCTCCACTGCCACCGGGAGCGCCGCCAGCGCTGCCGGGTCGGCCGCCGGAAAAAAGGCCAGTACGATGGCGCCAGCCCCGTCCCTCAAGCAACGCTGGCGCGGCGCCGGCAACCTCGCGCCGGCGCTGCTGTTCCTCGGCCTGTTCTTTCTCGCGCCGTTGATTGGCCTGCTGTTGCGCGGCGTGCTGGAACCGGTGCCGGGCCTTGGCAACTACGAACAACTGTTCGCCAACTCGGCTTACGCACGGGTGCTGTTCAACACCTTCTCGGTGGCAGGACTGGTGACGGTGTTCAGCCTGTTGCTGGGCTTTCCGCTGGCATGGGCGATCACTCTGGTGCCGCGCGGCTGGGGCCGCTGGATCCTCAACATCGTGCTGCTGTCGATGTGGACCAGTCTCCTCGCCCGCACTTATTCGTGGCTGGTGCTGTTACAGGCTTCGGGCGTCATCAATAAAGCCTTGATGGCCATGGGCATCATCGATCAGCCGCTGGAAATGGTGCACAACCTGACCGGCGTGGTGATCGGCATGAGCTACATCATGATCCCGTTCATCGTGCTGCCGTTGCAGGCGACCATGCAGGCCATCGACCCGATGATCCTGCAGGCCGGCTCGATCTGTGGCGCGAGCCCGTGGACCAACTTCTTCCGGGTGTTCCTGCCGCTGTGCCGGCCGGGTCTGGCGTCCGGCGGGTTGATGGTGTTCGTGATGTCGCTCGGTTACTACGTCACCCCGGCGCTGCTGGGCGGGGCGCAGAACATGATGCTGCCGGAGTTCATCATTCAGCAGGTGCAGTCGTTCCTCAACTGGGGCCTGGCCAGCGCCGGCGCCGCGTTGCTGATCGTCATCACGCTGGTGCTGTTCTACGTCTACCTGAAGCTGCAGCCGGAATCCCCGGTTGGCGCCAGTAACGCGAGGTAAGCCGAGATGCTCCTGACCCCCAATGCCATGAGCCGCCGGATGCGCTTCGGCCTGTACGCCACCACCGGGCTGATCGCGCTGTTTCTGCTGCTGCCGATCGTTTTTATTGTCCTGCTGTCGTTCGGCTCGTCCCAGTGGCTGGTATTCCCGCCGCCGGGCTGGACGCTGAAATGGTACGGCCAGTTCTTCTCCAACGCCGACTGGATGAACGCAGCGGCAGCCAGCCTCAAGGTTGCGGTACTGACCACGATCTGCGCCGTGGCCCTAGGTTTGCCGACTGCTTTCGCCCTGGTGCGCGGACGCTTCCCCGGCCGGGAAATGCTCTACGGCCTGTTCACCCTGCCGATGATCGTGCCGCTGGTGATCATCGCCGTGGCGGTGTACGCGCTGTTCCTCAAGCTCGGCTACACCGGGACGATGTTCGCCTTCGTCGTCAGCCATGTGATCGTTGCGCTGCCGTTCACCATCATCTCGATCATCAACTCGCTGAAGCTGTTCGATCAGTCGATTGAAGATGCGGCGGTGATCTGCGGGGCGTCACGCCTGCAAGCGGTGTTCAAGGTGACCTTTCCGGCGATTCGTCCGGGGATGGTGGCCGGCGCCCTCTTCGCTTTCCTGGTTTCGTGGGACGAAGTAGTGCTGAGCGTGATGATGGCCAGCCCGACCCTGCAAACCCTTCCCGTGAAAATGTGGACCACCCTGCGCCAGGACCTGACGCCCGTGATCGCCGTCGCCTCGACGCTGCTGATCGGCCTGTCGGTATTGGTCATGGTGATCGCCGCCGCGCTGCGCCGGCGCAACGAAATCAGCGCCTGAGCGCCAGGAGTACGACATGAGTGCCGTGATCAAAGACGCATCCCAGCAGAACGACAAACCCCTGGTCAGCCTGCGCAACCTGAACAAGCACTACGGCGATTTCGCCGCCGTGGACAACATCTCGCTGGACATCAAGGACGGCGAGTTCCTGACCTTTCTCGGCTCCAGCGGCTCGGGCAAAAGCACCACACTGTCGATGCTCGCCGGGTTCGAAACCCCGAGCAGCGGCGAGATCCTGGTCAACTGCCAGTCGCTGGTCAACGTGCCGCCGCACAAACGCGACATCGGCATGGTGTTCCAGCGTTACTCGCTGTTCCCGCATCTGTCGGTGCGCGACAACATCGCGTTCCCGCTGGCGATCCGCAAACTCGCGGCGGCCGAGCGTGACAAACGTGTCGACGCGATGCTGAAACTGGTGCAACTGGAGCAGTTCGCCCATCGCCGCCCTTCGCAACTGTCCGGCGGCCAGCAGCAACGGGTCGCCATCGCCCGGGCGCTGGTTTACGAGCCACGCATCCTGTTGATGGACGAACCCCTCGGCGCGCTGGACAAGAAACTTCGTGAAGATTTGCAGGATGAATTGCGCCAACTGCACCGCCGCCTCGGCATCACCATCGTCTACGTGACCCACGATCAGGAAGAAGCCATGCGCCTGTCCCAGCGCATCGCGATTTTCAGTCACGGCAAGATTGTCGGGCTCGGCAGCGGTTATGACCTGTACCAGAATCCGCCGAATGCATTTGTGGCGTCGTTCCTCGGCAACTCGAACTTCCTCAAGCTCAAGGCACAGGGCAACGGCGCGGCGAGTTTTGAAGGGCAGTCGCTGTCGATTCGCCTGACTGCCGGATTGCAGACCGGGCAGGATGTTTTGCTGATGGTGCGCCCGGAAAAGGCGTTGGCGTTGAGTGTGCAGCAGGCGAATGACGAGCCGTTGGCGGCGGGTTGGAACGAGGTTTCGGCGAAGGTGGTCGAGGTGCTGTTTCTGGGTGAGAGCCAGACCTGCAGTGTGGTGACTTCCGGCGGGACTTCGATGACGGTGAAGGCGCTGTCGGCGGCGGGGATGCCGTTGAAGGCTGGCGATCCGGTGCAGGTGCGCTGGGCGACGTCTGATGCCTGCGTCTACACCGAGTGGGCCGAAAGCGATCTGAACAAAGCCGCGGGTGCTCACTGACCTGCGGACGTTTCGCGTGTTACTTGCGGCCACCGCAACGTCGGGTTGCGGTGGCCTTTTTTTCAAGCGATGGCCGTAAAACCTTCGATCTGATCAGGCCAGGTCGTCAACACCTCAAACCCGTCCTCCGTAACCGCCACCATGTGTTCCCACTGCGCCGACAGCGAGCCATCCTTGGTCAGCACGGTCCAGCCATCCGGCATGTTCTTCACATGGCGCTTGCCGGCATTGAGCATCGGCTCAATGGTGAAGATCATCCCCGCTTTCAGCTTCAGGCCCTGATTCGGGTAGCCGTAATGCAGCACTTGCGGCTCATCGTGATAGACCTTGCCGATCCCGTGCCCGCAGTATTCGCGCACCACGCTGAAACCTTCCCTTTCCGCCAGACTTTGAATCGCATGACCGATGTCACCCAGGGTGGCGCCCGGACGCACCACGCGAATACCGGCGCACATGGCCTCATAGGTGGTCTTGATCAGATGCTGCGCCTGGGCTGAAGCCTCGCCGACCACGTACATGCGGCTGGTGTCACCGAACCAGCCGTCCTTGATCACGGCGATGTCGAGGTTGAGGATGTCGCCATCCTTCAAAGGCGTGCCCGATGGAATGCCGTGACAGACCACGTCGTTGACCGACGCGCAGACGGTTTTCGGGAAGCCGTGATAACCGACGTTGGCCGGAATGGCTTTCTGCACATTGACGATGTAGTCGTTGCACAAGCGGTCGAGTTGATCAGTGGTAACGCCAGCCTTGACGTGCGGCACCAGCATCGCCAGTACCTCGGCTGCCAGTTGGCCGGCCACGCGGGATTGGGCGATTTCAGCCCGGGTATTGATCTTGATCGGGTTTCTCATGCCTTGGCTGCCTCTTGAACCGGGATGTTCTGCGCGGCATCGGCCAAGGCACAGATTTGTTGCAGATCCAGACCACCCGCCAGCTCGGCGCGAATCAGCAACCGGCAAATGGCGTGGTGATCAAGGTCGGGATAGAGCTCGGCGAGCATGCCGATGCGCATCCAGTGCTCGGCCTGCGCGTTGATCGAGCGGCTCAGTGCGTTGCTGGAGATGCGCAGATTCTCGTGCATGTCCTCTGAAATCTTTACGATGCCCATGACAAAATCCGATATGGAATATATATGTAACGTATATTAATCGGGCATTCCTTAGAATTGCAAATTTCGCTGACGAGTCAAATCGCAGGCAAAAAAAAGCTGCCAGAGTTGGCAGCCAAAATCATGAAAAGCACGCGATGTATTGAGGGCAAGTATGGACACCCGATAATGACAGTGTCATGACAGCGCTAGATTCATTGAACCGCCCTCCGCGCGTCATCAGGTTGTCATTGAAGCCATTGCAGAATCCTCGCAAACCGCCCGGGCCTGGGGCGGTGGATTTTGCAAGGATTCCCATGAAAGAAGACGCCTCGGTATTTGCTGCCATCGATCTCGGTTCGAATGCGTTTCGAATGATGATCGGCCAGTCGGTCCGCAGCAGAAAGGGCTTCATGATTCAGGAAGTGAAAACCTTGCGTGAACCGGTGCGGCTGGCCGAGGGATTCGATGCCCGGGCGCTCGACGAAATGGCGCTGGATCGCGGCTGGCAGGCCCTGGCGCGGTTCGGCAAAAAGCTGCGCGGATTCGAGCAGGGCCCTGAGCGCCCGCTACTTTCGCAATGGCGAGATTTCCCCCGGAGCCCTTCAAGAGGCTGAGCGTGTGGCCATCCTGCAATTCGAGAAAGTCGCCCGCCGCTATCGCGCCCAGGGCTGGCAGCAGACCATCGGCTCCTCGGGCACGGCACGGATGTTGGCCAAAGTGCTCAAGGCCAATCGCCTGAACGACTACGGTCATGGCGGCATCACCTACGGCGGCCTGCTGCGGCTGTCGCTTCGCCTGCTGGAAGTCAGCAATGTGCGGCAACTGAAACTCGCCGGTCTGCAGCCCCATCGTCAGAGCATCCTGCCCGGCGGTCTGGTGGTCATGCTCGCCGCCTTCAAGGTGTTCGGCATCGCGCAAATGCAGCCGTCGGAGCCCGGTTTGAGGCTGGGTGTTCTGCACGGCCTGATGAGCAACCACTGATCGGTTTTCGCTGCCGGATATTCATCGTCAGATCAAGCTGTTCATGCCGCTGAAGACGCCCTTTGAATACTCGATGACGCCTCTGTGTAAACCTCGGTAAATCGCTCCCTTCCCCTCTCTGATTTCGTTCTATGGTTAGATCGAAATGGCTGAATTGCACGCTGACTAATGGTTGCGACAGTTGATGTCTGCGCCTATGTTGCACGCGAGCTTTTCCCCCGCGAATGGAACGCGATCAACACCACAAAGAGGTGAAGAAATGTCAAAGGAATCACGCCCTGCCGTACTTGGGCTGATCGGCAATACTCCGCTGGTACAAGTCACCCGCTTCGATACCGGTCTGTGCACTCTGTTTCTCAAGCTCGAATCCCAGAACCCCGGCGGCTCGATCAAGGATCGTATCGGCCTGGCGATGATCGACGCCGCCGAGCGCGACGGTCGCCTGCAACCCGGTGGCACCATCGTTGAAGCCACTGCCGGCAACACCGGCCTGGGCCTGGCATTGGTAGGCCGCGCCAAGGGCTACCGCGTCGTGCTGGTGGTGCCGGACAAGATGTCCACGGAAAAAGTCCTGCACCTCAAGGCCATGGGCGCCGAAGTGCACATCACCCGCTCCGATGTCGGCAAGGGCCACCCCGAGTATTACCAGGACGTCGCCGCCCGTCTGGCGAAAGACATCCCCGGCGCATTCTTCGCCGACCAGTTCAACAACCCCGCCAACCCGCTGGCCCACGAATGCAGCACCGCGCCTGAAATCTGGGCGCAAACCGAGCATGATCTGGATGCCATCGTGGTCGGCGTCGGTTCCGCCGGTACGCTGACCGGTCTGACCCGTTTCTTCAAACGCGTACAACCAGACCTCGAGATGGTCCTGGCCGACCCGGTCGGTTCGGTCATGGCTGAATACAGCCGCAGCAAGCACCTCGGCACTGCCGGTTCGTGGGCGGTGGAAGGCATCGGCGAAGACTTCATTCCGTCGATCACCGACCTGTCGAGCGTGCGCAGCGCCTACTCGATCAGCGACGAAGAAAGCTTCGATCACGCCCGCCAGTTGCTGCGTTCCGAGGGCATTCTCGGTGGTTCGTCCACCGGCACCCTGCTCGCTGCCGCGCTGCGTTACTGCCGTGAGCAGACTGTGCCGAAACGTGTGGTCAGCTTCGTCTGCGACACCGGTACACGCTACCTGTCGAAGGTCTACAACGACCAGTGGATGACCGATCAGGGCCTGTTGCAGCGCAAACGCTACGGCGATTTGCGCGACCTCATTGCCCGTCGCTTCGAAGACGGCAAAGTGGTCAGCGTCGGCCCGGACGACACCCTGATGACCGCGTTCCAGCGCATGCGCCTGGCGGATGTTTCGCAACTGCCGGTGCTGGTGGAAGGCAAACAACTGGTCGGTGTGATCGACGAATCGGACATTCTGGTGCGCGTACACGAAGATGCCACGCTCTTCAGCAAACCCGTCGCCAGCGCGATGACGGACAAACTGCAAACCCTCGCCCCCGCCGCGACCCTGGCTGAACTGGAAGCCGTGCTCAGCAGCGGCCTGGTGGCGATCATTGCCGACGCCTCGGGCTTCCACGGCCTGATCACCCGCGTCGACATGCTCAACCAACTACGGAGATCCCTTGCATGAGTCAGCACGACAAGAACGCCCGCCCGCAGGGTTTCGCCACTCGCGTGATCCACGCCGGACAAACGCCGGACCCGACCACCGGCGCGCTGATGCCGCCGATCTACGCCAACTCCACCTATCTGCAAGACAGCCCCGGCGTGCACAAGGGGTTCGACTACGGCCGCTCGCACAACCCGACGCGTTTTGCCCTGGAGCGTTGCGTGGCGGATCTGGAGGGCGGCACTCAGGCATTTGCCTTCGCGTCCGGGCTGGCGACCATTTCCACCGTGCTCGAACTGATCGACGCCGGGTCGCACATCGTCTCCGGCAATGACTTGTATGGCGGAACGTTCCGCCTGTTCGACAAGGTGCGCCAGCGCAGCGCCGGGCATCGTTTCAGTTACGTCGACCTGGCCGACCTGTCCGCGTTCGAAGCATCGTTACAGGACGACACACGCATGGTCATGGTCGAAACCCCGACCAACCCGTTGCTGAGTCTGTCCGACCTCGCCGCCATCGCGCGCATCTGCAAGGCGCGCGGGATCATCTGCGTGGCCGACAACACCTTCGCCAGCCCGTGGATCCAGCGTCCGCTGGAACTGGGTTTCGACATCGTGCTGCACTCGACCACCAAATACCTGAACGGTCACTCCGACGTGATCGGCGGCATCGCGGTGGTTGGCGACAATCCTGCGCTGGCCGAGCGCCTGGGCTTCCTGCAGAACGCTGTCGGCGCCATCTCGGGCCCGTTCGACGCTTTCCTCACCCTGCGCGGCGTGAAGACACTGGCGCTGCGCATGGAACGTCATTGCAGTAACGCACTGGATCTGGCTCGCTGGCTGGAACAACAGCCTCAGGTGAAGCGCGTCTACTACCCTGGCCTGGAATCCCATCCGCAGCACGAACTGGCCAGGCGTCAGATGCGTGGTTTCGGCGGGATGATTTCCCTGGATCTGAACAGTGATCTGGCAGGCGCTCGCCGCTTCCTGGAGAACGTGCAGATTTTCGCCCTGGCCGAAAGCCTCGGCGGTGTGGAAAGCTTGATCGAGCACCCGGCGATCATGACTCACGCGACCATCCCGGCCGAAACCCGTGCCAAGCTTGGTATCGGTGACAGCCTGGTGCGTCTGTCGGTGGGCGTCGAGGATATCGAAGACCTGCGGGCGGATCTGGCGCAGGCCCTGGCCAGTATCTAATCCGCAAAAACGTCAAAGCCCGCACGAGGCGGGCTTTGGTGTTTGAGTAGGCGGCCAGTGCTGGTCTCTGGCTTACGAGGTTTATCAGGACTCCCACAGTACAGGCAATGTGCTCTGCTGCTTCACACGGCATAAGGGCTGGAACCCAGCGCGGGGTTCTTTCTAACCGTGTACCCTTCGGAACGCGCCCAACGCCTCCTCGCTATCCGCTTGCGCATCAGTCTGCGTCTTCGCCTACATTCTTGAGCCTAGCAAACACGCTGTGTTGCGCTACGCGTTTTTTAGATTGATTGTTTTCTAGCGTTTGCCTGCAAGGAAGCTAACCGACTATCGCCTTCAAGGCCCTTCCTCCTGCCACCCGCCGAGGGCGAACTATACTTTTGAATTCGCTGTCCGGATTTCATGTAAACCGTCGACACCCGTGCGCCTTGTGGTGCGCCCGTGCCAATCGCCAATCTGGTTAACCCCGGGCCAACGAGCCGCGCCGTCACCGATGTTCGACGGGCAATGCTCGGATGCTTTGTGGCTGATGGGTCGTGGAGAAAATCATGAAACACAAGCTTTGGTCAGGCCTGGTCCTGGCGGTCGCGGCAATGATGGTAGTGATGCCCGAAGTCTGGGCGGCGCAGGCGCAGGCTGTGGCGTCTGACGGGGCGGATCATGTGGGTGCAGGTTCGGTAGCCTCGGATGGCTCGGATCACGTTGGCGCCAAAGCCGTCGCATCTGACGGTGCCGATCATGTGGGCGCTGGGGCCGTCGCCTCTGATGGGGCCGATCACGTGGGCGCTGGGGCCGTCGCTTCCGATGGGGCCGATCACGTGGGCGCTGGGGCCGTCGCCTCTGATGGGGCCGATCACGTGGGCGCCGGCGCAGTCGCTTCCGATGGGGCCGATCACGTGGGCGCTGGGGCCGTCGCCTCTGATGGGGCCGATCACGTGGGCGCTGGGGCCGTCGCTTCCGATGGTGCCGACCACGTGGGCGCCGGCGCAGTCGCCTCCGATGGCGCAGACAAGGTGGACGCCAGACGGCTCGCCTACTCTCGCCGTGGCGTGGGCTCCGATCAGGTAGCGTCCGCCCTCATGACCGGCAGCTATTCAGACCAGTTCAACAGTCCTCAGTAGTGCTTTTTGGCGCGACCGGCGGCCCGCCGGTTGCGCCGCACTAGCACATTTGTGCTAATCGACCACCCCGTTCCCTGGCGTTATATTCCCTCGCAACCCCCGACATTCCCCAACATTGCCGCTGCGCAGTGCGCGGGATCGTTGTGCCTGGAAAAACAACAACATCAAGGAAGCAACACCATGAAACTGCATCTCTGCCTCACCAGAATCACCGTCCTGGGTGCCCTGCTCCTCGGCGCCACCGGTTGCCAGACCGCCAAGCCCACCGAAGACAGCATGCGCGAACGGGCCCAGACCGTCATCGGCAAGCCTGTTTCCAAAATCGGCAACATCCGCAACGACAGCACCCTGACCTACTACACCGCCTACACCGCCGCCGGCGAATACAACTGCGAACTGCCCAGTGGCGCAATCATCGCGGTCGCCAGCATGGGCATCATGACGCCTCCGCTGTCCTGCCTGCCCAAAGGCGCGTCGCCGATTCCGGTCCAGTAAACCGTTACACCGCCTTCTCATCCGGTAAAGGATTGCGTTCGATCATGAAAACACTCATCGCCACTCTCAGCCTCGCCGCCGTCGTGCTCACCGGCTGCGCCACACCGAAACAATGGGAAGCCACCGGCGGCAGCAAGACCGATGGCGTCGTCCAGGTTTCCTATGAACTGGGCCAGTTCGAAAGCGGGCAAACCTCCGCTGCACAGGGGCTGGCCACGGCCGAAGGACGCTGCAAAGTCTGGGGCTACAAGAGCGCCGAAGTCTCCGGCTCGGAGAAAAATATCTGCCGCACCATGGGCCAGTACAACTGCCTGCAAACCACCATCACGCAGGACTATCTGTGTAAGCGCTGACCGCTTCGGTCTGCCGGTCGCGCAGCGCACGCAAGGTCGCGCGCAGCTCGGCCGGGCGTACCGGTTTGGAAAGAATAGCTATCTGGCGGTCATGCAGGGCCGCCTGGATTTTCTCGATGTCGTGCCCGGTGATGATCATGGCCGGCACCGCAAAACCCCGCTGACGGCGAACTTCGTCGATGCACTCGATACCGGTGCTGTGCGAGCCGAGATCATAGTCGGCAACGATGATGTCGCAATCGGTGACCAGCCCCTGCCCCGTCAGTTCGGCCTGCACGACACAGCCCCAGCGCTCCAGCAGCGCCGAGGTCGCCAGCAGAACGTTATGGTCATCCTCCACCAGACACACCTTCAACCCCGTCAGCAATCCGACTTGACGAACCTCGTCGCGACTGACCGGCAACTGCGGTGCCGCCCGTGACAACCCCAGCAGCGTCACAGCCGTGCCATGCCCCAGCCGCGAGCGAATCAACACATCGACACCGATCATCTGCCCCAGCCGCTTGACGATCGACAGGCCCAGCCCCACGCCTTCAACGTCCTTGTCACGCAATTGACGGGCCCGATAAAACTCCTCGAAAACCCTGGGCAGATGCTCCTCGGCGATGCCGCTGCCACGGTCATACACCACGATGGCCAACCCCGCGCCCTTTCTACGCACGCCCACCAGCACCGGCCGCTGCGCGCCATATTTGAAGCAGTTGGACAGCACGTTCTGCACCATGGTCGCCAACAGGGCCGGGTCGGTGCGCACCCAATGCTCGCAGCGGTGCAGGCGCAGATCGACCCCGGCCCAACGCGCGGCTTCGGCATTCTGACGAATCAGTTCCGTCAGCCACTGCCCCAGCTCCAGCGTTTGCATCCTGGGTTGAACCCGGCCGTTATCGAGGGTGTACAGATCGAGGATCGAGCGGAAAAGCTGCGACACGTTGAGCAGCGACCGGTCGATATTGTCCACCAGCCGCCGCTCTTCCTCGCCCAGCCGCGACTCGCGAAGACACGCGGTAAACAGGCCGATGGAGTGGATCGGCTGGCGCAGGTCGTGACTGGCCTGGGCCAGGAATCGCGATTTCTCCAGATTCGCCGCGACGGCCTCTTCAGAGGCCTTGCGCGTGCGCTCCAGCAGCAAGTGCGCGTACACCGGAATCACCGTGCTGGTGATCATCAGCATCAGCACCATGAACGGTTGCGCCTGCCAGTACGGCGTCAACCGATAGACCGCCAACAGTGCCAGCAAGGCCAGCACCGTGGCAATCGCCAGATAGCGCGAGCCGTAGCGCATGCCGTTACCGAGGTTGACCCAAACCATGACGGCATAGATGGGCAGCGCCGCCTCGCCACCGACCACCAGACCAAAGCAGGTGCCGGTGTAATCGTGGACCATGCCGAAAATCCGCCGCGCCGGATAATGCCCCGGCCAACGCACGATGGCCTGGCGCAGCCCGACGGAGGCCAGCAAAAACAGGGCAATGTAAGTGACGACCGGCAGATAGGTATCGAAGTGCTGGTCCGGCAGGAAACCGAGCACGGTCATGTAAACCAAGGCGATACTGGCGATGATGATGCGCAGGTTAGCCTGGTCGAGCTCGGTGTTCTTCTCGAACTTCATGGGGAACGTCCTTGTGCGGTAATCGTCAGATTCAGCACGAATCGACAGGCAATGCCTTCGCCCGGTGCTAAGGTGCACGCCGTGAGCAATGCCTACCCAGGGAGGGTTGTGCCATGACATGCCGAATCATCATAGCCGACGATCATCCGCTGTTTCGCGAAGCGATGCTGCGCACGGTTCAGCGCCTGCTGCCTGAAGCACTGATCGACGAAGCCGGCGACCTCGACAGCGTGCTCGCCCTGCTGCCTTCCGGTGATGAGCCGGACACCTTGATCCTCGATCTGCGCTTCCCCGGCCTGACTTGCGTCAGCCAGCTCGGTGAGCTGCGCCGACGTTTGCCGCGTACCACGCTGATCGTGGTGTCGATGGTGGATGACGAGGCGCTGATCGGCGAAGTCATGTCAGCGGGCATCGACGGTTTCATCGGCAAGAACATCGCCCCCGATGAAATCGGCGAGGCCATCCTGGCGATCCGCGAAGGCGAAGTGCTTGTGAAGTTCGCCCCGTCGGGCCTGCTGCCACTGGAAACTGGCGCCACCCTCACCCCGCGCCAGCAGGATGTGCTGCGGCTGATTGCGCAGGGCAAGACCAACAAGGAAATCGCCCGTGAGCTGGATATTTCCCCGTTCACGGTGCGGATTCATGTGTCGTCTTTGTTGCGGGTGCTCAACGTGCCATCGCGGGCAGCGGCGGCAGTCAAGTATTCCGGTGCGGGTTAGTGTCCGCAGCCGTGATTACGGATCAACCTGTGCCATCAGTTCCTGCACCGACTCCTGGCGTTTCGCATAACGCTGCGCCAGCACCGCGCAGACCATCAATTGAATCTGATGAAACAGCATCAGCGGCAGGATCAGCACACCGATGGTGCTGCCGGCGAACAACACCTGCGCCATCGGCACACCAGTGGCCAGGCTCTTTTTCGAGCCGCAGAACAGGATGGTGATGCGGTCTTCCAGGTTGAAGCCAAACAGCTTGCCCAGTAGCGTCGACGCCAGCAGCACTAGCCCCAGCAGGACGCAGCAGGCCACCACCAGCCCCAGCAGGTCGATGACCGGGATCTGATGCCAGATGCCTTCGTTCACCGCCTCGCTGAACGCGCCGTAGACCACCAGCAGAATCGAACCCTGATCGACGAACTTCAGCCAGTTCTTGTTTCGGCCGACCCAAGCGCCGATCCAGCGGCGGGCGATCTGCCCTGCGATGAATGGCAGCAGCAGTTGCACGCTGATTTTCAGGATCGCGTCGACGGTCGAGCCTCCGTCGCCATGCACGTTCAACAACAACGTCACCAGCAACGGCGTCAGAAAAATCCCGAACAGACTGGACGCCGCCGCGCTGCAAATCGCCGCCGGAATGTTGCCCCGGGCCAGCGAGGTGAAGGCAATCGCCGATTGCACCGTGGCCGGCAGTGCACAGAGATAGAGCATGCCCATGTACAGGTTGTCACCGATCATCGGCGACAACAGCGGTTTGAGCGCCAGCCCCAGCAGCGGGAACAGGACAAAAGTCAGGCTGAACACCAACAGATGCAGGCGCCAGTGACCGGCGCCGGCGATGATCGATTCGCGCGAAAGCTTGGCGCCGTGCAGGAAAAACAGCAGCGCAATTGCAATGTTGGTCAGCCAGCCGAAGCCGACCGCGACCTGGCCGCTGGCGGGCAGGAAGCTGGCAAGCAGCACCACGGCGACGAGGGTCAGGGTGAAGTTGTCGGGCAGGAATCTTGGGCGCGTCATGGTTTGTTCATCCGGGGGTTGCCAGTACGTGGAAGCGACTCTAACGTGACTGGAAATTACCGACTAACGCCGAAGAGCCGCAAGATGCCGCCAAAAGGACACGACAAGAGCGTCAGACGCAGCATCCCCGGGCTGCCGAGCCTGCCGCGCCCGTTGTACGGACGCACCGAATCGCTGCCCAATCGCGCCCTGACCCGCCGCCACAGTCATCCGTGGGTGCAATTGTCTTACGCGATCCAGGGCGTACTTGAAGTACAGACCGCCGCCGGTCGTTTCGTCGCCCCGCCAGAGCGCGCCGTGTGGATTCCGGCGGGGGTGCCCCATCGGGTATTCAGTTCGCCGCACACGGAAATGCGCGGCCTGTACATCGATTGCAGCGTGGCGGGTTGGGCGCTGGAGCGCTGTCATGTGCTCGGCGTGAGCGATCTTTTGCGCGAGTTGATCCGGGCCTTCAGTCAGATTCCTGTCGAGTATGACCAGAGCGGCCCTCACGGGCGCTTGGCGCAGGTAATCCTCGACCAATTGGCCGAAGCCCCGCAAATCGACCTGATGCTGCCACTGCCTCAGGACATCCGTTTGCGGCAGATTTATCAAAGTCTCGAGCAACATCCGCAACAGCAGACCACACTCAGTCACTGGAGCGAAAAGTTCGGCGTGACCGAGAAAACCCTCAGCCGGCTGTTCTTGCGCGATACCGGCCTGACTTTTCGCGCATGGCGCCAGCGCTTGCGTCTGCTGGGTGCGCTGACGCCGCTGGAGCGTGGCGAACGCGTCACGGAAGTGGCTCTGGCCTGCGGTTATGATTCGACGTCGGCCTTCATCGCAGCCTTTCGCCAGCAGTTTGGCGAAACGCCCGGAGAATTTTTTCGATGATTTTTGTCGATATTTATCGAATTAAGACATGCCAATCGGCAAACTTCAGGGTAGAGTTTCGCCCATCAAGAATCTTTGACATCTTTCGACGATAACAATGATCTACAACCCTTTAGCGAACCTGTCGGCGGTAACAGCATGATCGAAGTCACTGAAGTCTCCATTGCTCAACTGCGCTCGGCGCTCGAATCCGGCCAGACCACCGCGGTTGAACTGGTCCAGGCCTATCTGGCGCGCATCGATGCCTTTGACGGCCCGGACACCGCCACTGCCCTGAACGCGGTGGTCGTGCGCAACCCCGAAGCCCTGAAAGAAGCCCAGGCCTCCGATGCCCGCCGCGCCAAGGGGCAAACCCTTGGTCCGCTGGACGGCATCCCCTACACCGCCAAGGACAGCTATCTGGTCAAAGGCCTGACCGCTGCGTCCGGCAGCCCTGCGTTCGCCGATCTGGTGGCCCAGCGTGATGCGTTCACCATCGAGCGCCTGCGTGCGGGCGGCGCGATCTGCCTGGGCAAGACCAACATGCCGCCGATGGCCAATGGCGGGATGCAGCGCGGGGTCTACGGCCGCGCTGAAAGCCCGTACAACGCCGCTTATCTGACTGCGCCGTTTGCTTCCGGCTCGTCGAACGGTGCCGGCACCGCCACTGCTGCAAGCTTCTCGGCATTCGGTCTGGCGGAAGAGACCTGGTCGAGCGGTCGTGGCCCGGCATCCAACAATGGCCTGTGCGCCTACACGCCATCCCGCGGGGTGATTTCGGTGCGCGGCAACTGGCCGCTGACGCCGACCATGGACGTGGTGGTGCCCTACGCCCGCACCATGGCCGATCTGCTGGAAGTGCTCGACGTGGTGGTCGCCGAAGACACCGACACCCGTGGCGACCTGTGGCGCCTGCAACCCTGGGTGCCGATCCCGAGCGTCGCCTCGGTACGCCCTGCTTCCTATCTCGATCTGGCGGTGAAAAGTGACGCCCTGGCTGGCAAACGCCTGGGCGTGCCGCGCATGTACATCAACGCCGACCCTGAGGCCGGCACCAGCGAAGCACCGGGCATCGGCGGCCCGACCGGGCAACGCATCAACACCCGCGCTTCGGTGATCGACCTGTGGAAACAGGCCCGTCAGGCCCTCGAAGCGGCCGGCGCCGAAGTCATCGAAGTGGATTTCCCGCTGGTGTCAAACTGCGAAGGCGATCGTCCGGGCGCACCGACCGTGTTCAATCGCGGCATCGTCTCTAAAGAGTTCATGCACGATGAGCTGTGGGATTTGTCTGCCTGGGCGTTCGATGATTTCCTGCGCGCCAATGGCGATCCGAAACTCAATCGTCTGGCCGACGTCGACGGGCCGAAAATATTCCCTCACGATCCGGGCACCCTGCCCAACCGTGAAGGCGACCTCGCCGCCGGGATGGACGAATACGTGCGCATGGCCGAACGCGGCATCACGCCGTGGGATCAGATCCCGACTTTGCCGGACGGTCTGCGCGGCCTGGAGAAAACCCGCAAGCTCGACCTCGAAGACTGGATGGATCGCCTGGGCCTCGACGCTGTGCTGTTCCCGACCAACGCTGACGTGGGTCCGGCTGACGCCGACGTCAACCCGGCCTCGGCGGACATCGCCTGGAGCAACGGCATCTGGGTTGCCAATGGCAACCTCGCGATCCGCCACCTCGGCGTGCCGACCGTCACCGTGCCGATGGGCGTGATGGCCGATATTGGCATGCCAGTGGGGCTGACGTTTGCTGGTCGTGCCTATGACGACTCGACGTTGCTGCGCTTGGCGGCGGCGTTTGAAGCGACAGGGTCGAAACGCCTGGTGCCGCCACGTACGCCGGCACTGGTGGCAGGCAAGTAAATGCAAAACGGCGGGATCAATTGATCCCGCCATTTTTTTATCGCTCTGCCAGTTCTTCCAGCAAATCCGCCGAAGGCACGAAGAACAGACTGCCGGTCACCGCCGTGCTGAAGTCCAGCAACCGATCATAGTTTCCGGGTGGCTTTCCGACGAACATGTTTTCCAGCATCTGCTCCAGCGGTTCGGGCGAACGTGCATAACCGATGAAGTAAGTGCCAAATTCACCTGCGCCGGGCCGACCGAACGGCATATTGTCGCGCAGGATCTTCACTTCCTCGCCGTCCTTGGTGATGGTGGTCAACGCGCTGTGGGAGTTGCTCGGCTTGACCGAATCGTCGAGCTCGATATCGGACAGTTTGGTCCGCCCGATCACCCGTTCCTGCGCTTCGACCGGCAATTCGTTCCACGCCTTCATGTTGTGCAGATACTTCTGCACCAGCACGTAACTGCCACCGCTGAACGCGGGATCTTCATCGCCGACGAGCGTGAAATGCTCGGCTTTGCGTCCGACCGGGTTCTCCGTGCCGTCGACAAAACCGATGATGCTGCGCATGTCGAAATAGCGGAAACCCTGCACTTCGTCGGTCACGGTCACGACGCCGTCCAGCGACGACATCAATTGCGTGGCCAACTCGAAACACAGGTCCATCTGATCGGCACGAATGTGCAGCAGCAAATCACCGGGCGTGGAAACCGCGCGCCGTCCTTCTACACCGAATTCACGAAAGTCATGCAGCGACGCCGGTCGCGGACTGCCGAACAGGCGATCCCAGGCGCTGGAAGAAAACCCGCAAACGCAGGACAGGTTGCCCGAGGGCACGCGCTTGCCGACCGAGCGTGTCAGGCCTGCGATATCGGCGCACCAGCCGCGGACTGTTTCAGCCGCCTCGGCTTCGGCGTTGAGGGTCGCCACGATGAATATCGCAGCGCTGGTGATCGGGCTGCAGACGGCTTGAGGATCTGGCGTGTCGATGATCGTCGCTCCTGGCATGATGGACTGACTCGATAGCGAGGTTAGCAAAGAAGTGTTGAATGAAGTATTACCCGCATCTGCCCATCTCACCTGACAGTTCGTTATTCACGAACAATACCCACGAAATAAACGATTTTTCTTCCTCGGAATTCTCCTACTAGCATGGCCCCGTCTACCCCGAAAAACATAAAGACAGGGAGAACGACATGCATCCCCTCAACATCGGCGAACCCTGGATGTGGGCCGCCTTCATCGTTTTTGTCCTCGCCATGCTGGCCGTTGACCTGTTTGTCTTCGGCGGGCGCAAGGCACATCGGGTCTCGGTGCGCGAAGCCTCATCCTGGGTGATTGCGTGGTGCATGCTGGCAATGGCCTTTGCCGGGCTGCTCTGGTGGTACCTGAACGGCGAATTCGGGCCCGAAATCGCCCAGCGCAAGACCCTGGAATTCCTCACCGGTTATTTGATCGAGCAGTCGCTGTCGATCGACAACATGTTCGTCTTCGTGATGATTTTCGGCTATTTCGCCGTGCCGCCGGAGTTGCAACGTCGGGTGCTGTTGTACGGCGTGCTCGGCGCGATCGTGATGCGCGCGGCGATGATCTTTGCCGGGGTGTGGCTGGTCTCGCAGTTCACGTGGCTGCTGTATGTGTTCGGCGTGTTCCTGATCATCACCGGGATCAAGATGCTGGTGTTCGCCGAACAGCAACCGGACCTCGATAACAATCCGCTTCTGCGCTGGGTGCGCGGGCATCTACGGATCACCAACGGCTTTCACGGTGAACGCTTTTTCGTGCTGCAGAACGGCGTGCGCTGGGCCACGCCGATGTTTCTGGTGCTGGTGCTGATCGAGGCCAGCGACTTGATGTTCGCGGTCGACAGCATCCCGGCAATTTTCGCCGTGACGACCGATCCGTTCATCATTTTCACCTCGAACATCTTCGCAATCATGGGCCTGCGGGCGCTGTACTTTTTGCTGGCGGACATGGCCGACCGCTTTCACCTGCTCAAGTACGGACTGGCGCTGGTGCTGGTGTTCATCGGCGGGAAGATGACGGCGATGCCGTGGTTTCACATGCCGGTGGAGTGGTCGCTGGCGATTGTCGGCGGGCTGATTCTGGCGTCGGTGTTGCTCAGTCTGGTGCTGACGAAGGGTCAATCGCCCGAGGAAAGTCAGGCGAAATAAAAGCCGTGGGAGCCAATGGCTCCCACGGCTTTGAACCTATTTATCGGACTTGATGCTGGTCCACACCCGCGTCCGCACCCGCTCCAGTTTCTGCGGCAATGGCTGCACCACATACAGCGTCTTCAGCGCCTCGCTGGTCGGTGTCAGGTTCGGGTTGTCGGTGATTTCCTTGTTGATCAGCGGCAGCGAATCCTTGTTGGCATTCGGGTAGCCGAGGAAGTCACTGATTGAGGCGATGACCTTCGGATCGAGCAGGTTGTTGAGGAACTCGTGAGCCTCTTCAACGTTCTTCGCGCTCTTCGGAATGGCGAAGGTGTCGAACCAGATCGGCGCGCCCTCCTTCGGCAGACGCCAGTCGACCACCACGCCGTTCTTCGCCTCTTTGGCGCGGTTACCAAACTGGTAGAAGCTGCCGGAATAACCGATGGCCACGCAGATGTCGCCGTTGGCGATGTCGGTCATGTACTTGGCCGAGTTGAAATAGGTGACGTAAGGGCGAACCTTGAGCATCAGGTCCTTGGCTTTCTCATAGTCGGCCGGGTTCTGGCTGTTCGGGTCGAGGCCGAGGTAATGCAGGGCCAACGGCAGGATTTCCGACGGTGAATCAAGCATCGCCACGCCGCAGGATTTGAGCTTTTCCATGTTCTCGGGCTTGAACACCAGATCCCAACTGTCCACCGGCGCATTCTCGCCGAGTGCAGCCTTGACCTTGGCCGGGTTGAAACCGATCAGCACCGTGCCGACCATGTACGGCACGCCGTACTGATTGCCAGGGTCGTTGGAATCGAGCAACTTGAGCAGCGCCGGGTCCTGATGGCTCCAGTTCGGCAGTTTGGACTTGTCGAGTTTCTGGAACACGCCGGCCTTGATCTGGGTATCGAGGAACTGGTTCGACGGCACTACCAGGTCATAGCCGGAGTTGCCGGTCAGCAGCTTGGCTTCGAGGGATTCATTGGTGTCGAAGGTGTCCCAGGTCACTTTGATCTTGCTTTTGGCGGCGAAGTCCTTGGGCACCGACGGCAGGATGTAATCCGCCCAGTTGTACACCCGCAGTTCGCGCTGTTCGGCCTGGACGGCGCCGGCCAGCAGCGTCAGCCCACAGACAGTGGCGCCCAGAATGCGTTTCATCGTGACCATGTTGTGTTTCCCCGAATGCAGCGTGAGTCGATGGTTTTTATGTTCTGTACACGGCAGCGGCTGTCAGGTCAGCCAAGGGCAAGGAAGGCGCAGCGTCTTGTTGTGGCTTCGATTCTTGCCGACAGCGTAGCCGCAGCACAGTAGCCGGTTGGCCAAAAGGGGATCGATATGGCCAATTTGCGTGACCATCAGAATACTGAAACGACAATGCCCGGTGAATGGCCGGGCATTGTGTGAAGCAGCTGTGCAGGCGATCAGTCAGTGAAACCCAACCGCGCCGCCCTGCTCTGCTGTGCCTGCCCGCGCGTCGCCAGGCAGTAATACAACGGGCAGGTCACGATGAGGCCGACCAGCCAGGAGAGGTCCGCGCCCTCCACGAGATTGGCGTACGGGCCCACATACAACGATGTGTTGGCAAATGGCAGCTGCACAATGATGCCGATGAAATAGGCAATGATCGCGTGCAGATTGAAACGCCCATAAATTCCGCCATCGGCACGAAAGATCGAGGCGATGTCGTAGCGGCCGCCCTTGATCAGGTAGAAGTCGATCAGGTTGATCGAGGCCCACGGCACCAACACCAGCAGCAGCGCCAGAATCAGGCCGATGAACTCGGAAATGAAATCCGCCGACGCCCCCAGCGCCACCACGCAGCAGCCCGCCAGCACCACGCTGGACAGTATCACCCGCACCTTGATGCTCGGCGTCCATTGGCTGGCGAAGGTCTGAATCGAGGTGATGATCGACAGCACCGCGCCATACAGATTCAGCGCGTTGTGGCTGATGATGTTGAGCAGGAACAGCACCATCAGAATCGGCCCCAGCCAACCGGTGGACTGCTTGACCGCCGCCATCGCTTCGGTGCCCTCGGGTGTCGCCAGCACCGCCACCGCGCCGAAGGTAAACGACAGAATCGTGCCCAGCGTGGCGCCCAGGTAAGTCGCGATAAATGGCTTGCTGATACCGATGTCCGCCGGCAGGTACCGGGAATAGTCCGAGACGTACGGCGAGAAACTGATCTGCCAGATAATCCCCAGCGACACCGTTGCCAGCCACCCGGACAGATTGAAGCTGCCACGGGTGAAGAAGTCCGCCGGCAAGTCGTGGGCAAAGATGTAGATGAAGCCGGCCAGCAACGCACTGCCCATCACCCAGGTGCCGATGCGGTTGAGCGTATGGATGAAGTTGTAGCCGATCACGCCGATGGCCGTAGCACTGAGGGCGCCGATCAGAATGCTCAGCGGCGCAGGCACCGACGGCGCAATGCCGACGATGGATTTGCCGGCGAGCACGATGTTGGAAATGAAGAAACCGATGTAGATGATTGCGGCGAAAAACACGATCAGCAGCGCACCGTAACGCCCGAACTGACCACGACTCTGCACCATCTGCGGAATGCCCATGCGCGGGCCTTGCGCCGACGCCAGGGCGATCACCACGCCGCCGATCATGTGCCCCAGCGCAATCGCCAGCAGCCCCCAGAACAGGTCGAGATGAAACACCTGGACCACCATGGCGCCGGTGACGATGGGCAGTGGCGCAATGTTGGTGCTGAACCAAAGGGTGAAAAGGTCGCGGGCCTTCCCGTGGCGTTCCGCGAGTGGGACGTAGTCGACCGTATGATTCTCGATCAACGGATCTTGCCGGGACATCTGGGACATATATGAACTCGATTGGGTCTGTTCTTATCGTTGTATGAAGCCAAACCGGGGACGTTCTTGGCCGCCCCTCAGATGAACACCATATTATGGTATTCCAACATTTTCACAATACTGATCCGCTGTTTGCGGCGGCAACTGATCCGGCATCCTCCCCGAAAGCCAGGCTTTACGGCTAGACGAAAGCCCCGCAAATGTTGAGTTTCCGACGAATGCACCACGTTTATCGTTTCACCAAAAAAGCGCTTGCAATCGATGTATTACGGTATACCATCAGACCCACAAACGAATAAAAACACGCTTCACCGCACTCGAGGATTGACCAATGATCGATGCTGCCGTCTACAAACAAGTCATGGGCTCGTTCCCGTCTGGCGTCACCGTCATCACCACGCTTGATGACGACGGCCAGATCGTCGGCCTGACCGCCAGCGCGTTCAGTTCGCTGTCGATGGACCCGGCCCTGGTGCTGTTCTGCCCCAACTACAGCTCCGACTCCTATCCCGTCCTGATCAAGAACAAACGCTTTGCCATTCACGTGCTGTCCGGCGGCCAGCAGAGCGAAGCCTACGCCTTCGCCCGCAAAGGCAAGGACAAGGCGCAGGGCATCGAGTGGACGCTGAGCGAACTGGGCAACCCGATTCTGGCGAACGCGACAGCTATCATCGAGTGTGAGCTGTGGCGCGAATACGAAGGCGGCGACCACGCGATCATGGTCGGCGCGGTGAAAAACCTCATCGTCCCTCAGCAGGACGCCGGCCCGCTGGTGTACTGCCACGGCAAGATGGGCGCCCTTCCCGCCTTCGCCTGACCCGCACGATTGCACTTAAACAGGCCGGCAAGCGACCGGCCGACCACAAGAGATTCGAGGTAGCGTCATGAAATTTTCCCTGTTCGTACACATGGAACGCTGGGACGAAAGCGTCAGCCACCGTCAACTGTTCGAAGACCTGACCGAACTGACGTTGATGGCCGAGGCCGGTGGTTTCAGCACCGTGTGGATCGGCGAACACCATGCCATGGAATACACCATCTCGCCGAGCCCGATGCCGCTGCTGGCCTACCTCGCCGCCAAAACCACCACCATTCATCTGGGCGCCGGCACCATCATTGCGCCGTTCTGGCATCCGCTGCGAGTCGCGGGTGAATGCGCCCTGCTCGACGTGATCAGCAACGGCCGGATGGAAGTCGGCCTGGCGCGTGGCGCCTATCAGGTGGAATTCGACCGCATGGCTGGCGGCATGCCTGCTTCCAGCGGCGGCCAGGCGTTGCGGGAAATGGTCCCGGTGGTGCGCGCCCTGTGGCAAGGCGACTATGCCCACAACGGCGAGATCTGGAAATTCCCTACTTCCACCAGCGTGCCGAAACCGGTCCAGAAGCCGAACCCGCCGATGTGGATCGCCGCCCGGGACCCGGACTCGCACAACTTCGCCGTGGCCAACGGCTGCAATGTGATGGTCACGCCACTGATGAAAGGCGATGAAGAAGTCCTCGACCTGAAGAACAAGTTCCAGACAGCACTGGACAACAACCCGGATGTGCCGCGTCCACAATTGATGGTGCTGCGTCATACCCACGTGCACGCGGCGGATGACCCGGAAGGCTGGAAGGTTGGCGCGAAAGCCATTTCACGTTTCTATCGCACCTTCGATGCGTGGTTCGGCAACAAGGAAACTCCGGTTAATGGCTTCCTCGCCCCGAGCCCGGAAGAGAAATTTGCCGGCCGGCCGGAGTTTGAACTGGAGAGCCTGCACAAGACCGCGATGATCGGCACGCCGGAAGAGATCATTCCGCGTATCAAGTACTACCAGGAACTGGGGGTGGATGAGTTCAGTTTCTGGTGCGACAACAGCTTGCCGCATGCGGAGAAGAAGAAGTCGCTGGAGTTGTTTATCAAGCACGTGGTGCCGGCGTTTAGATAGACCTGCCACCCGACATATGAAAACGCCCCGAGATGTTCGGGGCGTTTTCATTTGGGGATTAAAGGCAACGATGGCTCTGTCGGATCAGGCAGAAAGAAGCGCGCTGTCAGCCAGCATGTTGCCATTGCCGTGACGAACAGTACGACCATTCCGAACATCTCATCGGAAAAGGTCGCACCCTTAACGTCCGATACAACGGCCAGGACAAACGGTGTCACCCATAAAGTCGCCAACGCGGCGCCCGTCAGTGCAATCACTGAGCAGGCTCGGTTCGTCCGTTTGACCTTCATCAGTGCAATCACCATCGCGAACACCAAAAACGGTACAAGAAATATCACCTCAGCGAGCAAGGGACCGAGAAACGGCATCAACATCAACTCCCCTCCCACGGCCTCACCCATCAGCCGTGGATTCATGGCCAGATGGAAGATCGTTGCAAGGGTCTTGATGATGCTGCCAATGAAACCCGGGACCAGTGGACAAAGAAGAAAAGCGAGGAACACTTTCAGACGCGGGTATTTTTCCACTTCACTCAACGTCTGGATCCTTTTCGGACAATTAGCTCCGTCATTGTTTTGGTCCCTAGTCGAAAAATTCTTTTCGTCGATAAACAACTCGGTCAGTTTGCGGCGTCACCGGGAGTTCACCAGCACCAAATGAAACTACCCAGTTACACCCCAGATTGGAGTCCTGATAGGCGGCGTATTGACACACTATGCCCTCCACTTCTTCAGCGTCCTCCTCGCTATCCTCCTCAAGATAAAACTTGATCAACCATCCATGTTCATCTCGAGATAAAACCACCATCCTGAAGTTTGGAGTAATTGCACCCAGCATTGCTTGAACAAGCATCAAAACCTGGAAATTCCAGTCTTTCAGATCCGCCAGATCTTTCATCTTTGAGTCCAGTAAGGGTTGGTAGGGACAATGCTTGGTTTTGTTCTCCCCTTAATAATAAAGACATTGGTCGGCTGGTTATCATAACCAGCGCCCTTATTCACATTAATCCCGGTCACGCCTTCATTTTGACAATCGGAACCCGGATGTTTCGCAGATCAACCAGGGAAAACCGGCCACAGCATCTGAGAACGTTCCAAGAAGCGAAACATCCGACAGATCCGGCGCACTTCACTTCAATGCTCAACAGCCCGTTTCGTCGCCACATCCTCCGGCGCCAGTACCCGGCCATCGGCTGACAGCAATTCCAGCTTCCTGATCGGCTTTCCCTTCTGCGCATCGACCATCACCGACCCCGGCTCACCGGGCTCGAACATGAACTCCCCGCCCCACTGCGACAGCGCGACGATCACGGTTTGCAGCGCCCGCCCCTTTTCCGTCAGCACGTATTCCTTGTAGGCACTACCATCGGACGCCGGCACCAGGCGCAGGATGTCGCGCTCCACCAGGCTTTTGAGGCGAACGCTCAAGATGTTCTTGGCGATTTCCAGACTTCTCTCGAAATCGCCGAAACGGCGGATGCCTTCCAGTGCATCACGGACGATCAGCAACGACCACCAATCGCCGATCAGGTCCAGCGTCCGGGCGACCGGGCAGACATTGCCGGCAAGGCTTTTGCGCTTCATTTCGGGTGTCTCCAGCAATTCGGCAGGTTCGATTCGGTTGCATCTTACAACCTGCGTTGCAAAAACCGATAACGCCATGCGCCAGGAACTTAGCACCTGCGTACAAGTGGCCGAGCTGCTTTGTCGCGATAGTGATTGCTGCCACCACGGCAACCACATAGAGCCAACCTCCAAGGAGTTTCCATGAGCACATTCACCACCCAAGACGGAACCGAGATCTATTTCAAGGACTGGGGCAGCGGCAAGCCCGTGTTGTTCAGCCATGGCTGGCCGCTGGACGCCGACATGTGGGAATACCAGATGGAGTACCTGAGCAGCCGCGGCTACCGCACCATCGCCTTCGACCGTCGTGGTTTCGGGCGCTCCGAGCAGCCATGGACCGGTTACGACTACGACACCTTCGCCGATGACATCGCGCAACTGATCGAGCACCTGGATCTACGTGACGTGACCCTCGTCGGTTTCTCCATGGGCGGCGGCGATGTCAGCCGCTACATTGCGCGTCACGGCAACGAACGTGTTGCCGGGCTGGTGCTGCTGGGCGCGGTGACGCCGCTGTTCGGACAGAAACCGGACTTCGCCGAAGGCGTCGACAAGTCGGTGTTCGACGGGATCAAGGCCGGCCTGCTGAAGGATCGTGCACAGTTCATCGCCGATTTCGCCGCACCGTTCTACGGCACCAACCAGGGCCAGAAGGTCTCCGATGGCGTACTGACGCAAACCTTGAACATCGCCCTGCTGGCTTCGCTGAAAGGCACGCTGGATTGCGTCACCGCTTTCTCGGAAACCGACTTCCGCCCGGACATGGCGAAAATCGATGTGCCGACCCTGGTGATTCATGGCGACGGCGACCAGATCGTGCCGTTCGAAACCACCGGCAAACGCGCCGCCGCACAGATCAAGGGCGCCGAACTGAAGGTGTATGCCGGGGCGCCCCACGGCTTCGCCGTGACCCATGCGCAGCAATTGAATGAAGACCTGCTGGCGTTTCTCAATCGCTGAGTCCGTGTGATCTGAACACGCCTTGCAAAGGGCCGCCGACAACCCTGTCGGCGGCCCTTTTTTTCGTTGTCCCGGATTCCGGTGCCATGGCGAGACCCAGCATTTACGGGGCTTCTAAGCCTCTGCATCACGTTTTTATCTTCACATGCCAGCTTAATAATATTTTACCGATAACCACCCCCTCCCTAGTCTGATCCCAAGCACAGAGAACAGGTCGACAGCGACCTGAATCCAACGGCCTCGTGAGAAGGGATCAGAGATGACCACTGAAATAATAAAAACAGACACGCTTGTTGTCGGCGCCGGTCAAGCGGGTGTGGCCATGAGTGAACACCTGAGCAAACTCGGTGTGCCGCACCTGGTGCTGGAGCGCAGCCGCATTGCCGAACGCTGGCGCACCGGGCGCTGGGATTCGCTGGTGGCCAATGGTCCGGCGTGGCACGACCGCTTTCCGGGGATGGAATTCGACGATGTCGATCCGGATGGTTTTGCCCACAAGGAACGCGTTGCGGACTACTTCGAAGCCTATGCGAAGAAATTCAATGCGCCAATTCGCACCGGCGTCGATGTGAAAAGCGTGGTGCGCAATGTCGGGCGTCCGGGTTTCACCGTAGAGACCTCCGAGGGCGTGATTGAAGCGGCCCGCGTCGTCGCCGCCACCGGCCCGTTCCAGCGTCCGGTGATTCCGGCGATTGCGCCGAAGGATGAACGTCTGCTGCAGATTCACTCGGCCGACTATCGCAACCCGCAACAGCTGCCGGCCGGTGCGGTGCTAGTGGTCGGTGCCGGTTCGTCGGGCGTGCAGATCGCCGACGAATTGCAGCGTTCGGGCAAGCAGGTTTACCTCTCGGTCGGTGCCCATGACCGCCCTCCTCGCGCTTATCGCAACCGCGATTTCTGCTGGTGGCTCGGCGTACTCGGCGAGTGGGATCAGGCCGCAATGAAACCCGGCCGCGAACACGTGACCATCGCCGTCAGCGGCGCCCACGGTGGCCGCACCATCGACTTCCGTGGCCTGGCCCATCGCGGCATGACTCTGGTCGGTGTGACCGAGTCATTCAGTAACGGTGTGGTGACCTTCAAGCAAGACCTGCGCGACAACCTCAAGCGTGGCGACGAGAACTATCTCGCGCTGCTGGATGCCGCCGACGCCTACATCGAACGCAACGGCCTCGATCTGCCGCTGGAACCGGAAGCCCGGGAAACCTATCCGGACCCTGAATGCGTGAAGAACCCGCTGACCGATCTCGATCTGGCTGCCGCCGGGATCACCTCGATCATCTGGGCCACCGGTTTTGCCGTGGATTATTCCTGGCTGAAAGTTGCCGCGTTCGACGACAACGGCAAACCACAACACCAGCGCGGTGTGTCCAGCGAAGCGGGTGTGTATTTCCTCGGTCTGCCGTGGCAGTCACGACGCGGGTCGTCGTTCATCTGGGGCGTGTGGCACGACGCCAAGCACGTGGCCGATCACATCGCCACCCAGCGCAAATACCTGGCCTATCGCGATGCCGAACAACGCGAAGCCGCGCTGCACAACAACGCTGTCGACACCGTCGACGCTTGATTTCCCTCTTCCATACCGGCGCCTGTCGCGCCGGGATCGATTTCGTCAGGAGCCTCACATGAGTCAGCCAACACACACCCGCATTCGCATGTTCAACACCAAGGACACTTACCCGAACCAGACCCTGGACAACGATCTGTGCCAGGCCGTGCGTGCCGGCAACACCGTGTATGTCCGTGGTCAGGTCGGCACCAATTTCGATGGCGAACTGGTCGGCCTCGGCGACCCGCGCGCGCAGACCGAACAGGCCATGCGCAACGTCAAGCAATTGCTCGAAGAGGCCGGCAGCGACCTGAGCCATATCGTCAAGACCACCACTTACCTGATCGACCCGCGCTACCGCGAGCCGGTGTATCAGGAAGTCGGCAAATGGCTGAAAGGCGTGTTCCCGATTTCCACCGGGCTGGTGGTGTCGGCCTTGGGTCAGCCGCAGTGGCTGATGGAGATCGATGTGGTTGCGGTGATTCCCGAGTAATTCGACCTTAGCGAAAGGAGGCCACACATGACATTTTCCATCGCCGCCCGTTGCCCCGAAACCGGTCAGTTCGGCATCGCCATCAGTTCCTCCAGCATCGCCGTCGGTGCCCGCTGCCCGTGGCTGCTGCCCGGTGTCGGCGCGGTGTCGAGCCAGAACATCACCCTGCCGTCGCTCGGCCCGGAAGTGCTCGCCCTGATGGAGCAAGGCCTGGCGCCGGAGGCGGCGCTGGACAAGGTGCTGACTCGCAACGGCTACAGCCAGTACCGGCAGATCACGGCGATCAACCACCTCGGCCAGACCGCACATTTCAGCGGCGCGCAAACCCTGGGCGTGCACAACGCCGTGTCTGGCGAACAGTGCGTGGCGGCGGGCAACATGCTCGCCGGGCGCTCGGTGATCGAAGCCATGGTCAGCGCCTTCGAGGATGGCGAAGGCCAATTGGCCGATCGCCTGCTCAAGGCTTTGCACGCCGCTCAGGCCTTGGGCGGTGAAGCGGGTCCGGTGCATTCAGCGGCCGTGGTCGTGGTCGGCGAGCTGACCTGGCCCATCGTCAACCTGCGGGTGGACTGGGCCGATGAAGACCCGATCGGGCAATTGCAAAAACTCTGGGACGCCTATCGTCCGCAGCTGCAGGACTACATCGACCGCGCTCTCGATCCGGCCAAGGCACCGGGCTACGGAGTTGCCGGAGACGACCGATGAGCGACAGCGTCGCATTGCTCAAGTCGCTGGTGAGGTTCGACACCACCAGCCGCGAGTCCAACCTGCAATTGATCGACTTCGTGCGCAGCTACCTCGAAGGTTTCGATGTGCCGTGCGAGCTGATCTACAACGATGAGCGCAGCAAGGCCAATCTGTTCGCCACGATTGGACCGGCGGATTTGCCTGGCATCGTGTTGTCGGGGCACACCGATGTGGTGCCTGCCGATGGTCAGCCATGGACCGTGCCGCCGTTCGAATTGAGCGAGCGCGACGGCAAGCTTTACGGTCGCGGCACCGCAGACATGAAGGGCTACATCGCCTGCGTGCTCGCATTGGTGCCGTCGTTGATCGAAGCACCTTTGCGTATGCCGGTGCACATTGCCCTGTCCTATGACGAAGAGGTCGGCTGCCTCGGCGTGCGTTCGTTGCTCAAGGTGCTGGAGCAGCGTCCGGTCAAACCGCTGTTGTGCATCATCGGAGAGCCGACCGAACTCAAACCGGTGCTCGGGCACAAGGGCAAACTGGCGATGCGCTGCGATGTCCAGGGTCACGCCTGTCACTCGGCCTATGCGCCGCTCGGGGTCAACGCCATCGAATGCGCCGCCGAGCTGATCGGCGAACTGGGACGCATCGGTCGGCAGCTAAAGGATGAACACCTCGACCCGCGTTTCGACCCGCCGTACTCCACGGTGCAAACCGGTGTGATCAGCGGCGGAAAAGCCCTGAACATCGTCCCTGCCGACTGCCGTTTCGACTTCGAAATCCGCGCCCTGCCCTCGCAGGATCCGGCGGTCGTCGCCCAGCAGCTCAAGGTTTACGCCGAACAACAAATGCTGCCGCGCATGCGGGCCGTCAGCGAACAAAGTGATATCCGCTTCAGCGAACTGTCGGCGTATCCGGGGCTGGCGACTGATACCCGGAGCCAGGCAGCGCAATTGATCGCCACGTTCTGTGGTTCGGATGATTTCGGCACGGTGGCGTTTGGCACTGAAGGCGGATTGTTCGACGCAGTGGGGATTCCCACGGTTGTGTGCGGCCCCGGGAGCATGGATCAGGGCCACAAGCCGGACGAGTTCGTCAGCCTCGATCAACTCAAGGCCTGTGATGAGATGCTGCAACGGATGCTGGCGTCGATTCGACTTTGAAAAACCGGTCTTGCTGCTGGACTCATGTCCGCAGTCGAGCCGCAGGATCACCGACAGACAGCTGCTCCAATGGAGGTCAGCTGCGTGACCGTTCATGGCTCTGAAACACCCGAAACAGAGCACTTTCAGCTGACAAGAGAGCCTCGTTTTTTTAACGCCTGAAGCAACAAAACTACTAATTTATCTCTCCCCTTTCCTTGCCCATGATCGACCCCAACAAGAAATGCGCCGTCCGTGCCGGCGCTCACTGAAGTACGTCCACGTACTCGTCCTTGCCTTGGAGTTCGTCATGGCCACCTCTGCAACAACATCCGCACCGCTCATTGAGAAACACACGATCGGCTACGTGCCGCCCGAAGATCGCCACGGAAAGGTCAGGGATCTGTTCACCCTCTGGTTCGGCGGCAATATCGCGCCGTTGCCCATCGTCACCGGCGCCCTCGGCGTGCAGTTGTTCCACCTGAATCTGGTGTGGGGCATCGTCGCCATTCTGGTCGGCCATCTGGTCGGCGGTGTGTTGATGGCGCTGCACTCGGCGCAAGGCCCGCAGATGGGCATTCCGCAGATGATCCAGAGCCGCGCGCAGTTCGGCTCCCTTGGCGCGCTGCTGGTGGTGTTGATTGCCGGCGTCATGTACATCGGTTTCTTCGCCTCCAACATCGTGCTCGCCGGCAAGTCCCTGCATGGCGTCGTCGACAGCGTTCCGGTGCCGGTCGGCATCGTCATCGGCGCGCTTGGCTCGGGAATCATCGGGATCATCGGTTACCGCTTCATCCACGTGCTCAACCGCATCGGCACCTGGGTACTGGGGATCGGGATTGTGGTCGGCTTCGGCTACATCCTGACTCACGTGCAGACCGCCGACTTCCTCACCCGTGGCAGTTTCAATCTCTCGGGCTGGCTCGCGACGGTGTCGCTGGCGGCGTTGTGGCAGATCGCGTTTGCGCCTTACGTTTCGGACTATTCGCGTTACCTGCCGGCCAATGTGCCGGTGGCCGCGACGTTCTGGACCACTTACCTTGGCTCCGCACTGGGCTCCAGCCTGTCGTTCATTTTCGGTGCGGTCGCCGTGCTGGCAACGCCGGTGGGCATGGACACCATGGACGCGGTGAAACTCGCCACCGGCTCGATCGGCCCGTTGATGCTGGTGCTGTTCCTGCTCAGCGTGATCAGCCACAACGCGCTCAACCTGTACGGCGCGGTGCTGTCGCTGATCACCTTGGTGCAGACCTTCGCCTACCGCTGGATTCCGACCGCCAAGAGCCGCGCGGTGATTTCGCTGATCGTGCTGCTGGCCTGCTGCTTCGCTGCGGTCGGCGCATCGTCGGACTTCATTGGCCATTTCGTCGACATGGTGCTGGTGCTGCTGGTGGTGTTGGTACCGTGGACAGCGATCAACCTGATCGACTTCTACGCCATCCACAAAGGCCAGTACGACATCGCCTCGATCTTCCAGGTCGACGGCGGCATCTATGGCCGCTACAACCCGCAAGCCTTGCTGGCGTATGCGATCGGCATTGTGGTGCAGATTCCGTTCATGAACACGCCGCTGTACGTGGGCCCGGTGTCGGCGCACATCAACGGCGCGGACCTTTCCTGGCTGGTGGGATTGCTGGTGACGTCGCCGCTGTATTTCTGGCTGGCCAGTCGGGACAGTGCTTATCGCCGGCGGCTGATGACCGGGAAACTGGCGGGCACTCTCTGAGATTGACTCGATGCACCAACAAGGCCCGCCCTGTGCGGGCCTTCTGCATTGCGTTGTGCTATTTCTTTACGCCCGACCACAACCGGAGATGGAATTCCAATGCTGCGAATTCTGGGCAAAGCCTCATCAATCAATGTGCGCAAAGTGCTGTGGACCTGTGCTGAATTGAACCTTTCCTTCGAACGCGAGGACTGGGGCTCAGGTTTTCAATCGACATGGACGCCGGAGTTCCTCGCACTCAATCCCTGCGCGATGGTGCCGGTGATTCAAGACGATGACTTCACGCTGTGGGAATCGAACTCGATCATTCGCTATCTGGCATCGCGTTATAGCGGCGAACAGCTTTACCCGAGCGAGGCGCGCGCCCGCGCGCGGGTGGACCAATGGATAGACTGGCAGGCTTCGGAGCTGAACAAGTCCTGGTCGTACGCGTTCATGTCGCTGGTACGCCAGTCACCCGCGCATCAGGACAGCCATACTCTTGCGGCCGGTTGCCGGGAGTGGGCAAGGCACATGGAGATCCTCGACCGGCAACTGCAAAAGACCGGTGCCTATGTCAGCGGCGAGCAGTTTTCCCTCGCCGACATCCCGATCGGTCTGTCGGTCAATCGCTGGTTCGAGACGCCGCTGGAACATCCGCACTTGCCGGCGGTGAGCGCTTATTACGAACGCTTGAGTCAGGGCCCCGCTTACCGATTGCATGGACGAAACGGCACGCCTTGATGCCGGTCATTTGTTTTTGAACGCCTCACGCCGCGCCTGTCGTTCGGCGGCGTACGCCTCTTGCGGCTGGCTGATCAGATCCTCGCGCCGCAACAGTTCCCCGCAGTGGTCGCACAGCGGTCCGAGGCCGGCGCTGTGGTTGCAGTTTTTGTGGGTCATGTTCACGGCCAGCCCCTCCTCCGGCGACTTGCACCAGGTTTCGCCCCAGGCGCGCAACGCAATCACCACCGGGTAGAACGCCTCGCCTTTCGCGGTGAGGTGGTACTCGTAGCGTTTCGGCCGCTCGTTGTACAAGCGACGCTCGACCAGTCCATCCGCCTCCAGGCTTTTCAGACGGGCGGCGACCATCTGCGGCGTACCGCCCGTCTGGGCCTGGATCTCGTCGTAGCGATGACTGCCCATGAACAACTCGCGCAAAACCAGCACCGTCCAGCGGTCGCCGACGATCGCCTCGGCCCGGGAAATCGGGCACAACGTATCGGGAAGACTATCGTTTACAGCCATCAGGGCTTGCCTCTTCTACAGTTACTATGATTATCATATCTACAAGATGCGGGAACAAGCCCTGAGCATCGATCACTCTCATTGCCGGAGTACATCGTCATGTCGAAACCTCTCTATCCACTCGACAGAACTGCCTACCTGCTGGTCGATCCTTACAACGATTTCCTCTCGGACGGCGGCAAGATCTTTCCGCTGATCAAACCGATCGCCGATCAGAACGGCTTGCTCGACAACCTGCGCAAACTCGACCGCGCCGTGCGGGGCCTGCAGATTCCGGTGGTCATCGTACCGCATCACCGCTGGGTCAAAGGCGACTACGAGAACTGGGATCACCCGACACCCACCCAAAACAAGATCATGCACATGCACCACTTCGCCCGAGGCGAATGGGGCGGTGAATGGCACCCGGATTTTGCGCCGAAGGATGGCGACATCATCGCTCAGGAGCATTGGGGCTCCAGCGGTTTTGCCAACACCGACCTGGATTTTCGCCTGAAACAAAAAAGCATCACCCACGTAATCATCGTCGGACTGCTGGCCAACACCTGCATCGAAGCCACAGCGCGCTATGCATCGGAACTCGGCTATCACGTCACGCTGGTGCGCGACGCCACTGCCGCCTTCAAGGAGGAAATGATGCACGCGGCCCACGAACTCAACGGCCCGACCTTCGCCCATGTCGTCACGACCACCGACGAACTGATTGCCAGCCTCGACACTCAGGGTGAGTCGAAATGAGTCTGACCGGCCACCTGCTGATTGGCGCCTCTGACGCCCCTGCCACCGAGGGCACGATGAAAGCGCTGAATCCGGCAACCAATCAACTGATCGAACCAGAGTTCGCCTTTGGCGGCGCGGCCCAGGTCGATCAGGCTGCAACCCTTGCCGACGCGGCATTCGACAGCTACAGCCATACCTCGCTGGCCGAACGCGCGGCGTTTCTGGAGAGTATCGCCGACAACCTCGACGCCGTTCGTGAGGAACTGGCCGCCCGCGCCGCGCTGGAAACCGGTCTGCCCCAAGCGCAACTGGAAGGCGAAGCCGCCAAGGCCGCTATCCAGTTCCGCCAGTTCGCCGACGTGGTGCGCAAAGGTCGCTTCCTGCAACTGGCCATCGACCCGGCGCAACCTGAGCGTCAGCCACGGCCACGCATGGATCACCGCCTGCAGAAAGTCGCCATCGGCCCGGTGGCGATCTTCGGCGCCAGCAACTTCCCGATCTCCTATTCGGTGGCCGGCGGCGACACCGCCTCGGCACTCGCGGCCGGTGCGACGGTGATTCTCAAGGCCCACAACGCCCACCCCGGGGCCTCGGAAATCCAGGCCCGCGCCATTCGCAAGGCCGTGCAGGCGCACGGTTTGCACGAAGGTGTTTTCTCCATGCTGCGCGGCAGCGGCAATGCCATCGGTGAGGCGCTGGTCGATCACCCGCTCATCAAGGCGGTGACCTTCACCGGTTCGGAACTGGGCGGCATGGCGCTTTATCGTCGTGCACAGTTGCGTCCTGATCCGATTCCGGTGTTCACCGAAATGACCAGCGTCAACCCGACCTTCATCCTGCCCGCAGCAATGGCGGCACGTGGCGCAGAGATCGGTGACGGTTTCGCCGAGCGGATGCTGGTCAATGTCGGGCAAGCCTGCCTGTGTCCGTCGATCCTGATCGCGGTCAAGGGCAATGGCTTGCAGGCATTGCGCAGCGCCATGATCAAACGAATCAGCGATGCGCCGGCACGCACGATGCTGACCCCGGGGATTCACGGTTCATACGTCAAAGGGCTGGTGGCAATGGAAAGCGTCGGAGCGAATCTGGTGGCAGTCGGCGCGCCAGCGGATGGCCCATTCGAGGGCCGCTCGGCGCTGCTGGAAGTGGATGGCCAACGCCTGCTCAGCGAACCGGCGCTGGCCCATGAAGTGTTCGGCCCGGCGGCGTTGTTGGTAACGGTCAACGATGAAGAAGAGATGCTGGGGGTCGCCCGATCATTCAAGGGTCAACTGAGCGCAGCCATTCACCTTGAAGACCGCGATCTGGACCTGGCCCGGCGTCTGCTGCCGATCCTCGAACGCCGCACCGGACGCATTGTGGTCAACGCTTTCGCCCATCCGCAGGAAGTGACTTTCGCCACCGTACACGGCGGGCCGTTCCCGGCCACCTCGGACAGTCGCTTCACCTCGGTCGGCATGACCTCGGTCGAGCGCTTTTTGCGGCCGGTGGCGTATCAGGGCTTTCCCGATGCATTGCTGCCGGAGGTGTTGCGCAACGCCAATCCACTCGATCTGCCCCGCAGCATCGACGGCCAATAAAAAATGCCCGGTTCGGCGGATCACCGAACCGGGCACTTTTTTCAATCAAATAAGAAGGTCTTCATAGAAAGCACCGTACGCCAGTTCAGGGTGTTCGATCTGGATCTCCAGAATCCAAACACCGGCATTCGGCGCCTGATCGAAGTCACCAAGATTGCCGCCGCGGTAGATCGCATGAGGAAAATCGCTGACCCGGTGGCCCTTGATGTCCAGGTTCAACTTCCAGCCCATGGCCTCGGCCTGATCGGTGGCGTAGCGGTACAGTTCGACACCCGTTACGCCTTGGCGCCAGAAGGCTTCGACCTTGTCGAAGAGTTCCTTGGAGGCCGCCGCACAGGCAATCATCTGCGGATCGGAACCGGTGACGAACGTCGCCCCGGCATCGCCTTCATGGCCTTCCCAGACCACGCCCATGTCGATGAAGAAAATGTCTTCCTCACCCAGTACCGGGTCGCCTTCGGAGCGCTCCTTGAAAGTCTTGAGCGTATTGGAGCCGAAGCGGATCAGCAGCGGATGCCAGATCCGGTCCATACCCAGTTCGACGAGGATCTCTTTGCCCCGTGCATGAGCTTCCGATTCGCGCATGCCAGGTTTGATCACCCTGGCGATCTCGTCCACCGCCTTCCAGGTCAACTGCTGGGCGTGGCGCATGGTTTCCAGCACAAAACGCCCACCTACTGCTTCTTTACCGCTCAGGGCTGTGGTCATCGCTGATTCCTTCTGGCTAATCGCTTGCGCTGTATAGTTTTTTATATTGCGAAACAGGACGCCTAAGATACAACCATGACACAACGTGTCAATTCTCTTCTGCGCGCACCACACCGCGCTCCTCGAGCAAGCGCACAAACATGCTCAGACTGCGCGACACCGTACCCCGCCGCCATACCAGCCACGTTGTCAGATAGCGAAAATCCGCCGCCAGCGGCCAGACACTCACCGTCGCGCAACCCGGCATGCTCTGCAGCATGCTGCGCGGCATCAGGGCCAGACCGGCACCTGCGCTGACGCAGGCGAGCATACCGTGATAAGACTCCATTTCGAATATCTTGCCGGGCACCGCAGCGTCGGTGCTGAACCATTTTTCGAAGTGATGGCGGTAGGAGCAGTTCGAGCGAAACGCATAGATGTTCTCGCCGTTCACGTCCGCAGCACGCTTGATCGGGCCGTGGTGGAGCGGCGAGATGATGACCATTTCCTCTTCGAATGCCGGAATGCCTTCCAGCGCCGGATGCAAGACCGGACCATCGACGAACGCAGCCGCCAGGCGCCCGGAAAGCACACCGTCAATCATCGTCCCCGACGGGCCGGTCGACAGGTCCAGATCGACCTTCGGGTGTTGCTGGTTGTAGGTCGCCAGCAAACCGGGAATGCGCACCGCTGCGGTACTTTCCAGCGAGCCCAGCGGGAATGCGCCTTGCGGTTCCTCGCCGGCCACTGTAGCTCGCGCTTCCTGCACCAGGTCGAGAATCCGCCGCGCATATTCCAGAAAACTCCAGCCCGCCGGCGACAGACGCAAGCGGCTTTTCTCGCGGATGAACAAGTCGACGCCCAGATCCTCCTCCAACTGCTTGATGCGCGTCGTCAGGTTCGACGGCACGCGATGGATCTGCGCCGCCGCCGCACTGATGCTGCCGTGCTCGGCAACAGCCTTGAAGATTTCCAGTTGCACCAGATCCACAGTCATTCTCCAATCGTGAAAGAAACGATCTTTATTATTCAGTTTCCAGAAATCAAACGCCACCCTACTCTGAGCGCATCCACTGACCTCGCAGGACGATGCCATGAGCCCGATTTCCAGCCAGACCCACGCCATCTCGATCAACCCAGCCACCGGCGAGCAGATCGGTCACTACGCTTTCGAATCCGCCGAAGCACTCGACGCCGCGCTGACCCGTGCCGCGTTCGGTTTCGGCAAGTGGAAACGCAAGCCACTGCAAGACCGCTCCCGCGCCTTGACCGCGCTGGCCGGTGCCCTGCGTGACAGCAGCGAAGCCATGGCGACCATGATCACTCGGGAAATGGGCAAGCCGATCGCCCAGGCCCGCGGCGAAATCGAGAAATGCGCCAAACTCTGCGAGTGGTACGCCGAACACGGCCCGGCCATGCTCAACGCCGAAGCAACGCTGGTCGAAGGCGGCAAGGCGCGCATCGAATACCGTCCTCTGGGGCCGATCCTCGCCGTGATGCCGTGGAACTTCCCGATCTGGCAAGTGCTGCGTGGCGCCGTCCCGGCGCTGATTGCCGGCAACACCTACGTGCTCAAACATGCGCCGAACGTGATGGGCAGCGCCTACCTGTTGCGTGACGCCTTCACCCGCGCCGGTTTTGCCGATGGCGTGTTTGAAGTGATCAACGTCACCCCGGAAGGCGTGTCCAGCGCCATCGCCGATCCGCGCATTGCCGCCGTGACGCTGACCGGCAGCGTCCGCGCCGGCATGGCCATCGGCGCACAGGCCGGTGCCGCACTGAAAAAATGCGTACTGGAGCTGGGCGGCTCTGATCCATTCATCGTGCTCAACGACGCCGATATCGATGAAGCCGTGCAAGCAGCAGTGATCGGTCGTTACCAGAACTCAGGGCAAGTCTGTGCCGCCGCCAAACGCCTGATCATCGAAGAAAGCGTGGTCGAAGAGTTCACTCGCAAATTCGTCGAAGCCACCCGCCAGTTGAAGATGGGTGATCCGTTGTCCGCCGACAACTACATCGGCCCGATGGCCCGTTTCGATCTGCGTGACGAACTGGATCAACAAGTGCGCGACACCCTAGAAGAAGGCGCCACCCTGCTGCTCGGCGGCGGCAAGGCCCAAGGGCCTGGCAACTACTATGAGCCAACCGTGCTGGCCGACGTCACCGACCGCATGACCTCGTTCAAACAGGAACTGTTCGGCCCGGTGGCATCGATCATCACCGCTCGCGACTGTGCTCACGCCGTGGCCCTGGCCAACGACAGCGAGTTCGGTCTGACCGCCACGATCTACACCGCCAACGTCGCCCTGGCCCAGCAGCTGACCAGCGAACTGGAAACCGGTGGCGTGTTCATCAACGGCTACTCCGCCAGCGACCCGCGCGTGACCTTCGGCGGCGTTAAGAAAAGCGGCTTCGGCCGCGAGCTGTCGCACTTCGGTGTGCGCGAGTTCTGCAATGCGCAGACCGTGTGGCTGGATCGCCGCTGATCCAATGAACAAAGCCCGGAAGCGTTTGCGCTTCCGGGCTTTTTCATTTACGCCGCAGCCTGTTGAGGCTCCGATACCGTCCGATCTTTACTTAGCAGCCCCAGCACGACGGCCGCCGACGCCAGCAACCATGTACCGGCGCCGCTCAAGGCTTTCATCGACTTTGCCCGCAACGTTCGCGACGGCAAAACGAGCCAGTTACAGATACTTCAACCACGCGATGTCCCGTCGCCGGGCCTTCAATGCCGAGAACCAGCGCACGGCCGGGAACAACGCAACCGCCAGCACCATCGCCGCCAGCCACACCGCCGCCACCGACGAGAAGCCGAAATAACTGCCCTGATTGAGCCCGACCAACGCCACACCGATCAGGTACAGCACCTTCAGTGCATACAGATGCAGCAGATAGAAAAACATCGGCGCCGAACCGAACACCGTCAGCCAGCGAATCCAGCGTCGATCCTGCGCGCGCTCGAACACCAGCAACAGCAGCAGCCCGACGCTCACCGTCAGCGTGATGAACAACAGCGACGGCGGGTACTTGGTGATGTTGAGAAAACTCATCAGGGTTTGCAGGCTGCTGTCACTGATCGACCACGGTTTCTCGCCGTAACCGTTGACCAGCCGCAACGTCACGAAACCCAGCAGCCCGGCGACACCACCGATCAACAAGCGGCGCTGGCGCACGCCTGCATCGGCAGCGCGGGCGAACCACGGCCCCAGCGCGTAACCCAGACCGATCACGCCGATCCATGGCAGCAGTGGGTACGAGGTGCGCAGACGCAAGCTTTCACTGACTTCGATCCAGCCCCGATCATGCAGGATTGCCCATGGCACGTGCAGTGCCGACTCGGTTCCAAAGTGCAGTCCGTCGAGCAGGTTGTGCCCGGCGATGATCGCCAGGCTCAGCGTCAACAGCAGCCAGCGTGGCAGCCAGACCAGCAGCGACAGCGCGATCATGCTCAGGCCGATCGCCCAGATCACTTGCAGGTAGATCACGGTCGGTGGCAGCTGGAACGTCCAGGCGAAATTCACCAGGGTGAATTCGAGCGCTACCAGAAACAGTCCGCGCTTGAACAGGAAGGCACTGACATCAGCCTTGCCGTCGTACTTCTCGCCGAACAGCCACGCCGACAACCCGGTCAGGAGCACAAACACCGGCGCGCACAGATGCGCCAGAGTGCGGCTGAAAAACAGCGCCGGTTCCGTACTGGCGATGTCCATTGGATCGGACACCTGACGATGCAACAGAAAGGTTTCGCGCACGTGATCCAGCAACATGAACAGAATCACCAGGCCACGCAGCGCATCAATGGACAACAACCGGCCAGTCGCCGGCGGGACGTTTCGGGGAACAGCAAGGCTCATGAAAGGTTCGCAATCGAGTGAGGAGTTCGACCGGGCCGCGTGCAAACGGCCCGACTATTTACGTTACTTTATAACATAAAAACCCGCTTCAATTGCTAACGGCTCTCAAGCCGTGCGCAGTTGCTCAAGCAGCACCTGCAACGGATGACGCACTGCTCGGTCGGCCTGGCGCTTGACCTGGCTGCGGCACGAATAACCGGTCGCCAGTGCTTCGCCCCGCTCTACCGGCGCCTCGATCTGCTTTGCCCAGGACTGCTCGTAAATCACCGCCGAGGTCTCGCGATTGCGCGCTTCGTGCCCGTAGGTGCCGGACATTCCGCAGCAGCCGGTAGCCTGAGTCGTCAGTTTCAAGCCGACACGTTCGAACACTTGCTCCCATTGGCGAGTCGCGGCGGGTGCGTTGGTTTTTTCGGTGCAGTGCGCCAGCAGGCGGAAGCTTTCAACCTCTCGCGAATCCGTCCGCTGCGGCATGACCTTTAGCAGCCACTCCTGCACCAGCGCCACCTCCGGGCATTTTTCCATCCCCGGCACTTTCAGATATTCCTGGCGATAAACCAGCGTCATCGCCGGATCTAGCCCCACGAGCGGCACACCGATCTCGGCCAGCGCGCGCAGTTGCCCGGCATTGCGCAACGCCGCGCGATTGAACGCCGACAGGAAGCCCTGCACATGCAGCGGCTTGCCGTTGGCGCTGAACGGCGCCAGATAAACCTGATACCCCAGTCGCGAAATCAGCTCGATCAGATCCGCCAGCAGTGGCGCCTCGAAATACCGGGTGAACGCATCTTGTACCAGCACCACGCTGCGCTCACGTTGCGCCTGGGTCAGCGCCGCAAGCACCTCGACCGACGCTGGCTGAACCTGCCAGCGGCGCATCGCCGCGTGGAAATCGAAACGGCTGAGTAACGGCACATCGAGCATGCCGCCGAGACGCTCGATCAAGCGACGGCTGAACGAGGCCCCCATCAAGCTGTTATAGAGCAACGGAATCCGCGCCATGTACGGAATCGTGTATTCCAGCGAGGCGATCAGATAATCCCGCGCCGGCCGCAGGTAACGGGTGTGGTACAGCTCGAGGAACCGCGAACGGAAGTCCGGTACGTTGACCTTCACCGGGCACTGCCCCGCGCAGGACTTGCACGCCAGGCAGCCGGCCATGGCGTCGTACACCTCGTGGGAGAAGTCTTGTTCCTGCGCGCGGCTGTTGCGCCAGCGCTGCAATAACGTGCTGAAAAACGGCGGACGGCGACTGGCATCGGACAACACATCGACACCCGCTTCGCCCTGCAAACGCAGCCACTCGCGAATCAGCGAGGCGCGGCCTTTTGGTGATTGCGCGCGCTGGCGGGTGGCTTTCCACGACGGGCACATCGCATCGTCGGGATCGAAGTTGTAGCAGGCGCCGTTGCCGTTGCAGTGCATGGCCGCGCCGTAGTCCTGCCAGACTTTTTCGTCGATCTGCCGATCAAGTTCGCCGCGCAGGGTCACTTCGTCGATCTTCAGCAATGCAGCGCCGGGAATATCCGGCGTGGCGATCTTGCCGGGATTGAACTGGTTGAACGGATCGAACGCCGCCTTCAAGGCTTGCAGCGCCGGGTATAACTCGCCGAAAAAGGCCGGTGCGTATTCCGAGCGCAGGCCTTTGCCGTGCTCGCCCCACAACAGGCCACCGTAACGCTGGGTCAGCGCGGCGACGCCGTCCGACACCGGTCGTACCAACGCCGCTTGTTGCGGGTCTTTCATGTCGAGAATCGGCCGCACGTGCAGCACGCCGGCATCGACGTGGCCGAACATGCCGTATTGCAGATTGTGGCTGTCGAGCAGTTCGCGCAGTTCGGCGATGTACTCGGCCAGGTGTTGCGGCGGCACGGCGGTGTCTTCGACAAAGGGCTGCGGCCGCGCTTCACCGGCGACGTTACCGAGCAAACCCACCGCACGCTTGCGCATGCCATAAACGCGGTTCACCGCCGCATGACCGACGGCCAGCGTGTGGCCCAATCGCTCGACTGTCGCATCGTTACCCAAGTGCTGAACGAAAGCCTCGACCCGGCCTTGCAGCTCCTCGGGATCGTCGCCGCAGAACTCCACCAGATTGATCCCCAGCGTCGGCCGTTCGGCGCTTTCCGGGAAATACTCGGCGACGCCGTGCCAGACGATGTCCTGCATCGCCAGCAACAACACTTTGGAGTCGACGGTTTCAATCGACAGCGGCTTGAGCGCCATCAACGCCCGCGCGTCACGCAACGCGTCCATGAAGCCGGCGTAACGAATGTTCACCAGCATGGTGTGCTTGGGGATCGGCAACACGTTGAGCTTGGCCTCGACCACAAACCCCAGTGAACCTTCGGCGCCGCACAGCACGCTGTTGAGGTTGAAACGGTTGTCGACCTCGCGCAGGTGCGCCAGGTCGTATCCGGTCAGGCAGCGGTTGAGGTCGGGGAAGGTTTCCCGGATCAACTCGCCCTGCTCATCGATGATCTGCCGCGCGCAGCGATACACCTCGCCGGCCCGGCCCTCGCGGGCGCATTCTGCTGCCAGCTCACTTTCTTCCAGCGGGCGGCCATGCAAACGCTCTCCACCACGCAGAACCATATGCAGTTCCAGAACGTGGTCGCGGGTCTTGCCATAAGTGCAACTGCCCTGGCCGCTGGCGTCGGTGTTGATCATGCCGCCGACGGTGGCGCGGTTCGACGTGGACAGCTCCGGAGCGAAAAACAGCCCGGCGGATTTCAGTGCCGCGTTCAGTTGATCCTTCACCACGCCGGCCTGTACCCGCACCCAGCGCTGTTCAACGTTGATTTCAAGAATGCGGTTCATGTGCCGCGACAGGTCGACGACGATGCCGTCGGTCAACGACTGACCGTTGGTGCCAGTACCGCCACCGCGAGGGGTGATCACGACTTTCTGGTACGCCGGCTCGGCAATCAGGCGTGCCAGCAGCGCCACGTCGTCAGCATCGCGCGGGAATACCGCCGCTTGCGGCAAGCGCTGATAGATCGAGTTGTCAGTGGCCAGCACCACGCGGCTGGCGTAGTCGGCACTGATTTCGCCACGAAAACCACTGGCTTCAAGAGCTTTGAGAAACTGTTGGTAATCGGTGTTCAACGTGGTGGAAGGCGACAGCTGGGCAATCATCGGGCGTGCAATCTCGGTCAAAAACGGGCCGTGTGGCGGTGAACAGTTGTGCGCAATGAATGATTGCGTCACGCTCCCGCCATCTCATAGGCCTTATATTCATTGCAGAGCGATGCCGGGACAACCGTAAAATCGACCCGCAATCCATGACTAAAACGAATGAATCCGCGAACTCTCACTCCCTCGATGTCGTTGCTGCTGGCGTTTGAAGCCGCCGCACGCCATGAAAGCTACACCCGCGCCGCCCACGAACTGTCGCTGACCCAGAGTGCGGTCAGTCGTCAGGTGCAGATTCTGGAAAAGATGCTCGGCATGCGCCTGTTCAGTCGCGAAGGCCGGCGGGTGATCCTTACCGACGTCGGGCGCATGTATCAGCGCGAACTGTCTGAAGCCCTCGGGCAGATCCGCAGTGCGACGTTGCAGGCAATGGCGTTCGGCTCGGGAATTCATAGCCTGCGCCTGGCGACTCTGCCGACCTTCGGCTCGAAATGGCTGTTGCCGCGCCTGAAGGATTTCTACACCGCGCACCCCGGCATGACCGTGCACCTGCATTCGCGCATCGAAGCCATCGACTTCGACACCAGTGAAATCGACGCGGCGATTTGTGTTGGCGGCGGTGACTGGCCGGGGCTGACCGCCCACCGCCTGCACACCGAAGAACTGGTGGTGATCGCCAGTGCGCAATTGTCCGACGCCGAACGTCGTGCGGCCGACCAGGATATCGCCGGGCAGCTTCTTCTCAATGTCAGCAGCAACGCTCAGGCCTGGTCCGAGTGGTTCAGCCATCACGCCCTGCCCCATCGCAGCATGCGCATCGGGCCGAGCTTCGAGATGACCTCGCACCTGATCCAGGCCGTGCGCGCCAATATCGGTATCGGGCTGGTGCCGAGGATTCTGGTGGAGGATGAGCTGCACAGCGGTGAGCTGCTGCAACTGGGGGAGCCGATCAGCAGTCGGCGCAGCTATTACCTGGTGTACCCGGCGCGCAATGAGTCGTTGGCGTCGTTGAAGGCGTTTCGGGATTGGCTGGTGCAGACGCTTTGAGTTGGCGAGCCTGAACCGGGGAGTTGGCAACCGGGGCGAATAATCGCCCCTTATATCGGCTAACGCTTCAGCGGTGGTGGTGCCTTTGGACCCTTGATCAGTGGTTGATCCAACAACTTCCCGTCAGGTCCGACGAATAGGCGTTCCAAATGTTTCGGCATTGGTTGCGGTGCTCTGGCAGTCATGATGATTCCTCTGATGCTGGGCTGAACTCAACCCATTTAACCTTCGCGGAATCTATCAGCAAAAATTCGGCGCCAATAGGATCCAATTTGCCATCGTCGTTGAGCCAGCGTGGAAACTTCATCAAAAACTGACCGGCATTCGACTCCGGTGGCCACTCGACGGGCCAGCCTAGAACGCGCCTTTCATCATCCAGATGAAGGGTGATGAATCGGTCATACTGAGCGAAGGCGCAGAACCATTCACTGGGATAGGAAGATTGTTTCGTTACGTTTCTGCTGCGCAACCACCTATGCAATTTGCCATTGGTAGCCAGACAACAAGCGATCAACCCCAACAGCAACGAAGCAAAAAATGCCCAGCACGCTTCAGCCTTGGCATCCCACTTTCCTACGGAAAATCCCTTCTCCCCCACCCACACACAAACCGCTCCGATCCCCAACACAATCCCGTGAATCACAAACGTAAAAATCAACGCCTGCAAAATCTGCCCGAACGTATCCGGCCGCTTGAACGCCGTCAGGGAATAGAAAATCCAGGTCGAGACAAACCCCGGGATCAGGTACTGCAACAGCGGAATCACCTCTTTCACCAGATCATCCATGATCGGTCGCTCCTTGAATCAAAAAACCAATCCTCCAGAAACAGCAATGCCGGCCCGTAATGGGCCGGCATTCAAAGCCTAGTGCACGCTGGAAAGACGCTTGCGATCAACTGTCACCGCGCATTACGCATCCTGCAGAATCAGATCCGCGCCCTTCTCCGCCACCATCAGCACCGCCGCATGGGTGTTGCCTGACGTGACGTTGGGGAAGATCGACGCATCGACGATCCGCAACCCGTCAAGGCCATGCACCTTGAGGCGCTTGTCGACCACCGAAGTCTGCTCATCCGCGCCCATCGCACAGGAACCGCACAGGTGATAGATCGAACCGCAGTTATCTCGGAAGTACTGCAGCATCTGCTCGTCGCTTTCCACCGCCGGCCCCGGCAAGACTTCATCAACCGTGATGCCCTTCAGCGCCGGAGCGCCCATGATCTTGCGCATCAGGCGACTGCCCTGGATGACCTCGTCGATGTCCTTCTGCGTGCTCAGGTAGTTCGGGTCGATCATCGCTGCATCGCGCGGATTTTTCGAAGCAATCTCGATGCGCCCACGACTGGTCGGGCGGCACGGGTTGAAGCACAGCAGAAAGCCTGAATACGGCTCGGGCTTGAGGCTGGCCTTGTTGTTTTTCGGAATCTGGTACGACAGCGGGTTGAAATACAGCTGCAGGTTCGGATGACTCTGTTCCGAATTGCCACGGAAGAATCCGCCGGCCTGATTGACGCTCATCGCCAGCGCGCCTTTGCGGGTCAGCAGGTATTTCACGCCGAGCTTGAACTGGCCAAACAGCGAGCTGAGCTCATCGTTCAGGGTCGGGACGTTGGCCTTGTAGTAATAGCTGACGCACAGGTGATCCTGCAGGTTCTGCCCCACCGCCGGCAGGTGCTTGACCAGCGGAATCTGGTGCTTTTCCAACAACGCACGATCAGCCACGCCGGACAGTTGCAGGATCTTCGGTGTGTCGACGGCGCCCGCACACAGGATCACTTCCTTGCGCGCCGTGAAGGTCCGCACCACGCCATGCTGAGTGATGGAAATGCCGGTGGCGCGCTGCTGGCTTTCATCGAACAGGACACGATCGACCAACGCGTAATGCTCGACCGTCAGATTCGGCCGACTCAGCGCCGGGTGCAGATGGGCGAAGCTGCTGGAGCTGCGTTGACCGTTGCGGGTGTTGACGTCATAGATGCCCGCACCTTCGAATTTCGGCCCGTTGAAATCGTCGCTGCGCGGGTAACCGAGTTCATCACAGCCCTTGAGGAACACGTCGCAGATCGGGTGGGTCTGGCCGGCCATCGGGGTGATGCTGATCGGGCCGCTGCCGCCGTGATATTCGCTGTCGCCCAGCGGATGGTTTTCCAGCTTGCGAAAGTACGGCAGCACGTCCTTGAAGCCCCACCCGTCGTTGCCGTTGGACGCCCAGTCGTTGAAGTCATGGGCCTGGCCGCGCACGTAGATCATCGCGTTGATCGAGCCCGAGCCGCCCTGGACCTTGCCGCGCGGGGCGTAGATTTCACGATTGCCCAACTGCTTCTGCGGCTGGCTGTAGTACATCCAGTTGAAGGTCGGGTTGTAATACATTTTGGCGAAGCCGACCGGGATCTTGAACCACAGGGAACTGTCCTTGCCGCCCGCCTCCAGCAGCAGCACCGTGTGTTGGCCCGAGGCCGAGAGCCGATTGGCCAGGACGCAGCCAGCGGCGCCTGCGCCAGCGATGATGTAGTCGTATGTCATGCACGGTTACCGCGTAAGTCTTTTTATCGAACCCGCCCGTTGCCGGGCGGGGAAATCCCGTCAGCCCTTGGCCGGCGATGTGTCTTTGACGTCGGCCGGAGTCGGGGCCATCTGCAGGTGCAGACGTTCACCGGTGTACGGCGAATGCTTGCGCACCACGTCCATGTTCAGCTCCACGCCCAGGCCCGGCTCGGTGGACGGGATGATGTAACCGTCCTCCCACTGCAACGGCTTTTTCAGGACCTCGGCGTGGAAGCCGCCCCAGGTCTCGATGCTTTCCTGGATCAGGAAGTTCGGCGTGCAGGCCGCGAGCTGGAAACTCGCCGCCGCACCAATCGGCCCGTTGTACAGATGCGGGGCGATTTGCGCGTAATAGGCCTCGGCCATGCTGGCAATCTTCTTGCCTTCGAGCAGGCCGCCGCAGCGCGCCACGTTCATCTGCAGAATCGACGCACCGCCGGCCTGCAACAGCTTGAAGAACTCGTACTTGGTGGTCAGGCGTTCGCCAGTGGCGATCGGAATGCTGGTCTTGGCCGCGACTTGCGCCATGGCCTCTTCCTGGCCTGGCGGCACCGGTTCTTCGAACCACAGCGGATCGTATTTCTCCAGGCGCTTGGCCAGACGAATTGCCGAGGACGGCACCATTTGTCCGTGGGTACCGAACAGCAGATCGCACTTGTTGCCCACCGCTTCGCGGATCTTGCGGCAGAAAGTTTCGCAGCGCTCCAGCACTTCCAGCGAAATCTGGTGCCCGGAGTACGCGGTGTACGGCCCGGCCGGGTCAAACTTCACGGCGGTGAAGCCCTTGTTCATGTTGTCGATGGCGCACTCGGCGGCCAGGTCCGGGTCGTCATAGTCGTACTCGCCACGGCTGTTGACCGGGTACAGGTAGGTGTAGGAACGCAGGCGTTCGTGAACCTTGCCGCCGAGCAGTTCGTAGACCGGCTTGTTCGCAGCCTTGCCGATGATGTCCCAGCAGGCCATTTCCAGACCGCTGACCACGCCCATCATGGTCAGGTCGGGACGCTGGGTGAAACCGCTCGAATAGGCCTGACGGAAGAAGCGTTCGATGTGGTGCGGATCCTGATTCAGCAGGTAGCGCTCGAACACGTCTTCGATGATCGGCAGCATGGCTTTGGGGCCGAAGGTCGCGGCGTAGATTTCGCCGACACCTTCGATGCCGCAGTCTGTCTTGAGCTTGACGAACAGCCAGTACATGCCGCCGATGTGCGGTGGCGGTACGGCGACGATATGGGTTTCAAGGGCGACGATTTTCATCTCAGGCACCTGTCTTTTTCAGAGATTTGCGATTGATTCGGGCACGCAGGGTCACGGCAGCCAGGGTGCCGATCAGACCGATGGCGGCGATGTAGCCGAAATAGAGCTTGTAGCCGAGGGCGCCGGGGAAATGCTCAGTGAGGTAGCCGTTGATCAACGGGATAAAAGCATCCGGCATGTAACCGACCACCGAAACGATGCCGATGGCCAGTCCGGTGATGCGCAGCGGAATGTTGCAGCTGTCGAGGATCGCCCAGTACAGACCGCGAATCGCGTAGGTCATCAGGCCGATGAAAATCACTGTCGCGATCAGCAGCCCCATGCTGTTGAGCGCCGGGAACACGATCAGGCCGACAATCGCCAGACTCGCCAGCAACAGCGCAACGATCAGCACCGAGATGTTCGAAAACTTGTCCCCCAACCAACCGCCACCGATGCCGCCGATCGGGCGCATCCACAGTTTAATCGTGGTGATGGTGCCGGCCATGACGGCGGTCAGGCCGCTGCCTTGCAGGTAGTCCGAGAAACTGTAGGTGGCCCAGAAGATGTGATAACCGCAAAACACGATCGCGGTGACCAGCCACAGTTCAGGAATCTTCACCAATGTCGCCAGATCAGTGAACAGATTGAACTTACCCTTCTCCACCTGCGGCGTGTCCTCCATCGACGTCGGGTCCTTGATCAGCACCAGCACACAGCCGATGGCGATACAGGTGAAGGCGTAGAGATAAACCACGTGTTTGAAACCTTCGGCAGTGGACTCGCCACGGGTTTCGGTGGCGTAGGCGAACAGCCCGAGCGCAACCGTTGCCAGCAGCGCTTCGACCAGTCCGCGCCCCCCATCGAGAATGCCGAAGAAACGGCCCTGCTCGGTGTGATGGGCAATCATCTTCACGCGCTTGAGCACCGAGGCCCAGAACGTCAGGCCGGTGGTCAGCCCCCAGCAGCCGAAGATGATCATCAGCCCGGTCATCGACGGCGCCGTCGAATACCACAGACCCAGCGCGCCAGTGGCCACCAGCGAAAAGAAAATCAGGAAACGCGGCGCGATACGGTCGGCCAGCCAGCCGCTCGGCAAGTAACTGAGCAGGAAAATCGTCCCCAGCATCGAGTACAGATAACCCAGCTCGCTGTGGCTGATCTGGAACACCTCGAGCATGGTCGTCTGATAGACCTGACGCAGGTACAGAATCGGGTAGATCGCACCGGCGGCGAGCACCAGCAACATCAGTTGGAAATAGCGACTTCCCTTGTCGCTGCGGCTTTTCGAAGCCGAGTTGGAACCCTGAACAGCGGCAGCAGTGGATGCATGCTTGGACATTGAAGTGACCTCGGGCGACCCGTGCTCCGGGCGCCCCTGATAATTGTTTTTATAGGTGTAGCGTGAGGCGTGCTGCGGTGGATCAGTACTTCATGACCACAAGGCGGGTCTGGGTGAATTCGAGCATGCCGTGCTTGCCGTCATCGCCGCCCAGGCCCGAGCGTTTCCAGCCGGCGTGGTAGCCCTGATACGGATCGGCCGGGGTACGGTTGACGTACAACTCGCCGGCTTCGATGGCGTTGGCGACTTTCTGCGCGGTGCGGTAGTTCTCGGTGTAGAGCACCGACGACAGGCCGAACTGGTGATCGTTGGCCATGGCCAGCGCTTCGTCGATGTCGCGGTACGTGAGCACCGGCAGCACAGGGCCGAAGATTTCTTCCTGGACGATTTCCATGTCCTGGCGGCAACCGCTGAGCAGCGTTGGCGGGTAGAAATGCCCCGGCCCCTCAGGCAGCACACCGCCGCTTTCGAGGACGGCGCCGTCGGCAATCGCGCGCTCGACCATGGCGTGAATGTTCTTCTGCGAACTGGCGTTGACCAGCGGGCCCATCAGGCTGGCGTCCGAGGCGCGGTCACCGAACTTCACGGCGACGATCTTCGCTTTGAGTAATGCGAGGAATTGGTCGTGAACGCTTTCCTGCACGTAGACCCGCTCCACCGCCGTGCACAACTGGCCGCAGTGAGTGGTCTTGGAGGCGATGATTGCGCTCGCGGCGGCTTCAAGATCAGCGTCGGCTTCGATGATTGCCGGGGTCTTGCCGCCCAGTTCCAGCGACGGCTTGGCAATGTTGGCCTTGCAGTAGTCGAGGACGATGCGCCCGGCGTTGACGCTGCCGGTCAGGGTAATCAGGCCCACGGCTTTATGCGTGCAAACGGCTGCAGCGGTGGCGTGATCCATGGTCAGGATGTTGACCACGCCGGCCGGCATGCCCGATTGCTCCACGGCTTTGGCGATTTCGAACGCCGATGTCGGGGTGTTGTTGCTCGGGCGCACCACCACGGTGTTGCCGGCAATCAGCGCCGGAGCGATTTTGCGCAGCAAGGTGTAGACCGGGTAGTTGAACGGAATCAGGCACGCAACGACGCCAATCGGCTCGCGGTGCAGGAACAGGTTTTCGTCAGGGCTGTCGCTGGGAATGATCTCGCCTTCGATGCGGCGCGCCCACTCGGCGTGGTAACGGGTGATCTGCGCGGCATAACGGGCTTCGCTGCTGGCGTCGCTCAGGCTTTTGCCGGACTCGGCGGCCAGGGCGGCGCCGATGGATTCGGCGCGATCCTCAAGGGCAGCCGCAAACGCTCGCAGGTGTTCGGCGCGCTCGATGCTGGTGAATTTGCCCCAGGTCTTTTGCGCCTTGGCGGCAGCATCGACTGCCGCCGTGGCCTCTTCGGCAGTGGCGGCCGACACCTGGCCAATCAATGCTTCAGTGGCCGGGTTGTAGACCGCGATCAGCGCCGCGCTGGCCGGTTCGATGAAGTGGCCGTTAACAAAATTTCGCTCGACTCGCATGTGCATCGCCCATCGTTTGTTTTTATCGATGGCGCCAGTCTTGTCATCGACAGCGGGTTCAACAAACGATTTATCCGGCGATCAAACATTCGAAAAAGGCATGTTACTCAGGAAATCGCCTTCGAAGGCTCAAGCTGGCGCTGCGCCAGCCAGATCTCTTCCTGCAACCACTGACTGAACGCCTGCAATTGCGGCATCTGCGTCTGTTCCGGGCGGGTCACCAGCCAGTAGGACTGGTGACCCTCGACATGGACGTTATGCACTTGGGTCAACTGCCCGCTGGCCAGCTCCGAGGCAACCATGTGCCAGTCGGCAATGGTGATCCCCAGGCCATCGACCGCTGCCTGAATCGCCAGATCCAGCAGGTCGAATTCATAACCGCCCTGGGTATCGACGCCGCTGATGCGCGCCGCGTCGAGCCAGTGTTTCCAGGTCAGGTAGCGCTGATCTTCCCGGGCCAGCACATGCAGCAGCGTCAGGCGATTGAGGTCGATGCCCTGATCGCCGCCCTCCCGCGCGTAAAGCGTTGGCGAGCACACAGCGATGTGCCGTTCCTGAATCAGCAGCGAACTGTCGAGCCCGTCCCACTCGCCGTCGCCAAAACGGATCGCGCAATCGAGGGTGCTGGTTTCCGCGAGGCTGTCCTGCAAGCGGGTGGTGATGCTCAGTTCCAGTTCCGGATGCTGCTCGCGCAATCGCCCGAGGCGTGGCATCAACCAGCGGCTGGTGAAGGTGGGCGGCGCGTTGATGTGCAAGCGGTTGGCGTGGGTTTTCTGCTGGATGCTGCGCACCGTCAGCTCGATCTTGTCGAACGACTGATGCAGCGCCCGCAGCAGAATCTTGCCGGCGCCGGTCAGTTCGAGATGGTGATGGCGGCGCTCCAGCAGACTCTCGCCGAGCTGTTCTTCCAGCTGCCGCACCTGACGACTGACCGCGCTCTGGGTGACATTGAGCAACTCGGCGGCGCGGGTGAAGCTGCCGGTGCTGCCAGCCACTTCGAATGCTTTGAGCGCATTCAGGCCGGGCATTTTGCGTTTCATACAAGGCACTCGAAAACCACTGACAAGGCGCAAAGCATCCCACGACACTGGCGAATTGTCCTACAGGATTTTCTGAGTAACATGCATTCGATGCAGGTTTCCCTGACGTTTTTATCGTTTGTTCTGCAGCGGGCGGATGGCAAAACTGCGCGGCATCTCTAATAAAAACAATCGAGAGCCGCTCCATGCCCTTCCCTGCATTTTTGCGCCTGCGCACCACCTCCATCGCTCTGTTCTGCAGCATTGCCGCCCCGGCCATGGCGGTCCAGGTCACCGACAATCTCGACCTTGGCGGCGCCATTCGTGCCCGTTGGGACGTGGACCCGGATCGCGACATCCAGAAGTTCGGCCTCGACACGGTGTTCCTCAGCGCCAAGTACAACTCCGACTCGTGGATCGGTGAAGCGCAATACCGCTTCTACGGCCGCTCCTACCCGTATCAGTACACCAAAAACTACGGCGACATCCGCTTCGCCAAGTTCGCGTGGGTCGGCTACAAGTTCAATCCCGACCAGCAAGTGCAAGTGGGCCTGAACACCGTGCCGTTCGGTTTGCAGCCGTACTTCGGTAGCACCTTCTACGAAACCCTGGGCAACGTCATCGGCCTGGAAGACGTGCAACAGATCGGCACCAAATACATCCAGCAAAGCGGCGACTGGAATATCCAGGCCGGCTACTACCTGCGTCCGGCCTGGCAAGGCAAAGGCACTAGCAAAGGCGTGACGTATTCGAGCGTGGTGTCCGAAGCCGACAGCTACGTGGCCGACGGCAGCAACAACCAGGAGCGCAACACCGTGGTGCTGCGGGTCGCCAGGTCGCTGGATCTGGGGCCTTGGAAATCCGAAGTCGGAATCTCCGCCCTGACCTCGACCCTCGAAAACAAAGACACCGACAACGACGGCCGACGCAACGCCGTGGCCGTGCATTACCTCGGCAAGAATGGCCCTTGGGGCGTGCAGTTGCAGGCGGCGCGGCAGCAGATGTCGCCACGCAATGCCAGCACCGATGAACTGGTGACGCTCGGCGGATACGACGGCACTTACAACGTCGCCAGTCGCGGCAATCTGTATGTGGCTGATTTGAGTTACGACGTCGGCGGCAAATATCTGTTCGACCAAGTCAGCGGGATCAAGCTGTACGCCAACTACAGCGCCCTCGACAAGTCTGCCAGCGGCTTCAAGACGTCCGAGCGAATGATCCTCGGTACCTCATTCTCGGTAAGCAAGTTGTGGGTCGCGACCGAATGGCTGTTCGGCAAAAACGATCCGTACATCGGGGGCAGCAGCTACACCCAAAGCCTTGGCGCCGGTGGGCTGGATCAGTGGGAGAACCAGTTATATGTGAACGTCGGGTATTACTTCTGACGTTAAAAAAAATCGCAGCCAGGGCTGCGATTTTTTTTGCCTGCCCGTTGCGAATTCACCTTGCATCCGCACCGCCTCGATAGTCAGATAGCCCTCACCCCAAAACAACAATAAACCGCCCGATCCGGAGTCTCGCCTCCATGCGTCAACTGCCCTCGCTCAACACCCTGCGCGTGTTCGAAGAAGTCGCCCGTCATCGCAGTTTCAGTCAGGCCGCTATCGGGTTGAACGTCACCCAGGGCGCGGTCAGTCGCCAGATCAAACAGCTTGAAGACTACCTCGGCGTGGCGCTGTTCGTGCGCACACCGCAAGGGCTGTCGCTGACCGAAGCCGGCAGCAATCTTTCCCCGCATCTGGCCGAGGCCTTCGACCACATCGAACGTTCTCTGCAAGCGGTGCGCGTGCCCAATCTGCGCCAGCGCTTGAAAGTGCTCGCACCGCCGACCTGGGCCACGCGCTGGCTGTCGCCACACCTGCGCGCGTTCTGCCAGCGCTACCCGGACATCAACCTCAGCGTCACCAATCAGATCGGCCACGACAGCCTCACGGAAGTCGATTGCCACATCCGCTTCGGCCTCGCAGCAGCGCCCCATTGCTCCAGCCAATTGTTGGTGATGGAACGGCACATCGCAGTGGCCAGCCCGGAGCTGTTCAACGGCGATCAGCCGCCGGATCTGCGGGAATATCCATTGCTGCACATCCTGCACGACGGCAAGCGTTTGAAGGTCTGGGAGAACTGGTTGGCGGCCATGGGCCGGGACGACATCGATGCCGGGCAAGGGCTGGAATTTAGCACCCTGGATCAGGTGATCCACACCGCGCTGGCCGGCGGCGGTCTGGCGGTGATCGACCGGCAGATGATCGAAAAGGAACTGGCCAACGGCAGCCTGCTGCCGATCACCCCGATTGAGGTGATCGGCCCTTATGGCTATTGGCTGGATGTGACGAATGACAAGCAAGGACTGTCGAAAGTGAAGCTGTTTACCGAGTGGCTAGGGGTTGTCAGCAACCCCTGACCTGCACTCATCAGACGGGCGTGGCGACTTTCCCGACCGACGTAACACCGACCTCCACCGGACTCTGCGCCTTGCACGCCTGACTCAACGTCAACGACTTGGTCTCCGGCGCCCAGGCCCACGACAGCCACGCACCGATCGCCAGGATCGCCGCAAGAATCCCCATCGTCGGGCTCAACCCGATCCCTGCCACACTCACCGGCAACAGGAACGTACTCACCGCCGAGCCCAGACGACTCACCGCCGTCGCCAGACCAATCCCGCTGGCCCGCACTTCCGTCGGGAAACTTTCCGCCGGGAACACGCCCACCAGATTGCTCACCGCCGACAACACCAGCGTGAACACGCCGAACACCAGCACCATCAGCCACGCCGCACTGCCCGGCAACACCGCCAGCAGAAACAACGCTACCGCCAGAATGATGAACGAGTTGATCAAGAATCCGCGCCGGGTGAATTTGATCGTGCACCAGATGCCGATCAACGCGCCGAGGATCAGCAGCATGTTGAGCATCAGCTCGGTGCCGAAGCCTTCGGCCAGGCCCATCTTCTGCAGGATCGACGGCAGGAAGGTGTAGATGGCGAAGTACGGCATGACGATGCACACGAAGAACAGGCAGTTGAACGCCGTGCGCTTGCGGTATTCGCGGCTGAACAGCACCGCGTAGCCCGAGCGGGTTTCGCTGGAACGGGTTTCGTCCAGCTCGACATTGTCGCCCAAGTGTTTTTTAACGATGGCACGGGCTTCCGCCACGCGGCCCTGATTGACCAGCCAGCGCGGCGACTCCGGCGTACCGATTCGCGCGATCAGAATCAGCGCAGCGGGGACCGCCGACGACGCCAGCATCCAGCGCCAGGCATCGTCACCGAGACTGAGCATGGCCGTACCGACGAAGGTCGCTGCAACATAGCCGAAGGTCCAGATCACGCTGAACGAACCCAGCAACACGCCGCGATGTTTCTTCGGCGCGAACTCGGCGAGCATCGCGTGGCCGACGCTGAAATCCCCGCCCAGACCGATGCCGATCAGCACCCGGCAGAGAAACAGGCTCATGGCGGTTTCGACGTAGAACTGCATCACCGAAGCGATAGTGATCAGCACGAAGCTGACCAGGAAGATTTTCTGCCGGCCGACCTTGTCCGAGATCCAGCCGAAAAACAGACTGCCGAGAAACAGGCCGATCAGCGCCGATGCGCCGATCAGGCCCTGCCAGAACGCATTGAGCTGCATCTGCGGGCTGAGCAAGGTGAATGCGATACCGATCAGGCCAAGAATGTAGCCGTCGGTGAAGTGCGCGCCGAAGGTCAGGCCAGCAATCTTGATGTGGAAGCGCCCGATGGGCAGGTCATCGATCTTTGCGGGTTGAGCGGACATATTCGTCTCCAATTGTTGTTATTGACGGAGAAACGGAAAGCGCTGGGAGAAACCTGCGGGAGCAAACTCCCACAGGATTCGGGGTGGTCTATAGACCGCCCATCAACAGGTATTTGATCTCCAGATAGTCATCCAGACCGTACTTCGAACCTTCACGCCCAAGGCCCGATTCCTTGATGCCACCGAACGGCGCCACCTCCGTGGAGATGATCCCTTCGTTGATGCCGACCATCCCGGCCTCCAGCCCTTCGGCCATGCGCCAGACCCGGCCGATGTCGCGGCTGTAGAAGTACGCCGACAAGCCGAACGGCGTATCGTTGGCCCGCGCCAGCACCTCGGCCTCGTCCTTGAAACGGAAGCACGCGGCCACCGGGCCGAAGGTTTCGTCCTGGGCGATCAACATGTCGCCGTTGGCTTCGGTGAGGATGGTCGGCTCGTAGAACGTGCCGCCCAAGGCATGACGACGGCCGCCGCACAACAGCGTGGCGCCCTTCTCCAGCGCATCGCTCACGTGGGCTTCAACCTTGGCCAGCGCAGCGGCATTGATCAGCGGACCTTGCTCAGTCTCGCCGTCCAGCGCGCTGCCCACGCGCATCGCCGCCACGGCTTCGGCGAGTTTGCCGGTGAAGGCTTCGTAGACACCGTCCTGAATGAAGAAGCGGTTGACGCACACGCAGGTCTGCCCGGTGTTGCGGAATTTCGAGGCCATTGCGCCCTTCACGGCCGCATCGATGTCGGCATCGTCGAAGACAATGAACGGCGCGTTGCCGCCCAGTTCCAGCGAGACCTTTTTAAGGGTGTCGGCAGCCTGGCGCATCAGCAATTTGCCGGTGCGGGTCGAGCCGGTGAACGACAGCTTGCGCACCACGCTGGATGCTTGCAGCGCGCCGCCGATGGCCACCGCGTCGCCGGAGACGATGTTGAATACACCGGCCGGAATCCCGGCCTGCTCGGCCAGCACCGCCAGGGCGAACGCCGACAGCGGGGTTTCTTCCGACGGTTTGAGGATCATTGTGCAACCCGCCGCCAGCGCCGGGCCGACCTTGCGGGTGACCATCGCCAGTGGGAAGTTCCACGGTGTGATCGCCGCGACCACACCGATGGCCTCCTTGGTCACGATGATCCGCGCATCGGCCTTGTGGCTCGGGATCACATCGCCATAGGCACGCTTGGCTTCTTCACCGAACCACTCGAGAAAACTCGCGGCGTAGACCACCTCGCCCTTGGCTTCGGCCAGCGGTTTACCCTGCTCGCGGCTGAGCAGGGTCGCCAGATCCTGCTGGTTGGCGAGCATCAGATCGCTCCAGCGTTTCAGGCGCTGACTGCGCTCTTTGGCGGTGAGTTTGCGCCAGGCCGGCAAGGCACGATTGGCCGCCTCGATAGCGAGGTTGGTTTCCTCGGCACCAGCCTTTTGCACGTCGGTGATCAACTCACCGTTGGCCGGGTTGCGCACCGGGTAAGTGGCGCCGCCCTGGCCCCACTGACCGTCGATAAAGTTGCCGTGACGGATCAACTCGCTCATGCCACCGCCCCCTGCAACGTGAAGCGCTCATGCCCCGGACGGGCCGTGCGCAGGATGCGTTTGCCGGCGGTGTAATCGTTGATCACGTCGCACGGGGTGTAGTTGCGTTCCAGCTCATGCAGCTCTTCCGCATCGAGTTTTGTTTCCAACGCCGCCAGTGCGCTGTCGAACTGCGCCGTGGTGTCGGCGCCGACCAGCATGCAGTCCACGCCCGGATGATTGGCGACCCAGGCCTGAGCGATCTGCGCGTTCGACACGCCACGGGCACGGGCCACGCGCTGCACCGAATGAGCGATTTCGAAAGAGGCTTCGTCGCTGTACATCTGCTGGGTGAAGAAGTCGGTCTGGTTGCGGGTCGATTGCACGTCACCGGTCAACAGACCACGGGCCAGCGGACTGAACACCGACACGCCGATGCCCTGATCGCGGCAGAACGGAATCATCTCGCGCTCTTCTTCGCGGTAAGCGCAGTTCAGTTGCAGCTGCATGTTGATCGGCTTGACCCAACCGTTGCGCTCGCAGGCCATGAGGATTTTCGCCAGTTGACCGGTGAGCATGGTCGAGACGCCGATGTAACGCGCCTTGCCGGAACGCACGATGTCGTTCAGTGCGCCCATGGTTTCTTCGACCGGGGTGTTCACATCGAAATAATGCAGCATGAACACATCGACATAATCCATGTCCAGACGCTTCAGCGAGGCATCGATGCTGTCCATGATGTGCTTGCGCGAATGGCCGCTGGCATTGATTGCGTTGCGGGTGCCGTAGCCGACCTTGGTGGTGATCACCAGGTCTTCGCGACGGGCCAGACGCTTGACAATGCGCCCCACCACTTCCTCGCCGACACCGGCGGAATAGAAGTCCGCCAGGTCAATGAAGTTCACACCGTTGTTGAGGGCGTGGGCGACGATCGGCTCGCTTTGTTTTTCATTGAAGATCCACGGCTTCCAGTCCGGGGTGCCCATGTTCATGGTACCCAGGCACAGGCGGGAGACTTGCAGGCCGGAGTTGCCCAAACGAATGTATTGCATGGCGCGAACCTCAGGCTTTTGGCGTGTAGAAAGGGTTGCTGATGTGGTTGACCACATCTTTGAGCTGCGCGGTTTCCGGCTTGCCGGTCAGGGCGGCGCGGATCGCGGTGCGGCAGGCGTTGTAGTTGTTCAGGTAGACCGCATCGAGGTCGTCGCAGGCCGGGTTGACCCAGTTGGCGGTGACAATTGCCCACTCGTCTTCGGCTTCCGGCGGCAGCGTGCCGTCGAGCAGCGCTTCGAGCACAGCCTTGGCGATACCGGCCTGGGAAGCGCCCCACGTTGCGTTGCCGTGCAGGTCGCTGCTGATCGCAGCCTTGTTGACGTACAGGGTCATCGGCTTGACCGGGATGTTCGGCTGGGCGATCACCATGAACGGGCAATGGCCCTGGCTCGGCGACGCCAGGCTGTTGGCAAACGCCTGCCCCGCCGGGCCATTGCGCGGGCCGATCAGGATATTGATGTGCGCGGCGTTCACGCCCGGGCCTTCGAAACCTTCACCGATGTACAGGTCGAGTTCTTTCATCAGTCATTACTCTTTGCGATGCAGAGGTTTTTTTTGGGGGTGATCGACAGCTCACGCAGACCGAATAGCCAACGGGATCAATAACGGACGTGGGGAGACGCGAAGGGAGAATCGGGACATGGCTGCAAACGCTCTCTGGTTGTTATTGATGAGCTGTGTTTGCGATTTTTTAACACCGGGTATCAGGGCACCCGTAACCATTAAAAATCATGGGGCAATGACTTTTAGTCATAGCCTTTTGTGGTGGCGAAAAAATCCCGCTCGAAAGCGGGACTTTTCGGACTGCACCTGGTTACGCGACGACGGGGATCATCGGATCAGCAGCCGCCAGCGCGATGGCACGGTCAGCGGCCGGCGGGTAGATCCACTGAGTGTTGATCTGGGTCTTGAGCGATTTGCCCTCCTCCTTGACCAGTTTCACCTGACGATCCCAGCCTTCTGTGTACACAGCGCCCCAGGCGCCGAGGTCGAGGCAGGTCACGTATTTCGGCTGACTGTATGGCGTCGGGTCGACACCCAGAATCTGCGCCGCGACGTTGTTGCCGGCATGTCGGCCGAGGGAAATCGCATGCTGGCAGGTCATCAAGGCGAAGTTGCCGATATCGTCGGTGGCCGCATAAGCCACGTCACCGGTGGCGAAGATATCGTCCTGACCGATGACTTTCAGGTGTGCATCAACATGCAGGCGCCCCTGACGATCACGTTCGGCTGGAATCTGCTCGGTCAGGGAGCTGGCGCGTACGCCGGTAGTCCAGACCACGGTTTTTGCCTCGATGCGCTGGCCGTCCGACAAGTTCACGCCGTTTTCATCGACCGACAGGACCGATACACCCAGTCGCCATTCAACGCCCAACTCAGCGCTCGCGTCGGCAATCGACACGCTGATGGCTTCGCCCATGGCCGCGCCGACTTTCTGTCCACGGTCGACAATGATCACTTGAACGTCAGCCTGATCGCCCAGCACTTCGCGCAGACGTGCCGGCATTTCGGTGGCGGTTTCGATGCCGGTGAAGCCGCCGCCGGCGACCACAGTGTTGCGCGCCTGGCGGCTTGAGCATCCCGCTCACCGACATCACTGACTGAGCAACACCTCAGACAGGCAAAAAAAAGCAGAAACCGATCACACGGTTTCTGCTTTTTCATTTCGGCCGCTCTGCCCTCAGAGGCAATCACGCACCGATTTGCGCAACGAGCCGGACTTGGCCCACGGCGGCCCTTGGTACAACGACACGCGGCTGCCGTCCTTGTATTTGACGATATCGAGAATCTCGTCAGCGGTGACGATACTCGGCGCTGTGATCCTGTAACCGTTGGAAATCGCGACCTGCGAGGTCTTGGGAATGTCCTGCTGCCATAGCGGCAACACACATGCGGCGTAGTCTTTGGGAGCCTTGCCGCTGATCTTGCTGAAGTTCGGTTCGCCCGGCACCAGAGATGCCGGCAGTGAACAACCGGCCAACGCTGCCATCAGCAGGCCCCCGATCAACATCCGCATAATCAAACCTTCATCTGAAAAAACGCGAATTTACCCTTTAACTGTTCGAACATCCATCGTGGCGCAATGCTTTTGCTCCCTGAAAACCGGTGCTGTCTGCTCCTCAGCCGCCGATTGCTCCGACCAACGGCAGCTGATTCGTGCCCGTTCAGTTCACTGACCAGAACCGCTTGCCTTGCTCCCGGAAAATACGACTACTATTTTCTACCGAGAATGTTCAGGAGGTGATCATGCGGCTCAATGAATACGAACACGAACTTCAACGTGACCTGCAAAGCGTGGCATCGGATCTGAGATGGTCGGCCGTCGACCTCAAGCGCATTGCCGAGCAGTTGCGCAAATCCGGCAACGAGGCGGATGCACAAACGGTGCTCAGGTCCTGCGAGGTGCTGCAAAGCGATGAAGAACGTCTGCAACTCTATGCCAGGGAAGTGAAGGCCCGTGCCATCAGCCGAACGAAAGTCCACTGACACCCTGCAACAAAAAGCCCCGGAAAATCCGGGGCTTTTTTCATTACAGGCCTTCAGCCAGTCTTACGGCCGTGCGTGCGACTCTTGTAACCGGGAAGCGCAGCGGCATACGCCAGCGCTTCCTCCCGGCTGGCGAACGACGCCAGTCGATCACCCTGCGTGCAGACCCGCCACGGGCCGTTATTCACGCTGAGTACGTCGTAGCCATTCATGTGCATTCTGTTCAGCATCGCCATGCTCATAGGCACCTCCTGTCGACCATCGATCAACTGCACTTTTGCACCTTACACCGGGTTCGCCAGCCTGTGCCGACCAGACGTCGCCCCATATCGGCGTCAAGTGTCTGGCACTTTTGCGCTTTGCGACCACTCTGACATCACAACGGCGTCTAAACCAAGGCACGGCTTGAATATTGCATTTTGATGACAGATTCATGACATTCGGCAATCGGGTAACAAATGAAAGTACGTGCAACCATCATCTGCGAACAGGATCGACACATTCTCCTGGTGCGCAAATCCCGATGCCGCTGGAACTTGCCGGGGGGCAAGGTCGAGCCCGGCGAGACCAGGACTGACGCCGCGACGCGTGAACTTGAGGAAGAAACCGGACTGCTCGCCGATAGCATGCTGTATCTGATGGAGCTGGAGGCTGGCGGCACGCGCCACCATGTTTACGAGGCGTCGGTACTGAATATTGATGAAGTACGGCCACAGAACGAAATCGTCGATTGCATCTGGCACCCGCTGAACGCGGTACAGAACCTGACTGTCAGTGAGGCGACCCTGCAAATCCTCCGCGCCTTTCAGCGCCGGCTCTGATTCAACCGGCGAACGCCCGGCGCCCGGCACTCATCTCAGTGCGCAACTCACCGATGAAGTTGGAGATGTCACGAATGGTGACCAGATGCTCCGGTGACACGCCGTTGAGCAGCAGATCGACACGCCCGCTGTCGGGTTCGTAAACCTTGATCTGCAACAAGCCCTGCCCCGTTTGTGTGCAATCACAGTAAAGGGGCGAAAAGCCGGATTCGACGATGCGGCAAATGTCGGCAATGGCAAGCATGGGCAGACGCCTCGCAGGCGAAAGATCGGTCGATCGATTTAGCATAGATGAGCTTTTTCGACCTTGCGCGAGCGCCCCTCCGTAAAAAACGCCAACCGCTTCACATCCTTGCGCAACACCGATCAGTTGGCGTCGCGCCCCCAGATCCAGTTCCAGATCCCCGGCAATTGCACCGGATCCGAGCTCTTCTGCACCGTGCGCGCTAGTGCTGCTTTTTCCAGCAGTGCATGATCGTCATAGAACGGTTTGTCGGCCAGGCGCACGCCTGTGGCAGCAGCGCTGTCGAGCAGAATTTGCAGATACTCGCGGGCATGTCGCGCGGTATAGCGGTTGAGGTCATGGAACGTGACCACCACCGGAATCACCCCGTCCACCGTCGGCAGCTCACCGAGGGCGATTCGCTCACGCACTTCCGACAGCTGACGCAACATATTGGCCCGGCGTCGGGGACTGCCATTGAAACCCCAGATCTTGCCGTCGTTGGCGCTCAGATCTGTAAGCAATACATGCAGGCCATGTCGCTGATAGGCCGCGAACGTACGTTTGTCGTAGTTCCAGAAGGGTGGGCGCAGCAAAATCGGTGGTGCGCCGGTGATCGCTGCGATGTCCGCCGTGCCGTTGGTCAATGAGGTTTCGAGTTCCTGCGGATCGAGCGATCGGTGGTTGGTGTGCCAATGGGTCGCTGTGTGAAAACCAAGAATGTGCCCTTCATCGTGCTCGCGATGCATGATCCGCCGACCGATCTCACTGTTGCCGGCCCGCGGCGCACGGGTCTGGACGAAAAACACCGCTTTGATATTGGGCTGCAACGGGTTGTCTTTCAGGCTGTCGAGCACGGTTTCGGTGGGGTTGTAGAAACTTGAAGCGCTGGGACCGTCATCGAAGGTCAGCAGAAACCTGACCGGCGCCTGCGCATCCAGCCGCGACCGGGTTTGCGCGGTCATTTCGATGGGAGCCGCAATGCAACCGGCCAGCCCGGTGATGATGGACGCAGCGCAGAAAAGCTTGAACCAGAGTTTCATGTTTTGCCTTGAGCCCGACCGTCGCGGTCACGTTGTCGATTGGCAAAACTCCCTCGCCGCTGCTGCCTCCCTGTGGCCCACCGAAATGGGCCGAGGTTGGATAAAGATAACAGGGTTTGGTTCCGGCGCTCGCTCAGCGCGCCAGTGCCTGCTGAAACGACGTATCGATGACGCCTGCCGTGGCCAGCGGAGCCGGCAGCGCCTTGACCTTGAACAGGAAATCCGCAGTGCCTTGCAAGTCGGCAGCAGCTTGCTGATCCACCGGGCCGACGGTCATGTGCGCCTGGCGCAACCAGTGCCGCGAGACTTCCTGATCGAGATTGGCCTTCTTCGCCCACAAGTCCGCATATTCGTCGGTGTGGCTGTCGACCCAGGCTCGGGCCAATTTCAGGCGTCCGAGAAAATCGGCGATCGCTTCACGCTTGCTGTCGATGGACGGTGCAGAAGCCGCTATGGCGCTCAAGCCCGGCATCAGGTTTTTCGCGGTCAGAATAGGTCGTGCACCGGAGAACACGACCTGCTGGGAAATGTACGGTTCCCATACCGGGAAGGCATCGATGCTGCCTTGAGGCAACGCGGCAGAGGCATCGATCGGCATCAGCTTGACGAAGTCGACGTAGTTCTCCGGCAGGCCGCCCTGCTCCAGCGCCCGCAGGGTCAACTGCTGGCTCCAGGCACCCGGCCAATAGGCGACTTTCTTGCCCTTCAGGTCTTCGATGGTTTTCACCGGCGAATCCTTTGGAACCAGTAGAGCGATGGTATCCGGGTTCTGCCGCGACACGCCGATCAGTTTTACCGGCGCCTGTTTGGCGGCGAGGAACAGAAAACCCGAGTCGCCGAGAAAGCCCAGATCCAGCGAACCGGTCTGCAACGCTTCGGCCAGCGGTGCGGCGGCCTGGAAGTGTTTCCAGTCGATGGTGTAGGGCGCGTCCTTCAATACGCCGGACGCTTCTACCGAGGCGCGGATGTTGTAGTAATTCTGGTCGCCGACATGCAGGACCACAGGTTCGACAGCGTAAGTCAGAGGCGAGGCAATCAAGGCGCTGGTCAACGCAGCGCGTAGGAAACGGGAGAGCTTCATGGCGAGTCCTGCAAAGGGGTTTTATATAGACCATAACGCTCTTACAAATCGCATTTGAAATTCGATTAATGAATAAGCTCAGCACCGCCGACAAGCGCTGTTGGTCTAGCAACAGTGGCCCGGCACAGTGTTTTCCCGGCAACAGTTCAAAGCGCGTAAATCGCATCAAAACCCCGTAAACACGGGGCTCAAGGCATATGGCACAGAGCCTGCAATATTCCATTCATGCAGGAAGCATTCGATAAAAATATCTTTCTGGACATAAGAAACTGTTGCCTTGCCGGAGCGTGCCCATGAAATCCCGCTTACCGTTTTCCCGCATCAAAACGCTGCTCGCGGCCTGCGCTGTGGCCCTGAGCCTGCAACCTCTCGCCCACGCAGCGGAAACGCCGCCCGCCGAAGTGCATCTGGACTATGCCTATTACTCCCCCGTCAGCCTGGCGCTGAAACATCTGGGTTATCTGGAAAAGGCCCTGCCCCAGAGCAAGGTCAACTGGGTACTGAGCCAGGGCAGCAACCGTTCGTTGGAATACCTCAACAGCGGCGGCGTGGATTTCGCCTCGTCGGCCAGCCTCGCGGCAGTATTGAGCCGCGCCAACGGCAGCCCGATCAAATCGGTGTACGTTTACAGCCGCGCCGAGTGGACCGCACTGGTGGTGCGCAAAGACTCGCCGATCCAGTCCGTCGCCGACCTCAAAGGCAAGAAAATTGCCGCCACCAAAGGCACCGACCCTTACCTGTTCACCCTGCGCAGCCTGCAACAGGCCGGGCTGAAAAAGGACGACGTGGAGCTGGTGCACCTGCAACACCCGGACGGCCGCACCGCGCTGGAAAAAGGTGACGTCGACGCCTGGGCCGGCCTCGATCCGCACATGGCCGCCAGCCAGGTACAGGCCGGTTCGCGCCTGCTGTATCGCAACCGCGACTTCAACAGCTACGGCGTGGTCAGCGTCACCGAGCAGTACGCCAAGGAACACCCACAAACCATCGACACCGTGATCAAGGCCTATGAACAGGCTCGCGAGTGGTCGGTAAAGAACCCGGACGAACTGGCCAAACTGCTCGCCAGCGAATCCGGCCTGCCGCTGGATGTGGCCAAACTGCAACTGTCGCGCACCGACCTGAGCAGCCCGCAACTCACCGCCGCCGACGTACTGGCGTCGAAAGCCGCCGCGCCGATTCTGGTCTCCGAAGAACTGGTGCGCCGTGGGGTGAATGTCGATCATGTCATCGATCAATTGATCGACACCGGTTTCCAGCAAGTCGCCGCCCAGTAACCAATCGGGCTCACAACAAGTCCGCGCCCGTTGCGGATTTGTCGTGAGCGGAGAACCGCCCATGAGCAATGACCTGCCCGCCCGCCTCGCCGTGCCGCTGTCGCGCCGACAAATCCTGCCGTTGAATCCGCCCTGGCGGCGCCTTAGAGGGTTGGCCCTGCCGCTGCTGATCGTGATCGCCCTGGAGATCATCGTGCGCGTCGGCTGGCTGCCGTCCTATCAAATGCCTGCGCCGAGCGAGATCGCCCTGACCCTCTTCGATCTGGCCGAAGGCGCACTGTGGAAACACATCGGCGCCAGCCTGATCCGCGTGCTGATCGGGTTTGCCATCGGCGCGAGTCTGGCCTTGGTATTTGCTGCGTGGGTCGGCCTGAGCCGTGAGGCGGAGGCGTACCTGGAGCCAACCTTTGCCGCGCTTCGCTCGATTCCCAGTCTGGCCTGGGTGCCGCTGTTGCTATTGTGGCTGGGCATCGACGAGACCTCGAAAATCGTCCTGATCGCCATTGGTGCGTTCTTCCCGGTATACGTCAACGTCGTCGCGGCAATCCGCAACATCGACCGCAAACTGGTGGAAGTCGGCCGCATCTATGGTTTCAGTCGCCTGCAACTGGTGCATCGGATTCTGCTGCCCGCTGCCCTGCCCGGCCTGTTCACCGGGCTACGCAGCGGCATGAGTCTGGCGTGGATGTTTCTGGTGGCGGCCGAGCTGATCGCGGCGACCAAGGGGCTGGGTTACTTGTTGAGTGACGGGCGCGAAACCTCGCGACCGGACATCGTACTGGCGGCGATTATCGTGTTGGCGCTGCTGGGCAAACTCAGCGATGGGCTGCTCGCCGCGCTCGAGCGCCGCTGGCTGGCCTGGCGCGACACCTTTACCGGCCAGGGCAGCAAGGACTGATCTGCACAACTAAGCTGAATCTTCAGGCAGTGTTCGCCGGAGGTTCGGCCAATGTGCGGAAGACTTTCGCAATACCGCGGCATCCACGATTTTGTCGCGGTGCTGAGCATTCCCGATGCGCTGATCAATCACGTCGGCGACGCACCGCTCGCGCACTACAACGCGGCGCCCACCACCGCGCTGGCCATTCTTCATCAACACGAACAACGCTTGTACGCCGATAACCTGCGCTGGGGTTGGCGCCCGCACTGGGCCAGGGACCGCGCGGCGCCGATCAATGCGCGAGTCGAAAAAGTCGTCCACGGCCCGTTCTTTCGGGCGATCTGGCGTCACCGCCTGATCGTCCCGGTCGACAACTGGTTCGAATGGGTCGACGGGCCGGACAAGAGCCGCCAGCCCTGGCTGATCCATCGAATCGATCATCAGCCGGTTTTCTGCGCCGCCATCGGCCAGTTTCCGACACCCGATGCGCAATCGAGGGAAGACGACGGTTTCGTGATCATCACCGCCGACAGTGAAGGTGGCCTGCTCGATCTGCATGATCGCCGGCCCATCGTGTTGTCCGCCGAGGGGGCACGGGAATGGCTCGATCCCGCCACACCCGTTGAGCGTGCCGAGCAAATGCTCCTGTCCGAAGGGTTGGGCAGCGAAGCGTTCAAATGGCACAAAGTCGGCAAAGCTGTCGGCAACTCACGCAATCAGGGTGCGGAGTTGATTGAAGTGGTGGCTTAAATATTTTGCGGGCCGGCACGTCTATCGAATAATCGGAAGACGTGAGTCAAATTGATATCACGCAGCAAGTGAGAACCGTTCGTTACAGACAGTGTTTCAAACTCGAAACAATCATTGAATCAGTCGCTTGATTAAAAGCAACCGCCTGTCTGACATTTCAATCGTCATACATACATTTAGTAACGCTACAGATAGCATGCGCGCCGCATTTCCTATTGGCATATCAGTTGACCAAAGAGTCAACAAACCGGGAATACCCTACAAACTTACAAGCCTTGCAGAGAACTAAGTTGCGCGACGATTTTGCAATCAAACAGGCCAACGGCCTGGAGTGTATTTATCTGTCCATGACAGAACGCTTTCAACTCGACTGTTTTATCGCCCACTACATAAAGACTCGAAACCTGCGTGACGTACCCGAGATCGACCGCATCCTGCGCGCCACTCTCCAAAACTATCCCTGCCACCCGCCGGTGATGGTCAACGAGCTGAATGCCTGGATCGACAAGACCTTGGGTTATCGGGCTTCGCACCCCGATTTCACACAGCTGGACGATCTTTGATGAAACGAAAAAGCCCCGCAATCGCGGGGCTTTTTCGTGGTAGCGCTCAAGGTTTGAGCGGGCGTTCCTGGTCGCGATCGGACAACTCGCGGCTGTCGTCATGTTTCCAGGTCTGCTCCTTGTGTTTCTCCCGCTCGATCTCTTCTTCGCTCGGTTCTTCATCTTCTTCGGGACGTTTCTGCTCGGTTGCCATGTTCACCTCGCTGCCATAAGTCGTCAGTCATCCTTACAGCGTAGAACAGATTCAGACAGGCAACTTACAACCACCAGCGCAACAGAAAGAAGAACGCCATGCTCAATAGCATGCTAAGCAACGTATTACGCGTGTAAATCACTAATCCAATCGCCACTAATGAACTCAGCAGATAAGGGTTATCCCACTGCAGATTCAGCTGTTTATCCGGCATGAACACGATCGGCCCGCAAATCGCGGTCAACATACCCGGTACGGCGAAACCCAGAAATTGCCGTGCGTTACTGCTCAAACGCACCGGCAAGCGCGGCTCAAGAAACACGTAGCGGTTGAGGAACACAAGAATCCCCATGCCGAAAATCACTGCCCAGATGATCATGTGCGCTCCCGATATAGCTTGTTGCAAATAAACCCTGCGGTCATTCCCGCCAGCCCCGACAGCACCAGCGCCGAGCCCCACTGCCAATAACTGAACAACACCGAGCAGAACAGCGACACCGCCACGCAAACCACGGTCGGCACGTTGCGCACCACCGGGGTGATCAGGGCGATGAAGGTCGCGGCAATCGAGAAGTCCAGTCCCAGATGCTCAAGCCCCGGAATGCTGCTGCCGAGCACGATGCCGGCCAGGGTGAAGAGGTTCCAGGCGATATAGAACGTCAGGCCGACGCCGAGGGCATACCAGCGATTGAACTGCTGACGGTCGTGCTGACTGGTCAGGGCGAACAGTTCGTCGGTGAGCAAAAAGCCCAGGCCAATGCGCCAGCGACCCGGCAACGGCGAAATCACATGGCGCATGCTCATGCCGTAGAGCAAATGCTGCGAAGTCAGCAGCAGCGTGGTCAGCAGAATCGAGAAAATCCCGGCCCCTCCCTTGAGCATGCCGATCGCCACCAGTTGCGCAGCGCCGGCAAATACAATGCTCGACAAGCCCTGCCCTTGCAGCGGCGTAAGGTTGGCTTCGATCGCCATGGAGCCGGCCAGCAGCCCCCATGGCGCGGTCGCCAGGGATAACGGCATGATCGCCGCGGCTCCGCGAAAAAAGGCACTGCGCGGAATTAATGAGTCGGACATAACGCTCTTCAACCGTGAGAAAAGACCCCGGACTCTGCCAGCAAATGCCTTTTGCTGGCTTGAACAATCTTGCGCAATTGCCGGAAATCGCCCAGCTGCAAACCAATTAGCGGCGTACCATGACAGCCATTCACATCTGCGTCAGGGAGACGACATGCTGTATCGAATTGCCGCCGACGGGCTGGTGCTGTTTCACCTATCGTTCATTCTGTTCGTGCTGTTTGGCGGGCTATTGGTGCTCAAGTGGCACCGAGTGGCGTGGCTGCATCTGCCGGCCGCAACCTGGGGCGTGATGGTCGAGGTGTTGCACCTGACCTGCCCGCTGACCTACTGGGAAAACCTGATGCGCCACGCTGCCGGGCAAACCGAGTATGCCGGCGGCTTCATCGAGCATTACGTCTGGCCGATCATCTACCCGGCGGGACTGACCTCGCAGATTCAGCTTGTGCTGGGGGGAGTGGTGCTGATGATCAACCTGCTGGTATACGGACGTCTGTTCCGTCAGTGGAAACTGCGTCGCGCCGCCCGCATTCCGTTCTAACGCGACTTCAAGGCTTCCAGCCAGGCCGGATCGAGGCGCATCTGATCGGTATCCAGACCGAGCGCCTCCATCCGCGCCTTGTGCGCCTCGACTTCGCGGCGTAATTGCGAATGATCGCTGGAGTTACCGTCCAGTTCATGCATCTGCGTCAAGCCCAGGTGATAGAAGCGCAGCACTTTCATCGCTGTCGGATCACCCCTCTCGACCGCCGCCGTCACGTGATGCATGACATTGGTGACACTCATCAGGCTGCGCTTGAGCCGCCAGCCGTACACCGCCGGGGCCATCCAGGTCTGATTCCAGAAACGTCCGCGCAACAACGCCGCCGTCAACAGAAATGCGCCGAACACCCCGCCTACATTGAACCGCAGGTTATCGCCACCCGGCTCGCCGAACAGCGCCACCGCCACGGTCGAAAACGCCATCGCCAGCACCAGGAACAGCACCGCGATAATCAGCGTGCTGCGCCGGGTCTGCTGGCGATAGGTGATGGCATCGATCGGTTGAATCTCGAACATCGCGACAGGCTTCCATGGCTTGAAATAAAAAGAGGCCGGCGCATTATCGCCTCTGAGGCGGATTTAGCTATGCTGGAGCTCCTTTTCATCTTTTCATCGTCCAGCGGGGGACATGGCGATACCACGCAGATCGTGCCATCTTCATTCATGGATACACTCTATTCGGATGCCATTGGCCAGGCCGGCAATGGCATCGTTTTAAGGATCACTGCATGACCCAACGACACGTAATCAATGCCTCAGTCAGCCCAAAAGGCAGCCTGGAAACTCTTTCCCAACGTGAAGTTCAGCAACTGAGCCAGGCCGGAACCGGCAGCACCTATACCCTTTTTCGCCAGTGCGCCCTGGCCATCCTCAATACTGGCGCCCATGTCGACAACGCGAAAACCATTCTGGAAGCCTACAAGGACTTCGAAATCCGCATCCACCAACAGGATCGCGGCGTGCGCCTGGAACTGTTGAACGCCCCGGCCGACGCCTTCGTCGACGGCGAAATGATCGCCAGCACCCGGGAAATGCTGTTCAGCGCCCTGCGCGACATCGTCTACACCGAAAACGAACTCGATGCCCTGAGCATCGACCTCAGCACCTCCCAGGGCATCAGCGACTACGTCTTCCACCTGTTGCGCAACGCACGCACTCTGCGCCCGGGCGTCGAGCCGAAAATCGTCGTGTGCTGGGGCGGCCACTCGATCAACACCGAAGAATACAAATACACCAAGAAAGTCGGCCACGAACTGGGCCTGCGCAGCCTCGACATCTGCACCGGATGCGGCCCGGGCGTGATGAAAGGCCCGATGAAAGGCGCGACAATCGCCCACGCCAAGCAACGTATTCACGGCGGCCGCTACCTGGGCCTGACCGAGCCGGGCATCATTGCCGCCGAAGCGCCGAACCCGATCGTCAATGAGCTGGTGATCCTGCCAGACATCGAAAAGCGCCTGGAAGCCTTCGTCCGCGTCGGCCACGGCATCATCATCTTCCCAGGCGGCGCCGGTACTGCCGAAGAGTTCCTGTATCTGCTGGGCATCCTGATGCACCCGGACAACGCCGGCCTGCCGTTCCCGGTAATTCTCACCGGACCGAAACATGCCGCGCCGTATCTGGAACAGCTCGACGCCTTCGTCACCGCCACCCTCGGCGAAGCGGCGAAACAGCACTACGAAATCATCATCGACGACCCGGCCGAAGTGGCACGTCAGATGACTGCTGGCCTCAAAGCGGTCAAGCAGTTCCGCCGTGAACGCGCCGACGCGTTCCACTTCAACTGGCTTCTGAAGATCGACGAGGGCTTCCAGCGCCCGTTCGACCCGACCCACGAAAACATGGCCAACCTCAAGCTGCATCGCGACCAGCCTCCGCATGAACTGGCAGCCAACCTGCGCCGCGCGTTCTCCGGAATCGTCGCCGGCAACGTCAAGGACAAGGGCATTCGCCTGATCGAAGAACACGGTCCGTATCAGATCCGTGGCGACGCCGCGATCATGCAACCGCTCGATCTGCTGCTCAAAGCCTTCGTCGCCCAGCACCGAATGAAACTGCCGGGCGGCGCGGCGTATGTGCCGTGCTATCGCGTTGTTTCCTGACCGCACTCGATGCAGTTTGCCCGTGAGGGAGTGAGCGCACTCCCTCATGGCGCATCGACACTACCGAACCGCCCTGTTCTCTGACACAAAAGCCCCTCTGATTCCCCACGACAGCCATCGTGTGGCCGTCTAAGCTGGGCGTTTGTTTTTTCAGGGACGATCCATGAAACGTTTTGCCGCCTGCCTGTTGTCTCTTCTGGCTCTGACAGCCAATGCGGCAGATCTGCAACTGCTCACCGACAATCATCCTCCGCTGCATTTCCTTCAGGGCGATCAACTGGTGGGCTTCGGCGTGGATGTGGTGCAAGCCCTGGCCGCGCAGACCGGCGATCGCATTCACCTGCAGCAAGTGCCATTGCTGCGTGCCCTGCGCATGGCCAGCGAGACTCCGGACACCGGCGTATTTACCGTGCTGCGCACCGACGCACGGGATGACCGCTACCAATGGGTCGGGCCGTTGATCGAAGTCGAAACCGCGCTTTACGCCCGGGATAGCTTCCATCCACCCGTGCGCAGCCTGCGCGAGGCCGATCACCTGGGCCGGATCACCGTGCCACGCAAATGGCTGGTCTACAGCTATTTGCAGGAACAGGACCTGACCAACCTCTACGGCGTGGAAACTCCGGAACAGATGATGCGTTTGTTCAGTCTCGGGCGGACCGACTTTGTGGTGTCCGACACCTTGTCCAGCGCCGCCCTCGCCCGCGAGCAAGGCATGGAACCGGGGCGTTTGCAGTACCAGTTGTCGTTGATGAAGCAAGACACGTACATCGCATTCTCCCGACAGACCGACCCCAAACAAGTCGCACGCTGGCAGCAAGCGCTGGATACTCTGCGCGCCGACGGTCGCCTGGAGAAAATGCGCCAGCGCTGGCTGAGCAATACCCTGCCGCGCTGATCACGCATCAACACCTTTGATAACAACTATCTGAAAAGGTGTTTTTTCTTCTGGCGTCCGTGGCCATAAAGTGGCGGTCATCTTCTTCCCGTTTTCTGGTGCACCCCATGAAAGACTTTATCGCCCTCGGGTTCATCATCGCGCTGATCGGCGCCACCTCCGCGATTGCCAACGCCCATGGCAACGGGCACGTCGTTGCCATGACGAGTGTCGGCCAGTCCGGCATCGTCGGCCTTGGCAGCGCAGCCACGGGCAGCCTGGAGCAGACGCTCTACGTTGCGCAGAACGCCTCCGAGTACGGTTACAACTACTGAGCCACCAGGCGCACCGCCAACGCCTTGGCCTGCGACGCAACATCGGTCACCGCCGTACTTTCCCACCACATCCCTCTCAGTGGCGGGCCCATCGCGAACAGTCGTTGTGACACGTTTCCCTGCGCATCCAGCACCGCACCGTCTACCGCCGCCGCAATTCCCAGCGCCAAAGGCCCCGGTTGCACCAGCCCACGGGCCAGCAATTGTTGCGGCAAGGGTCGGTCGACGCGGCGCCAGTCATACTCGATACCGCTGGAATTGATCAGCGCCGCGCCTTGCACCACGCGTGTTTCATTTTCACCCCGACGACGGATGCGAATCCCGACACCAGCGCCCGACACCGGTTCCAGACCTTTATAGGACGCTGCGTGAATACGCAGGCGTCCTTCGCGGTGCAGACGCGCAACCAACTCCGCACTCAGTGGAGGCGAACGATGGTGATGGCTCTCCCACCACGGCCGCACATGCCGCACGAATTGCCGGCGCTGTACATCGCTCGCCTGGCTCCACAGCCGACCGATGTGCGCGCGTACGATGTCCAGCGGTGCCTGCCAGTCGATGCCTTGATTGATGGCATCCCGGCAATGCCGGCGCAATTCACGCAGTAACTGGCGTGGCGTGCGGATACTGTGATCCTCGGCGAGGAAGTCCACCCACGCAGGCGGCTGGCGACGGACATGGGGCAGCAGCCCGTGCCGGGAAAACACCTCGATCGGCCCGCGATGCCCGGCCTGCTCCAGCGAAACCACGGCATCGACCATGGTCAGGCCGGAGCCGATGATCAGCACGGTCGATTGCGGATCGAGCTGGCGCATGGCGCCCACATCCCAAGGATCGAGCCCAGCCGCGTTGAGGCCGCTGGATTGCGTTTGCGGCGTACGGGCGGCGGGGAACATACCGGTGGCGAGCACCGCAAAAGCGCCTTGCAGTCGCCGGCCATCGCTCAAGGAGAGCTGCACCGAATCGGCTGAAGCCTGTACATCAATCACCTCTGCGCGCACGTGCTCGACCGTCGAACCATGCTGCCTGCCCACCAGCTGCGCTTCAGCCAGTCGCTGCTGCACATACACACCGAACAGACCTCGTGGCGGAAACAGTTCACTGACTGGTACATGTTGCTGATCCGACTCCGGCCAGCCGCCGCTGGCAATGTGATCAGTCAGCCATTGAGTCAGGTCCTCGGCGTTGCTGGGGTCGACGCTCGTTCGCGCTGCGTTGCCATTGAGCGTATGGCCCAGTTCAACCGCGCTGTACGCTTCGCCCCGGCCCAATTCGGCCCGGGGCTCGACTACCAGAATCCGTCGCCGCCCCGGCAGGCGCAGCAATTGCACCGCCAGCATCGTGCCGCTGAGGCCGCCGCCGACAATCAGGATGTCGGCCGTATCGGTTTGAGTCATGCCGTTCTCGCTGCAGAGGATTTGCTCAAGTCAGTGTCGTGCAGACGCTGCGAGCGAGTCTAGACAGACGTAACCTTTTTCTCCTGCCGACGCAGTTCACCCAGGTTTCGATAACCGCTGCCCGGATGGATCTGCGGCAATTTCGGCCCTTCGCCAAACAGCTTCTCGCGTAACGTTCCGGGTGCGTAATCGGTCTTGTAGACGCCGCGTTTCTGCAGCTCAGGCACCAACAATTCCACGGCGTCGATGAAGGTTTCGTGGGTCAATGCGTAGGCCAGGTTGAAGCCATCGACGTCGGTTTCGTCGACCCATTCCTGTAGCAGGTCAGCGACGGTTTCCGGGCTGCCGACGAACAACGGGCCGAAACCGCCGATACCGACCCAGTCGGCCAGCTCATTCGGAGTCCAGACCTTGTTCGGGTCCGCTGTCGAAAACGCTTCCACGGCAGACTGAATCGCGTTGGTATGTACGTGCTTGAGCGGTTCGTCCGGTTTGAAGCGGCTGAAGTCGATACCGGTCCAGCCCGAAATCAGCGCCATCGCACCCTCGTAACTCACCCAGGATTTGTATTCTTCGAACTTGGCTTTGGCCTTGGCATCGGTCTCGCCGAGGATCACGGTTTGCAGGTTGAAGATCAGGATCTTCGACGGATCTCGCCCGGCCTCGGCGGCGCGACGGCGAATGTCAGCCACGGTTTTCTTGAGTAGCACTTTCGACGGTGCCGCGACAAATACGCACTCGGCATGTTCAGCGGCAAACTGTTTGCCACGGCTGGACGCGCCCGCCTGATAGAGAACCGGTGTGCGCTGCGGCGACGGCTCGCAAAGGTGAATGCCCGGCACGTGGAAGTGTTTACCGTGGTGGCGGATCTCGTGGATCTTGCTCGGGTCACTGAAGATCCGCCGCTCGCGATCCCGCAAAATCGCGCCATCTTCCCAGCTGCCTTCCCAGAGTTTGTAGCAGACCTCCAGGTATTCCTCGGCGAAGTCGTAGCGCGCGTCGTGTTCGGTCTGGGCTTGCTGGCCGATGTTTTTCGCACCGCTCTCCAGATAGGACGTGACGATGTTCCAGCCGGCGCGGCCCTTGGTCAGGTGATCGAGGGTCGACAGGCGTCGGGCAAATGGATACGGATGCTCGAAGGACAACGATGCGGTAAGACCGAAACCCAAGTGCTCGGTGACCAGAGCCATCGGCGGGATCAATTGCAACGGATCGTTGACCGGCACCTGCGCCGCCTGCCGGATCGCTGCTTTGCCGTTGCCGTTGTACACGTCGTAGATGCCCAGCACGTCGGCGATGAACAAGCCGTCGAACTTGCCGCGCTCGAGGATTTTCGCCAGATCGATCCAGTACTCCAGATCCTTGTACTGCCAGGAACGATCGCGAGGGTGCGCCCACAGGCCCGGCGACTGGTGGCCGACGCAGTTCATATCGAAGGCGTTGAGACGGATTTCGCGGGGCATCAGGCGGCACTCCCGATGTTCAGGAGGCGTTTAGAGGTTTGATTTGAAGCGGTCATGTAAGGCGACTCCGTGGTTTCCGGATGAGGATGCGGAATAGTTTGCAGGAGTCGTGCCTGAATATATTTTCTTTATTTATCAATAAATTGAGACAACAACTTAAAGCAATCCGAGCGAAAGGCAGAGCAAACTGTTTATCCGCTGTCGGCCTTGCAACAGTCAGATCACCACATTGCGCACAAACCGTACCGCCACTGCCCCGTCATTGCGATAGGTGTGCGGCTGGTTGCTGGCGAACATGAAAAACTCACCGGCGGCGATGTGCTGGGGTTGATCGCCGAGTATCAGCGTCAGGCAGCCCTCGAACACGAAAATCTGTTCGCTCCAGCCTTCGGCATCGGCTTGCGAAGGATAAACCTCCCCAGGTTGCAGGCACCATTCCCATTGCTCCACTTCCCGGGTGGCCGCTGCCTTGGACAACAGCACCGCTTTACTGCCGGGAATGCTGCCGGCCCAGGCCAGTTCGTTGATACGGCCCGGATCGCGGTTATCCGGGGCCTGGATCAGATCACTGAAGGCCACACCCAGAGCTTCGGCAACCCGGTCAAGCGTCGTCAGGCTGACGTTTTTTTCACCTGCCTCGATGGCCACCAACATGCGCCGGCTGACCCCGGACTTTTCCGCGAGAGTCGTCTGGCTCATGTCGGCGGCGTGGCGCAGGCGTCGGACGTTCTGGCTGACGTGTTGCAGGACCGAAGCCCGTTGTACAGAATCTTTGTGCACTATATTGCTCACTGGCTAGGGTTGGGCAGTATACTGCGCAACATTTGGCGCATTGTGCGTCCCCTCTTCAAAAGTGCGCAAGATCATGACGTCAGCCAGCTCCCCCCAAACTCCCCTGCGCTTTTCCCGGTTCAGCAAAGCCGAGTGCGTGCTCGTGCTGATCACCATGCTCTGGGGCGGTACCTTTCTGCTGGTGCAGCACGCGATGACCGTCAGCGGCCCGATGTTTTTCGTCGGCCTGCGCTTTGCCGCTGCGGCGAGCATCGTGGCGATGTTTTCGTGGAAACACATGCGTGAACTGACCTTGTTCGAGCTCAAGGCCGGTGCGTTCATTGGCGTGGCGATCATGCTCGGTTATGGCTTGCAGACCGTTGGCTTGCAGAGTATCCCGAGCAGCCAGTCGGCGTTCATCACTGCGCTATACGTGCCGTTCGTGCCGTTGCTGCAATGGTTGGTGCTCGGTCGTCGTCCCGGTTTGATGCCGAGCATCGGGATCATGCTGGCGTTTACCGGGTTGATGCTGCTGTCGGGGCCGGCCGGTGCATCGTTGAATTTCAGTCCCGGTGAAATCGCCACACTGATCAGCGCCATCGCCATAGCGGCGGAGATCATCCTGATCAGCACCTATGCCGGACAAGTCGACGTGCGTCGGGTGACGGTGGTGCAACTGGCGATGACCTCGGCGCTGGCGTTTTTGATGGTGGTGCCGACCGGTGAGGCGCTTCCAGACTTTTCATGGCTACTGCTGAGTACAGCCCTGGGGCTGGGCGCAATGAGTGCGGCGATTCAGGTGGCCATGAACTGGGCGCAGAAAAGTGTTTCGCCCACCCGCGCGACCTTGATCTACGCCGGAGAACCGGTGTGGGCCGGGATCGCCGGACGAATTGCTGGCGAGCGACTGCCAGCGATTGCACTGGTGGGCGCCGGGCTGATCGTGGCAGCGGTGATTGTCAGTGAGTTGAAGACCAAGGGCAAAGCGACACAAGCGGTCACAGAAGAGTTCGAGCGCGAGACAGAAGGCTAAGCGAGGTTTTTGCGACTACCTTGTAGGATTCAGAGACATCCTCGCGTTTGGCGATCCGGGAGCTGGCACGTATGATGCTTCACAAACTTCCGCAGATTAGAAGCCTATGTCCCTGATAGTTCTACTGCTTCTGCCTTTTGTGGGCAGCTGTCTGGCAGCCGTGCTGCCGCACAACGCACGTAACGCCGAATCCCTGCTGGCAGGCCTGGTCGCTTTGATCGGCACGGTCCAGGTCGCCTTGCTGTTCCCGCAGATTGCCCATGGCGGCGTGATCCGCGAAGAGTTCACGTGGCTGCCCAGCCTGGGCCTGAACTTCGTCCTGCGCATGGACGGTTTCGCCTGGCTGTTCTCAATGCTGGTGCTGGGCATCGGCACTCTCGTTTCCTTATATGCCCGCTATTACATGTCGCCGGATGACCCGGTGCCGCGTTTCTTCGCATTCTTTCTGGCGTTCATGGGCGCCATGCTCGGGCTGGTGATCTCCGGCAACCTGATCCAGATCGTATTCTTCTGGGAGCTGACCAGCCTCTTCTCGTTCCTGTTGATCGGCTACTGGCACCACCGCCACGACGCGCGCCGTGGTGCATACATGGCGTTGATGGTCACCGGTGCGGGAGGGCTATGCCTGCTGGCGGGGGTCATGATCCTCGGCCATGTGGTCGGCAGCTATGACCTGGACAAGGTCCTGGCCGCCGGCGATCTGATTCGTGCACATGCCCTCTACCCCATCCTGCTTCCCCTCATTCTCATCGGCGCCCTCAGCAAAAGCGCCCAATTCCCCTTCCACTTCTGGCTGCCCCACGCGATGGCGGCGCCGACACCGGTTTCGGCCTATCTGCACTCGGCGACCATGGTCAAGGCCGGGGTTTTCCTGCTCGCCCGGTTGTGGCCGTCGCTGTCCGGCAGCGAAGAATGGTTCTACATCGTCAGCGGCGCTGGAGCCGCCACACTGTTGCTCGGCGCGTACTGCGCGATGTTCCAGAACGACCTCAAGGGCCTGCTGGCCTACTCGACCATCAGCCACCTCGGCCTGATCACGTTGCTGCTGGGCCTGAACAGTCCACTGGCGGCCGTCGCAGCGGTGTTCCACATTCTCAACCACGCAACCTTCAAGGCCTCGCTGTTCATGGCTGCCGGGATCATCGACCACGAAAGTGGTACCCGCGACATCCGCAAGCTCAACGGTCTGTTCAAACTGATTCCGTTCACCGCCACCCTGGCGATGGTCGCCAGTGCGTCCATGGCCGGCGTGCCGTTGCTCAATGGTTTCCTGTCGAAAGAAATGTTTTTCGCCGAAACCGTGTTCATCAATGCCACCGCGTGGGTTGAAGCTGCACTGCCAATCGTGGCGACCATCGCCGGTACGTTCAGCGTTGCGTACTCGCTGCGCTTTACCGTCGACGTGTTCTTCGGCCCGACCGCCACCGACCTGCCGCACACACCGCACGAGCCGCCACGCTGGATGCGTGCACCGGTCGAGTTGCTGGTTTTCACCTGTTTGCTGGTAGGGATTTTCCCGGCACAAGTGGTCGGCCCGTTGCTGGCCGCCGCCGCGTTGCCGGTGGTGGGTGGCGTGCTGCCTGAATACAGCCTGGCGATCTGGCACGGCCTCAATGCTCCGATGATCATGAGTCTGATCGCCATGTCCGGCGGCATCGTGGTCTATCTGCTGCTGCGCAATCAGCTCAAGCGCGGTCGTTTCAAATTCCCGCCACTGGTAGGCCGCTTCAACGGCAAGCGCCTTTTCGAGCGCAGTCTGGTGGCAATGATGCGTCTGGCCCGACGCCTGGAGCGGCGGATCGGCACCAAACGCCTGCAAACCCAACTGTTCCTGATGGTGTTGGCGGCAGTGCTGGCCGGCCTGATCCCGATGCTGCACAGCAGCCTGAGCTGGGGCGACCGGCCGAAGATCCCTGGCTCCATCGTGTTCGTGACCCTGTGGCTGCTGGCAATCGCCTGCGCCCTCGGCGCCGCGTGGCAGGCCAAGTATCACCGTCTCGCCGCCCTGACCATGGTCAGCGTCTGCGGTCTGATGACGTGCGTGACCTTCGTCTGGTTCTCGGCACCGGACCTGGCCCTGACGCAACTAGTGGTCGAAGTGGTGACCACGGTGCTGATCCTGCTCGGCCTGCGCTGGCTGCCACGGCGGATCGAAGAGGTTTCGCCGCTGCCGAGCAGCCTGCGCAAGGCCCGTGTGCGGCGTCTGCGCGACTTGCTGTTGTCGATTGCCGTCGGTGGCGGCATGGCGCTGCTGTCCTACGCAATGCTGACCCGGCAGACCCCGAACGACATTTCCTCGTTCTACCTGAGTCGCGCCCTGCCTGAAGGCGGCGGCAGCAATGTGGTCAACGTGATGCTGGTGGACTTCCGTGGTTTCGACACCCTCGGTGAAATCACCGTGCTGGTGGCCGTGGCGCTGACCGTATTCGCCCTGCTGCGACGCTTCCGCCCACCGAAAGAAAGCCTGCAACTGCCAGCCCAGCAACGCCTGCTGGCGCCGGACGTAGTCACCGATCTAGTCAATCCGCGTTCGGCCAGCGACACCGCGCTCGGTTTCATGATGGTGCCGGCGGTGCTGGTGCGCCTGCTGCTGCCGATTGCGCTGGTGGTGTCGTTCTACCTGTTCCTGCGCGGGCATAACCAGCCAGGTGGCGGGTTTGTCGCCGGTCTGGTGATGTCAGTGGCGTTCATCCTGCAATACATGGTCGCCGGCACCCAGTGGGTCGAGGCGCAAATGAGCCTGCGACCGCTGCGCTGGATGGGCACCGGGTTGCTGTTCGCCACGGTCACTGGCCTCGGCGCAATGGTGGCGGGTTATCCGTTCCTCACCACGCACACCTGGCATTTCAGCGTGCCGGTGCTGGGCGACATCCATATCGCCAGCGCACTGTTCTTCGACATTGGCGTGTACGGGGTGGTAGTCGGTTCGACATTGCTGATCCTCACCGCCCTCGCCCACCAATCGGTCCGGGGCCACAAAACCGCCGCCATCAAGGGAGCCGTCTGATGGAAGAAGTCATCGCAATCGCCATCGGAGTGCTCGCCGCGTCCGGGGTCTGGCTGATCCTGCGTCCACGGACATTCCAGGTGGTCATGGGCCTGTGCCTGCTGTCCTACGGCGTCAACCTGTTCATCTTCAGCATGGGCAGCCTGTTCATCGGCAAAGAACCGATCATCAAGGACGGAGTACCGCAGGACCTGCTCAATTACACCGACCCGTTGCCTCAGGCGCTGGTGCTGACGGCGATCGTTATCAGCTTCGCCATGACCGCGCTGTTCCTCGTGGTGCTGCTCGCGTCGCGGGGCCTGACCGGCACCGACCACGTTGACGGAAGGGAGCCCAAGGAATGACGGCGATGACCCACCTGATCGCCGCACCGATCCTGCTGCCGCTGCTGACGGCTGCCATCATGCTGATGCTTGGCGAAAAGCACCGGCCGCTGAAGGCGAAGATCAACCTGTTCTCCACCATGCTGGGCCTTGTGGTTTCCTTGCTGTTGCTGCAATGGACCCAGACCACCGGCGTGCCCGGCTCCATCGGCGTCTACCTTCCGGGCAACTGGCAGGTGCCATTCGGCATCGTGCTGGTGGTCGATCGGCTGTCGGCCTTGATGCTGGTACTGACCGGGATCATCGGCGTCAGCGCTTTGCTGTTCGCCATGGCGCGCTGGGATGGCGCAGGCTCGAGCTTCCACGCACTGTTCCAGATTCAGTTGATGGGCCTGTACGGCGCATTCCTGACAGCGGACCTGTTCAACCTGTTCGTGTTTTTCGAAGTGCTGCTTGCGGCATCGTACGGTTTACTGCTTCACGGCTCGGGCCGGGCGCGGGTGTCGTCGGGGCTGCATTACATCTCGATCAACCTGCTGGCATCGTCGCTGTTCCTGATTGGCGCGGCGCTGATCTACGGCGTCACCGGCACGCTGAACATGGCTGACCTCGCGATGAAGATTCCGCTGGTGCCGGAAGCCGACCGCGGCTTGCTGCATGCTGGTGCGGCGATTCTTGCGGTGGCGTTCCTGGCCAAGGCCGGAATGTGGCCGCTGAACTTCTGGCTGGTGCCGGCTTATTCCTCGGCCAGCGCGCCGGTGGCGGCGATGTTCGCGATCATGACCAAGGTCGGCGTCTACACCCTGCTGCGCCTGTGGACGCTGCTGTTCTCCGGCCAAGCCGGGGCTTCGGCTTACTTCGGCGGCGACTGGCTGATCTACGGCGGCATGGCGACCATGCTCTGCGCAGGCGTGGCGATCATCGCCGCACAACGCCTGGAACGCATGGCCAGTCTGAGCATTCTGGTGTCGGCCGGGATTCTGCTGTCTGCCGTGGGTTTCGCCCAGCCGAACCTGATCGGCGCGGCGCTGTTCTATCTGGTCAGCTCGACCCTGGCACTCAGCGCGCTGTTCCTGCTGGCGGAACTGATCGAACGTTCACGCACCGCCGTCGAAGTGCCTCTGGAAGACGAAAACGAACTGTTGCCACGTCCGCAGCAATGGCAACCGCCGGTCAAGGGCATCAACCTCGACGATGACCAGAAAGCCGTGGTCGGCCAAGTGATTCCGTGGACCATGGCCTTCCTCGGCCTGAGCTTCATCGCCTGCGCGCTGCTGATCATTGGCATGCCGCCGCTGTCGGGGTTCATCGGCAAGCTGAGCCTGATCGGCGCCCTGCTCAATCCGTTGGGGCTCGGCACTGGCGAACCGATCTCGAATGCTGCCTGGGCGTTGCTGGCACTGTTGATCCTGACCGGACTCGGCTCGCTGATGGCGTTCTCGCGCCTGGGCATCCAGCGCTTCTGGTCGCCGGAGGAGCGCCCGTCACCCGTGTTGCGCAAACTGGAATGCACGCCGATTTTCCTGCTGCTCGGTCTGAGCATCGCCCTGACCTTCAAGGCTGAACCACTGCTGCGTTACACCCAGGCCGCCGCAGACGCGTTGAACAACCCGCAGCAATACGTGATGGCGGTGCTTGGCACTCGCGCCGTACCAAGCCCGGAAGCCAAGGCTGCGTTGCTGGAGGTGCAACCATGAAGCGCCTGTTCCCTGCTCCGTGGCTGTCACTTGCATTGTGGTTGCTATGGCTGGTGCTGAACCTGTCGATCAGCCCCGGCAACCTGCTGCTGGGCGCAGCACTGGGTTTCTGCGCGCCGCTGATGATGCGCAAACTGCGCCCGCAACAGATCCATATCCGCCGCCCCGGTACAATCCTGCGCCTGTTCCTGCTGGTTGGACGTGATGTGGTCATTTCCAATCTGGTGGTGGCGTGGGGTGTGCTCAACGCGGGACGCCGGCCGCCCCGTTCGCGCTTCATCAAGGTGCCTCTGGACCTGCGTGATGCGAACGGTCTGGCGGCGCTATCGATGATCTGTACGGTAGTGCCCGGCACGGTGTGGTCAGAGCTGGCGCTGGATCGCAGCATTCTGTTGCTGCACGTCTGGGATCTGGATGACGAGGCGCAATTCATCCAGCACTTCAAGGTCACTTACGAGCGGCCGTTGATGGAGATTTTCGAATGAGCCCGCTGCTGTCGAATGCCATTCTGCTGACGCTGTTCCTGTTCTCGCTGGCGATGGTGCTGACACTGATCCGCCTGTTCAAAGGGCCATCGGCACAGGACCGGGTACTCGCACTGGACTACCTGTACATCGTCGCCATGCTGATGATGCTGACCCTGGGGATTCGTTATTCCAGTGACACCTATTTCGAAGCGGCGCTGCTGATCGCGCTTTTCGGTTTCGTCGGCTCGTTTGCCCTGGCGAAATTCCTGCTGCGTGGAGAGGTGATCGAATGAACGTTGAATTGTCTCTGTGGGTGGAAATTCCGGTGGCGATCCTACTGGTACTCAGCGGCGTGTTTGCCCTGATCGGTGCAGCCGGGTTGTTGCGGATGAAGGATTACTTCCAGCGCATGCACCCCCCGGCGCTGGCCTCGACCCTGGGCGCGTGGTGCGTGGCGCTGGCGTCGATCATCTGTTTTTCCGCGCTCAAGTCCGGGCCGGTGCTGCACGCGTGGCTGATCCCGATCCTGTTGGCGATCACCGTGCCGGTGACCACCCTGCTACTGGCGCGTGCGGCGCTGTTCCGCAAGCGCATGGCCGGGGATGATGTGCCGGCCGAGGTCAGCAGCCGCCGTACTGAAACCGGCAGTTAGAGCCAGGCGACGGCCAACAGCCCGGCTCCCAGAATCAGACATAACGGTGAGTAAACCCAAGTGTCGAGCCGGGCAAAGCGCGATCCCTTCACTTCCTTGAAAAAACCCACCAGTTCCGAATCGCCGATCGCCCGCGCAAACATCAGCAGCGCAATTGCACTGATCACCCACTGCAACGCCCAGTGATGCACTGGCGAAAACCACCAGCCCACCCTCATGCACACCAGTGCGGCAATCAGTAGCAGGACCGCCGCTACCACCAGCGTGATCCAGCCTGACGGTTTGAACGCCGGTTTGAGCGCCTGCCCGCCGTTATCCACCGGAACCTGCGGTATCACCGCCACGGTCGCCCACTGTCCACCCATCGCCCAATACACGTGCATCAGGCTGATCGCCGCAAATATCGTCACCAGCCATTGAGCCAACACAAAGGTCATGGTCGAGAATCCTTGAAAGGGATTTGAACAAAACATCCTAGTCGGCATTTTTCCATATGCACGACCGGTCGGCGGTGCGGTAAAGTGCCGCCCCATGAAACTCACCCGTTCCGATCGCTCACTGCTGGCCTGGATGCTCTATTGCTGCGTCCTGTTCAATGTGTTCGCCTGCAGCATCGGTCACGGACAAATGGTCGGCATGCAGCTCAACGGTACTGGTGGCCAGTTCTGCACCGTCGACCCGAGCACCCAGGCGCCACTCGCGTCCAATCCCACTGAAGAAAAATTGCCGACCCTGGCCAAAGCCTTTGGCTGCCCGCTGTGCTCTACCGGCGGCATGGGCCCGGCGTTCAACTCCAGTCTGACCCTGGCGATCCTGCCGGAACAACACAGCCCACCGCTGCCGGTCATCGTCAGCGCCGACCTCCCTGCCCGGTTCACCTGGCCTTCGGCCAATCCCCGCGCCCCGCCGCTCGCCTGAGTGTCTTTACCTTTTTGATTTGTCAGCCCACTGCGCCAGCGCGCGGCGTTCGCCTGTGCGCTGGCTCCTAGACAAGCATTCAGGATTCAATCAATGAAACAACTTACCTTGCTGGCGAGCCTGTGCGGCTGCCTGTCCGTCAACGCCTGGGCACAATCCACGGTGGATTTGGCGCCGATCACCATTGACGGCGAATCCGCCGCCGAACCGGGACTGAGCCTCGACCAGCCCAGCGGCATGGCCTCGCGCCTCGGCTTGAGCATACGCGACACCCCGGCCTCGGTGGCCATCGCCAATCGCTATGACATCGAACGCCACGGTGCGCAGAACTTCCAGGACGCCGCCAACACCCTGCCCGGCGTCAACGCCAGTGCCCCGCCGGGCTTCGGCGGTTTCGTCTCCTATCGCGGTTTCACCAGCAGCCAGATCACTCAAATGTTCAATGGCGTCAACGTCTCCGGCGGACTGGCGCGGCCAGTGGATTCGTGGATTTATGACCGGGTGGAACTGGTCGGCGGCCCGTCGTCGCTGATCAATGGCGCAGGCTCGGTGGGCGGCTCGCTGAACTACGTGACCAAACTGGCCACTCGCGACGAGCAAGTCGCCGAGGGCCGGGTCAGCTACGGCACCTATGACACTACCGAAACCGCGTTCGGCCTCAACCACGCTCTGAGCCAGCCCGGCGCCGACGTGCAGCATTACACGCGTCTCGACGTCAGCCACAACACCAGCAACGGCTACATCGACCGTCAGGAGCGCGATGCCTGGAGCATGGCGTTCTCGCTGCTCAGCGACCTGACGCCGAACCTGTCGCACACTCTGGCCCTGGAATATCAGGACGAACACGAAGACAGCCCGTACTGGGGCACCCCGGTGCTCAACCCCAAGGCTGGCGAGTTGAAAATCGACCGGCACAACCGCTTCAACAACTACAACGTTGAGAACGGTCGCTACGAGCAACGGACGATCTGGGTGCGCTCGATCATCGATTACCGGATCAACGACAGCACGACCCTGCGCAACACGCTCTATCACCTCGACAGCCAGCGTGATTACCGCAACCTGGAAACCTACCAGTACAACGCTGACAACAGCGCGGTGAATCGCTCCACGGCCTATCAGGTCCGGCACCAGGGTGAGCAGGACGGCAACCAGTTCGAGTTACGCCATGACAGCACGCTGTTCGGCCTCGCCACCACTTGGTCCGGCGGCTTCGAATACAAGGTCAACCAGACCACCAATTCGCCGCTTAACGTCAAAGGCGCGAGCACCGTGGACCCGAACAATTATCGTCCGGGGCACTTCTATGACATTCCGGGCACGAAGCCCGGCTTTGTCAGCGACAAGACCAACGAGGTCACCACCAAGGCCCTGTTCGCCGAGAACCGCCTGGCGCTGACCGACAAGCTTTCGTTGCTCACCGGCCTGCGCTACGACGACATCGATCTGGACGTGACCAACCATCGCACGGTGACGGCGAGCAACCCGCGCCATCTCAAGCGCAGCTGGGAACCGGTCACCGGGCGCGTCGGCCTGACGTATCAATTCGTTCCGGCAGCCAATGTCTACGTGCAATACAGCACCGCCGCCGAACAACCCGGTGGTACTCAGGACTTCGATGTTTCAACGGGCAAGCAATGGGAAATCGGCAGCAAATTCGACTACCTGAACGGCCGTGGTTCGGCGACGGTGGCCGCCTACACCATTGAGCGGAAAGACTTTGCCATCACTGATCCGCTGGACCCGACCAACAGCATTCCAGTCGGCCAGCAGACGTCCAAAGGCATCGAGATTGCCAGCTCACTACGGATTACCGACAAGCTGCTGGCCGAGGGCAACGTCGCCTGGGTCGATGCGCAATACGACGAGTTCAACGAGAAGAACGCTGCCGGCGTGGTGGTTTCACGCAAGGGCAACACGCCGACCAACGTGCCGGACCGGGTCGGCAATCTGTGGTTGACTTATGACTTCTCCCCACAGTGGCAAGGCGGGGTTGATGCGCGGTATGTGGCGTCGGTGTATGCAGACAATGCCAACACCATGACCGTGCCGTCATACACCTTGTTCGGGAGTTTCCTCAGCTACAAGGTCGATTCGCACACCACCGTCACTGGCCGCGTGCGTAACCTGACGAACGAGGTGTATGCCGAATTCGCCCATGTGTCGCCGGCGTATTACCTGGGCACGCCGCGCACCTTTGAACTGGCGGTACAGACCCGATTCTGATTCACCCTGGCGAGGGAGCACGCTCCCTCACTACAAACCTGCCTGAACCTTGTCTGCTACATCCTTCGGCAACCATGCCTGCCAAACATCCGGATGGGCCTTCATGAACGCCTCCGCCGCTTCCCGTGGCGGGGTGTGTTTCTCGCTCATTTCGGCCAGTGCCTTGTTCAGATCCTCGATCGGAAAATCGACTTTGCTGAAGAACGCCGCGATCTGTGGGTATTGCTTCTGGAATGGCGCAGATACCCCGATCGATAGCTTCGAAGCCAGTGAACGGGTCGGTTTCGGATTGGGATTGTCGGCGTCCGTCAGGGTCTTCCAGGCCTCGGCGTCGAACGGCGGCTCTTCCAGCTGTACCAGTTTGAACTTGCCGAGCAACGGCGTCGGCGACCAGTAATAGAACAGCACCGGTTTGCCCCGGCGGATCGACGAACTGATTTCGGCATCCAGCGCCGCGCCGGAACCGCTGCGAAAATTGGTGAAGTCATCCTGCAGCCCATAAGCCGTGAGCTTCTGCTTGTTCACCACTTCCGAGGTCCAGCCGATCGGGCTGTTGAGGAACCGCCCCTTGCTCGGGGTTTCCGGATCCTTGAACACGTCCTTGTACTTCTTCAGGTCACTGACGCTACGCAGGTCCGGTGCCAGCGGCTTGATGCCTTTGGCGGCATCGCCCTTGATCACGTACTCCGGCACCCACCAGCCTTCGGTGGCACCCTTGACCGTATCGCCCAGGCTGGCGACCTTGCCTTCAGCCTCGGCCTTGACCCACACCGGACTTCGCCCGGCCCACTCCTCACCGATAACCTGAATGTCATTGTTGGCCAGCGCGGTTTCCAGGGTAATGGTGGTGCCTGGCAACGTGTCCGTCGGCAGGCCGTAACCCTTCTCGACGATGATCCGCAGGACATCGGTGATCAGGCTACCGCTTTCCCAGTTCAGGTCCGCGAAGTGAATCGGGGTCTGTGCCGCATTGGCCGCCGGCACCGCAGCTATCAAGCCCATTGTGGCCAGCCCTGCGGCCAGCCACCGTCGAAATCCGTTCATGCTTTGCACCTCGTGCTGTTCACAGCAATAGCAGGATGGCCTGACAGAAGACCGCCAGCCTCTGAATACTCAGTCAACTGACTGTAGACGAGGTTCCTGCTTTTTCAGGGGCATCACACGGACGAGGCTACTTTTCAGACATTTCCTTCAAGCGTTGAAGCTCGCGTCTGACCATGCTGGCGTATTCAGCAGGCTGCAAAGCGTAGATCTGCGAGGCGACCCAACCGAGCCAGGCACCCTTCAATTCGGCCTTTGCATCGAACAGGCGCCGGGCTTCGTCGCGGGCGCTGTCGAGGTTCTGCAGATGGAAATCGGCGCGACTCACAGCTGTCACTCGCTGGCCTTGAAGGTCACCAGCTCGCCCTTGCGCCATTTGGCGGCTTTGGCGGTGACGGCTTTCAGGGTCTTGGTCAGGCCTTCCTGCAATTGCTCATTGGCAGCGAACACGGTGACCGCGCTGTGACCTTCCTTGAACACGATGGCATGGCCGTCGGCCGTGCTGACGAAGGCATAGTCGCCCAGTCCGTACACGGTCATCTTGATCTCGCGAAAACGGATATCCATCTTGCCGCCTTCACGGCTGGGCAGTACCGAAGCGCTGAAATGATCGCCGACCTTGAGCTTGAGGCCGGGCTTGTCGTCGACCACCAATGCGCTTTCGGTGTCGATTTCGGCAACGTAAATGCCTTCGGCGTTTTGCTCGGTGATGTAAACAAAACGCGATTGAAACTGCTTGACCAGCTTTGCCCGCAAATCACCCAGCACGAACAAAGCATGCATATCGAGGTTACTGACTGCCAAAGAAACATCCCCACACTTGAAAGAGTGCCGCACGCGAAAAACGCGCACGACGTTAAAAACGGCCAGGCCGATGATGTTGCGTAATGACTCGAATAAAAGCCTGAACGAGCCAAGTGCTCATTCAACGCGAGGTTCACAAGACTACTGGAATGCCACTCGCGAAACCTGCAAAGACGTTCTCCAAATGTTGAAGGAAAACGCCTCACGGTCGGCCAGAGAAAACTGACTACGAACTTTAGGGAAAAAACCCACCAAGAAAAGCACTTTTCCGACATATCGCACGCAAAAAATTGCTTTAGATAACGTCATGCCGTCAACAGGTGTTGGCGATTCTAGAGCAGCGACGCCGCTCACGACTACCCGCAACCGTCTGTAAATGCGGGTCAATCCATGAAAAGGACTTCATATGTGCACTTTGACGCATTTTGCCGTGACTCACGAACCCGTCTTTGCCTTGAACACTCCAGTGTTCGAGACTGATCCTACAATCGATCCTTGTGGACGGGAGCCGTTGTTTCAGGTGGTCCCGGCGGGCAACAGCTTTTTCCATATCAGGGAAAAGTCGACGGGGCTTGTCAGAGGTTTCCGCGAAGATCATAACGCCGCCTGCGCCCTCGCCCGTTCTCTGGAATCGCGAATCGAACTCCTGACCAGCGAGCACCTCAGATAAAGAGAGTGATCGATCCCGCCATCCTTCAAGGAGTACACCATGGAACTGCCTGCCTACAACCTGACAACCCTGTTCGATCAATTGGGGCTGCCTTCGGAGGAAGCGGCGATTGACGATTTCATCGAAGCCCATCCGCTGGAAGCCGATACCAAGTTGATCGACGCCGACTTCTGGAGCCCGCAACAAGCGCAGTTGCTCAAGGAATGGCTGCGTGCCGATGGCGAAGAAGCGGTGATGGTCGACGAGCTGAATGTGCGCCTGCACCGGGGCAAATGATTTCGATCAGTGCAGGCTGTTCTCTGGTCTGGCGTCCAACTGCGCGAGCCACGCCGCCCTGCACTCCTCGGCTTCATCGCGACTGGCGAAAGCGGTGCCGCGCTGCTCGCCATTGAGCAGCACCACCCAGCAGACACTTTGCCCCATCGCGCGCAGTCCGGCGGGTACACCGCTGCCGATCATCACCGCGATATCGACTCTGCATTGCATGCTGACCTCCCAACTTCATTAGCAACCTAACTATGTAGGCATGTTAATGAAGTGGATCAAGAGGAAACAGCAACGCCGCTGCACAGCTTAATTGCAGTTCCGGCAACAATGCCTCAGCGCGGCTTCTCCGGTTTGTAGCCCAGACGCAATCCACCCCAGTGGCGACCCTTGACGATGATCGGCACCGACAGGTCGTGCATCAGCTCGCCGGTATCGCGGGTGTAGGTCTGCAACAGCACCGGTTGCTGATGACTGCCGCAACGGATGCCAGTGCGGTCAGCGAATTTGCGTTTGGTGCGATTGTTGAGGGTATCGACCTGCACATCCCCGGTCAGCGGCTGGCTGAACACCTGATTGTGGGTCGGCACATAACCTTGCTGCGTGCAGGCGATGGCGAACACCAGGCCTTCGTGGCGCGGCAGTAACGGCTCCTGAATCGCCGGCAGCACCTGATCGGTGTAGCGGTCGAAACGAGTCTGGAACTTGGCAGGCTGGGTGTTCGGGATGGGCTGATACTGGCGGTCAAACAAATCTTCCAGGCTGATCCGCCCCTGCTCGATATCGGCCTCGAAGCGCGCGGCAATCTGGCTCGCACCTTCGCGGGCCAGGTCGTAGATGCGCTGGTGATAGTCATCCAGACCGACTTCGGCCAGGCGCTCGCTGATGGTTTCCGCCTGTCCCTCCATCTGCACCGCCGCCTCGGCCAGGCGCCGGGTCTGCTGATCGCTGATCGCCAGATCGCTGCGCATCTGCTCGATGGCGGTGAACAGGCTGTCAAGCTGTTCGCGGTTGGTCTCGGCACCCCGGGCGATTTCACCGACCTGGGTTTCAACCCCGGCAGCCAAGAGCGCGATGTTTTCCAGGTGCTGCCCGGTGTGTTCGACCTGCTCGACACCAGTGTGCAAATCGTCGGAGAGCTGGCGGATCTGCTCCACCACCTGCGCCGTGCGTTGCTGAATGTCGGCGACCATCTCACCCACTTCGCCAGTGGCCGTCGCGGTGCGAGCCGCGAGGCCGCGCACCTCATCCGCCACCACCGCAAAACCGCGACCGTGTTCGCCGGCCCGGGCCGCTTCAATGGCGGCGTTCAATGCAAGTAGGTTGGTCTGGCTGGCGATGGACTGAATGACCAGCGTCACGCGCTGGATGTCATCGCTGCGCTGGCTCAAGGCTTCGATCAATTCGCGGCTGGCATTGGCACGCTGGCTGAGTTGATGCATGCGCGAGATCGAATCCACCAGTTCGGTGCGCCCCGCCGCGCTGCTGTGATGGGCTTCGCTGGCAGCACCCAATGCTTCACGACTGAGCTGCGAAGTGGCCTGCTCAGTGGCGATCATGACTTCTGCGTTGTTGACGATCTGAGCGGCAGCATCGAGTTGCGATTGCAGTTTTCCGGCCAGTTCCTTGACGGAAAACGCCACACCGGCAGCTGACAGCGCGTTATGACTGGTGGTGTAGGAAAGGTCGCGAGTCAGCTCGGACATCGCGTTGCTGCTATCGACCGGCTGCGCATCGGGGACCGCACGGGAGCGCAGGCGCGGCAGCCAGACAATCAGCACCGCCAGCGGCATACCCACGTATAACGGCCATTCGCCGAAGGTCATCCCGGCCAGCAAAAGCATCAGGGCGATGCTCTGCAAGGTCGGCGTCAGCCAGCGATTCTTCGGCAAAACAACTGGTGCAGGCAGAGCCGCAACCAGAGATCCATCTCTCGTCATTTCGTTACCCCACGCTTGTTCTCATTGTTGTGACTGCATTAAACGCCACTACAAGGCCATTATCCATGGTCCGTTAGTCGTGGGTCTGTGGCAGGTCAATGGAACGGTGCGGGTGTTTCCGGCAGACGAGAAAAAGCAAAGATCGCAGCCTTCTGCCGCTTTGAACAAAAGCTGCAGAAGGCTGCGATCTTTTCGCGACGACCCGCATTGAAGGGGTCGCCTCAGGAATCAGGCCTGACGCTGGTGCTTGTCGATCTGCTCGTGACGCTCTTGAGCTTCGATGCAGTACTTGGTGGTCGGGCTGATCAGCAGGCGTTTCAGGCCGATAGGCTCGCCGCTGTCGTCGCACCAGCCAAAGCTGTCTTCCTTGATACGCTCAAGGGCTTGTTCCAGTTGAGGCAGCATGCGCTGGTCGCGATCGATCGCGTTTACCAGCCAGGTGCGCTCTTCTTCCACCGAGGCGGCGTCCGCCGGGTCAGCCGGAGTGTCCAGGCTCTCGATGGCAATACGGTTCTGCTCAATGCGCTCATGGGTTTCGACTTTCATGTTCTGCAACAGCTCTTGAAAGAAAGCGTGTTGCTCGGCATTCATGTAGTCATCTGCCGGCATGGCCAGCAACTTGTCCTTTGTCATTGATATCTCTATAAAAAACGTGCATTAAGGCGAATTAGGGAGCGTTCCGGCGAACCGCCTGCGGTCATCGGAAAGGCATCGTTTATTGCAAACGCCACCCGGCACTCAATTTACGAAGGGGCGGCAGTCTAAGGCCCGTTTGAGGCCTCAGCAACTCTAAATACCGGGAATTTGTCCGACAAAGCCCGGAAACTGCTCTGACACAGGCTTCAGGCGCTCATCGGAGTGCGTTTATAGCAAGAAATTCAGTCGAGCGGCTGTATATAGAAGACAAACGGTGGACGAGCGGCGCTTTGTCGCAATTCGTTACGGTCGGTCACCGCAAAACCCACCCCATCGCAAAGACTGACAAATCCCCCCAACCTCGGCTACGTTATGCCCTCCCCGGTTCGACTTGAAGGAACGTGTCATGAAACTGATCGGCATGCTGGACTCCCCTTACGTGCGCCGCGTGGCGATCTCCGCCAAGTGCCTGGGGATCGAACTGGAACACGATCCGGTGTCGGTGTTCCGTCACTTCGAGCGCTTCCAGCAGATCAATCCGGTGGTCAAGGCGCCGACTCTGGTGCTCGATGACGGCGAAGTGCTGATCGACTCGACCCTGATCCTCGACTACCTCGAAGCCCTGATCGGCAAAACCCTGCTGCCCGCCGACCTGTCGCAACGGGTAAAAGCCCTGCGCCTGATCGGTCTCGGCCTCGCCGCCTGCGAAAAAGCCGTGCAGCTTTACTACGAGCGCAACCTGCGCCCGGCCGACATTCAATATCAACCATGGGTCGAACGCGTCGAAGGCCAACTCGCCGCCGCCTTTACCGCCCTCGAACACGAACTCGAAAAACACCCGCTGCCCACCGACGGCCCGCTCCAACAGGACGGCATCACCCTCGCCGTCGCCTGGAGCTTCACCGGCCTCGTCGTCCCCGACCAAATCGACGCGGAGCGCTTCCCGCGCATCGCCCAATACACCGAGTACGCCGAAAGCACCCAGGCGTTCATCAGCACACCGATGACCTGACCATGAGCGCCACTGAAACCGCCGCCCCGGCCCTGAAAGAAATCTTCAACGCCGAGCGCCTGCAACATATCGCCACAGAAATGAGCGCCGTGTACCCGGCGTTCAAGGCCAAGGCCTTTCTCAAGCACGCCAACGACGGCCTAGCCGACCTTTCGGTCATGCAACGCATGGCCCGCGTCAGCGAAAGCCTGCACGCCGTGCTGCCACTGGACTACGCCGATTCCCTCGACGTACTACGCGAACTCGCTCCACGCCTGAACAGCGGCTTCGTCAGCATGTGCCTGCCGCACTACGTCGCGAGCTACGGCGCGCACGCGTTCGACACTTCAATGGAAGCCCTGAAGTATTTCACCACCTTCGGCTCTTCCGAATTCGCCATCCGCCACTTCCTGCGCAACGACCTGGAACGCTCGCTGGAACTGATGCACGACTGGGCACGAGACGAAAACCACCACGTCCGCCGCCTCGCCAGCGAAGGCAGCCGCCCTCGCCTCCCATGGTCGTTTCGCCTGGAGCCGGTGCAGGCAAACCCGCACCTGGCCGCAGGGATTCTTGACCGGTTGAAGGCGGATGAGAGTTTGTACGTGCGCAAGTCCGTGGCGAATCATTTGAATGACGTGACCAAGGAGCATCCGGAGTGGGTGCTGGATACGGTTGAGGGATGGGCGCTGGAGAACAAGCACACGGCTTGGATTGCCAAACATGCGTTGCGGAGTTTGATCAAACAGGGCGTTATGCGGGCTCTCACTGTTATTGGTGCGGGGGCCAAGGCTGAGGTTGAGTTGCTGGATGTGAAGGTGGAGCCGGCAGTTGTGCGGCTTGGTGAGACGATCACTCTGTCGTTTACGGTTCGGTCGTTGGTGCCGGTGGAACAGCGGTTGGTGATTGATTACGCGATTGACTATGTGAAGGCGAATGGCGGGACTTCGACCAAGGTTTTCAAGTTGAAGACGTTGGATTTGGCTGGGTTTGGGAGTGAGGTTGTGTCGCGCAGGCAAGTGATCAAGGACTTCACCACGCGCAAGCACTATGCGGGGGAGCATGCGGTGCATGTGATGGTTAATGGGGAGCGGTTGGGGAGTACTGCCGTTAACATTCTCACTTCATAGTTATAAAAGACAGTTTCGCCCTTTTGGCTCGGAATTGAGTTTATGCGTTGAGTTCCTGATCCAGCACCTGAATCACAACCAACCTCACAACAAGCGCTGGTGCGCACTCGCCACGCAAGTCACGCACCAGGCCCATCTGCACAGTTACCACTGGCCGCTTGCGAGACAGCCGACGATTTCCCAACCGCTGTATTCCCACCAGGAATATCGATCATCGGAGCAACTTCTGGCCAGACTGGCCATGTGGATTTCACCCGCTGTTTGTTGGGTACCGAAAGGCGTGCCAACAGAAGCTGTTATTTGATTGACAGTTTGAGGAGCCTTAATGGTGATCGGATGTACAGAAGCATTCGCAACGGTGGCGGTGAAAGCGAGCGTTGCGGATACGGCCAGAGCAGTGATGGACTTTTTCATTTTCGAATCCTTTCAGTTATCTGACATGCGTCTTGTGCATTGGCCTGACCTGCCTTAATCAATAATCTGAACAGATCGGGCGCTCGTAAAAAGCCTACCACCGCGCTGCCGGCTGCACAGTCGCTCAACTGTGCTATTGACAAGCTGATGGAGTGAGGGGAGAGATCTTTTTGAACGCTCACGACTCGGGCAACGCGTCGGGTTCTTTTCCTGTCTATCACCCTGCGCGCAATGGTGGCGCCACGCCATGAATGATAAGGTTCAGCCTCAAAATCACGGACGACACCTCGTGCACAAACGATCTCTTGCTGCAGCAGCAATAACCTTCACCATCAGTCTTTCCGCTCTCGCCTCTCCTGTGCCGCAGGAAGAGCTCGAAGAGTGCCAACGAATAGAAAACTCGGCCAAACAGGTCATGAAAAGCAGGCAGCAAGGCGCGCCCATGGATTCGGTGTGGGAACTGGCCGAAGCGGCAGCCAAGCAGAACGAGTATGTGGGTGAGTTGTTCAAGACGCTGATTCGCGAGGCGTACGCGATTCCTCAGTACTCAAGCGAGAGCTTGCAGCAGAAAGCGATCAGCGATTTCCATTCCAATTTCTACAAGGCTTGCATCGTGACGGCGGAAAAGCGAGCAGGCGCCAACGGCTGAGCTCATCGAGCAAAAAAGCGCCTGATTCACGGCCAGTCCTGCGACCATGACCACTTGTGCGATGCCCAGAGCAGTCTTGCGATGTGCAGGCTCAAGGATGGCGGCGAAGTTGCTGAGCATTTCGCTAGCGGAATCGAGGGATTCGCTAGCCACAAGTCCCCTGTGTCTAAAAAACCGGCCACCCTGCATAATCCGCGCAAATTCCTCCATCAACCCAAGTCCGACCGTCATGCCTGAAGAGTTCGAAGTCCCCAGTCCTCACGAGCAACACGTTGAACACACCACCCATCATGCCCACGCAAAAGGCGATCGCTTTGCCAGCAAGATTGCGGTCATGACGGCGATCATGGCGACGGTAGGCGCCCTGATGAGCTATCAGGCCGGTTCGACGGAGAGTGAGGCGGCCATGGACAAAAACAACGCCGCCATCCAGAAGACCGAAGCGGCCAACGAGTGGAACTACTACCAGGCCAAGTCCAGTCGGCAGAACCTGTCGGAACTGGCCAGCCATCTTCCGGGACTTGATTCCGCTCATTACGTTGCCGAGGCTCGGCGCTATGCGGAGCAGAAAGAGGAAGCCCGCAAAAAGGCGGAAACTCTGGAGCAACAGGCGCGAGAGTGGGACGAGAAGTCAGAGCAGGTTTTGCACCAGCATCACCGCTGGGCCCAGGCCATGACAGCCATTCAAATCGCCATTTCACTGGCGGCCATCACCCTGCTGACGCGCAAGGAGTGGCTCAGGCGCGTCTCGTTTGGCGCGGCGGGCTTGGGGGTCATGCTGGGCTCGCTGGCCTGGTTGCATATCTGAATGAGGTAGAAACCGCTGAAGCCGACGAAAAAAGGAACAGATTCAGTGCATGAATCTGTTCCTTTTCGCTTGGGAACGGCCCCAGCCCCTTCGGTTCCACGTTCTCCAATGCCTGCTTCACCGCCAATGCCCCCGACATCATTCTCGGCGCGGTCTTGCGGCGGGCAGGTGCCAGAATGGCGACCTTCCAGGGATTGACTCGAACGGGCCTACTGCGAATTGCTGCGCCCCGGCAACATCCGCACCAAGGTGTTATCCCGCACCCAGTAGTGGTGAAAAAGCCCCGCCGCCGCATGCAGACCGATCAGCCAGTAGCCGGTGCTGCCCAGCAGTTCATGCCAGTATTTGAGTCGTTTGGCAAAGTCCGGATCGATAGCCACCAGAGCCGGGAGATGGAAGCCGAAGTACGGAAACGGTTTGTCGGCAGCGGCGAGCATCAGCCAGGCCAGTACCGGAGTGACGATCATCAGTACGTACAACGCCAGGTGCATCAGGTGTGATATGCCGGTCTGCCAGGCTGGCGGCTTGGGGGTGATCGGCGGCTGCGGCGTCAGGCGCCCGAGCAGGCGAATCCATACCAGGGCGAAGATACCCGCACCAAATGCGCCATGCAGGCCCATCAGCAGACCTCGGGCTTCACTGCCTTTAGGCATAAAACCTTTGATTTCAACACAGGCATACACGCCGACGAACAGCGCCAGCATCAGCCAGTGAAGCGTGATTGATAGTTTTCCATAACGGGTTACGGTGTTGTCGCGGGTCATAAGAAGCGCCTCGTGATTGTCGTGGGCGACGGTCGATTCGTTCGACAGTCTCGATCTTGTTGCCGGGCAAACCGACGGTGCCACCCTGCCTGCCCAGTCTTAAGGCAGTCTGAAGATAGACTGCCCGTTAACTTTTTTTCACCTTCAGACTTCGTTAAGAAATGGTTTGGATACTTCCCTCGAACCTAATGAGGGAGGTGTTAAGCCCATGCCCGATTCCGTCTGGAACATTCCCCTGCCCCTGCACTTCGGCCAGGCCGAAACCCCGCCGATGACATTGAACGGCGCCTTGCCGGACGATGCGCTGCGAGAGACGTTCGAAGCCTTCATCCAGCATCGGTTCCGCAAGGCCCATGGCGCCGATATCCGGCACTTCATGCCCGAGCTGTTCGGTGTTCACACCGGCGATGGCGAGTTGTGCGCGGTGGCCGGGGTACGCCGCGCCCATCTTGAACCGCTGTTTCTGGAGCGTTATCTGGACGAGCCTATCGAACCTTTGATCAGTGCCGCTGCCGGTCGACCGGTGGAGCGCCGCGACATTGTCGAAGTCGGCAACCTCGCCTCCAGCGATACCGGCAGCGCGCGTATGAGCATCATCGCCATCACCTATCTGCTGGCCATGGGTGGCCTGGAATGGGTGACCTTCACCGGCAATGTCGGGCTAGTCAACAGCTTCCATCGTCTGGGCCTCAAACCCGTGACATTGTGCGCCGCGGATCCGGAACGCCTGGGTGACGAGCGTCAACACTGGGGCAGTTATTACGAAAGCAAGCCCTGGGTGCATGTCGGCAATATCCGCGCAGGCTTCTTTCATTTACGCAATATCGGCCTTTTTACCCGGCTTGGACTGCAGACCTCGCTGGAAGGAGCCTGCCATGTCGCTTGAACGGCAACAATTCCAGGAAACCCTGCGCAGCCATGCCGGGCGCAACGACAACACTATCGCGCTGTGGGGTGACAACCTGAAGCTCGATTACACGACGCTGTACAGCGAAGTGATGTATCGCCAGCAACGTCTGCGCGATGAGCACGTGACGGTCATTGCGCTGGCATTGGAAAACGGGGTCCAGGCAATGCTCTGGGATCTGGCGGTGCTGTTCGAAGGTTTGACGTGCGTGACTCTGCCACCGTTTTTCAGCCCGGCACAACGCGCCCATTGCCTGTTGCAAAGCAAGGCTGAATGGGTGATCGCGGGGCCGGAGCAGGAGCGAGAGTTAAGCGCCGCGGGGTATGAACAACACGGCGAGTTCTGGCACCGCCGCTTCAGCGATCCCAGTGGGGTGCTCGCCGGCACCGCCAAACTGACATTTACCTCCGGCACCACTGGCACCCCGAAAGGCGTGTGTCTGAGCGCGGACAGCCTGCTTCGGGTAGCGCGCGAACTCGATCAGGCCAGCAAACCCAACGCACCGCGCCATCACCTGGCGTTGTTGCCGTTGGCGATTCTGCTGGAAAACCTCGGTTGCTACGCCGCGTTGTATGCCGGCGCGACACTGAGTGTGCCAAGCCAGAAGACCCTGGGCATCCAGGGGGCGAGCAGTGTCGACCTGCCGCGCCTGCTTGGCTGTCTGGCCAGTCGGGCACCCGAAAGCCTGATTCTGGTGCCGCAACTGTTGTTGCTGTTGGTCAGTGCCGCCGAACAGAAAGTCTTCGATCCGCAATCCCTGCGTTTTGCTGCGGTCGGTGGTGCGCGGGTTTGCGAAGATCTGTTGCACCGAGCCCAACGAGTGGGCCTGCCCGTGTACGAGGGTTACGGATTGTCCGAGTGCGCCTCGGTGGTCTGCCTCAATCGTCCCGGGGCGCGCCGTCCGGGAAGCGTCGGGCACCCTCTGCCCCATGTGGAGGTGCGCCTGGCCGAAGACGGAGAGGTACTGGTCAAGGGGGCGACCCTGCTCGGTTATCTCGGTGAGCCGGCCTGCACCGAGCAATGGTGGCCGAGCGGTGATCTGGGTGAATTCGACCCGGAAGGTTTTCTCTATCTCAAGGGTCGCAAGAAGCATCAGTTCGTCACCAGTTTCGGGCGCAACGTCAATCCGGAATGGGTCGAATCGGAACTGACCCAACGCCGTCACATCGCTCAGGCCTTCGTCTACGGCGAAGCCATGCCACATAACCACGCCTTGCTCTGGCCACACAGCCCGGCGTGTACCGATGCGCAACTGGCGGCCGATGTCGCCGCCACCAACGAGACCTTGCCCGACTATGCCCAGGTGCACCACTGGACACGCCTGACGCACCCCTTCACTTCGGCCAACGGTCTGCTCACCGCCAATGGTCGCCCACGCCGTGACGCCATTGTTTCGCTGTACCAGGCGCAACTGACTGAATTCGCCAAATCTCGGGAGTCCGCATCATGAGTTTTTTCGACACCCTGCAAGAAGCCACACACGAGGAGCGTCACGCGCTGTTCAACCTGCCGATCATCCTCGATGCCCTGCAGGGCAAGGTGAGCCTTGAGAGTTACCGGGCATTTCTCGTCCAGGCCTACTACCACGTACGCCACACCGTACCGCTGATGATGGCGTGCGGCGCTCGCCTGCCGACGCACCTTGAATGGCTGCGCAAGGCGGTATGCGAATACATAGAGGACGAATATGGTCATGAACAATGGGTGCTGGACGATATTGAAGTCTGTGGCGGCGACCGGGAGGCTGTGAGTGACGGGCAGCCATCACTGCCGATCGAGTTGATGGTCAGCTTCCTTTACGATCTGATCGCTCGGGGTAACCCGGTGGGTCTGTTCGGTATGGTCAATGTGCTGGAAGGCACCAGCATCGCCCTGGCCACCCATGCGGCCGGCAGTATCCGCGAGCGCCTGGGGTTGCCGGAAACCGCTTTCAGTTATCTCAGTTCTCACGGCGCACTCGACATCGAGCACATGCAAACCTATCGGCACCTGATGAATCAGTTGCAGGATCCCGCCGACCAGGCCGCGGTGATCCACGCCTCAAAAGTCGTCTATCACCTCTATGCCGATATGTTCCGTGGCCTGCCCCGCGATGCGGAGGCCCATCATGCAGTTGCATGAAACCCGGGTGGTCCTGACCGGTGCCAGCGGCGGCATCGGCCTGGCCATCGCCGACGCCCTTTGCGCAGCCGGCGCGCAGGTACTGGCAGTCGCAAGGCATCAGGCAGTTTTGCAGCCATTGCTTGAGCGTTATCCGCAGAACCTGTGCTGGGTCGCCGCCGATCTGACGTTTCTGAGCGACCGGCGCAAGGTGCTGGCCGCCGCCGAGGCGATTGGCGGCCTCAACCTGCTGATCAACGCAGCCGGGATCAATCACTTCGCCATGCTCGAACAGCTCGACGACAGCGAAATCAACGCGATGCTGGCGGTGAACATCAGTGCGCCGATCTGCCTGACCAGACTGTTGCTGCCACTGCTCAAGCAGGCTGATAGCGCGATGGTGGTCAATGTCGGCTCGACCTACGGTTCGATCGGCTACCCAGGCTACGCCAGTTACTGCGCAACCAAGTTCGCCTTGCGCGGATTTTCCGAAGCCTTGCGCCGCGAACTGGCAGACACCCGCGTCGGCGTGCTGTACGTCGCCCCCCGTGCCACCCGCACATCGATGAACAGTCTCGCGGCCCAAGCACTGAACGATGCGCTCAACGCCAGCGTCGACGACCCGCAAACCGTGGCCGCTGCAGTGGTGCATGCGATTGCCGGTGATCGACGCGACCTTTATCTGGGTTGGCCCGAGCGGTTTTTCGTGCGCCTGAACAGCCTGCTGCCCATTCTGGTGGATCGCGGTCTGCGCAAGCAGTTGCCATTGATCCGTCGCTTGAGTGAAAAAATCGACAGCGAGGCGCCAAAGCCATGAAACGACTCTTCGCGCCTATATTGCTGGGTGCCTCACACAGTCTGGGCACTGGACGCCGTCGATCAGCAGCGACAGCCTGTACTTCCGGGGCGATCATCTCTACCGTCAAAAACGCTACGCTGAAGCCAGGGCAGCGCTGCTCAAGGCCCGGCAGGCCGCTCCCCGTCCTGGCCGGGAAAGTGCCGATGCAGGGCGCTACAAAGAAATCGACGCGTTGCTGGTGGACGTGAACAAGAAACTCGAATGACAGGAGTCCGTGTGCGTTTATTACTGATTGAGGATGACGTTGCGCTCGGTGAAGGCATTCACCAGGCGCTGGGTCGCGAAGGTTATACCGTCGACTGGCTCAAGGATGGCAGCAGCGCCCTGCACGCCTTGCTCAGTGAATCCTTTGACCTGGCGGTGCTGGATCTCGGCCTGCCACGCATGGACGGCCTGGATGTACTGCGTCGGGTCCGGGCCAGCGGCGCCAACCTGCCGGTGCTGATCCTCACCGCTCGAGATGCCACCGAGGATCGCATCGCCGGTCTCGACGCCGGTGCCGACGATTACCTGGTCAAACCCTTTGATCTGGCAGAGCTCAAGGCACGTCTTCGCGCCTTGCTGCGGCGCAGCGCCGGCCGCGCACAGATGCTGATCGAGCATGCCGGCATCAGCCTCAACCCCGGTACCCAGCAAGTCAGCTATCTGGGCGAACCGGTGGTGCTGACGCCCAAGGAGTATCAACTGCTGCATGAATTGTTGTCGCCGCCGGGGCGGGTCCTGACCCGCGATCACTTGACGCGACTGCTCTATGGCTGGAACGAAGAAGCCGAAAGCAACACCCTGGAAGTGCACATTCACCATCTGCGGAAAAAATTCTCCACCGAGCTGATCCGTACCATCCGTGGTGTGGGGTATCTGGTGGAGGAGCGTCAATGACCTCGATCCGTCGCCGTACCCTGACCCTGATAACCGGCCTGCTGCTTGCCGGCCTGTTGGTACTCAGCGTGTTCAACCTGCACGACAGCAACCATGAAATCGCCGAAGTCTACGACGCGCAACTGGCGCAGAACGCGCGTCTGCTGCAGGGCGTCATGCGCATGCCTTTGACGGGGCACGAACACGCGGACCTGTACCGCGCCTTCAACGCTGCGCTGGCTGAAGGGGTCCCTCGGGGCGACGGTCATCCCTATGAGCGAAAGCTCGCCTTTCAGGTGTGGAACGCCAGGGGCGAGGTATTGGTACACACCGCCAGCGCACCGACTTTCACCACGCCACCGTCCCAGCCTGGCTTCAGCGATGTGGTGGACCTTGACCAGCGCCAGTGGCGAGCCTTCATCCTCGAAGACCCGCAGAACGGTTTCCGTATCTGGGCCGGCGAACGCAGTGATGTCCGTGCCGACCTGGTCGACCGCATCGTCCGTCACACGCTATGGCCGAACGTAGTCGGCAGCCTGATCCTCGCGGCAATGGTCTGGCTCGCCATCGGCTGGGGGCTCAAGCCCCTGGCCAATATGGCGGCGACACTTCGTGCCCGGCACAGTGGTTCCCTCGAGCCCTTGCAACTGACGCCGTTGCCCAGCGAGCTGGAACCCATGCAGGCGGCGCTCAATCGCATGCTTGCGCAGATTCAGGAAGTACTGGGGCGCGAACGTCGCTTCATCGCCGATGCCGCCCATGAGATGCGCACGCCGCTCGCCGTGTTGCGTTTGCATGCGCAAAACCTGCAGGAAGCCGGCACCGAAAAGGAGCGGCGCGAATCGCTGGATTTCCTGATCGCAGGCGTGGACCGCACCAGCCGCCTGGTCAACCAGCTGCTGACCATGGCCCGCCTGGAGCCCAAGGCTGACGCGCCCGTCCACCCACGAATCGACCTCGGCGAAACCGTGCGCAACACGCTGGTGCAACTTGCGCCGTGGCTGCTGAGCCGGCATCTGGAAGTGGCATTCGATACCAGCGACCACCCTTTCAACGTTTACGCCGATGCGGCCGTCATCGACATCGCGCTGAATAACCTGATCACCAATGCCGCCAATTTCTCACCCGAGCATGGCGTGATTTCAGTGTTTCTTCATCAGGCAGACGGCTTCTATCACCTGAGTGTCGAGGACCAGGGGCCAGGTATTGATGAAGCGGACAGGCCCCGGTTGTTCGAGCGCTTTTACAGTCGTGGCAATCCGCAGGGGGCAGGACTGGGATTGGCCATCGTCAATACCATCGCAACGCGCTTGCACGGACGCATCACGCTGGCCAACCGGGCAGAGGGCGGGTTACGGGCGACGTTGTCGATTCCGGTCGGCTGAGTATTGCGCGGTTTGCCGTTCAGAAGAGAAATCAAGATGACACGATTGGCCGTGCGGCAGCGTTTGACTCGGCGGATTCCATTCGGGAGCGCGGCAAGGTTTCCGGCACCGCCACCCAAAGCAGCACCAGCGCTGCCATCGCCACCGTCGCCAACGTCAGAAACGCAGCGCTGTAGCCTGCCTCCTGAACCACAATCCCCGCCAGGCTGTTGCTCAATGCCGCCCCCAGACCGAACACCGTCGAAATCGCCCCGAGGCTGACGTTGAAGTGCCCGGTCCCCTGCGTCAGGTCTTTCACCACCACCGGAAACAGCGCGCCGAAAATCCCCGCGCCGATACCATCGAGCAGTTGCACCGAAACCAGCCACCACGGATCGTTGGACAGCACATACAACACACCGCGCAGCGGCAGGATCAGAAAACCCGCCAGTAGCAAAGGCTTGCGCCCCCACAGGTCGGCTTTCGCCCCCACCAGCAGCGCAACCGGCACCATCACCAGTTGCGCCGCGACGATGCAGGCGGACGTGAGCGGCGTGGCCATCTGCAGATTGGCCTGTGCCAGTTTTTGACTCACCAGCGGCAACATCGCCGCATTCGCCAGATGAAACAGCGCACAGCAAATTGCGAACATCAGCAGCGGCCGGTTAGTGAGCAATACGGAAAGCCCCGAAGGCTGCTTGCCCTGCCCCGATTCGCTGGGTGAAAGACCTCGTGCGAGATCGTGGTCAATGGCGTCGGCCGATACGAACGAGACGGCAATCACACTGGCCAGCGCCATGACCGCCATCAAATAAAACACCGCGACCGGGCCGAACAGATACGCGGACAAACCGGCCAGCAGTGCGGCGCAGGCGTTGCCGGCGTGGTTGAAGGTTTCGTTGCGTCCGGTTCTTCGCGTGAAGGCGCGAGGCCCGGTGATCCCGAGAGTGATTGCGCAAATGGCCGGGGCGAAGATCGATGCGGCAGCGGCACTGATGGCTTGCGTCACAGCCACCAGGCTGAAAGAAGTCACGAACGGCAGCAGCAGACAGCTTCCGGTCACCACCAGCGCAGCAATCGCGATCAATGCCCGTTTGCAGCGTGTGCTGTCGACCAGCGCGCCCGCCGGGGTTTGGGTGATGAGCGCGGCGATCCCGGCAATCGTCATGACCAGCCCGATACTCGCCGGCTCCCAGTGGTGAACCGCCAGCAGATAAATCGCCAGATAAGGACCGAGCCCGTCGCGTACGTCGGCGAGGAAGAAATTCAGGCTGTCGAGGGACAGGTTATTGCGGCGATCAAGGTGAGTGGCCACGGGAAGCGTCTTCGTTGTCGAGGTTCTGCGAGATGACTCAACCTCCGCAATTTGAATGACCTTTTGCCGGGCGTTTTAGTTGCATGAAACAGCCGTCCTTTACCGGCCCATCAACAGTTCGCGCTCGCCTTCACACAACCCCACCACATAATCCCAAACCACCCGTAACCGCACCGACTTGTGCAACTCCCGCCGAGTGCTGATCCAGTAACTGCGCTCGATGCTCTCGTCCGGCAACAGTGCCACCAGATCAGGATCGGCCGCCGCCATATAACAAGGCAGCACCGCAATCCCCAGCCCCGAACGCGCTGCCTGTTGCTGGGCGATCACGCTGGTGCTGTGAAACACCACGCGCGGATTGCGGCAGAAGCTGTTGAGAAACATCAGCTCCTGACTGAACAGCAGATCATCGACATAGCCGATCCACGCATGCCGCCCGAGATCCTCGCGACTGCGCAGCGGCGGCGCGCTGTCGAGATAAACGCGGCTGGCATAGAGCGCAAGCCGGTAATCGGTGAGTTTGCGGGTGACCAGCATGTCTGCCGCCGGCCGCTCCAGATGAATGCTGATTTCCGCCTCGCGGTTGAGGATGCTGACGAAGCGCGGCACCGCCACCAGTTCCACTTCCAGCCCCGGATAGCGCTCGAACAGCCCGATCATGCGGCTGGCGAGAAACATGATGCCCAGCCCTTCCGTCACGCCGACGCGGATTTTGCCCAGCGGCGCGGTGGACTGGGTGATTTCTTCCTGGGCCAGCAGCGCGACGTTTTCCATGGCTTCGGCGTGTTTGAGCAGCGCCTCCCCCGCCGGGGTCATTTCGTAGCCTTGGGCATGCTGGACGAACAGCGCGGTGCCGAGGCTTTTTTCGATGGCCTCGATATGCCGGGCGACGGTGGCGTGGGTGGTGTTCAGGCGGCGGGCGGCCGTGAGCAAGCGACCGCTGCGTTGCAGCTCAAGAAAGAACCGCAGGTCGTTCCAGTCGAACATGGCTTGTCCTTGTCGGCTATCGTCAGGAAGCGCTGTTTGAAAACGCACAGCGGCTGCGCAAAAACTAACATTCTTTTAACGAAAGCTAACAACTAGGATGACTGACAACAAAAACAATAAGCGAGGTCAGGGAATGCAGACTTCCCTTGATGAATTCGATTACATCGTGGTCGGCGCCGGGCCGGCCGGGTGTTTGCTGGCCAATCGACTGTCGGCGGATCCGCAGCAGCGCGTGCTGTTGCTGGAGGCCGGCGGGCGCGACAACTACCCGTGGATTCACATCCCCGTGGGTTACCTGTTCTGCATCGGCAACCCGCGCACCGACTGGTGCTTCAAGACCGAAGAACAACCGGGCCTCAACGGCCGTGCGCTGAGTTATCCGCGCGGCAAGGTGCTGGGCGGCTGTTCGTCGATCAACGGCATGATCTACATGCGCGGCCAGGCCAACGACTACGACGGCTGGGCCGCCGAGGGCAATCCGGGGTGGGCCTGGAAAGACGTGCTGCCGCTGTTCAAACAGAGCGAAAACCACTTTGCCGGCGCGGCAGATTTTCATGGTGACCGGGGTGAGTGGCGGGTCGAACGTCAGCGCTTGTCCTGGCCGATTCTGGATGCGTTCCGCAGCGCTGCCGAACAGAGCGGCATCGCCAGCATCGATGACTTCAACCAGGGCGACAACGAGGGTTGCGGCTACTTTCAGGTCAACCAGAAGGCCGGAGTGCGCTGGAATGCGGCGAAGGCGTTTCTGAAGCCGATTCGCGATCGAGCCAATCTCACGGTGTTGACCGACGTCGAGGTGGATCGCGTGTTGTTCGAGGACGGTCGCGCCTCGAAGGTCAGCGCCCGCTTGCAGGGTCAGATGAAAAGTTTCAAGGCGCGCAAGGAGATTGTGTTGTGCGCCGGCTCCATAGGATCGCCGAGCATTCTGCAACGCTCCGGAATCGGCCCGCGTCCGCTGCTGGAAAAGCTCGGTATCGGCGTGGTGCATGAACTGCCGGGCGTCGGCGGCAACCTGCAGGATCACCTGCAACTGCGGCTGATCTACAAACTGGAAAACGCCCGCACCCTCAACCAGATCGCCGGCAGCCTGTGGGGCAAGATGGGCATGGGCCTGCGTTATCTGTATGACCGCAGCGGGCCGTTGTCGATGGCGCCGAGTCAGCTGGGCGCGTTTGCCCGCTCGGGGCCGGAACAGACCTCGGCCAACCTCGAATACCACGTGCAGCCGCTGTCGCTGGAGCGCTTTGGCGAACCGCTGCACAGCTTCCCCGCGTTCACCGCATCGGTGTGTGATTTGCGGCCGCAGAGCCGTGGCCGCATCGAGATTCGCTCCGCCGATCCGCAAGCAGCGCCGTTGATTCAGCCCAATTACCTCAGTCACCCCGAAGACCTGCGCGTGGCCGCCGATGCGATCCGTCTGACCCGGCGCATCGTCAGCGCCCCGGCCCTGCAAGCCTTCAACCCGGTGGAGTACCTGCCCGGTGCCAGCCTGCAAACCGAGGAGCAACTGCACGAGGCGGCGGCGAAGATCGGCACGACGATTTTCCACCCGGTCGGCACTTGTCGCATGGGCAACGACGCGGACGCGGTGGTCGATGCGCAGTTGCGGGTGCATGGCGTGCCGGGGCTGCGAATTGCCGATGCGTCGATCATGCCGCGCATTACCTCCGGCAACACCTGTTCGCCTACGCTGATGATTGCTGAAAAAGCGGCACAGCTGATGCTCAACCCCGAGACAAGGAACATCACACCGAAAACGGAAATGGCCCACACCCTGTAGACATCGCGCATCACCCGGACACGCAACACCAGTGGAAACAACAAAAACAATCACTGTGAGGGATACCGATATGTCAGAACACGCTCAGCCGCTGGACGCCGTGCGCAGCACGGACGCCGGCTCCGATACCCGAAAGGTCATCTTCGCCTCGTCCCTGGGGACGGTGTTCGAGTGGTATGACTTCTTTCTCTACGGCGCCCTGGCGGCGGTGATCAGCAAGCAGTTCTTCGCCGGGGTCAACGACACCACGGCGTTCATCTTCGCGCTGATGGCGTTTGCCGCAGGCTTCATCGTGCGGCCGTTCGGGGCGCTGGTGTTCGGTCGGTTGGGGGACATGATCGGGCGCAAATACACGTTCCTTGCGACCATCATCCTGATGGGCGTAGCGACGTTCGCCGTGGGCCTGCTGCCGACCTACGCCAGCATCGGCATTGCTGCGCCGATCATTCTGGTGGTGCTGCGCATGCTTCAGGGCCTGGCTCTTGGCGGCGAGTATGGTGGGGCCGCGACTTACGTGGCGGAACACGCGCCGATCGGCAAACGGGGTTTCCATACGAGCTGGATTCAATCCACCGCAACCCTTGGCCTGCTGCTGTCACTGCTGGTGGTGCTCGGTTGCCGCTACTTCACCGGTGACCAGTTCGAAGTCTGGGGCTGGCGTATTCCGTTCCTGCTGTCGATCGTGCTGCTGGGGATTTCCACCTGGATTCGCCTGAGCCTGCACGAGTCGCCGGCCTATCTGAAAATGAAAGAGGAAGGCAAGGCCAGCAAGGCGCCGATCCGCGAATCCTTCGGCAAATGGGAAAACCTCAAAGTCGTGCTGATCGCCCTGTTCAGCATCAACGCCGGGCAAGCGGTGACCTTCTACGCCGCGCAGTTCTACGTACTGTTCTTCCTCACCCAATTCCTGAAAATGGACCCGGCGGTGGCCAACAGTCTGCTGATCATCAGCGTAGTGATCGGCGCACCGTTCTTCATCATTTTCGGCTGGCTATCGGACAAGGTCGGGCGCAAACCGGTGCTGATGCTTGGCTTGCTGCTGGCCACCGCGCTGTACTTCCCGATTTTCAAATCCCTGGCCCACTACGCCAACCCGGCCATCGACCACGCCAGCCAACAGGCACCGATCACCGTTGTGGCAGACCCGGCCACCTGCACCTTCCAGTTCGACCCGGTGGGCAAGGCCAAATTCGACAGCCCGTGCGACAAGGTCAAGACCTTCCTGGTCAAGCAGGGCCTACCCTACTCCAGCGTCGCAGCGCCTGCCGGCAGCGCGGTGCAAGTGAGCGTCGGCGATGTGAAAATCGACGGTTTCGACGAGGCCGCCCTGCGCGGCGCAATCACCCTCGCCGGCTATCCACAACAGGCTGATATGCAGCAGATCAACAAGCCGATGATCGTGGCCCTGATCGTCGCGCTGATCATCATCTCTGCCATGTGCTACGGCCCACTCGCAGCACTGATGGTCGAACTGTTCCCGACCCGCATCCGCTACACCTCGATGTCCCTGCCGTACCACATCGGCAACGGCTGGTTCGGCGGTTTCCTGCCGACCGTGTCGTTTGCGCTGGTGGTGTACACCGGGGATATTTTCTACGGGCTGTGGTACCCGGTGCTGATTACCGGGGTGAGCCTGGTGGTGGGGATGATCTGCCTGCGTGAGACGAAGAATATCGATCTGGACAAGAACTGATTGATCGGCGTGTGGCGAGGGCGCAATGCCCTCGCCACCCTGCGGCATTTCAGACCTCCGCCTCCAGCAATTCAAACTTCACCTGATCGGGATAAAACGCGACGTAGTCCTTGATCTGGCTGACCGAAATCTTCGGATGTTCGTACGTCCATACCGCATTCGCCCCTTCATGCCCCGGGACTTGCAGACTGAAATAGTTGGCATCGCCCTTGTACGGGCAATAACTCGTGTGGTCGGTGCGGGCGAAGTACTTCTCGTCGATGTCTTCGCGGGGGATGTAGTAGACCGGCGGGTAATTGGCTTCGAGCAGTACCAGTGCTCGGGCCGAGGCGGCGACCTGGATGCCATGGAACTTAACCAACACACAACCTGGTTGCTCGGCGATGGTGATGACGGGGCTGGGACCGGAGGTTTTCATCGGTTTCTCCTGACTGCGGCGAAGGGAGCGTTTCAGGTATAACCCATGCGACCGGATTACGCCGGGTTCGCAGCCGAACGGTTTTTCCGCCCATAAAAAAACCGCGGCCGGCGAAGGCTGCGGTTTTCCCGTTTCAGATTGTCCGTTTTCAGATCAGGCGACGATATCGGTCGACACGGCCTGCCCCACCACGCCCACCGCGAAGTCCACTGAGCCCTGGCCTGTCAGGTCGATCATCAGGCTGGTCTGGTTGGTCTCTGCGAAGTAAGTCAGGATCGCGTCACCCGCGTGGCCGGTGAAGCCGCTGACGAAGTTCAGCGTGGCCGCGCCGGTGACAAACCCGGCGATGCCCGACAGGTCGATCTTGTCCAGGCCGCTGGTGAAATCCATGATCCAGTCCGGCGCGGTCATGGTCGAGTCGCTGGCTGCGCCGAACACGAAGGTGTCCGCGCCTTCACCGCCCCACAGCGTGTCACCGCCGCCACCGCCGTAGATGATGTCGTTGCCGGCACCGCCGATGAGTTCGTTGGCCGCGCTGTTGCCGATCAACAGGTCATTGCCCGAACCGCCGATGGCGTTTTCCACGGTCACGCCATAGGCGATGGACACGTTGCCCACCAGACCGCCGACGTCGGAGAACGAACCTTCGTTGAGGTTGATCTTCTGGTTCTGGATGAAGCCGGAGAAGTCCAGGGTGTCGTTGCCGCCTCCGTCCCACACTGAGAACACCACTTTGGAGGTGTTCGAAGTAGCGCTGTAGTAGTCGCGGTCGGCGTTGGAGTTGAAGCCGTACACGGTGTCATCGGCGCGGGTTTCGAAGTTGGCCCCGTAGAGTTTCTGCACGGCGACGATGTCGTCCAGCAATGGAGCCGAAGCGTAGGCGCCGCTGCCGTCCTTGCTGAAGTTCTGGTCGGTGTTGGCTTCGCTCCAGTAGCTCATCAGGCTGTAGCCACGGGTGTCTTCGGCGTATTTGGCGTCGTTGTAGGTCGGGTTGCCGTTGCCGGCGTTGTAGGCGCCCGGGTGCGACAGGCCGAGGGTGTGGCCGATTTCGTGGGTCAGGGTCTGACGCCCGTAGTTGTTGGTGTCCGGGGTCTTGTTGACCTGATATTGATCGTTGATCAGGTACCACGACTGGCCGTCATAGCTGCTGCCCTGTGGCAGGTAGGCGAACGCCGCGCCGCCGGTGCTGACGTCGTAATTGCCAAACGTCATGTGACCGTCGCCGCCCTTGCCTTCGGTGAAGGTGACTTTGGCCACGTCTGACCACGATTGCATCGACAGCACGGCCTGGGCTTTCTGCTGGGCGCTGAACTCGCTGAAGTTGCCGAGTTTCGGGTTGTAGTTCGACGGTTTGTCGGTCAGGAAGGTGTAAGTCAGATCAATCTTGCCGTCGGCATTTTTGTCCTGCCATGACATGCCCTTGCGCAGGATTTCGTCGGCGGCCTGGTCGGCGGTGAACGACGGTTTGCCGTTGACGGTCCCGGTGCCACGGTCATACAGGTGGCTGAAGGTGTCGACGGCGGTGAAGGCGCTGCTGGCCTGGGAGGAAGGTTGAGACATGGTGTACGTCCTTGTTGCTGAAGAGTCAGTGTCAGACAGTAAAACGGCGATCTTCTGGCGAGATCGTCCTGTCACTCGCCCTGTTGAGGCGATTCGAACCTGACACAGTGCCAGTCGTGAGCGCCATTCAATTTCTCGATAGCGTCCCCGATTGCCCTGACGCGGGCGGTCATGACCGGAAATCTTTTTATCTGTATATCCATACAGATAAAAGTTGCCCCGGCGCCCGACTCAGGCCATCCTGTGCGCCTCTTCGGGCAATGATCGACGACGGTGGTTATGCGGCTGTACCTCTGTGAAAAACCTTCCCAGGCCAAAGATATTGCGGCCGTGCTGGGCGCAAGGCGCCGGGGCGACGGCTGCTGGCTGGGAACGGACGTCACGGTGACCTGGTGCATCGGCCACCTGCTGGAAACTGCTCCGCCGGACGCCTACGACGCGCGCTACAAACGCTGGGTGCTGGCGGATCTGCCGATCATCCCCGACAAATGGAAAATGACCGTCAAGCCGCGCACCGCCAGCCAGTACAAAGCGGTCAAGCGTCTGCTCGGCGAGGCCAGCGAACTGATCATCGCCACCGACGCCGACCGTGAGGGCGAGATGATCGCCCGGGAACTGGTGGAACATTGCCGCTATCGCGGGCCGATCCGCCGCTTGTGGCTGTCGGCGCTGGACGAAGCATCGATCCGCAAGGCCTTGGCGGCGCTCAAACCGGGCGCTGAAACCTTCAGCCTCTATCACTCGGCATTGGGGCGCTCGCGGGCGGACTGGCTGATCGGGATGAACATGAGTCGCCTGTTCACCCTGCTTGGCCGGCAATCGGGCTATCAAGGCGTGTTGCCGGTGGGCCGGGTGCAGACGCCGACCCTGCGGCTGGTGGTGGATCGCGACCGCAGCATTGCCGATTTCGTACCCGTCGCGTACTGGGCCATCGATGTGCAACTGCTGCATGACGGCACGGCGTTTACGGCGCAATGGCGTGCACCGAGCGATGCCTGTGACGATCAGGATCGTTGCCTCAATCAGGCTCTCGCCCAACAAGCGGCCGCCGCAATCAGCAGCGCCGCCAGCGCCCGGGTGGTCAAGCTGCGCACCGAGCGCATACGCGAAGTGGCGCCCCTGCCCTTCGATCTGGGCACGTTGCAGGAAGTCTGCTCGAAGAAACTCGGCCTCGGCGCCCAGGAAACCCTCGACATCGCTCAGGCCCTCTACGAAACCTACAAAGTCATCACCTACCCGCGCAGCGATTGCGGCTACCTGCCTGTGAGCCAGCACAGCGAAGCGCCGGGGATTCTCGCGGCGCTGCGCCAAGCCGACCCGAGCCTCGAAGCACTGCGCGAACATCTGGAGCCGCAGCGCCGCTCCCGCGCCTGGAACGACGCCAGGGTCAGCGCCCACCACGGCATCATTCCCACCGCCGCCGCGAAGAATCTGGAACGCCTGACCGGCAAGCACCGCGCGGTCTACACGCTGATTCGCGCGCGGTATCTGGCGCAGTTCCTGCCCAATCACGAATACGACCGCACCCAGGCCGATTTCGATTGCGCCGGGGAAGCCTTGCGCGCAGTCGGCAAGCAAATCATCGAGCCGGGCTGGAAACGCGCGTTGCCGGAAGCACTGGCTCCGGCCAAGGGCCGTGAAGCCCCCGCACCACAAACTTTGCCGACACTGTCCCAAGGAGCCGAGTGCGCCGTTGCTGACGTGAAACTCAAGGACCTGTGGACGCAGCCGCCCAAGCCCTACACCGAAGGCGATCTGATCAAGGCGATGAAGAACGTCGCCAAACTGGTGGAAGATCCGCTGCTCAAGCAGAAACTCAAAGACACCACCGGGATCGGTACCGAAGCTACCCGCGCCTCGATCATTCAGGGCCTGCTGGATCGCGGTTATCTGGTGAAAAGCGGCAAGGCCCTCGCCGCCACGCCCGCGGCGTTCAGCCTGATCGACGCGGCACCGCGAGCGATTGCCGACCCCGGCACCACGGCGATCTGGGAACAGGCGCTGGACATGGTGCAGAGCGGCGAGATGAGCCTGGAAGAGTTCGTCACCAAGCAAGCCGCGTGGATGAGCAAGCAAGTGACCCGTTGCGCCGGCCTGAGCCTGACCATCAGCGGCCCACCCCCTGCCGGCAAAGCCGCTGCACCGTGGAAGAACAAGCGCAAGACCACTCGGCGCAAAGCCACCGGTACCAGCAAACGTGCAGCGAAACCGGCAGCTAAATAGCTCGCTGCGCGCTACTGTTTCTGCAGTGATTGTCAGGAGCCAGCGGCATGTCTGTCATCGAACTGCGCGTCGCCCGGCGCGACGAACTGGACACCATCGAAAACCTGATGCAGTTCTACACCTACGACTTCAGCGAATGGCTGCCGCTGAAGCTGAGCGGGCATGGTTTCTTCCCGATCCAGTTGAAGGACGATTACTGGCACCAGCCGGCGACCCGGCCATTCCTGATTCACGTCGACGGCGAACTGGCGGGGTTCGTGACCGTCGATGATCACATCCTCATGGAAGGTGTCGACTACAACATCGGCTATTTCTTCGTCAGCCGGCGATGGCGTGGCCAAGGCGTCGCGCAGTTTGTCGCCTCTGCCCTCTTGAGCCATCTGCCCGGTCAATGGCAGATTTTCCATGTCGACGCCAACCTGCCTGCGCAGCGGTTCTGGGCCAGGGTGATCCCCGAGGTGAGCGGCGGCGACTTCACTCGCCAGCAGAAAACCGTAGACGGTTACCCCTGCACGTTCTACTGCCTGCGCAGCCCTTCCCACGCTGCCTGAACGGCCCTTTTCTCATTCCAGAAAGACTTTGTCCGACAATATGTAGTGACCAAAAATAATCACTACAAAACCGTTGACGGCGTCGTTTGGCTTTTGCATGATGCAGACGTCTCCCCGATCGGGAGCACTGGCAACACGCTTGAGCAAGCTCGTCTGACCGCCGAGCTGTTTTTTCCGGATACACGCTGCCCACAAGGCAGATTGAAGAAGCTGACCTGGCCTGAACGTCCAGTACAAGGACGAGAAGCGCTGGCGAAAATTCTCAAGACGCTTGTGGTCGACCCTGAAAACGTCGTCAAGGAGCCTCCCGATTTTCGCTGCTTCTCCTCGTTGTGACGCTATTGCGTAGCAGTTATTCAACACGACTACATGCAACAGACGCATGACCCCGTACTTCACACGGGCGACCGCTGACGTCCTGGTTTCGGTGCCAGGGATCAACTAACCGATGGGCTACCTGTATTAGCGAATCAACTTTGAAAGATCACCAGACTGGTCAAGGGGCAATATCATGAATCTGAACAATCAACCTACTATCGAAGAACTGGCTCGTATGTTCGCTGCGCAAAAAGACAGCCACGACAGCCATATTCTGTGGATCAGCAAGTCGGGTCAGGTCCACATCGACTGCCTGTCGCCCCATGCTGGTGAAGAAGAGTTCGACCGGAACAACCAGAACCTGCTGGCCCGCCTGAAGATGTACCGCCGCGGCCACGGCTATGTCGGCAAGAAAGCCGCGGCCGACAAGGACTTCATCGGTAATGTTCTGCAAACGCTGAAACAGGCGTGGGACTCGATGCAGAACAAGAACGAAGTTCGGGTGATTGATCGGTTCTGCTAAGTTAAAACTTCAATAGACAAAGGGCCTGCTTCGGAAACGAAGCAGGCCCTTTTTATTGCTCGCAAACAATGCTCATGAACGAGTTTCAAGTACCAGCTTCATGAACGCCTCCGCCGCCGCACTGTGATAGTTGTTCTGGCGCCGCAACAACGCCGCCCCCCGCTGCGGCGCCTCACTCTCGACCCGCAACCGGCGCAACGCCCGATCCTCGGTCGCAATCGCCTCCGGCAACATGGTCGCAATCGGCGCATGCCGAATCACTTCCAGCAACGTACTCACCGAATTCACCTCGATCTGCACCTTGGGCGTAATCCCGTGCTGACGAAAATACTCGTCAATAGACAGCCGCGTGATGAAGTCCGGCGCCAACAGAGCGAAATCCAGCTGCGCAATGTCATCCGGCGTCAGCACAGAAGCACTGTCATACAGTGGATGCTCACGCCCGACCATCACCCCGAGTGTCTCGACAAATGCCGGAATGCATTCAATGTCCGGGCTGCGCACCGGGGTGAAGGCAATCGCGATATCCAGCGAGTCATCCGCCAGTCCGGCCTCGATGTCATCCATCGACAGCTCGAAAATCTCCAGGTGAATCCCCGGATATCGCGCCACGTAATCGCGCACCAACGGCCCGACCAGATACGCCATGAAGGTCGGCGTCATGGCCAGGCGCAGCGAGCCTCGGGACAGATCCTTCACGTCATGCAACGCGCGCCTGCCCGCCTCCAGCTCCACCAGCACCCGCCGCGCACATTCGATGTAGGCCTGGCCGGCATCGGTGGGTTTTACGGAGCGCGAGGTGCGGTCGAACAGATCCACGCCAAGGCTTTCCTCCAACTGGCGAATCTGTTGCGACAGGGTCGGCTGCGACACGTGCAGCGCTTCGGCCGCCCGGGTGAAACCGCCGTGATCGGCCACGGCCAGCAGGTAACGCAAATGTCGCAGTAGCATGGGCTCTCCATCTATAGGAAGTACTTATGCCTTTCATTGTATATCGGTCTTGGACGCTATGGATCAATCGGCAGAAGATGAATTCCACACAGCAAGCCAACCCCGAAAGGAGAAACACCATGCAATCTCAAGCCTACAACGACAGCCGTATCGCCCTGACCACTCGCGCCCTGGATGCCAAAGCACAGAAAAACCTGTCATGGCAGGACCTGGCCGACGGCACCGGCCTGAGCCTGGCCTACGTGACCGCCGCCCTGCTCGGCCAGCACCCGCTGCCAAAAGCCGCTGCCGAAGTGGTCGGCGACAAGCTGCAACTGAGCGCCGAAGACGTCGCCGCCCTGCAAATCATCCCGCTGCGCGGCAGCCTCGATGGTGTGCCAACCGACCCGACCATCTACCGCTTCCACGAAATGATCCAGATCTACGGCACCACCCTGAAGGCACTGGTTCACGAACAATTCGGCGACGGCATCATCAGCGCGATCAACTTCAAACTCGACATCAAAAAAGTCGAAGACCCTGAAGGCGGTTCCCGCGCCGTGGTCACCCTCGACGGCAAGTTCCTCCCGCTGCGTCCGTTCTGATCCCTCCGGGCCCGCACCCCGCGTGCGGGCCCCATCCAAACCTGAATTGCCAAGTCGTCACCACATCCGTCTGGAGGCTGTCCCATGAAAAAAATTCTGCTGTCCCTGGCCCTGCTCGCCGGCCTTTGCGCTCAAGCCCAGGCCAGTGAAGAAGCTGTCGCCTATCGCTACGGCATGCAACTGGACATCGCGCAAGTCGTGAGCATCACCCCGGTCGCCGACGTCTGCGGCGTGGTGCCGGTCGAAATGACCTACCTCGACAGCAATGGCACAAAACACATTCTTCAATACAGCGAATTCGGTACCGGCTGTTCGAACTGAGAGGACAACACCATGAAAAACCTGATCGAAGGATTCCTGAAGTTCCAGAGCGAAGCGTTTCCGCAACGCACTGAACTGTTCAAATACCTGGCGACTACCCAAACTCCGGGCACCTTGTTCATTACTTGCTCCGACAGCCGCGTCGTACCGGAACTGCTGACCCAGCAAGAACCCGGCGAACTGTTCGTGATCCGCAACGCCGGCAATATCGTACCGTCCTACAGTCCGCACCCTGGCGGGGTTTCGGCGACGGTGGAGTACGCGGTAGCCGTGCTCGGCGTCACCGACATCGTGATCTGCGGCCACTCCGATTGCGGCGCCATGACTGCCATCGCCCAGTGCAAATGCATGGATCACCTGCCCGCCGTCAGCGGCTGGCTGCAACATGCCGAGTCGGCGAAAGTGGTCAACGAATCGCGACCACACGTCAATGACGCCGCCAAGCTCAGTTCGATGGTGCGCGAAAACGTGATCGCCCAACTGGCGAACATTCAGACTCATCCAAGCGTGCGCCTGGCCCAGGAAAAAGGCCTGCTGAACCTGCACGGCTGGGTCTACGACATCGAGACCGGTTCCATCGATGCCCTCACAGCCGACCGTCGCACCTTCGTCTCGCTGGCCGAGCAACCGTCGACCTGCGCAGTGCATGGCCAAACGGTCAATGCCGCCTGAACCGGACGCCCCGCACCTGCCGGGGCGTTTGCTTTGTATCAGCGTGTAGCCAGCGCCCCGCCAGACACAGTTTCATGCACCCGCGCCGGGAGGCGGACACATCAGCGATACAGCGTGCGCCTTGAATAAGCCCTGACGCTGCATCCCTCCTCCCGACACAAGGAACATTCGATGAACAAGTTGTTTGCAGGACTGGCCCTTACCGCCGCCATGGCCGGCGCCACCTCGGCGATGGCCGCCGAGAAACCTACCGTGGTGCTGGTGCACGGTGCCTTTGCCGATTCCAGTAGTTGGAATGGTGTGGTGAAGATTCTGGAAAAGGACGGTTATCCGGTGATCGCCGCGGCCAACCCGCTGCGCACGCTCAAGGGTGATGCGCAATCGGTCGCCGACGTGCTGGCCGGGATCAAGTCGCCGGTGGTGCTGGTCGGTCATTCCTATGGCGGACCGGTGATCAGCGAAGCTGCGTACGGCAACGCCAACGTCAAGGCGCTGGTGTATGTCTCGGCCCTGGCGCCGGAAGCCGGTGAAACCGTGGCCGGACTGGCCGGAAAATTCCCCGGCAGCACCCTCGGCCCGACCCTCGCGCCGCCCGTTGCCCTGAAGGACGGTGGCAAGGATCTGTATATCCAGCAGGACAAGTTCCACGACCAGTTCGCCGCCGATGTACCGAACGCCGACGCGAAACTGATGGCCGCCACCCAGCGCCCGGTCACCGAGGCCGCTCTGAACGAGGCGGCCAGCGAGCCGGCGTGGAAATCGATTCCGTCGTGGTTCGTATACGGCGACAAGGACAAGAACATCCCGCCGCAAGCCATGGCGTTCATGGCCGAACGGGCGCACGCCAAAAAGACCGTAGTGGTCAAGGGTGCGTCCCATGTGGTGATGGTGTCGAATCCGAAAACCGTGGCCAGCCTGATCGAATCCGCCGCCACCGCCAAGTGACACGAAAACGCCGCGCCTGTCATTGCGACAGGTGCGGCGTTTGTGTTTTAGCGTTTTACGCCCAGATCGATTTGCGTCATTCGGCTGCGGACAGTGAACACACCGTCACCCGAAAGAATCGCGCTGCGGGCAAACAGGCGACCGCTTTCCCAGTTCGAAAGCCCCAGCTCCGGCTTGTTCAGCGCGTACTGTCCATCGACCCAACGGGTTATGCCGTTACCCACGAACGGCGCATTGACCGCGCTGTAGAAACGCTCCTGAACCGCCGCGTCTTCGCTGATCAGCGACACTGTGAATTGCGGGCTGTAGCGGTTGAAAAGCGCGATGGCCTGATCCAGATCGTCGACGATCATCAGGCTGGTTTCCGGGGTCTCTTCCCATTCCCACTCACGGCCCAGTTGCGCTTGCGGCAATGGCTCGGCCAAGGCTTCGGTCTGATAACCCTCGGCACGATAGACCTCAACCGTCGCGTTCTGCCACTCGCTCGGCAGATAACCTTCACTGCCTTCGACGATGTGCAATTTGCAGCCCTGACCGCGCGCGGTGCCGGCCTGCTGCAAGGCATCGAGGAACAACGGCACCAGCTCAGCGGCACGGTCGCGCTGGATCAAGCAGACGTTCAAGGTGTTGCAGACCTTACGATCCAGCGAATTACGCACCACGGCGGCAAAACGTTTTGCGTCTGCATCACGATCGGCAATCAGCCACGCGCCACCGGTGCCGTGCAGGCTGACGGCGGTGCCGGCCTGCTGGGCGATACTGCCCAACTGGCTGACCGCACGGCCCGAACCGCGGGCCACCGCCAGCGACAGACGCCGGTCGGCGAACATCGCCCAGCCGGCGGCGTGGTTGACGCTCTCGACCAGCGACACCGCACCCGCCGGCAGGCCGGCATCGGCCAGCGCCGGGTTCAGGGCGTGGGTGACGATGGCTTGCGCGGTGCCCAACGCATCACTGCCAATGCGCAGTACGGCGGTGTTGCCGGTGCGCAGTACGCCAGCGGCATCGGCGAAGACGTTTGGTCGACCTTCAAAGACGAACGCGACGATGCCCAGCGGCGACACCACCTGCTCGACCTTCCAGCCGTCATGCTCGACACTGCTGATCACTTTGCCACGGGTGGCCGGCGCGTCACGCCAGGCGCGCAGGCCGGCGATCATGTCGCGGCGCATGCGCTCATCGGCGAGCAAACGGGTGGTGGACCGACCGCGTGCCTTGGCCCGTTCGATGTCGGCCAGGTTGGCGGTTTCGATCAACGCCCAGGCGTCCGGATTTTCCAGGCGTTGAGCGAACAGGTCGAAGAAACGGCTGATCGCTTCATCCGGCACCGTAGACAACGCAGTAAACGCCGCCGCTGCACGTTCGATCGCCACCGAAGCGGCCTGCTGATCCACCACTGGAATCAGCAACAACTCGCCACTCACCTGCTCCACCAACAGGTGGTCGCCGGGTCGGAAACGCTCGGCCAGTTCGGGGCTGACCACGGTGACGCGGTTACCAGCGAAAGGGATAGGCGTGCCAGCGACGAGACGTTCGAGCGCGAGAGACATGAAGCAGATTCACCATATTGAGGGCGGCCGGAAAATGTATAGCTTGCCCACCCTCAAAGCAACACAGGCTCAGAACACCGACCAGCCAATCCGCGAGCTGAGCATTTCCAACGCTGCCATGCCCGCCAGCGAGTTGCCCGCCGCATTGAGTTCCGGCGACCACACGCACACCGTGAACTGCCCCGGCACTACCGCAACGATGCCGCCACCGACACCGCTCTTGCCCGGCAAACCGACGCGGTAAGCGAAGTTGCCGGCCTCGTCGTACAGGCCGCTGGTGGCCATGATCGAGTTGACTTGCTGGGTCTGGCGGCGGGTGAGGATCTGTTCGCCGCTGTGTTTGCAATAGCCGTCGTTGGCCAGGAAGCAGAACGCCCGGGCCAGGTCGATGCAGCTCATACGCAACGCGCAGTGACTGAAGTAGCTGCGCAGCACCGCTTCAACGTCGTTGTGGAAATTGCCGAAAGATTGCATCAGGTAGGCCATCGCCGCGTTGCGTGCGCGGTGCTGGTATTCGGAATCGGCGACCTTGCCGTCGACCATCACCTGGGGATTGCCCGACAGCCGTCGCACGAAGTCGCGCATCGACAAGGCCGGTGCGGCAAAACGTGACTGATTGATATCGCAGATCACCAGTGCCCCGGCATTGATGAACGGGTTGCGCGGACGGCCGCGTTCGAACTCCAGCTGCACCAGCGAGTTGAACGGCTGGCCGGACGGTTCGTGGCCCAGGCGTTCCCAGATCGCCTCGCCGGAGTGTTCGATGGCCTGCACCAGGCTGAACACCTTGGAAATACTCTGCACCGAGAACAGCGTCTCGGCATCGCCGGCGCAATACATCTCGCCGTCGTTGCCGTACACCGCAATGCCCAGTTGATCGGGCGGCACGGTGCCGAGGGCGGGAATGTAGTCAGCCACTTTGCCCTGCCCGATCAGGGGCCGGACAGCGTCAAGGATCTCGTTCAACAGCGCTTGCATGCCGGGTCTCGAAGTCTCGCCCCATGGGATTGCGGGGACACCGTGGCTAGACGCTGCGCCCGCCGGCCGAATCACACCGCGTTCGTGTATCGCACTGTATACGACGCGGCGACAGACACACCACGAGCACAAATCCCCCCATTCGCGACACATCACCGATACAGCCCGACGTTCAAATGAACCTGTCGATCGGCAGCCCCGATCAATCCTTTGAACTCACTTATCGCATCGGAGAATCACCATGATCAAACTCTCGAAAACCTCCCTGACGCTCGGCCTGCTGCTTGCCGGTGGCCTGGCCCTGTCCAACGCGGCGTCGGCTTCCGAGGCGTTCAGCGTCAAGCAACTGGATCACGGCTACAGCCAGACCCAGGCCGACACCCCGGAAAAAACCTCGGAAGGCAAATGCGGCGAAGGCAAGTGCGGTGCCGGCGAATAACCCTCTGCACGGGGCACACCAGTGCCCCGTTTCCACTGAATTGAATGGAGTCGCACCATGACCACTGCTCTCTCGACCGCCGTCAAAGGCCTGCACCTGAATCTCGACCGCGCCGGCCAGTGGCTGGCACCGCTGACCCTGCGCCTGTTCATCGCCTGGGAGTTTTTCGAATCGGGTCTGGAAAAATTCAACGGCCAGAACTGGTTCGAAGACATTCAGGACCGTTTCCCGTTTCCCTTCGATCACTTGCCGGCGACGCTGAACTGGGAGCTGTCGATGTGGGCCGAACTGATCTGCGCACTGGCGATCCTGATCGGACTCGGCACGCGGATCTCGGCGATTTCGTTGATCGTGGTGACCGTGGTCGCCACCGCTGCCGTGCACTGGCCGGCAGACTGGTCGTCGTTGAGCGAACTGGCCCAGGGTTATGCGATCACCAATAAAGGCTTCGGCAACTTCAAGCTGCCGGCGATTTACCTGGCTGCGCTGGTGCCGCTGGTGTTTGCCGGGGCCGGCAAGTTGAGCGTGGATGCGTGGCTGGCGCGTTTTTTCTGGAAACACGCCAGCCGTTGAGGATCAATGCGCCCGGTCAAGGCCCGCGAGCAACGCGCTGTCGCGACTGTAGATGTCCGGCGCGTAGAGCACGCGGCCCTGCCCGTCGACTTGTGCCGTCCAGTAAGTCATGAGGATCGGCACCGGGTTGCTCAGGCGAAACTCATGGGTGGTGCCGGTGGCGAGCAAGGTGTCGGTGCGGGCTATTTCCGCCGGACTGAGCAGGAAGTCACGCAGCTTCATCGGGTGCTCGACCCGCACACAACCGGAACTGAACGCCCGCGGCCCCTTGTCGAACAGCGCCTTGCTCGGCGTGTCGTGCAGGTACACCGAGAACGGGTTCGGGAAGCGGATGACCATTTGCCCCAGCGGATTGCGCGGCCCGGCATCCTGACGCAGAAGGATGTTGCCGGGGTTGTCCCAGTCGATGTCGGCGGCGGCCAGTGGCTGGCCGTTGGCGTCGAGTACTTGCAGGTTCTGACGGCTGAGGAAAGTCTGGTCCTTGCGGATTTCCGGCAGCTTGTCTTCTTTCCAGATGGTCGGTGGCACGGTCCAGGTCGGGTTCAGGGTCAGGCGCGTGACCCGGGATTTGAGCAGCGGCGTCTGGCGCTCGGCGCGACCGACCTGAGTACGGGTCTGCCACACCGGCTGACCGCCCTGGTACAGGGTCAGCTCCGCGGCGGCAACGTTGACCAGCAAACCATCGGGCTCCATGTCCTGGGCCAGCCAGCGGAAACGCTCAAGGTTGACCCGCAGTTGTTCGCGACGGGTCAGCGGGCTGATGTTCATCTCGGCGATCGTCCCCGGCCCGACCACACCGTCGGCCTGCAACGAATGGTTGGCCTGGAAGCTTTTCACGGCTTCGACCAAAACACCGTGATAAGCGTTGTCCGGCGTGCCGACCACACTGCTCAGATAACCTTCGCTGTACAGCCGCCGCGCCAGCTCCGGCACGCGTTTGTCTTCCATGTCCGGGCGCAGCAACGGCCCGTTGCCCACCGATTGCCAGTGCGGCAAGGCCAGCAGACGTTGTGCGGCATAGAGATGACGCAGGTTCTGGTATTGCGCCAGGCGCGGGCGCGCCAGATCGAAGGCGGCAGCTACGTCATGCATGCCCGGCACGGCGATGGCGAGCAGCTCCGCCTGACGATCGCGGGGCGTATCGTCGGAATGCCACAACGGTTCGAAATGCGACTGCAGCAGACGACCGTAATGCAGATCCTGCAAGGCTTGCAGGTAATTGCGACTGATGTCGATGTCGGCGCACAGTTCGCCATCCTGCGGGGCCGTGTCGGCGACCGGATAGCGTTTCGGATTGAGGCCATCGTCGGCCAGCAGCTGCAATTGCGCGTGCAAGGCCGGCAATTGCCCCGCCGCTGCCCACACCGGCATCCAGTCCTGCTGCCGGTAGAACGCCTGCAACTGTTCCAGGGCCGGGCCACTGAGACGGGCGGCAATCGCCGGGCAAGCCTGCGGTAGACCGATAAGCACGGCCTGCAACGGACTTTGCGGCTCCACGGGCGCCTCCGCCGCCAGTGTCGGGAGCGCCGGCAACGGCTCTTCGGCACAAACGACAAACGGCGCAGCGAGCAGACAAATGCTCAAGTAGCATGCGTACTTTTTGAACAACTGCTTTACTCCAATCCATGGCCGTCTTGATTGACGGTCAACCTTACATCAGGTGCGGTGATACAGTCAGGTCCGATTCGCGGGCCTGCCGGGGACGACTGGACGTCAGGAGCCAAAGTGCCAAACAAGTAGCCAGTGAGGATTCACTTTAAATGTTGACGTTTTTGCGCCGACTTCTGCTGACTGCCACTGCCATCGGGCTGGTGACCAGTCAGGTTTTTGCCGCCGGCACCTCGCAGCCGGTTCTCTACAACAGCCTCGCCCACGCCGCTCCGGAACTCAATCCCCAGGCGCTGAAAGGTGCCTTGAACGCCATGCAATGCGCAATCAACAACGGAGCGAAGCAGTCCCGTCACCTGGCGATCATCGATTATTCGCAACCGTCTACCGAGCGACGCCTGTGGATCTTCGACCTGACGAAGAAAAAACTGATCCTGCGCGACCTGGTCGCCCACGGCTCGAAATCCGGGGACAACTTCGCCACCCGGTTCTCTAACCGCGAAGGCAGTTTTCAGTCCAGCCTTGGACTGTTTCGCACCCAGGAAAGTTACGAAGGCACTCACGGTTATTCGTTGCGCATGGACGGTCTGGAACCGGGCGTCAATGACATGGCCCGTGACCGTGCCATTGTGATCCACGCCGCCGACTACGTGAATCTGTTCTGGAGCAAACGTACGGGCCGGCTAGGCCGCAGCCAGGGTTGCCCGGCGGTGCGGCCGCAAGTCGCCAGACGCGTAATCGACAGCCTGAAGGACGGCCAGTACATGTTTTCCTGGTACCCGGACCAGCACTGGCTGAAGTCCTCGCCGTACCTCAACTGCCAGCCACAACAGATTGCGAGCATTCTCAGTACCCACGGCAGTTGAAAACAGCCGCTGTCAAAACAATCCCCTGCTCTCACAGGGGATTTGTGTTTTCAGGGTTTCATTACAACTTTGTCATTGAGTTGTCGGTTTGCCGAGCGGATCGCTCGGTAGCCTGAAGTTGTTCCGGCACCACTGCCGATCCACTTCACCGACCCGAGTGACTCATCATGAAAACCCTGATCCTTGCCTTCACCGCCCTCCTCTCCACCGGCACCGTGTTCGCCGCCGAAATGCCGGACAACACGGTCATTCACGACACCAACGGCTTCTATGTGCACCTGGATGTCGACAAAGTCCTTTCCAGCACCGATATTTCCCAGACCTGCGGCGTCATTCCCGCACGACTCAACTACCTCGACCACCAGGGCCGCGAACATGTGCTGGACTATCAAGTGCAAGGCAGCGGTTGCACCAACTGACCAATGAGGCGCAGTGCCCATGAATATCCTTGTCGTCGAAGACGAACCCAAGGCCGGCAATTACCTGCTCAACGGCTTGCAGGAACTGGGTTACAACGTGAGCCTGGCACGGGACGGCGCGGACGGTCTGCACCTGGCGCTGGAGCACGACTTCGACGTGATCGTGCTGGATGTGATGATGCCGAAAATGGATGGCTGGGAGGTTCTGCGCCGGCTGCGCAAGGAAGCCGACACGCCGGTGCTGTTCCTCACTGCCCGTGACGACATCGCGGATCGGGTCAAAGGCCTGGAACTGGGCGCCGACGACTATCTGATCAAGCCGTTTTCCTTCGCCGAGTTGGTGGCACGCCTGCGCACCCTGACCCGGCGCGGGCCGATCCATGAAGAAGAACAATTGCAGGTGGCCGATTTGCAGATCGACGTACTCAAGCGCCGGGTGACCCGCGCCGGCAGCCGGATCACCCTGACCAACAAGGAATTCGCCCTGCTGCAACTGTTCGCCACCCACACCGGGCAGGTGCTATCGCGTTCGCTGATCGCCTCGCGTGTGTGGGACATGAATTTCGACAGCGACACCAACGTGGTCGATGTCGCCGTACGCCGCCTGCGGGCGAAGATCGACGATCCGTTCCCGCTCAAGCTGATCCACAGCGTGCGCGGTATCGGCTACCGCTTCGATACCCAGCCATGAAAGTCACCGGCACTTACTCCCTGACCTTGCGTCTGGCGCTGGTGTTCGCGGTGCTCGCCTTTGCTGCACTGGCGGGCCTGGGCGCGGCGCTTTACAACCAGCTGGAAGAGCAATTGACCCGTCGTGACGACATCCAGTTGGTCAGCCGCATCGATCAGTTGCGCACCATCCTCAACGACAGCAACACCCTGGAGCTGATCAAGAACAAACCGGCGCTGTTCCAGAACATGCTGGGCAATCGCGAAGCGCTGTTGACCATCGGTGCGCCGGGGCAACCGCCCTTGTTCGTGGTCAACCCCAGCGAACTGGCACTACCGAGTGTGCCCGCCGTGCCGGTCGACCATGTAATGGCACTGAACGACGTGCAGCATCTGCCGAGCATCAACGGCGTGCCGTTCTCGGCGGTGGCGGCCAGTATCGATTCCGGCGACCAAGGCAATCTGCAGGTGCTGATCGGCAAGGTGATGAGCGAACGCACGGCGATGCTCGCCAATTACCGGCTTAGCGTGTATGGCCTGGCGTCACTGGCGGCGATTGTCCTGGCGCTGGTCGGCTGCCTGCTGGTGTATCGCGGCTTGCTGCCGCTGCGGCGGATTGCCCGGCATGCCCACGGGATCGGTATCGCCAACCTCGGCGAACGTCTCGATCGCCACGGCACGCCTCGGGAATTGCAGCCGATGATCGAAGCCTTTAATGCGATGCTGGACCGGCTCGATCGAGGGGTTGCGCAACTCAGTCAGGTTTCCACCGACATGGCCCACGAACTGCGCACGCCGATCAACAACCTGCTCGGAGAAACCCAGGTCGCCCTGCAACAGCACCGCAGCGTCGACGCCTATCAACAGCTGCTCGCCTCCAACGTCGAAGAACTCGAACGGCTGGCGCGGATGCTCGACAACATGCTGTTTCTCGCCCGCACCGACCCGGCCAGTGCCTTGAGCCAGCGTCAGGAACTGGACGCCCGCGACGAGATGCAACGCATCGCCGATTATTTCGAAGGCCTGGCTGCCGATGTCGGCGTCACCATCGAGGCCCGTGGCAGCGGCGTGATCTGGGCTGAGCCGATGCTGCTGCGTCGGGCCCTGGCCAATCTGTGCGCCAACGCGATCAAGTACGGCGCAGCGGATTCGACGATGCAGGTTGAGGCCATTGCCAAACCGGATGGCAGTTACCTGCGGGTGCGTAATCACGGGGAGACCATTCCCCCGGAGCATCTGTCACGGCTGTTCGAACGTTTCTACCGCGCCGACCCGTCCCGCGAACGTTCGGCCCAGTCCAACGGTCTGGGCCTGTCTATCGTGGCGACCATCATGCAATTGCATCAGGGCCGCTACAGCGTCAGCAGCGTTGACGGCATCACCTGCTTTGAGCTGTTCTTTCCTGCACGGGAGACGCGAGACGCAAGTGTGTGAAGGCACCGAGCGCAAACGCCGCGAACATTAGCGCCGTAGCAACGCCGAAGGTCATGTGCAATCCGCCGGCGATAACCGCCGCTGACGCCTGAGTCAGGTCGTCCGTGGCCAGGGCAAACACTGCACCCATCGCCGCTGCCCCGGTGATCAACCCCAGATTGCGTGACAACCCGAGCATGGCCGAGACCACCCCGCGCTGATCCTGCCCGACACCCGCCATCAGCCCGGTATTGTTGGCGGCCTGGAACAGCGCATAACTCAATGCAACCACTGTTATCGGCAACACATAGGCAAGCAGTCCGAGGCTCACCGGCAATAGCGCCAGCAAAGCGCAACCGCAGGCCAGTCCGAGCAACGCACCCGGCACCATCCGCCGCGCACCGAAACGATCCACCAGACGCCCCGCCGGTACGCCGCTGAATGCCGCCAACAACGGCCCGATCGACAACACCAGTCCGACCTGAGTGCTGGAAAGACCCAAGCCTCGGCTCAGGTAAAACGGCCCGACCACCAGCGTGGTCATCATCACCGTTGTGACCAGCAAGGTCAGCGCCAAACTGCTGCTGATTCGCGTGTCGGCAAACAATGACAAGTGAATCAGCGGCGCCTTGCTCTTCCTCTCGACCAGGATGAACAACCCCACGCCCAACAGACTGATCAGCAACAACGTCTGGGTGAACCCTTCGATCGTCATCGCCAGCGCATAGGCCGCCAGCGTCAGCATCAGCACCGCGGTGCCAGGATAATCAAACGCAACAGGCGAGCGTGCGGTTCGATCCTTCGGCAGATAGCGATACACCAGCCATGCATTGAGCAGCCCCAACGGCACGTTGATCACAAAAATCGACTCCCAGCCGACATGCGCCATCAACAGTCCACCGAGCGAAGGCCCGAGGGTCGTGCCGGTGGCCGACATCGTGGCCAGCAACCCCATCGCGCTGCCGGCCCGGGATTTGGGCACCGCATCGGCAACCAGTGCCACGGTCAACGCAAACATGATCGCCGCGCCCAGGCCTTGCACCGCTCGCGCTCCGATCAGCCAGGCAAGGCTCGGCGCCAGTGCACAAGCCAGCGATGCGGTGGTGAAAATACCGATACCGATCAACAGCAAGCGCCGCCGACCGAAGCCGTCACCCAGCCGCCCGACGCTGACAATCAGCGTGGTGATAGCCAGCAGGTAGGCCAGGACGATCCACTGCACTTGTTGAAACGTCGCATCGAATGCTGCCGCCAGGGTCGGCAGTCCGGCGTTGGCGATGCTGGTGTCCAGCGACGGCATCAGCATCGACAGCGCCAGACTGGTCAGCGCCCAGCGGGCTGAAGGGCTCAGGGGTTCTCGGTGCATGGGGGGCTCACAGGGCAGAAGTCATGCGGCATAGCCTGAGCCTCGACAACACAAGGCGCAAGACGCATGCTTTGCACTTGATACCTGCATGGAACGCCATGTCATGAATGCGCCGGACCTGAACCTGTTGATCACCCTCGACGTGCTGCTGAGCGAAGGCAGCGTCGCTCGCGCCGCTCAGCGTCTGCGTCTGAGCCCGTCAGCCATGAGCCGGTCGCTGGCCCGTCTGCGCGAAACCACCGGGGATCCGCTGCTGGTGCGCGCCGGTCGCGGACTGGTGCCGACCCCGCGCGCGCTGGAACTGCGCGACCGGGTCAGTTATCTGGTGCAGGAAGCCGAGGCGGTTTTGCGCCCGGCAGAAGTGCTCGATCCCGGCCAATTGCGGCGCACGTTCACCCTGCGCAACACCGACGGTTTTGTCGAAACCTTTGCCGCCGCGCTGCTCGCCCGCATCGCCGAAGAGGCGCCCGACGTGCGCCTGCGCTTTGTACAAAAGGCCGACAAGGACAGCACGCTGCTGCGCGAAGGTCGGGTGGATCTGGAAACCGGCGTGGTCGACGACAGCACCGACCCGACGCTGCACAGCCGCATCCTGTTCCGCGATCAGTGGATCGGTGTGGTGCGTGAGGGGCATCCATTGAGCAGCGGCAAGGTCAGCGCCAAACGCTTCGCTTCGGGCCAGCACATTCTGGTGTCACGTCGCGGGCGCAGCAGCGGTCCGGTGGACGAAGCGCTGCTCGCCTTCGGCCTGACACGGGACATCGTCACTTCGTTCGGCGGGTTTTCCGCGGCGCTGACGCTGGTCCGAGAATCCGACCTGATCGCCACCGTCCCGGAACGTCACACCAGCAAACTGCGAACGGGTCTGCACAGTTTCGCCCTGCCATTCCGGATGCCGGACATCAGCGTGTCGATGCTCTGGCATCCGCGCATGGACGCCGACCCGGCGCACCGCTGGCTGCGCAATTGTGTGCGGGAAGTCTGCGCCTAGCGCGCCTCCCCGTCCTTGGGTTTATAAAACAGGAATTTCCCGGTCTCGGCGGTCTTGGTGTACTTCTTCGCCCAGCTCGGGTCGACGTTGTGATCGTGGAAGTACAAAGCGCCGTGGGTGCGATCGGGGAGCTGACGGTTCAGGGCCTTGCCGGCGATTTCCTTGGCCAGCGCATATTCGGCGTCTTCCTTGACCTGATCGGACTTGCCGTCGCACCACCAGGAAAACTGGCAGCTCTTGGTTTCCGAGCCCTGCTTGACCACCTCGCACACAGTGCCCGGAAAACCGTCGTGACCGAGGCGGTTCATCACCACGCTGGCCACGGCCTCCATTTCCGCCGTGTCCTTGCCCTTGGCTTCCCAATAGATACTGCGAGCCAGACAGGTGATGGGATCGTCCAGCGGCGCGGTGCCGGCCGGGTCGACGGCTTGCACCTCTTTCGGGGTGATGGCTTCGGACTTCGGCGCAGGAGGCGCGTCGGGTTTGTCGGCAGCCTTCTCTTCCAGTACCTCGGCTTTCGCTTCGGCCTTTTCCTTGATCGGCGCCTGATCCGTCGCCAGCACCGCGCCGCTCAGCAGGGTCAACACAAGACAACAGATCAGCCCGTGCAATTTCATGATCGATTCTTCCGGCAGCGCCCGTCGCGGGCAAAGTGTTACGTGGCTGAGACGCCCGGTTTCCGGGGGTTTCGCAGAGTGTAGACGGCAGAATTCGGCGCAACGTTCCGTGCTGAAAACCACACAATGAAGAAAAAAGACATTGCACGACCCCGGGGCGTTTCGCGCATCATGGACGCACTCAGCCCAAGGGAGATTTCCATGCGCTTCATGCCATCCGTTCTGCGATTCGCCGCGTTGTCCACGGGCCTGGCGCTGGCCGCTTCGGCCATGGCCAGCGACGAGTCGCAATTGATCGAGTCGATCAACAGCTACCGCAGCCAGCCGCAGCGCTGCGGCACGCAGGCATCCAGTGAATTGCCGCCGCTGTCGGCTGACCCGCGCCTGCGTTTGCCGGCCAGTGGCATGGTCGATCTGCAACAGGCCATGGCCAGCGCCAGCTACCCGATGGTCAATGTGCAGGCGATCACCCTCAACGGTCCGCGGGATGCAGCGGCGGCGATGAAGGCGATTCAGGAGAGCTTCTGTCAGGTGGTGCTGGATCCGCAGTTCGTCGATATCGGCGTCAGCCGCGCCGACCGTGACTGGCGCATCACGCTGGCGCGACCGCTGCTGTCGGCACGCCTGGGCGACGGACAAGCCGAAGGCCAGAAATTGCTGACGCAACTCAACGCCGCCCGCAGCCAGCCGCGCCAGTGCGGCGGCCAGTCGTTCTCCGCGGCGGCGCCACTGGCGTGGAACGCAGTGCTCGGCGGTGTCGCCCAGGATCACAGCCGCGAGATGGCCAACAACAACTATTTCGACCACAAGGACCGCAACGGCGGCACCCCCGGCGACCGCGCCGAACTGGCCGGCTACAGCGGCCAGCAGGTCGGCGAGAACATTGCTGCCGGGCAGGACACCGTGCAGAAAGTGGTTGCCGGCTGGCTCGCCAGCCCCGGCCATTGCGCCAACCTGATGAACCCGCAGTACCGCGAACTGGGCGCGGCCTATGCAGTCGATCCGAAGAGCAGCGCCGGCATCTACTGGACCGCGATGTTTGGCGGGGAATAATTCTCAAGGCACCCTCCCATCAGAAGGATGCAAAAAACCGGAGCCAGGCTCCGGTTTTTTATGGGTCAGTGGGTCCTCATCCCCGCCGCATACATCGCCAGTTTCAGCAGACTCGCCACCACCGCCAGCGAAAGCACGCTGCCGGACCAGATCAGCAGTAGCCAGCCGAGTCGTTTGTACCAGCGACTTTTCAATTCACGCATCTCAATGGTAGCCATCGCCGATCCTCACTTTGCCGCGGAACACGTAGTAGTTCCAGAAGGTGTACATCAGGATCACCGGCAGGATGAACAGCGCGCCGATCAGGGCGAACAACTGGCTGGTAGCCGGTGATGCCGCCGCCCACAGGCTGACCGACGGCGGAATGATGTTCGGCCAGATGCTCAGCGCCAGCCCGATATAACCCAGGAACATCAGCACCAGGGTGAACACGAACGGCCAGTGGGTGTGTCGCTGACGCAACGAGCGCAACAACCCGAACAGCGCCACTGCCGCCAGTACCACCAGCCCGGCGAACACGGTCAGGTGCGCATGGTTGAACCAGCGGGTGGCCAGTTCCGGATGCAGTTGCAGCGTCCACACGCCGATCACTACCACCATCGCCAGCAACAGCCAGGCCAGCGGACGGCTGTAGTGACGCATCCGCGACTCGAGCATGCCTTCGGTTTTCACCAGCAGCCAAGTGCTGCCCAGCAAGGCGTAAGCGATCACCAGACCGACGCCGCAGACCAGCGGGAACGGTGCCAGCCAGTCGAGACCGCCACCGGCAAACTGCCGATCCACCACCGGAATCCCGGCCACATACGCGCCGATCACCACGCCCTGGGAGAACGTCGCCAGCAGCGAGCCGCCAATGAACGCCCAGTCCCACAGATGACGTTTTTCAGCCGGCGCCTTGAAACGAAACTCGAACGCCACACCACGGAAAATCAGCCCCGCGAGCATGAAGATCAGCGGCAGATACAACGCCTCCAGAATCACTCCGTAAGCCAGCGGAAACGCGCCGTACAGCGCCGCGCCGCCTAGCACCAGCCAGGTTTCGTTGCCGTCCCAAACGGGTGCGACGGTGTTCATCATCACGTCGCGTTCCTGCTCGTCGCTGATCATCGGGAACAGGATCCCGAGGCCCAGATCGAAGCCGTCCATGATCACGTACATCATCACCCCGAAGGCAATGATCACGCCCCAGATCAACGAGAGATCGATACCTTGAATACCCATGACTCAACGCTCCTTTATCAGTGGATCCGGGTCGCGGATTCGAGGTTGTCGGTAACCGCCGAGAGTGGCCAGCGCGGGGTCTGTATCTGGGTGCCTCCAGGCGGGTGTTCGTGGTGTGGCTGCGGGCCTTTGCTCACCAGTTTCATCATGTAGCCGATGCCAACGGTGAACACCGAGCAGTAGATGACAACGAACAGCGCCAGCGAAGTGCTCATCTGCGCCACCGAGTGATGGGACGCGGCGTCATGGGTACGCATCAGGCCGTACACCACCCACGGCTGACGCCCGACTTCGGTGGTGATCCAACCCGCCAGCAACGCGACCAGACCACTCGGTCCCATCAACAGCACCAGCCGCTGGAAGCCACGATGACGGTAGACCTTGCCGTTGCGCCGCAGCGCCAACCCCAGAATGCCGACCAGAATCATCAACATGCCGAGCCCGGCCATCACGCGGAAGCTCCAGAAAATCACGGTCGAGTTCGGCCGGTCTTCTTTCGGGAAGCTTTTGAGCGCCGGAATCTGCTTGTCGAGGCTGTGGGTGAGGATCAGGCTGCCGAGGTACGGAATCTCGATGGCGTATTTGGTTTTCTCCGCCTGCATGTCCGGGATGCCGAACAGCACCAGCGGGGTTGGTCCGTTGTCGGCGTTTTCCCAGTGGCCTTCGATGGCGGCGATTTTTGCCGGTTGATGCTCCAGGGTGTTCAAGCCATGGGCGTCACCGACCACCGCTTGAATCGGCGCGACGATCAGCGCCATCCACAGCGCCATGGAAAACATCTTGCGCACCGGTTGGGTGTCATTGCCGCGCAGCAAATGCCAAGCCGCCGAAGCGCCGACGAAGAACGCCGTGGCGACGAACGCGGCAATCGCCATGTGCGCCAGACGGAACGGGAACGACGGGTTGAACACAATGGCCAGCCAATCCAGCGGCATCACCCGGCCGTCGACGATTTCGAAGCCTTGCGGGGTCTGCATCCAGCTGTTGGAGGCGAGAATCCAGAAGGTCGAAATCAGCGTACCGATGGCGACCATCACCGTGGCAAAGAAGTGCAAGCCACGGCCGACACGATTCCAGCCGAACAGCATCACCCCGAGGAACCCGGCTTCGAGGAAGAACGCCGTCAGCACTTCATAAGTCAGCAACGGCCCGGTGATGCTGCCCGCGAAATCAGAGAATCCGCTCCAGTTGGTGCCGAACTGGTACGCCATGACCAGACCCGATACCACGCCCATGCCGAAGTTGACGGCGAAGATCTTCGACCAGAAATGGTAGAGATCGCGGTAAGTGTCGTTACGGGTTTTCAGCCACAGGCCTTCGAGCACCGCGAGAAAACTCGCAAGACCAATGGTGATCGCCGGGAAAATGATGTGGAACGAAACCGTGAACGCGAATTGAATTCGCGCCAGGTCCAGTGCCTCCAGGTTGAACATGATGATGTCCTCATCAAGGCTGAAAAAGCGGCAACACACGGCCGGGCCACCGCCAGGCGCGAACGCCTGCAGCCAGTCAAAATGCAAAAGGGTTGGATCGCGTGGGTCGGCTACGCGACCGACGACGGGATCAGGTTGCTCGCCTCGGCGGCTTCGAGACGGATCGCCACGAATTTGGAGGTCGGTGTATAGGTGCGATCACCGTAGCTTTCCAGCGGCACCAGCGGGTTGGTTTCCGGGTAGTACGCGGCAGCCTGACCCGCTGGAATGTCGTAGGCGATCAATGTGAAACCGCTGACCCGACGCTCACGTTCGTCGCCCCACAGCGCCACCAGATCGACCTTCTGCCCCGGTTCGAAACCGAGCCGGCGGATGTCCTGCTCGTTGGCGAACACCACGTCGCGCATGCCGTAGACCCCGCGATAACGGTCGTCGAGGCCGTACAGCGTGGTGTTGTACTGATCGTGGGACCGCATGGTTTGCAGAATCAGATGCGGTTTGACCGGCAGGTTGCGCACGCCTTCGCTGATCAGATGTTCCGGCAGCACGCACGGGGTGAACTGGGCTTTACCGGATTCGGTGTTCCAGACACGCTCGGAGGCGTCGTTGCCGAGGTGGAACCCCCCGGGGATCAGCAGCTTCTCGTTGAAATTCTCGAAGCCCGGTATCACGTCGGCAATCAGGTTGCGGATGCGCCCGTAGTCGCCCACCGCCCACTCCCAGTCGATCGGATGCTTGCCCAATGTGGCGGCGGCGATCCCGGCAATGATCGCCGGCTCGGACTTCAGATGGGCCGACTTCGGTTTCAACTGGCCGAACGACAGGTGCACCATGCTGAAGGTGTCTTCCACGGTCACGCCTTGCGGGCCTTCGGCCTGTACGTCGATGTCGGTGCGGCCCAGGCACGGCAAGATCAGCGCGTCGCGCCCGGTCACCAGATGGCTGCGATTGAGTTTGGTCGAGATGTGCACGGTCAGGTCGAGTTTGCGCATCGCCGCGTGGGTGCGCGGAGTGTCCGGCGTGGCTTGAGCAAAGTTGCCGCCCAACCCGATAAACACCTTGGCTTCGCCACGTTCCATGGCGCCGATTGCCATTACCGTGTTGTGGCCATGCATGCGCGGGACCTTGAAGTTGAAGCGCTTTTCCAGGGCGTCCATCAGCGCTTTCGGCGCCAGTTCGTTGATGCCCATCGTGCGGTCGCCCTGCACGTTGCTGTGGCCACGCACCGGTGACAGCCCGGCACCCGGACGGCCAACGTTGCCGCGCAGCAGTTGCAGGTTGATGACTTCCTGCAGGGTCGGCACCGAGTGCACGTGCTGGGTCAGGCCCATGGCCCAGCACATGATCACGCTCTTGGCGCGGGCATACATGCGCGCGGCCAGTTCGATGTCATGCAACGGCACGCCGGACTGCTCGACGATGTGCTCCCAACTTGTGGCATCGACTTCGGCCAGATAGCTGTCGAGACCCGACGTGTGTTCGGCAATGAATGCGTGATCGAACACCGGTTCGCCGCCGGTGGCCTGGGCTTCACGCTCCCACTCCAGCAGGAACTTGGCCATGCCGCGAATCATCGCCATGTCACCGCCCAAGGCTGGACGGAAGTATGCAGTATTGGTCGCTTCCCAGCCGTTACTCAGCATCTCGATCGGGTTTTGCGGGTTCTGGAAACGCTCCAGCCCACGCTCCTTGAGCGGGTTGATGCACACCACTTGCGCGCCGCGCTTCACCGCTTCACGCAGCGGTTCGAGCATGCGCGGGTGGTTGGTGCCGGGGTTCTGGCCGATCACGAAAATCGCGTCGGCGTGGTGCAGGTCTTCATAGACCACCGTGCCTTTGCCGACGCCCAGGCTTTCGCCCATGCTCACCGCACTGGCTTCGTGGCACATGTTCGAGCAGTCCGGGAAGTTGTTGGTGCCGTAGGCGCGGACGAACAACTGATAGAGAAACGCCGCTTCGTTGCTGGCACGACCCGAGGTGTAGAACTCGGCCTCGTGGGGCGATTTCAGGCCTTTGAGATGCTTGGCGATCAGTGCGAACGCCTCATCCCAAGTGGTTTCGACATAGCGATCGACCCGGGCGTCGTAACGCATCGGATGGGTGATCCGGCCCTGATATTCAAGCCAGTAATCGCTTTGCTCGGCCAGCGTCGACACCGTGTACTTGTTGAAGAACGCCGGATCGACCAGGCGGCCGGTGGCTTCCCAGTTCACCGCTTTGGCGCCGTTCTCGCAGAACTTCAGCATGCTCGCGCCGGGTGCTTCACCCCAGGCGCAACCGGGGCAGTCGAAGCCGCCGTTCTGGTTGGTCTTGAGCATGGCGCGGATGTTTTTCAGGGCGTTTTCACTGCCCAGCCAGTTCTTGGTGAGGCTGATCACAGCGCCCCAACCCGCAGCGGCGCCCTTGTAGGGTTTGTAACGGTCGACTTGTGACATGGGACTTCTCCATGACGATGCACACAGGCAAAAACCTGATCGGATTTAAACAGCGACGACTGACTTTCAAGTTCAAAAGCCGTCGTTTCGTTTGACGGGGCCAAGGATATGAACCGCTGCAAAAACTTGTCTAATCGCTATTAATGACTGCGTTATCGAAAGCGTCTATCACGGCTTTAAACCCTTTAAATCCGGTCACTTGCAAAACTAAGAGGCGCAAGAACCCGAATAATTATTTCATCATCGACAGCATCAATCGGCCGGTCATTAATAGTGATTGGACGCTGTCATAAGTTGCTCATAACCTGCGCCGACCCAATCCCTTCAATAGCGGATTTCACCCAAGCGAGGCTGTCATGTCAGAGCGCGTCTTGATCGATGGTTACAACCGCCGCGTCGACTACCTGCGCATGTCGGTCACCGACCGCTGCGACTTTCGCTGCGTATATTGCATGGCCGAAGACATGCAGTTCCTGCCGCGCCAACGGGTGTTGACGCTGGAGGAGATCTATCAACTGGCGCAGAGCTTCGTTGCGCTGGGCACCCGCAAGATCCGCCTGACCGGGGGCGAGCCGTTGATTCGTCCCGGCGTCGTCGGGTTGTGCAAGCAAATTGCTGCCCTGCCCGGCCTGCGCGAACTGTGCCTGACCACCAACGGCTCGCAGCTCGGCAAACTCGCCGGCCCGCTGTTCGACGCCGGGGTCAAACGCCTCAACGTCAGTCTCGACAGCCTCGATGCCGAACGCTTCAAGCAGATGACCCGCACCGGCGACCTGGCACAAGTGATCAACGGCATCGATGCCGCCCGCGAGGCCGGATTTACCCACACTAAACTCAACTGCGTGGTGATGCAGGGCCGCAACGATCACGAGATCAACGACCTGGTGCAGTTCGCCATCGAGCGGGATCTGGACATTTCCTTTATCGAGGAAATGCCGCTGGGCATCATCAGCGAACACAGCCGCGCCGAGTCGTTTTTCTCAAGCACTCAGGTGCGCGAGCGGATCGCCGAGCGCTACACGCTGATCGACTCTGCCGAGTCGACCCAGGGCCCGTCGCGCTACTGGCGGCTGGCAGAAGCGCCGCACATTCGACTGGGGTTCATCTCGCCCCACAGCCATAACTTCTGCGGTACCTGCAACCGGGTGCGGCTGACGGTCGAGGGGCGTTTGCTAATGTGTCTGGGTAACGAACATTCTATGGATCTGAAAGCGGTACTGCGTGCCCACCCCGGCCAACCGGAGCGACTGGAGAAAGCGATCATCGACGCGATGAAGCTCAAGCCTTACCGGCACAACTTTGAAGTGAACGACGACGTGCAAGTGGTGCGTTTCATGAACATGACCGGCGGCTGAACCGCCACGTTTTCAAGGCAAAAAAAGCATGATCATCCGGCCCAAGATCAATCAGTTCGCCGTCCTGTTTACCCTCAAGGGTTCGATTGCCAAGCGCATCGCCCTGCGCACCCTGATGGTCACGCTGCTGGCGTCGGCCATCGTGCTGGTGGAAATGCTCCACCCGAGCAACTTCACCAAGGTCAACGCCACGCCGTTCACCTTGCTTGGCCTGTCGCTGTCGATCTTCATGAACTTTCGCAACAACGCCTGTTACGACCGCTGGTACGAAGCGCGCAAGGCCTGGGGCGAAGTGATCGTGCATGTGCGCTCGGTAATTCGCGAAACCCATGTGATCCGCGAATCGGCACAGCGTCGCCTGTTGCTGCTCAACCTGTGCGGTTTTGCTCACGCGCTGAATGCGCGACTGCGCCGGGAAGACGAAGCCGCCGCCAGCGCCGAGTGGACCACCCCGCGACACGACGCACAGGTGCCGGACTACAGCGGGCGCATCCTGCAAACCGTCGGCCAGCAATGTTCCGATCTGCATGAAGCGGGCGATCTCAGCGAATGGCGCTACATGCTGCTGGCCAACCACCTGACCAGCCTGACCCAGGCACAAGCAGTGTGCGAGCGGATCAAGAACACCCCGCTGCCCTTCCCTTACACCCTGCTGCTGCACCGCACGATCTACCTGTTCTGCATCCTGCTGCCGTTCGCCATGGCCGAACCGCTGGGCTGGCTGACGCCGCTGTTCACGGCGATTGTCAGCTACACCTTCTTCGGCCTGGATGCGATTGCCGATGAGCTGGAAGACCCGTTCGGCCGGGATGAAAACGATTTGCCGACCGATGCGCTGGTGCGGGGTATCGAGCGGGATATTCTGGCGGAGCTGGGGACTGAGCCTTTGCCACCGGCGCTGAAACCGGTGGACTACGTCCTCAGTTAATCGACTGCCTTCCCCTTTGGGGAAGGAAAGTCATCAATCCAGATGCGCCCAGGTCATGCGAAACGAAGCGCCGCCCCACGGTGAATCGCCGACCTCGACCTGCCCACCATGGGACTGCGACACCCGCCGCACCAGCGCCAGACCGAGGCCGAAGCCGCCCGTGCGGCGGTCGCGGCTGGCGTCCAGGCGCGAGAACGGTTCGAAGATTTTCTCCCGTCCTTCCAGCGGCACGCCCGGCCCGTCGTCGTTGACCTGCACTTCGTACTGATCGCCGATGCGCACCAGCGACACCTCGACCCGCTGTTCAGCATAACGAATGGCGTTGCGCAGCAGATTGATCACCGCCCGCGCCATGAAGCGAGGCTCGATCCGCACCTCTTCGACCCGGCATTCGCCTATCAACAGTTGCACCCCGGCCGCCTCGGCTTCCAGGGCTACACTGCCCACCACACTGTCGAGCCAGTTGGCGGCCTGAATGTTTTCGCGAGTGATGACCGTCGCGCCGCGCTCAAGGCTGGCGTAAGTCAGCAGTTCGGAGACCATTTCTTCCAGTTCGCCAAGGTCGGCGTACATGTCGGCGATCAGTTCGCGGTTCTGGCTGGCGTCCGGCTGTTGCTTGAGCTGGTCGAGTTCGAACGACAACCGGGCAATCGGCGTGCGCAGTTCATGAGACACGGCGTTGGTCAGTTCACGCTGATTGGCGATCAGGCCTTCGATGCGCGCCGCCATCAGGTTGAAGTGGCCGGCCAGGTCGCGGATGTTCGAACGTTTGGACAGCTGGATCCGTACCGAGAGGTCGTTGTCGCCGAAGCGCTCGGCGGCCAGTCGCAGTTTTTCCAGATCGCGCCAGTGCGGACGGACCCAGAAGTACAGGACGATGCCGAGCAGCACCGCCAGCATCAGATAGGCCGCAGCGATGTAGAACGGCATCAGGCTCGGCTCGGGCGGCAATTTGATGCTGAGCAGTTGCGAACCACCGTCGATGTTGCTGATGAACTGGGTGTAGTCGTGACGGATCACCAGCAGGCCCTGGGCCAGTTCGGCTTTTTCCTCATCGTTGAGGTTCAGTTGATCGGCCTCGACCAGACTCAGCGTCAACCCGTAGTGCGGGCGCAGCGCCTCCAGTTGCGCCTCGCGCGCCGCACCTTGCTGGTCACGCATGTGCTCGATCAGCGACCAGGCCTGGCCCCGCACCGCCTCGCGGTTGTAGGCCTGCATCTGGTTGTCGAGCAACGCGTTGAAGGTGTGTTCGACGGTTTGCAGTGCCGCCACCAGCCCGACTGTCATCACCAGAAACAGCCCCAGAAATAACCGCAGCATCTACAACTCCCACGCGAACGGATTGAACAGATAGCCCTTGCCCCACACGGTCTTGATGCACACCGGTTCGCGGGGATTGTCCTTGAGTTTGTTGCGCAACTTGCTGATGTACACATCGACGCTGCGATTGAGACCGTCGAAAGCGATGCCGCGCATGCGGTTGAGAATGTCATCGCGCGACAGGATATTGCCGGCGGCGCTGGCCAGCAGCCACAGCAATTCGAATTCCATGGTGGTCAGCTCGATCAGTTCGCCCGCCAGACGCACTTCGCGGCAACTGCGATCGATGATCAGATTGCCGAACTCCAGAGAGCTGACCACGCCACTGTCCGGCACCTGCCGGCGTTGCAGGGCACGCAGTCGCGCCAGCAGCACCGGCGGCTTGATCGGTTTGATCACGTAATCGTCGGCCCCGGACTCCAGGCCCAGAATATGGTCGAGGTCGTCTTCCTTGGCCGTCAGGATGACAATCGGCGTGTCCGACACGCTGCGGACTTCCCGGCATACATGCAGGCCGCTTTGCCCCGGCAACATCAGGTCGAGCACCACGACTTTGGGCTTGAATTCGAGAAACGCGGCCACGGCCAGATCGCCGCGATGCACGGTGCGTACCTCGTAGCCATGTTGTTCGAGAAAGTGTGCGATCAGCGCGGCCAGGCGCTCATCGTCTTCCACCAGCAGGACTCTGCCAAAACCCAGGTTATCCATAACAACCGTCGCCAACCCTCAGTGAAGTGGGCGCCATTATGGCGGCATTCGCGGGCGAGACGTTTGTCGCGGGCAGCAAAAACCGGCCACTTGGGCCGGTTTTCGTTGATGTTTCATACTCTTAAGAGTTTTTAACAATTCATGCCGCGACAGGCACGCCGCTGTGGAAACGGAATTCCTCGTCCGGCGATTCGATCAGGTCCTGCTCGGCGGCGCGGACTCTCTCGATCACCTGGGCAATGTCCTTGGCGTCGCCGTACTGATAGGCGAGTTTCAGGTAACCCTGGAAATGCCGGGCCTCGCTTTTCAGCAGGCCGAAATAGAACTTACCGAGTTCTTCGTCCAGATGCGGCACCAGTGCTTCGAAACGTTCACAACTGCGGGCTTCGATGAAGGCGCCGACCACCAGGGTATCGACCAGTTTTACCGGTTCGTGGCTGCGCACCACTTTGCGCAGGCTCGAGGCATAACGGCCGGCGTGGAGCTGGCGCAGTTCGATCTTGCGCCGTTTCATGATGCGCATGACCTGTTCGTGGTGCACCAGTTCTTCCCGGGCCAGACGCGACATCATGTTGATCAGATCGACATGGGAATGGTACTTGGCGATCAGGCTCAACGCGGTGCTGGCGGCCTTGAACTCGCAGTTCTTGTGGTCGATCAGCAGGGTTTCCTGATCGGCCAGCGCGGCCTGCACCCAGGCGTCTGGCGTGCGGCAGCCAAGGAATTCGTGGATTTCGGGAAGGATCATGGGGCTCACGGTCAAAGGTGTTCGAGCGAAGGGCGCCGATTATACCGGCCTGCCCGCAGACCACCAGCGCCAGCCCTTGATATGCATCAAGTCGCGGACGGATGCGCAGCAACTATAGTTGTGCAACGCCGTGCCTTTTCATTGCTGGAGACTCACTCATGCAAGCCATTCGCAGCATTCTGGTGGTCATCGAACCCGAACACGCGGAAAGTCTGGCGCTCAAGCGCGCCAAGCTGATCGCCGGGGTGACCCAGGCCCATTTGCACCTGCTGGTCTGCGACAAGAAGCACGATCACGCCGGTATGCTCAGCGTGCTCAAGGCCGCGCTTTTGGCGGACGGCTATAGCGTCACCACTGAACAGGCGTGGAACGAGAGCCTGCACGAAACCATCATCGACGTGCAGCAGGCCGAAGGCTGCGGGCTGGTGATCAAGCAGCATTTCCCCGACAGTTCGCTGAAAAAGGCCCTGCTGACCCCGGCGGACTGGAAACTGCTGCGCCACTGCCCGACCCCGGTGCTGCTGGTGAAAACCTCCGCCTCCTGGAAGGACCGAGTGATTCTGGCCGCTGTCGATGTGGGTAATGCCGATGGCGAACACCGCCACCTGCACACCACCATCATCGACCACGGCTATGACATCGCCAGTCTGGCCAAAGGGCATCTGCACGTGATTACCGCCCATCCGTCACCGATGCTCTCGGCGGCGGATCCGACCTTCCAGCTCAAGGAAACCATCGAGGCACGCTATCGCGAGCAATGCCGGGCATTCCAGGCTGAATTCGATGTCGATGACGAGCATTTGCATGTCGAGGAAGGCCCGGCGGACGTGCTGATTCCGTTCATGGCGCACAAGCTGCAGGCCGCCGTGACGGTGATTGGCACCGTGGCGCGAACCGGGCTTTCAGGGGCATTGATCGGCAATACCGCCGAAGTAGTGCTGGATGCGCTGGAAAGTGATGTGCTGGTGCTCAAGCCGCAGGAGGTTGAAGACCATTTGGTGGAATTGGCGGTGAAGCATTAAACATTGCGGGTCATCCTGTGGCGAGCTCACTCGCCACAGGTAACGCTCACTCGCCGAGCGCATCCTTGAGGAAACCGGGCGCGATGTAGCGCTGATAATGCGCTTCCGACAGCAGGAAAAATTCCCGATCAATGGCATCGCGCAGTTCCGGCAGGTTCCAGTCGCGAAACTCCGGCAGCAGCACCATCCCGTAGGCTTCCAGATTAATGATCACCCGCGCGCCTCGCGCGATCAGCTGATACGCCCAGCAATATTCCGACTGATGCGGCACGAAGCGGATCTTGCGCTGTTCAAGCTGCTGGCGCAGGCGCGCCGGGTCGAAGACCTCGACCTTGCTGGCCATCACTTGTGACAGCAATTGTTCAAGACGCAGCCATACCGCACGTTTTTCCTCTTCGTTGTAACCGTTCCAGTGGATCACTTCGTGGTGGAAACGCTTGCAGCCACGGCACACCAGATCACCGTAAACAGTGGAGCAGAGGCCGACGCAGGGGGTCTTGATGGTCTGATTGGGCATAGAATGGGCAAAACACTTGAAACGCGGAACAGGTCGGCATGTTAGCCCTTTGTCCGGTATTCATCACCCCTCAAACGTCAGGGACAAGGGCTGGATCAAGGTTTGCCCCACCCGTGCACAACGCAACCAAAGTCCAATAGAGCGCGACTTACCTTTAAATTTTTTTTGCCGTAGAATCAGCCAGCCTTTTTAGGCGCCAATGTCCGTTAGAAGCTGTTTTCAAAGCGTCACGAGCACAGTCGTTCCTTCAGAGCGGTGTTGGCGATGGGTTTTTCCAGCGGGGAAAAGCCCAACGCCAACCCTCATCAGCTCCCCGTTCTGCAGGCGTAAAACTTTGAAAGCAGCTTCTGTAAGGAATTGCCGGTAATTCTGGCCGAACGACCCACAACGTCGTGAGGAGCATGAGTACGGCAATTTCGGGATGAGCGTCCCGGACACCCATTTGGGACCACTGATGAGGGTAATAACTGTGCTTGAAGCCTACCGCAAACATATCGAAGAGCGTGCAGCCCTGGGTATCGTTCCCCAGCCGCTTAACGCCGAACAAACTGCAGGCCTGGTCGAGCTGCTGAAGAATCCTCCGGCTGGCGAAGAAGCTTTCCTCGTTGACCTGATCACCAATCGCGTACCACCAGGAGTGGACGAAGCCGCCTACGTCAAGGCCGGTTTCCTCTCAGCACTGGCCAAGGGCGAAGTCTCCTCCCCTCTGCTGGACAAAAAGCGCGCTGTAGAACTGCTCGGCACCATGCAGGGCGGCTACAACATCGTGACCCTGGTCGAACTGCTGGACAACGCCGAGCTGGCGCCAGTGGCCGCTGAAGAACTCAAGCACACCCTGCTGATGTTCGATGCCTTCCACGACGTGGCTGAAAAAGCCAAGAACGGCAACGTTCACGCCAAGGCCGTGCTGCAATCCTGGGCTGACGGCGAGTGGTTCAAGAAGCGCCCTGTGCTGGCCGACAAGATCAGCCTGCGCGTCTTCAAGGTGACCGGCGAAACCAACACCGACGACCTGTCCCCTGCTCCTGACGCCTGGTCGCGTCCAGACATCCCGCTGCACGCCCTGGCCATGCTGAAAATGGCCCGTGACGGCATCGTTCCGGACGAGCAAGGCAAGACCGGCCCGATGAAGCAGATCGAAGAAATGCGCGGCCAGGGCTTCCCTATCGCCTACGTCGGTGACGTGGTCGGTACCGGTTCCTCGCGTAAATCGGCGACCAACTCGGTTCTGTGGTTCTTCGGCGACGACATCCCTTACGTGCCGAACAAGCGCGCTGGCGGTTTCTGCTTCGGCAGCAAAATCGCTCCGATCTTCTACAACACCATGGAAGATGCCGGCGCACTGCCAATCGAGTTCGACGTATCGAACATGAACATGGGCGACGTGATCGACCTGTACCCGCACGCTGGCAAAGTCTGCAAGCACGGTACCGACGAAGTCATCACCACCTTCGAAATGAAGACCCCGGTCCTGCTGGACGAAGTCCGCGCCGGCGGCCGTATCCCGCTGATCATCGGCCGTGGCCTGACCGAGAAGGCTCGCGCCGAGCTGGGTCTGCCTGCGTTCGACCTGTTCAAGAAGCCTGAAGCACCGGCCGAAAGCACCAAGGGTTACACCCTGGCGCAGAAAATGGTCGGCAAGGCCTGCGGTCTGGCAGAAGGCAAAGGCATCCGTCCTGGCACCTACTGCGAACCGAAGATGACCACCGTAGGTTCTCAGGACACCACCGGTCCAATGACCCGTGACGAACTGAAAGACCTGGCGTGCCTGGGCTTCTCCGCTGATCTGGTGATGCAGTCCTTCTGCCATACCGCGGCTTATCCAAAGCCGATCGACGTGACCACTCACCACACCCTGCCTGACTTCATCATGACCCGCGGCGGCGTTTCCCTGCGTCCGGGCGACGGCATCATCCACTCGTGGCTGAACCGCATGCTGCTGCCGGACACCGTAGGTACCGGTGGCGACTCGCACACCCGTTTCCCGATGGGCATCTCGTTCCCGGCCGGTTCCGGTCTGGTCGCGTTCGCCGCAGCCACCGGCGTCATGCCGCTGGACATGCCGGAATCGATCCTGGTGCGCTTCAAAGGCAAAATGAAACCTGGCATCACCCTGCGTGACCTGGTTCATGCCATTCCTTACTTCGCTATCCAGAACGGTCTGCTGACCGTCGAGAAGAAAGGCAAGAAAAACGCCTTCTCCGGCCGCATCCTGGAAATCGAAGGCCTGGAAGGTCTGACCCTGGAACAGGCGTTCGAACTGTCCGACGCCTCGGCCGAACGTTCGGCTGCCGGTTGCACCATCAAGCTGTCGAAAGAGTCGATCACCGAGTACCTGCAGTCCAACATCACCCTGCTGCGCTGGATGATCGGCGAAGGCTACGGCGATGCGCGTACCCTGGAACGTCGTGCTCAAGCGATGGAAGCCTGGATCGCCAACCCGCAACTGATGGAAGCCGATGCCGACGCCGAATACGCCGAAGTCATCGAAATCGATCTGGCCGACATCAATGAGCCTGTACTGTGCGCGCCGAACGACCCGGACGATGCCCGTCTGCTGTCCAGCGTTGCTGGCGAGAAGATCGACGAAGTGTTCATCGGTTCGTGCATGACCAACATCGGTCACTTCCGCGCTGCCGGTAAACTGCTGGATCAGGTCAAGGGTCAGCTGCCAACCCGTCTGTGGCTGTCGCCGCCGACCAAGATGGACGCTCACCAACTGACCGAGGAAGGCTACTACGGCATCTACGGCAAGGCCGGCGCACGCATGGAAATGCCAGGCTGCTCGCTGTGCATGGGTAACCAGGCACGCGTTGAGCCGAACAGCACCGTGGTGTCGACTTCGACCCGTAACTTCCCGAACCGTCTGGGCGACGGCGCGAACGTCTACCTGGCTTCGGCTGAGCTGGCGTCCGTTGCTTCGATCCTGGGTCGCCTGCCGACCGTCGAGGAGTACATGGAATACGCTGGCAAGATCGACAGCATGGCGGCCGATGTTTACCGCTACCTGTCCTTCGACCAGATTGCCGAGTTCCGTGAAGCTGCTGCGAACGCCAAGATTCCGGTCGTTCAAGCCTAACGCTGCAACGCAATGAAAAACGCCGCTCATCTCGCGATGGGCGGCGTTTTTTTATGCCTGTGAAAACTCATGCATTCAGCTTGAGCGCTTGCTGAACCGCCTCATCCACACTCAATCCGCTCAACAGCACCTGCTCGAGCTCCAGCGCTGGCAGTTGTGCCAGTACGGTCTGCGCCTCATGCTTGAGGCGCGCCAGAATCAACAGCTTGTCTTCGGCCCGCACCTGCAGGAAGAACGCTTCCAGCGCTTCGATGCTGGTGCCATCCAGATCCGGCGACTCTTCCAGACTCAGGATGATCGTGTGCACCGCCGTCGGCGCATGGCGGGCCAGCCGCAGCGCGCCGCCGAGAATCCGTTCCACGTTAGCGAAAAACAGTGCCTCACTCGGCCGCACGATCAACACGCCGGGGATTTCCCGGGCATCCGGATGGCGCTGCACGTCGACATAGTCGTGACCACCGCCCATTTGCCCCAGCACCTGGATATCCGCCGATGACATCTGCTTGAGCATCAGCACCACGCTGATCGCCACCGCCAGCAGCAAACCGTCGAGCACGCCCAGCACCAGCACCGCCGCCACCGCGCAAATCACCAGCAAGCGATCACGTCGCCAGATGAAGTAGCGACCCAGCGGTTGCAGGCTCAGCGCCCGTCCCAAGGCGTGAATCACAATCGCGGCCAGTACCGGCTCCGGGGTCAGGGCGATGTAAGGCAGCACAGTCAAAACGATCAGCAACACCACTGCCGCCGCGACAACTCCCGCCAACCGTGATGTAGCGCCCGCCGCCTCATTGGCCGACGTTGCCGAATACCCGGCACCGGCGGGCATGCCGTGAAACAGGCCCGACACCAGATTGGACGCGCCAAGAGCCAGCAGATCGCGATTCGAGGACACACGGTCGCCATGCTTCAGGGCAAACGAGCTGATCGAACCATAGGATTCGGCATACAGAATCATCACCATGGCAAACGCCAGTTCACCCAGACGCAGCCAGTCGGCAAACGGCATGTTCGGCAACTGCGGCATCTCCAGCGCCAGATCGATACCCCCGATCAGCTTCACCCCGTAGGCCGGCAGGTTCAGCCATTGGCTGGCGGTAATGCCCAGTGCCACGACGATCAGCCCGCCCGGCACCCGGCGAAAACGGGCACAGGCCATCAGCACCAGCAACGCCACCAGCGCTACACCGGCACCTGCCAGATTCCATTTCGACCACTGCTCAATCAACTGCGGCAGAAAGCGAACCAGGTTGCTCTCAGTCAGGTGGACATCAACGACGCTCGCCACCTGCTTGAGGATGATCGTCACTGCCAATCCCAGTGCGAAGCCACGCAACACCGGTTTGGCGATGAAGGACGTCACACTGCCAAGCTTGAACAGCCCCGCCAGCAGAAACAGCACACCGGTCATCATCACCAGACCGACCGCCAGACTCAGACGCAATGCCGGATCGCCGCCAGCCAGCGAGGCCGTGGCAGCCGCCAGCACTGCCGCCGATGACGACGTGGCCGAGACCACAGCAAAGCGGCTGGTGCCCATCAATGCGTAACACAGCAGCCCGGCGAACAACGCGATCACCCCGGCCTGGGGCGGCAACGCGGCAATGCTGGAATACGCCACGGCCTCGGGCAGCAACAGACCGGCAATCGACAACCCGGCCAGCAGGTCCTGACTGCGACTTTGTACTTCGGGTCGGGAGGAAGCGTTTAGGGATTCAGTTGACAATCGGACCCACCCACCCTGGCAGATACCGAGCGTCCTGACTGCGGGCCAAATTCATGGCTTTCGTCTGCAATTTGGGACTGAGGTCACGGATCTGATCACTGGCAATGCGGCTGCGAAAGAAATCCGCCCAGAGAAACTCGCTGTAGGGCGTGGCGTCCTTGGCGTAGCCACCGGCCCGGCGCAAGCGTCCAGCGAGGCTGCGATAAGGGTCGTCCTGCAGATCGGCAATGGATTTGGGAATGGCTTCAAAGGTGCGCCGGACACCGCGCCCGTCGTAAGGATGTGCCCACTGGTTGAAGTTCATCACGTTCCAGAAGGTAACCGTGTCGACAAATGAAAGGTCTTTGAGCACTAGCAAGGAGGCCTTCTTGACCTCTTCTTCGATCAGCGCGAGACCAAAGTGATGGTGATCGACGATGTAATAGACACCTTCAGGCCCGAGCACACTGGGAAACCAATGATTGTCCAGCGCTGCCGCCCGCTCCTTGCGTTTGAGTTTTTTCCATTCCTGGCGCTTGTCGGCGACTTCGGCGAGGCCGACCGTAAGCTGTGTGGGATGGAGTTTTTCCAGTTTGGCGCTGATCAATTGGGGTCGGGCACGGGGCATAAGGCATCTCCGGGAAAAGTGCCTTTCAAGCGTAGCCGTTTATGCCTGGGGATGTGTGCTCTGGATCAGGCACTGAGAGGGTCTTGCAAAAGCGGGGGCGAATGGCTCGCCCCCGTCTGGAGCTGCTGGCCTGGAATCAGGCGGCCAGCGAGTAGATCAACGCCGAAATTGCCACCAGGCCTACCGCGGTGACAAACACGTTCGACGCCTGGCCGCGATAACGTGCCATCGCTGGCACTTTGCGGATCGCGTACATCGGCATCAGGAACAGGATCGCCGCGATGACCGGGCCTCCGATGGTTTCGATCATGCCGAGGATGCTCGGGTTCAGGGTCGCCACGATCCAGCACACCACCAGCATGAACGCTGCAACAATGCGATCCAGTGCCTTGGCACCCGGGCGCTTGCCGCTTTTCACGATCAAGCCCTTGAGGCCTTCGCTGGCACCGATGTAGTGACCGAGGAACGACTTGGAGATGGCCACGAACGCGATCAACGGCGCCGCGAACGCAATGGTCGGGTTGCTGAAGTGGTTGGCCAGGTACGACAGGATCGACAGGTTCTGCGCCTTGGCTTCAGCCAGTTGCTCCGGCGACAGGGTCAGTACGCAACTGAAGACGAAGAACAGCACCATCACCACCATCAGCAGGTGGGCACGCGACAGGATCTGCGAACTGCGCTCGTCGGCGTGAACACCGTAACGACGCTTCTGGTCCACCGCGAACGCCGAGATGATCGGCGAGTGGTTGAACGAAAACACCATCACCGGAATCGCCAGCCACAGCGTGTGCAGCAGCGCCGACGGCGCCGGCACCTGCGAAGCGGTGCTCAGGATGCCGCCGTTCCAGTGCGGAATCAGGTACACGGCGAGGAACAGCAGCGCAACGATGAACGGATACACCATCAGGCTCATTGCCTTGACGATCACTTGCTCGCCGCAACGCACCACGGCCAGCAGGCCGAGGATCAGCACGAACGACAGCAACGCGCGCGGTGGCGGCGTGATGTGTAGTTGGTGTTCGAGGAAGCTGGCGACGGTGTTGGTCAGGCCAACGCTGTAGATCAGCAGGATCGGGAAGATTGCGAAGAAGTACAGCAAGGTGATCAGCGCGCCGGCCTTGATGCCGAAATGCTGTTCCACCACCTCAGTGATGTCGGCGCCTTCACGACCGGAGAGCACGAAGCGGGTCAGGCCGCGGTGTGCGAAGAAAGTCATCGGGAATGCCAGCAGCGCGAGGATCACCAGCGGCCAGAAGCCACCCAGACCTGCGTTGATCGGCAAAAACAGGGTACCGGCGCCGATGGCCGTCCCGAACAGTCCCAACATCCAGGTAGTGTCATGGCGATTCCAGCTCGACAATTGGGCTGGTGCTGCCGTTTCAAAGCGTTGTTCGACGCTATTGGCCTGATCATTCATCCGGTCGGATCTCCGCATTCCGGTCACTTGCCACTCGGTCAGGACGCGTCGGAAAAAACCGACAGACATGCTCCGGCCGAAACAGGGGCGCGATTCTCCGCGATAAATGAGCGGAAGCAAAGACTTAGCTGAGGAATGGTTGTACGGAGCAGATTGGAGGATTGTCGTTTTTGGGAAAAAACCTGTCGATGACAGATACGTCTGATGTCGTTTTATGGCACGTTCCGGCGCCGAATGCGTCATGGGGAAAACCCGATCAAATCGATCGGGCCAACATGAAGCCAAGGGACATGCAAAAGATGCCCAGACCCAGCAAGCCCCAGATCGGGCGCATTTCTTTCCTGTTTTTGATTCGTATTTTTTCAGCCCACTCATCGTGCTCCCGTTCCAATTGTTCCATTCTGGCTTTGGCGTCATAGGTACTCATGTTGATTTCCTTTTGGGTCATGTGTCTGAAGATTGCGAAAGCCAACGCTCAAAACCTGAAAAAGACGCCCGCCAATGCCGCGCTTGCCGTTAACACGCCGGCCACTACCGCGACTGGATAAAAATACGTCTCCCACTTCAGCTTCTTTTCTTCCGCCAGAAGCTTCTGCCTTTCAGCCACAAGTTTTCGCGTTTCGTTATGCAGCCTGTCGAGTTCCAGGTTTTCACGGTTGTTCTGAAGCATTGGCCTTCCTTGGCTGATGGCAATTTCGGTCCAGGTCGCCGTTCCATCCTGAAAAGCGCGTCCTGTCCTGCTCTCTATGGTTTCGTGCTTCACATCTCGCCGTATAGCGGATAAATCCGGCAGCACTCGTAGGCAACATCCGTAAATCCCGCAGGACGGGGCATCCGTTTCCTAACGTTTTTAAACAAACTCACCGATTGGCATTTTCGGCTATACCCAATGGCGAAGCGACTGACAGCCCTTTCCAGCCCCCTGCCCCATGGAGCCTTCCCATGCCCCTCGTCCGCGTCGAACTCAAGAAACGCCCCGACCCGACCTTCACCAAACGCGTCGGTGAGCAGATCTACGCCGCCATGCGCAGCACGATCAATGTGCCGGAGCACGACAACTTCCAGATCCTGGCCGAGCACGACGGCGAGCATTTCGTCTTCGATACTCAATACCTGGGGATCCAGCGCAGCGACCAGTTGGTGATCATCCAGATCACCCTCAATGAGGGCCGAACGCTGGAGCAGAAAAAGGCGCTGTACCAGACCATCGCCCAGAACCTGAACACGCACCTGTCGATCCGTCTGGAAGATGTGTTCATCAACCTGGTCGAAGTAAAGAAAGAGAACTGGTCTTTCGGCAACGGCATCGCCCAGTACGCCAGTTGATGCACCTGCTAGCGATCCGCCGGCGCGGCGTCCGCGAGTTGTTCGGCACCGCCAACATCGACTTCTGACGAAGCGCCCGCGCGCGCCCCGTATCAGCTCCTACACTGGCTGGTGCGGGGCAATGCCGGCCATTGCCAAACCGCTCTGCAATCAGCACTCTGACACGACTTTCGCGACCGACACGCCGACGATCACAGGAGCCGAGCAATGCCCGCCACCGTTCTGGTACTGGTTGAAACCATCAATGACTATCTGCCCATTCTTGAACGACAGGGCTTTCACCTGATTCTTGCCCCGACTCCCGCCGAACGCGCCCAGGCCATTGCCACTCACGGTGCTCGTATCGATGCGGTGCTGACCCGTGGTCCGCTGGGGTTGTACGCCGAAGAAATCGCCGCATTGCCCACGCTGAAAATCATCTGCGTGATCGGTGCCGGCTACGAACAAGTGGACCTGCAAGCCGCCAGCAACCGGGGCCTGACCGTCACCAACGGCGCCGGCGTCAACGCCTCGTCGGTGGCCGACCATGCCATGGCATTGCTGCTGGCGCTGGTACGCGACATTCCACGCTGCGATGCCGCCGTGCGCCGTGGCGAATGGCCGAAGATCATGCGCCCGTCCCTGGCGGGCAAGCGGCTGGGGATTCTTGGTCTCGGCGCAGTGGGCATGGCCATCGCCAAACGCGCGAATCTGGGTTTCGACATGGAGATCAGCTACCACAACCGCCAAGTGCGCAACGACGTGCCCTACGCCTTTTGCTCGACCCCCACCGAGCTGGCGCGAGCCTCTGACTTTCTTGTGGTTGCGACACCCGGCGGTATTGGCAGTCAGCATCTGGTGACCCGTCCCGTGCTCGATGCCCTGGGGCCGAAAGGCTTCATCGTCAATATCGCTCGAGCCAGTGTCATAAACACCGCGGACCTGATCACTGCCCTCGAACAACGGCGGATTGCTGGCGCTGCACTGGATGTATTCGATCACGAACCGCAGGTGCCGGATGCGCTGAAAACCTTGAGCAACGTGATTCTCACCCCGCACGTCGCCGGACTGTCACCTGAAGCCACCCAAGGCACCGTGGATCTGGTGGGGAAAAACCTGGTGGCGTTCTTTGCCGGGGAGCCGGTACTGACACCCCTTACGCTGCCGCCGAAGCAGAACAACCAGCGCGTGCACTAAAGTACGCCGAGCAACGTCCATAGCCGTCGCGATTCGGCGTCGGCCGAGATCAGCTCGCCGAGCAGTTCACTCAACGGCTTGTTGCCCCACTCCACCCCGCGCCGGATCAGGTATGGCACTGGGCTGTGGGGTTCGGTGCGGGCCAGGTATTCGGCGATCAGCAGCAATTGCCGATAGGCCTCTTCACGGCTCGCCGGCTCACGAAAGACCTGCGCCACAACGGGGACTTCCTCGACCGGTTGCGCCTCTACCACGGGGGCTTCGACGGGGGCGACCGGCGCCGGTTTTTGTGGGTGCATGGCGATGAACTCCTGAACCAGTTTCAGCAGCGCTTGAATGATGCCCTGCAAGGGCTGCAGACCCGGCCCCTGATCACCGAGGTACGTATCGCTCCAGGCGTTCAAACGTTGCAGGTGTTGCTGGCTCAGCAGCAGATTGCCCTGTTGGCGCAGCCAGAACGCCAGCGGCGTGGCGCGCACCTGTTCGCTGAGCTTCTTCTGTTCATTGCGTGCGGTCTCCGCTGAAGCCTTGGCATTCTTGCTGTCATTGACCTGCACCTGTTGCACCTGCAAGCGGCGCCAGGTTTCCAGGTTGTACGCCTCGAAATCGCTGTTGTGCGAGCCGAACAGCGGCACCCGGGTCAGCAGCACCTCACTGTACCGACGCACCAGCCATTCCAGCGGAATCACCCGCCATGACTGATCACCCTCCTCGGCCTGCGGGTGCAGTTGTTCGGGATAGCGCTCACACAATCCGGCGATCAGCGCCAGGCTACCGGGCAATCCGTCCAGCCCCTGAAGATGCAGCCAGGCCTCGCCGAGCCAGGCGCTGAGCATCAGGTCCTTGCTGCGCTCGATCAGCAGCGTGGTGGTGAGTGTTTCCACTGCCGGCCAGTTCGCCTGTTTCAGCGTCGATTGCCAGACCCCGGTCGGCAGGCTCGCATCGTCTTCACGGCGCAGGTCGCGCAATTGATCGAACTCGCGTTCGTAACGCAGATCCGCACCACAAGGCGCATCAGGGCTGATCGGTGCAAGCAACTGATCGATCAGGTCGGGCAAGGTTGCAGATGGCAGGCTCACAGGCCCTCCTCACGGGATTCAATGGCGGCAGTAGTGCCGGTTGCCTGGAACGGTGAACGCGGCGCCCGGGTCGGCAACGGTGGAATCGACAGCGGCAGCTTCGAACCCTGACTCATCAACGACAGTCGCACGAACATCCGGGTGAATTCGCTGGTGACACTGTCATTGAGCGCGGTAACCGGAAGGCGCAGGGTCAGCGGAAAGTCCGTGTAATCCATGCTTGGCTGGCGCTGAACCGAGAAGTGCGCGCGCATCAGCCGCAGCAGCGACCATGGCCCGCCGTACTCCCAGCCCGCCTCCATATCCCGCACCACCAGGTTCGGTTGCAGCGGGTCATTGACGGGGCGCTCGCGACCGTTGCGCGCCCAGCGCAGGGTCAGGCGGATCGGCTGGCCGACCATCCAGCGCAGGTTCGGCTGCTCGGCGGCGGGATAGCTGATCTGCTGATTGCCGGCCAGCAAGCCCCCGGCGATCACCTGATCGGCACCGCGCTCATCGTCGCGGTCGGTGCGCCAGCGGACGTCCATCTCGACACCGAGAAGGCCGCTCTTGTCGCGCACGAACAGCGGGGTCAGCCAGAGGCTCGCCTGCTTCAAACGGTTGAGAAAGTCTTCCGCCGCCAGCCGTTCCGGGGTCTGACTCAGCACCAGTCCGGCCTGGGCCACCGGCAGGCGTTTGTCGATGACTTCCAGAAAATGCTGGACCCGCGCCGGGTCGGCATCCTGCGCCTGCAAACCGTTGGCAAACGGAAAGCGGTCAGCCAGATACTGATTGAAATAGTTGGCCAGTTCATTCCACGCCGCCGCAGCCTGCTGTTGTTGCAGGTACTGGCAACGCTGCATGGCCGACTGTTGCAACTCCACCGCGCGCATCGCCAGAGTGCCGCGCCCGCCCGCCAGATTGGCGGTCTGCAACACCTGCACGCAGGAACCGGTGTCCATCTCGATGAAATCACGGCTGACCAGTTGCTCGATCTGCGCCGGCGAGCTGGCCGGGTTGGACTCCTTGAACTTAAGCAGTTCGTCGTTGAGCGCGCTGAACTGGGTCACCCGTTCGTAATCCAGCGCCGAGAGATTGCCCTGTTGAGTCATCAGCCACTGCAGCGCCGAAGTGCGCCGCTCGGTGATGCCGAGCATGGTGTTGAATTGCTGCTTGAGGCTCAGTTTCAAATCCTGCACATCGCTGGCGCCGTACAGTTGCAGGCCGAGGTTTTTCGAGCCGTCCCACTGACTGATTTCAGTCCGGCCGCCGAACAGCGGTTGTGCGGTGATTTCATCCAGACCGTTGACGATCTGCGCCATGGCCCGGCGATTCAGTGCGCCTTGCAGACGCGCCGCCAGATCACTGCGATGGACTTCGACAAAGGCCTTCTGCAAAGCCATTGCCTGCTCGGCCTGCACGTTGAACACCGCGTAAGGATGCGTCTGATCGTTGTGATCCTTCAGGCTCAGCCACATGGCCTTTGCCGCCGCACCTTCTGCCGCTTGCAGCAACGCCTCACGATAAACCGGCGGAATGCGCGGCAGTTCTTCGGCAACGTAACTCTTGTAGCTGGCGAAGTAGTTGAGCGAGGTATTGAGGTCGTCACCATCGACGGTCTGACCTTGCAAGTTGACGTTGTCTTCGGTGGCGCGCATCGCGATGGACACGAAGTCGCGTTTGAACAGCGCCTGCACCGCGTTATTGAGCTTCACCACCTGATCCTGCAACGCCAGTTGCCCGCTGCCTTGTTGCACCAGCAAGTTGCCGCGCGAACCGATCTGGGCGATCCACTGGTCACGGAAACTCTGCTGCAACTTGCCCGCCTGGGCATCGAGTTGTTGCTCGACCGCAGGCCCGAGCAGCGTGCTCTTGCGCACCTTGTCGAGAAATTCGCGGTAGCCCGGCACCAGCTCCTGCCCCTTGCCGCGGCCCCAGGTCGAGTTGGTCAGGGCAATCGCGGCTTGCAGGTCGTCGATCAGCGCACGCAGGTCCTCGAGTTCGCTGAGGCTGTTGCCACTCCCGGCCTCGAGCTGCTCCAGATGCAACTTGAGATAGCCGGCACTGCTGACAAAGTTGTCGGCCAGGAAATACTGATCGAGCCAGCGTTCCATCAGTCCGTTGAAATTGCTGACGATCAACGGCCGCTCGACACTCAAGTCCAGCGCCTGCAAATCACCGCTGTCCCCCGCCGCCAGCAGCCGGTTGTAATAAGCGGCGTGAGGTAACGTCGCTGCGTTGAGGTTGAGCGACAGCGCGTTGTTGCTCAGTTGCACCAGATCGTCCAGCGGTGCCCGCTGATTGTTCTGCACCTCAGCGAACAACTGGTTCTGTTGCTCCAGGCGCAACGCCCGGTCCACCAGGTCCGTGGCTTTCTGGTAGTTCTGCCACTGGGCCGGGTCTTCGCTTTCGACGCTGTTGCGCCGATCGGTCGTGCGGATCGCCTTGAGCTTCGCAAGCTCCGCCACCAGCAACGCATGCAGCGGCTGAACCATATGACCCTGGGCAGCCTGGAACACCGCCCGTTCGATCTTCAAGTCCACGGAAGAAATCCACGAAGACGGAAACGCCAGCGACACGTAGTGCCAGTGAGGTGCCTTTTCCAGCACCCGCCAGAAGCTCTGCACGTTGCGCCGGGTCGGCTCGACGCGGTGCGCCTCATCGGTGACCGTAACGTAGCTCTTGTGCGCGCGCTGCATCAGCCGCGCCAGTTCATGGGCATCCTTGACCGACTGGTTCCACACCCAGAACATCGCCAGCGCCCAGACGACCCCGACCACCAGCGCCACGCCGGCCGTCAGCCGTTGCCAACGCTGACGCAAGCGCAACAGCCGTGGTACGCCCAGCGCCAGACCACGTTCGCCGATCAGGCGCTGGCGCCACAGCTGACGCATGAACACGCTGCGCTGCAGGCCACTGTCATCGGCGCTGAAGCCGTCCAGTGCGTCGTCGGCCGGTTGATTGGCGCTGAAGTACACGCCGCGAAAACACGGTGCCTCGCCCTGAGCGTTGCCCTGAAACACCGGTTCCAGCACGTTCTGCAGACCCCGTCGCAGCGTTTCGAGACGCTCGGGCAAGGCGTACAGGTCCGCAGTCAACTGCCCGGACAACGTACCGAGTTCAATCACCGCTTCGGCGACGGCGCGGTGCAGGCGATCCAGCGCCTGATCGCTCCACTGCCCCTGCCACACCGCATCTCGCGCAAACGGCGATGACCACCCCAGGGTACGTTCGCGTGCCTCATCCGGCAGCGCGCTGATCAGGTCCTGAAATCCCGGCAGTTCCTCAAGACCGGTGACGATCACGTACACCGGCACGCTCAAACCAAAACGTTGCAACAGGTCGATGAAGCGTCGGCGCGCCGCAAGACCCAACTGCGTCGCCTGCTCCAGATTGCCCAGGCGACTGACCGGCACGGTCCAGATCACCCCGTCGAGCGGACGCTTGCTGCGCAGGCGCAGGATCAGTCCAAGCAACCGCCACCAGCCACCCCGTTGCAAATGCATGCCGTCTTCCGGCAGAAACAGGCCTTGGGGCACCACCAGCACCGCCCCTTCAGGGTCCGACCACCAACGGCCGAACCAGGCCGGTTTGTCGGTGGGTTGCAGGCGCCATTCGGTCACCAGTTGCGTGCCCTGGATCTCATCGCCGAGCATCAGCAGCCATGGCAACTGATAGCGATCGTGAGTGCCCTGCTCTTGCTCCATGTGCCGCACAGCGAGATAGAAACTGCGGATCGCCGCGCCGCTTCGAGTGCGCAGCCACCACACCGCCACCCCGACGATCACCAGCAGCAACAGCACCGCCACCACCCACGCGACGATCGTCAAGGTACTCATGAGTCTTGCTCCGGCACCGCTATCGAGTCGGTGGTTTGCAGCACCGGCTCCAGTTCGGAACGAATGTCACTCCACAAGAACTGGCCAACCCCGGTCAGCAACAGCACCATTGCCAGAATCCCCAGTGCCAGACGAAAACCGTCCGGCAACGCCGTGCGCACCGGCAATTGCAGCGGCGCAACCAGCGAAGGTTGTACCAGGCGCTGGCTGACATCGTCGTAACTGGCCTCGTCCTGCCAGGCGAAGGTGAACAACGCCAGCCGCCACTTTTCCAATTGCGCCTGGCTGTGCTCGCCGCGCAGACGTCCGTGGAAACCGAGAATCAGACATTGCAGATAGACGTTGGCGAGATCGCGGGTGGTGGGTTGCTGCTCATCGAGAAGAGTCTGGATCGCCGCCGGCAACTGCTCACCCGCCTGACGACTGGAATACAGGCGTGACTCCAAAGGTTTTTCCTGCCAGGCGCTCTGGCCCGGCCATGGGCTGAACAGCAGCGTTTCATCGACCAGAGCAACGAAGGCGTACACCAGTGCCTTGACCTGTTCGGTCGCCGAGTCGCCAACCCGCGAAAACGCCGTGCGCCACAGCCGTTGTGAAGCCTGGGTGGACAGCTCGACCACGGTTTCGACCAGCGCCGCATCGTCCTCGATGTCCTTGGGCAATTGAGTCCAGTCCAGTTGCCATTGCTGCCACGTCTGCCGGAACGCGCTGCTCAACGGTGCGTCCTGCAACCCAAGGCTTGCGGCACTTCCTTGCGACATACGGCGTTCCTTGTGTGATCAGGCACTTTCACTGTTCTGGGCGACAAACAGCACCACTTGCCACGGACTGCTGGTCAACCGGGTGGCCGGCGCGGCGATCACCAACGGCAATTGCGCGTCGAACCAGTTACCTTCGGCTGTCACCACAAACAGTCGGGTGTCGTCGCCGACGCTGTAGGCCACTTGTTCGTTGCGATTCATGGCCTGGTGCGTCAGGCCGCTCATGCGCTGGCGGCTGAGCAAAGCGATGTGCGGCGCCGAGGCAATGATCGCGCCGCGCAACCACTCGCCGGCCGCCTGCTCGCTGGCGCCGTTGGGCATGCGCAGGCCGATGACCAGCCGCTGGCTCGGCTGCTCGTCCGGCAACTGAATGGAAAAGCTGTGTTCGCTGCGCTCGAAAGCGATGCTGCGATAACCGGCACGAATCAGTTCCAGCGTGGTTTCCAGCCAATCGAGCAGCGGCTCGTAACCGCGCTGCAACTCGAAAAAATCCAGCGGCGCAAATGACGGCACGCCCGCCAACGGATCCAGCGCCGACCACGCGCCGGCCAACCCCAGCAACTGCACGTACAAACCCTGCGGATGAGCAATGCGACTGTTCAGCGAACCTTCGACTTCCGGCAGCCGCGTCCATAACGCGGTCAGTTGGCGACGGATCTCCAGCGCGTCGTCCTGATTGCCGGACTGTTGTGCCTGACGCAGACGCCCGCCCAGGAACAGGCATTTCTCCCGGGCCCGCGCGCAGAGCCCGGCAATTCGCCGACCCAGCGGCGACTCCGGCAAAAGGACCGGCGTCGGCGGCGTATAGGGCAACGGCAGAAAACCGCCGCCCTCCTTGCGGATTTTCAGCAGCGGCAGGCAGATTGAATCAGCCTTGTTCAACTGTGTGCACAGACGCGGATTGGGTCGCCACACGGTAATCGATTCGGGGAACTCGCCGCTGGTGAGATCCGGCAGGGCCTCGCCGACCACCGACTGCAATCGCCCCTTGAGCGGCAGCAATTGACCGGCGCGCCACAGCGGACTGATCGCCAGGTACACGGTGACGGTCGCATCGTCGGTTTCGTTGATCGAAGGGCCGACATCCAGCTCCAGCACAGGCCCGACACCCGCCTGCAGATTGACCGGCAACCCGTCGGGCATCGTCCCTTGCAATGACACCACGCGTACCACCCCGGCACTCATCGCCGAAGGGTCGAAATCCATGTGGCTGACCCCAAAGAACCACGGATTGCACGCCTGCGCCAGATGCGCGCCGAGCGCTTCGGCCCGCAGACCCTGCAACTGAAAATGCTGTGGCAGCAATTGCATGCCTTCATGCCAGCAGACCGCATCAGGTAGCAGACTCATACGACTCCCTTCGACTGCACCGCGAACCGGCGGCGGACGGTTTTTTCAGTTTTCCTTGCTGACCAGGGTCATCTCGCGGCTGTCGAACTTGAGCCATGCATCGCTCTGATCGTCCAGCCGCAAGCGGTGCGCTCCGGGTGTGTTATAGCTGGCGAAGACCAAAAGTCCAGCCGCCCGCTTGCCCCCCAGCGGGAAGGGTTGGCGGTCGATGAATTGCCCCGGCACCAGCTCCAGTCCCCACACGCTCATCAGCTGACGATAGTCGCGCTGGTACTGCTCGCGCCCGGCGAACCACTGCTGGGCGCTGATGCCCGACAGTTGCTTGAGCAGGTCAGGGTCATTGACCGCGATGAAATCCACAGCGATCGGTGTGTCGTCATTGGCCTTGGGCGCGACGTCGAGGGTCAGGCTGTCGAGGTCGACTTTCGGCCCGAAGAACGAACAGCCCGCGAGCAGCGCAAACCCGATTGTTAGAAAAAGTCGTGAAGACAAAATGAATTTTCCTTTTCGCGAGACAGTCCAAAAATGTTTTTCGCTTGCATTTTTATAGACCTGTTCTAGCGTCTTGGGTAGTTCGGTTCCTACAGCCGAATGTGGAAGGTTTGTCAAAGGAACGACAGGTCATCTGCCTCCCTTTCTAACCTGTGGTCCAGCAAGGGAAAGCGATGAACGGGCCTCCCCGATGCATTGCGCCCGCTCATCGCATCGGAGTCCGCCGACATGGCAGAAAGTACTCAGCACAAGCTCGACCGGGTGCGTCCGCCCAGAGTGCAAATCACCTACGACGTCGAAATCGGTAATGCCATCGAGAAAAAGGAATTGCCGCTGGTGGTCGGGATTCTTGCCGACCTCTCGGGCAAGCCGCTCGAACCACTGGCAAAACTGACTGAACGCCGTTTCACCGAAATCGACCGCGACAACTTCAACGACGTCCTCGCCTCCATCGCTCCCCGTGCCACCCTGCAAGTCAACAACACCCTCAGCGGCGACGACAGCAAGCTGAACATCGAACTCAACTTCAAGCACATCGACGATTTCGACCCGGTCAAGGTGGTGGAGCAAGTCACCCCGCTGCGTCGTCTGTTCGAAGCCCGTCAGCGCCTGCGCGATCTGCTGACCAAACTCGACGGCAACGACGATCTCGACAAACTGTTGCGCGATGTCATTGCCAACACCGAAGGCTTGCAAGAGATCAAATCGGCTCGCCCGGACACCGCTACCCCGGCAGTTGATGCCGAGGCCCCGGCCGAACCGCAAGCCTGATCGTCCACCTGACCGAGGAAGAATTCGCCATGCCCGCCGCCGCCCAGAATCAAGCCAGCGAAAATGCTGCCGCCGAAACTTTATCCCTGCTTGACCGAATCATTGCCGAGGGCCGCATGGCCCATGACGACAGCCAGCAGGACTATGCCCGCGACATGCTCGCGGAGTTCGCCACCCAGGTACTCGACGAAGGCATGGCCATCGACAAGGACACCGTGGCGATGATCAACGACCGCATCAGCAAGATCGATGAGCTGATCAGCGCCCAGCTCAACGAAGTGCTGCACCACCCGGACCTGCAAAAACTCGAAGCGTCCTGGCGCGGCCTGCACATGCTGGTGCAGAACACCGAAACCAGCACCCGGTTGAAGCTGCGCCTGCTCAACGTGACCCAGAAAGAGCTGCAGAACGACCTGGAAAAAGCCGTCGAATTCGACCAGAGCGCCCTGTTCAAGAAGATCTACGAAGAGGAATACGGCACCTTCGGCGGTCACCCGTTCAGCCTTTTGGTCGGTGACTACACCTTCGGCCGTCACCCACAGGACATCGGCCTGCTGGAAAAACTCTCGAACGTCGCCGCCGCTGCCCACGCGCCATTCATCGCTGCCGCCAGCCCGCGTCTGTTCGACATGAACAGCTTCACTGAACTGGCCGTGCCCCGTGACCTGTCGAAAGTGTTCGAGAGCCAGGAACTGATCAAGTGGCGCTCGTTCCGTGAAAGCGAAGACTCGCGCTACGTCTCGCTGGTGCTCCCGCACTTCCTGCTGCGTCTGCCATACGGCCCGGACACTTCGCCTGTGGAAGGCATCAATTACGTCGAAGACACCAACGGCACCGACCACAGCAAATACCTGTGGGGCAACGCCGCATGGGCGCTGTCGCAACGCATCACCGAAGCCTTTGCCAAGTACGGCTGGTGCGCGGCGATCCGTGGCGCTGAAGGCGGCGGCGCGGTCGAAGGCCTGCCGGCACACACTTTCCGTACCAGCTCCGGCGACCTGTCGCTCAAATGCCCGACCGAAGTGGCAATCACCGACCGTCGTGAGAAGGAACTCAACGACCTCGGCTTCATCGCCCTGTGCCACAAGAAGAACAGCGACATCGCGGTGTTCTTCGGCGGCCAGACCACCAACAAGTCCAAGGTCTACAACACCAACGAGGCCAACGCCAACGCACGAATCTCGGCGATGCTGCCGTACGTGCTCGCGGCCTCGCGTTTCGCCCATTACCTGAAGGTGATCATGCGCGACAAGGTCGGCAGTTTCATGACCCGCGACAACGTGCAGACCTACCTCAACAACTGGATCGCCGACTACGTGCTGATCAACGACAACGCGCCGCAGGAAATCAAGGCGCAGTACCCGTTGCGTGAAGCGCGGGTGGACGTCACCGAAGTCGCCGGCAAGCCTGGTGCCTACCGCGCGACCGTGTTCCTGCGGCCGCACTTCCAGCTGGAAGAGCTGACCGCGTCGATCCGCCTGGTCGCCACCCTGCCGCCTCCGGTAGCAGCCTGACCTGCCTGCGCCCGCAGGATTTCCCTGCGGGCGCTTCCCCGTTTGTCTAGCGCGACAACCTTCAGGAGTTTCAAGCGATGGATGCAATCATTCTCGACCTCGGCGGCGACATCAAAGGCGACAGCCTGCTCGAGGGCTACAAGGACAAGATCGAAGTCATGTCCTACAGCCACAACGTGGCGATGCAGGTGACCAACGACGTCAGCAACTCGGAGCGAACCTCCGGCCGGCCGCACATCGGTGAATTTACCCTGACCAAATTCATCGACAGCTCGACCCCTTCGCTCAACGAATATTGCTGTGCCGGCAAGCCGATCCCGGAAGCCAAGATCACCATCGGTCGCAACGCCGCCGAAGGCAGCGGGCAGATCATGCCGTTCATCATCTACACCCTGACCAACGTGGTGATCTCCAACGTCAGCGTCAGCGGCGGCACCGGGGGCAAACCGGTGGAAACCCTGTCCCTGAACTTCACCAAGATCAAATGGGAACTCACCGCGCAAAAAGACGACGGCACCAAGGAAGGCACCGCCGGCACGGTCTGGGACCTGGCGGCCAACAAGGCCAGCAAGTAACCGGACGTCCTCGCCATGGCAGGCACCGGCATACGCGCACCGCTGTTCGAACGCCTCGCCTGGAGCGAGGCCGACGAGCCGCCGGTGTTCGATCGGCAGGACTTGCTCGACTCGGTGCACGCCGAGCTCGGGCGCCTGTTCAACACCCGCCGTGGCCCGCGCGCACTGACGACACCTCCGAGCGTGATCGACTACGGCATCGCCGACTGGAGCGCCCTGCAACAACAGCGCAGCGATGACCGCCGTCGCCTGGCGCGGGACATTCGCGAGGCCATCACCCACTTCGAACCGCGCCTGCTGCTGGGCGAGGTTCAGGTCAATCCCCTCCCCGAACAGCCCCAGCGATTGAGCATCCGCCTGCTCGGCGAATTGCGCAGCGGCTCGCTGCACTGGCCGGTGGCCTTTGTCATCGAGCCCGGCAACGAAGGGCTGGAGGTGCGCCATGAGCGACTCGATTGACCCGCAACTGCTCGACTACTACCAACGTGAACTGACTTGGTTGCGCCACGCCGGCAGCCAGTTTGCCGAACGCTATCCGAAAGTCGCGCGGCGATTGGAGCTGTCTCCCGGTGAATGCCCGGATCCGCACGTCGAGCGTTTGCTCGAAGGCTTCGCCCTGCTCGCGGCGCGTCTGCAACGGCGTCTGGATGATGACTACGCCGAGTTCAGCGATGCCTTGCTTGAGCAGCTCTATCCCTTGGCCGTGCGCCCGTTGCCGTCCTGCGCCATCGTGCAATTCGAACCGGACCCGAGCAAAGGCAAACTCGACGGCGGCTATCCCCTGCCCCGGGATACACCGCTGTTCGTCACCACCAACAAGGGCGAAAGCATTCACTTTCGCACCAGCGCCGCCGTGCGGCTGTGGCCCATCGAAGTGGCCGAAGCGCTGTTGCTCGGCAGTGACGAAGCCCAGGCGCTGACCGGCGTGGCGCAGTCCCGTTCGGCCTTGCGCCTGAGCCTGCGCTGCCTGGGCGAAAGCCAATGGTCCGAACTGGAAATCGACAGTTTACGCATTCACCTGGCCGCCTCGCCCGTGATCAACGCCGGCCTCTATGACCTGCTCGGTGCCCACGCGGTGCAAGTACTTGCAGGCTCGCCGGGGAGCATTCCCGCCAAGGTGAAGGGACTGCCGCAGATCGTCGGGTTCGCCGACGGTGAAGTACTGCTGCCGGACGAGGACGGCGTACATCCAGGCATGCGTCTGTTGGCGGAATATTTTGCCTTCCCGGAGAAATTCCATTTCTTCGACCTGCCACTCGGCAGTGTTTCCAGCGACAGCCAGACGCTCTACCTCTACATCGTTTTCGACCGTGCGCCGGCCGGCCGATTGCACTTGCAGGCCAGCGACATCGCCCTCGGCTGTGCACCGGTAATCAATCTGTTCCCACGCACCTCCGAGCCGCTGCGCCCCGACGGTACCCGCAGCGAATACCGCTTGATTGCCGACAGCCACCGGGAAAACAGCGTCGAGATCCACAGCATCCGCGCGATGCGCTCCAGCTCCAGCGCCGGCGTGCAACGCCTGCCCGCCTATTACGGCAGCCAGCACAGCGGCGGCGATCAACAGCGTTACTGGCATGCGCGGCGAGTCAGCGGCCAGTCACCGAACCGGCTCGGCAGTGATCTTCTGGTCAGCGTCGTCGATACCCGTTTTGAACCGCAAACCGACCTGCCCGACTACAGCCTCACGGCCGAACTGCTGTGCACCAACCGACACCTCGCCCAGAGCCTGCCGGCCGGCACGCCACTGGGGTTCGAGCGGCCCGGGCCGGTGGCGTGGGCACGCCTGCGCAATCCGCCGAGCTCGCAGAGCCAGCCGCGACTGGACGGCGACTCACGCTGGCGGCTGGTGTCGCAACTGACCCTCAATCATTTGTCGCTGGTCGAAGGACCGCAGGCGCTGGATGCGCTGAAGGAGATTCTGCATCTGCATAACCTGCGCGATGAAGCCAGCGCCCTGCGTCAGATCGATGGCTTGCTGAGCCTGGCTTGCGAACGGGTGATCGGCCACGTCGGTGCCGATGCCTGGCGCGGCTGGCGCAACGGACTTGAAGTACAATTGCAGCTCGATCCGCAGCATTTCGTCGGCAGCAGCGCGGTGCTGTTCTCGGCGGTGCTAGCGCAATTCTTTTCGGTGTACGCCACGGCCAATCGCTTTGTGCGCACGGTGCTCATGCAGGCAGACAAGGAGGTCAAGGCATGGCAACCCCAAGCCGGCATGCCCCTGTCGCTCTGACACTGGGCCAGCGACTGCGCCGCGATCCGCAGGCGTTCGAATGGTTGCAGGCGTTGCTGTTGCTGGAGCGCGAACAGCCGCAGGCCGACTCCCTTGGCTCAGGCACGTCGCCGCAGGCCGAAGCGCTCAAATTGCGCGGGCCGTTGACGCCCGTGTTCGCCGCCAGCCAGATCGAAAGCCTTGAGGAAAAATCCGGTGAACCGCTGACCCTCAACTCGCCGATGTTCGGCCTCGGCGGCCCCGACGGTCCGTTGCCCTACGCCTATCAGGAATGGCTGCAACAACGGGCCAGGGCCAAGGATCACGCGCCCGCCGAATTCCTCGATCTGTTCCAGCATCGGCTGCTGAGCCTGCTGTACAAGGTGATGCGCAAACACCGGATCGCCCTCGGCTTTACCACGCCCGGCGCTTCGCCGGTGCAGGCGCAATTGCGGGCGCTGACCGGGTTGATGCCCAAATCGTTGCAGGAGCGCCAGGCGATTCCCGACTGCGCCGTTCTGGCCTGCACCGCGTTGTACGCCGATGGCCGCCGGTCGTTGGCGGGGTTCGCAGCGATTGTCCGCGAGCAATTTTCAGTACCGGTGGAGCTGAGCGCCTATGAAGGTGCGTGGCGTGAGATTCCGGCCGCCAGCCGCAGCGTCATGAAGGCTGGCGGGCGCAATCTGCAACTCGGTCGCACAGCCGTAGCCGGCACGCGGGTCTGGGATGAGCATGCCGGGATTCGCCTGACGCTCGGCCCATTGTCCTCGGCGCAGGCCGCGCGTTTTTTGCCGGACGGTGAGGCGCACCCGGCACTGGCCAGTCTGGCAGCGCTGTATTTCGGCCCCGATCTGGACGTGAAACTGGTGATTCTGGTGCGCGGTGCCGGGCCGCTGAAGCTCAGTCGCCAAGCCCCGGCACTGTTGAGCTGGAACGGCGGTTTGCAACGTCAGGCCAGCGTCACCGTGCAACGGATCGAAACCCGTCTTCGTCAGCTGGAGATCACCTGAAATGGAACTGGCCAGCCTGATCGGACGCCTCAACCCGGACAACCGCCGCGCCCTCGAACGCGCCGCCCAACGCTGTCTGCAGCGCGGGCATCACTTTGTCGAGATCGAGCATCTGTTGCTGGAATTGCTCGACATCGACGGCGGCGACTTTGCTTTCCTGCTGCCGCGTTTCGGGCTGGAACGGGATGCGCTGACGGCTGAAATCAACAAGGCACTGGACCTGTTCAAGGCGGGTAGTACCCGCACCCCGGCACTGTCCTCGCATACGCTGGGATTGTTGGAAGACGCCGTGGTGCAGGCCAGTGTGCTGGGGATCGACAGCATTCGTTCCGGGCTTTTGCTACTCGCATTGATTGATCGTGACGAGCGCCGAAGTCTGTTGCTCAACAGTGCGTCGTCATTGCTGCGGATTCCCAGGGAAGCCTTGCGCGCGAATCTGCTGGAGTGGACGGAGAACTCCCGCGAGCACGCAGGCCCGCGTTCTGTGTCTTCTGGAAATCCGGCGCCACGTCAGGACTCGGTGCTCGATCAATACACCCAGGACCTGACCGCTGACGCTCATGCCGGGCGCATCGATCCCATCGTTGGTCGCGACGGCGAGATTCGTCAGTGCATCGACATTCTTTTGAGACGCCGGCAAAACAACCCGATTCTGGTCGGCGCACCGGGCGTGGGCAAAACCGCCGTGGTCGAAGGCCTGGCGCTGCGCATTGCTGCCGGAGATGTGCCGCCGTCGTTGCAGGAAGTCAGTCTGCGAGTGCTTGACCTTGGTCTGTTGCAGGCTGGTGCCGGGGTCAAAGGTGAATTCGAACAACGACTCAAAGGCGTGATCGACGCCGTTCGCAGCGCCGACAAGCCAATCATCCTGTTCATCGACGAAGCCCACACTCTGATCGGGGCAGGCGGCGCCGAAGGTGGCAGCGATGCGGCCAACTTGCTCAAACCTGCGCTGGCCCGTGGTGAGTTACGTACGTTGGCCGCCACGACCTGGATGGAATACAAAAAATACTTCGAGAAAGACCCGGCCCTCGCCCGCCGCTTCCAGCTGGTGCAGGTCGAAGAACCGGATGAGATCACCGCCGTGGAAATGCTCCGTGGTGTGGCCGCCAAACTCGAACAACACCACGGCGTGCAAGTGCTGGACGCGGCGATCCACGAAGCGGTGAAACTCTCGCACCGCTACATCTCCGGCCGCCAGTTGCCGGACAAGGCCATCAGCGTCCTCGACACCGCGTGCGCCCGGGTCGCCCTCGGCCAGCACGACGTGCCGCCACCGCTGGAAAGCCTGCGCCACCGGCAAAACAGCCTCAAGGATGAAGTCGAGCGCCTGCGCCGGGAGCAGGCCACGGGGCTGGACCATCGTGAACGCATCACCCTGCTGGAGGGTGAGTCGAACACCAATGTGCAAGCGATCCGCGAACTGGAAACACGTTGGAGCGAAGAGCGCGTGGCCGTGCGTGAACTGCTCGAGACCCGCCGCGAATTGCTGGCGTTGAGCGAAAGCGCCGACAGCGACAAGCCCGACGAAGCCACCGACAGCCGCATCGATCATCTGGCCGCCGAACTGCTGCGCCTGGAGGCGGGACTGGATGCGATCCGCCAGGACGATCCGCTGGTACCGGAACAGGTCGACAGCAAAACCGTCGCTGCCGTGATCGCCGGCTGGACCGGCATCCCCGTCGGCAAAATGCTTGCCGACGAAGCCCATGCCGTGCGCACCCTCGGCACCCGCATGGGCCAGCGCGTCATGGGCCAGAGCATTGCGCTCAACACCATCGCCCAGCGTTTGCAGGCCTATCGAGCGGGGCTCACCGATCCACAAAAACCGGTCGGGGTATTCCTGCTGGTCGGCCCCACGGGCGTCGGCAAAACCGAAACCGCCTATGCGCTGGCGGACGCGTTGTATGGCGGTGAACGCAACCTGATCAGCATCAACCTTTCCGAATATCAGGAAGCCCATACCGTCAGCCAGCTCAAGGGCGCCCCTCCGGGTTACGTCGGTTACGGCAGCGGCGGCGTACTGACCGAAGCGGTGCGACGCAAACCGTATTCGGTGGTGTTGCTGGATGAGATCGAGAAGGCGCATCCGGATGTGCTGGAAGCGTTTTACAACGTCTTCGACAAAGGCTTGATGGAGGACGGCACCGGGCTGGTGGTGGACTTCAAGAACACCGTGATGCTCGCCACCAGCAATGTCGGTGCTGAGTTGCTGCTCGATACGCCCGTGTCACAGATCGGCTCCGAGCCCTTCAACGAGGTGCTGCACAAAGTCCTGCTGCAAGCCTTCCGACCGGCATTTCTGGCGCGCATGACGGTGGTTGCGTATCGGCCGCTGGATGAGCAGACGCTGGAAGGGATTGTGCTGGCGAAGCTGGAGAAATTGCGTGGGCGCTACAAGGCTGCGACCGGCAAGCAGTTCGAATTTGATTCGGGAATTGTGAAAGCGGTACTCGCCAAGTGCAGCGCGGCGGGTGCACGGGATGTCGAGAATGTGTTGATGACGCAGGTGACGGGGAAGTTGGCGGAGTGGGTGTTGGAATAAAGCGTACCCAAGGTTCATACGGAAACAAAACGACGGGACGAAAACATGGGGAATATACATTTCAACTTGAACAACTCTGCGCACCTTGGAGGATTGGCGCCGCCCCCCTTGGCCGCTGGAGGTTTTGGAAACGCGCTTTTGCCAGGTGGAATGTATGGCATGGCGGGGACGTACATCATTGTCAACTCCAACTCCAACAACCGCTACATCGGTATCGCCAACGATATAGGCACACGCTTCAACACCCGCTTGGCGACGATTACAGAGACCGGTTTTTTGCCGGCCGAAATGGCCAGAATCGGCGTCACCTGGGGAACAACCACTTGCCAGAATACCGCTCCGGTCTTTGGCGTCGCTCCCGCTCCCGTGCTTGCAGTACCCGCCCCTCCGGCTGCATTCAATGCATTGATCGATGGTGTCGCGGTAAACCTGGAGCGCTTGCTGATTCGCTTTGTCATCACTCAACTGGGTGCCGGCGGTACCGTTTCCAACAACGCCATGGCCGTAGCCCCGTATGCCAATCCGACTGCAAATCCCATTACCGTCCGCTTGACCTGGGGGGCCATGGGCGGCCTGTACCTGGCCGGGTTTCATCAGGCGATATGGAATGTGGGAATGATCAACGCATGGTGAAAAACGCCAGCGCCCGGGCCTGTAAGGAAAAACAAGGACATTGAAATCAAAGGGGACAGATTTATTTATGAAACAAATAAATTCGTCCCCTTTTTTACACTCGACAAAATATGTTCGGCGGATTTTTCATACATCATCAAGCCATCCGTCACTGACTGACGGGAAACAGCAAAGGAAACAGAAAATTAGATGAAATACGGACATAAGCAGGTTTTTCGCTGCCATTTCAATGAAGACTAACCGCCCTCATGCAACTGAAGAACAGGGCATTTGATAAACACAACAAAGGATTGTAAACATCATGCCAGATCACCTCGTTACGTCCGACCAGATGGATTTATTGAGAGTGGGCGAGCGCGTCATAACCGATGTAAAAAACTTATTAATCAACGGAAGCGGAAATCAAACACACTCAAACGTTACGGGACTAAATCATCTCGCAACAGCGTTAAGCTACAACTACGGAAATGCGTTCGGCCCTTTCAGACCCCGAAGGATCATTGCCATAGCACAGCAAACAGGCGGAGGGAACTGCGATCAGACGGGAGCCATTTCATATGCATATTGCCGTGACCTGCTCGACAACCTTCACGAATCCGCCTGGGCTTATGTACCTGGGCATACATTTGCTTTGATTGGTTTAACCGGCACAAACACCGACGAATGGATTGCTGTTGACCCTTGGGTGGAGCACGCAGTACCGACGCTTTACAAACATCATTTCTCTCACGGCAACAACTTACAGTTTTATTCAAAAAAAACTGGAACCGGCAAAAACGCTTACACTTCGACCAAAGTGCTTAACCAGATACAGACTATTATCCAGGCCACGTTACCTGCCCAAATATTTTTAAACTCCACTGTCATCTACAACCAATACAGCCATGGAACACCCTGGAAGAATGGCATTTCGTACAAATACATTGAACAAATAGTACTTGATTAGATGTGGAGAAACAGACGCACCTCACGGCTTTAAATATAAGTGAGACTCCTATGCCCCGTTCCACCGACAACAACACCACCCTCTCCCTCACTGCCGCCTCGCTCTCGGCGCTTTACCCTGAGTCATTTTCCGGGGAGGAAACGCTCAACGTATTGAGCTTGCAAATCATCAACGGCCTCAACGACGGCACCTCCCTCACCCTGACCAGCGCCATCGCCAGCCACGTCACCACCACCCTGCACAACGACGCGCAACTGCGCCCGTTCGACGCCTTGGTCGCCGAGATCCGTCAACTCCCCGCCGACGCCACCGCCGAGCGCTATCAGCTGGTTCTAAGGCCATGGCTCTGGTGGCTGACCCTGGCCAGCAACAACCGCGTGTTCCAGAACCTCGCCACCTCGGACATCGTCACCACGATTTTCAAGGCCCACGGCTTCACCGATTTCAAACTCTCGCTGACCAGCAGCTACACCCCGCGCGAGTACTGCGTGCAGTACGGCGAAACCGACTTCGCCTTCGTCTCCCGCCTGCTGGAAGAGGAAGGCATCTTCTGGTTTTTCACCCACGACGAGGGCAAGCACACGCTGGTGCTGGGCGACAGCAATGACGCCTTCGTGCAGATCCCCAACGGCCCGAAGGTCAAGTATCTGGCTCAGCAAATGGGCGAGCGCGAGTTGCATGGCATCCGCTCGGGTCAAGTGTGCCTGCAAGCTGTGGCCGGGGTGTACAAGGCAACGGATTACGAGTTCACCACGCCGACCACGTCACTCTTCGGCCAGGCCGAGGCGGTTGCCGGGCCGCGTTCCTTCTATGAGCATCCGGGTGGTTACAACGCCAAGGCTCGGGGCGACGCATTGACCAAACAACGGGTCGACGGGCTGCGCAGTGAAGAGAAACGTTTTGTTGGCGAGAGCGACTGCCGCTGGTTGATCCCCGGCCATTGGTTCACTCTCGACGGCCACGAAGACGCGAGTCTGAACATCGATTGGGTCGTCACGCGAGTCACCCACGACGCCAGCCACGAAAGCTATCGCAACCGCTTCGAAGCCATCCCCAAAGCCACGCCGTTTCGCCCGCCCCGCACCACACCGAAACCGCGCATGCATCCACAAACAGCGATTGTCGTGGGCAAGTCCGGCGAAGAAATCTGGACCGACGAGTACGGCCGGATCAAGTTGCAGTTCCCCTGGGATCGCGACGGCAAGAACGATGAAACCAGTTCCTGCTGGGTGCGTGTGGTGTTGCCGTGGAGCGGCAAGGGTTTCGGCATGCAGTTCGTGCCGCGTATCGGCCAGGAAGTCATCGTGACCTTCATCGACGGCGATCCGGACCGGCCGCTGGTCACCGGTTGCGTGTACAACGGCGACAACGCCCTGCCCTACGCCTTGCCGGCGAACCAGACCCAATCGGGGATCAAGACCCAATCGTCCAAGGGTGGCGGCGGTTTCAACGAGCTGCGTTTCGAGGACAAGAAGGATGCCGAAGAGGTGTTCCTGCAGGCGCAGAAAGACTTGAAGATCAACGTGCTCAACGACACCACCGCCACCGTCGGCCACGACGAAACCCTGACGGTGCAGAACGCCCGCACCCGCACGGTCAAGGACGGCGACGAGACCGTCACGCTGGAAAAAGGCAAGCGCAGCGTGACCATCCAGACCGGCAGCGACAGCCTCGATGTGAAGGACAGCCGCACGGTAAAAGTCGGCGCCGACCAGAACCACAGCACCGGCGGCAACTACACCGACAAGGTCACCGGCGACTACAGCCTGACGGTGGATGGCAACCTGACGATCAAGGTCAGCGGCACCCTCACGCTGCAAAGCGGTGGCAGTTTCACGATCAAGAGCGGCGCGGATCTGGCGACTTCGGCCAGCACCTCGATCACCCAGAAGGCCGGGACCGCCATGACCAATCAGGCCGGTACTTCGCTGGACAACAAGGCCGGAACCACGCTGACCAACGACGCCGGCATCAGCCTGACCAACAAGGGCGCGGCCTCACAGACCGTGGACGGCGGCGGCATGCTGACCATCAAGGGCGGGCTGGTACAGGTCAACTGACAAGGAGAAGCCATGGCGATCACACCGCTGGATCTGCAGCAGAACGACAAACACCTCAAGGGGCGATTGCAGGACGGCCAGCTCGACGGCCCGCTGAACATCAAGGAAGACGGTCGCCAACAGGCAGACCTGAATTACAGCCAGGGAGAATTACAGGGCACATCCCTGCTCTACCACCCCAACGGCAGGGTCTCGGCGCAGATGCCGTTCGTGCGCGACAAGCTGCAAGGCGTCGCCAGTTTCTACGCGCCCGAAGGCTGGCTGCAGCGCAAGGCAACCTATCGGCGCGGTTTGTTGCATGGCGAGGCGTTCAACTACTTTCCCGACGGGCAAGTGGCAGAGGCCGAGTTTTATCGCGACGGCGTGCGTGAGGGGCGTTATCAACGCTTTCATCCCAACGGCAAACCGGCGGTGGATGCGCGTTATCTGAATGGGCAGTTGATGGAACCGGAGCAAGGATTTGCCGAGGATGGGCGACCGCTGGATGCCGATGGCAAGCCGATTTCCCGGGTGCGCTGGTGGTTTCGCAAATGGACGGATCCGCAGCAGGCCTGACTCAGGGAATCAACATCTGCATCTGCCCCGGCATCACGATCTTGATCACCCCCGCCCAATTGCACATCAACGTGCTGTTGGCATCGATCGCCGGCATCCCGCCCAGCAGCAGGGTCGGCGCACCGCCGGGAATCCACGGAGAGGCGGTGGCGGGAATGCACGGCATCGGCGTTAACACCCCCAGCGCAGCAGCCGTGGCAGCGGCGACCATCGGGTTGGCCATGCTCATGCACATGCCGAACGTGGTGACGTTGACCAGCGGAATGTGATCCATGATGTTCGCCGCCGGCATCCCGCCGGTCAGCGTGCGGTTGACCGGCAACACGTTGAGCACTGCCGGCGCAGCACCGAAACTGCATTGCAGGGTGGCGCTGGCACAGACTTGCGGGCAGCCCATTTCAAAGCTCCTTCCTGGACACGGCATACCCGCTAAACCTTAGTCGCCAGCGGCCCGCCGCGCACATTCCCAAAGGTGATTATCGTGCAACACGCTAACCTATAAGACCGAACCGCGCTTGTGACCGCCCGAGCGCGCCATTAGATTAGCCAATGATGTCTGGCCTCCAAAATAAGCAGAAGGGATAAGCATGGCGCTTACTGACCAGTCCACCCGTATCCGCTCTGGCGAAGAACTCGATGCCAGCCTGATCGATCCGTACCTCAAGGCGCACATTCCGGGCCTGACCGGCACGCCGCAGATCAGCCAGTTTCCCGGCGGCGCGTCGAACCTGACCTACCTGCTGGAATACCCGGACCAGGAATTCGTCCTGCGCCGTCCGCCGTTCGGCCACAAGGCCAAGTCCGCCCACGACATGGGCCGCGAATTCCGCATCCTCAACCAGTTGCGCGACGGCTTCCCGTATTGCCCGAAAGCCTACGTGCATTGCACCGATGAATCGGTGATCGGCGCCGAGTTCTATGTGATGGAGCGGGTCAAGGGCATCATCCTGCGCTCGGACCTGCCGCCGGAACTGGGCCTGGATGCAGCGAAAACCGAAGCCCTGTGCAAGAGCTTTATCGACCGTTTCGTCGAGCTGCACCGGGTCGATTACAACGCCTGCGGTCTCGGCGATCTGGGCAAGCCTGAAGGCTACGTCGCCCGTCAGATCAAAGGCTGGAGCGAGCGCTACGAAAAAGCCCTGACTCCGGACGCACCGCACTGGGAACAGGTCAAAGCCTGGCTCAACGACAAGATGCCGGCCGACCACCCGACCTCCAGCATCGTCCACAACGACTACCGCTTCGACAACGTCATCCTCGACCCGAACAACCCGATGCAGATCATCGGCGTGCTCGACTGGGAACTGACCACCCTCGGCGATCCATTGATGGACCTGGGCAACACCCTCGCCTACTGGATCCAGGCCGACGACCCGGCACCGGTGCAACTGATGCGCCGCCAGCCGAGCCACGCCCCGGGCATGCTGACCCGCCGCGAATTCGTCGACTACTACGCCGAGCGCTCGGGCATCCAGATCGACAATTTCGACTTCTACTACACCTATGGCCTGTTCCGTCTGGCCGGGATCGTGCAGCAGATCTACTACCGCTTCTTCCATGGCCAGACCCAGGACAAACGCTTCGCGCAGTTCATTCACATGAACAAACTGCTGGAGCAGATGAGCCTGCAGGTCATTGCCAAATCCAGCCTCTGATGACGGCGTTATAACAAGGCTTACTACAAGGGAATCCCATGTCCAAGACTCAGTTGTTCGACCTCGACGGCAAGATCGCTTTCGTCTCCGGCGCCAGCCGTGGCATCGGTGAAGCCATCGCCAAACTGCTGGCCCAGCAAGGTGCCCATGTGATCGTTTCGAGCCGCAAACTCGAAGGCTGCCAACACGTGGCCGACGCCATCATCGCCGCCGGCGGCAAGGCCACAGCGGTCGCCTGCCACATCGGCGAAATGGAGCAGATCAGCCAGGTCTTCGCCGGGATCAAGGAACAGTTCGGGCGCCTGGACATCCTGGTCAACAACGCCGCGACCAACCCGCAATTCTGCAACGTGCTGGACACCGACCTCGGCGCCTTCCAGAAAACCGTCGACGTGAACATTCGCGGCTACTTCTTCATGTCGGTGGAGGCCGGCAAGCTGATGCGTGAGAACGGTGGCGGCAGCATCATCAACGTGGCGTCGATCAACGGCATCTCGCCGGGAATCTTCCAGGGCATCTACTCGGTGACCAAGGCTGCCGTGATCAACATGACCAAAGTCTTCGCCAAGGAATGCGCGCAATTCGGCATTCGCTGCAACGCCCTGCTACCGGGCCTGACCGACACCAAGTTCGCCTCGGCCCTGGTCAAGAACGACGCAATCCTGAAACAGGCCCTGACACAAATCCCGCTCAAGCGCGTGGCCGACCCAAGCGAAATGGCTGGCGCCGTGCTGTACCTGGCGAGCGACGCCTCAAGCTACACCACCGGCGTTTCGCTGAACGTGGACGGCGGCTTCCTGTCCTGATCCGCCGCTGAAGCAAACGAAAAGGCAGCCCAAGGGCTGCCTTTTTCATGCCTCCAGAATCTTCGGCAACTGCCAGCCGAAATGCACCGACAACAAGCGCAATAACAAACACGCCGCCCCTGCCAGCAACGCAGCCGCCACCGGCGAAACGCCCAGTCTGCGCCCGATGATCAACACCGCCGCGCCGACAAATGCCGAACTGGCATACAAATCCGCCTGCAACACCACCGGCACTCGCGCCAGCACAATGTCCCGCAGCACCCCGCCACCGACGCCGGTAATTGTGCCCATCAGCATGGCCACAAACGGCGAAATGCCGAAATTCAACGCCTTCTGCGCCCCGGCCACGGCAAACAGCGCCAGCCCCGCCGCGTCCAGCACGATCAAGGTCGAACCGGACCAGCCCAGCACCTGCTCATGAAAAACAAACGCCACCCCGCCCATGGCAAACGCCAGCGCCGGATAACGCCAGTCAGCCACGGCCTTGGGCGGCGTAGCGCCGATCAACAGATCACGCGTCACCCCGCCACCGAGCGCAACGATGAACGCAATCACCATCACGCCCAGCAGATCGAGTTGAGCGTGCATCGCCGCAATGGCGCCTTCAACGGCAAACACCGCGGTGCCGACCAGATCGGCCACCAGCACAATCCACTCGACCCGCGCCTTCGACGGCGCGTGCGTTATTGAGTGACGCAACGCGTCTTGGTGATGTGTCGGGTTACCTGTCCGTCGGCATACATGTCACCGGCGACCTCGGTATTTTCCATCACCTGACAGGTGCGTTCAGGTGGCGGAGGCGGCGCTGCCGGCGGAGGGGGTGGAGGACTGGCACAACCACTGAGCAGCACCAGACCTAAAGCCGACAACAACGAAAAACACACGCGTTTCCCAGGATTGTTCATAGGATGACCCGCGATAAATGGAAGAAAAACTCCCGTCGCCGAGCGTGCAAATACCCGGTTATGGAAACCGAACCACTCATTCCTTATAGACCAGTGGACTGCAAGTGCCAGTGAAATGGCTCGAACTGGCAGGATTTGCTGTCGATTTTCGGGATGAGTCGACTGATCCATCGCCACCGCCGACAAGCCATCCCCCACAGTTGAACGTCGGATTGAGACGCAGAGCATCCCGGGCTGCATTCCCACGCCGAGCGTGGGAACGATCAACTCGACTTACGCGTTTGCTTTTGCTTCCCACCACTCAACACGATGAGCGTTAGCTCGAGTACCGCTTTTGATCGCAGAGCCCGTCGGCAGGCTGAGTGGAGGGATTGATCCGGGGGTGGGAGCGCAGCGACCGTTTGGCGAAGCCAAACACATCGAGAGGAGGTGCAGCGAAGCAAACCGTAGGCGATGCCCCCCGGATCAATCCCGGAGCGAAGGAACCCGAGCCACAGCGAGGGCCGTACGTCAGGGTAAAGCCTTTTGGGTTACCTTTTCGGCGTTTGGAAAAGGTGACTCGCCGTAAGGGCGAAACCCTAAGAAGCCGTTACCGCAGCAACGGATATTCACATCCCCCCCTGAGCCTGGTCGGCCCAAAGGCCGCCAAGCTCACCCGGACGAGCGCAAAGAATTACTCTCAAGCTCATACCGCAATTCATCAATCAAGGCATCCACCGCTTCCGGCGTGCGCAAGGCATCCAGACTCAACCCACTGATCACCAGATCAACCTGCCCGGAAGCCGGGTGATACAACTTCACCGTAAGCGAATGATCCCCATCCACCACACACTCACAAGCCAACGGCGAAAAACTACGCTCAAGCCGAGCCCGCAACTGCGCCAGATAAATCATTGCGCCAGCTCCACACAACCAGACTCAACAACAAACAACACATTCATAAAGGGCTGATCCATTAGCAGGTTCCAAAAAGGCACGATCACGAAAAAAACGCATCGCACCCCACCAGACTAAGAACAGCCCGCCCGATCAAACACCCGAATTTGCACCCCATGAACTAGTGCATTTGCACCTTACCGCTGCCCCCGGCCGCCCCCCGAAAACAACCCACGCTCCCGCGCCCAGACAATCGCCTCACTGCGACTGTGCACATCGAGCTTCGAATACACCGTCGCCACATGATTGCGCACCGTGTTCGGCGCCAGTTTCAAGCGCGCAGCAATCTCCTTGTCCGCCAACCCCTCACAGATCAACCCCAGCACATCACGCTCGCGAGCCGTCAGGTCGGTAAACGACACACTTGGAAGTTGCGGCGAATTGACCTTCTTCACATTGGCCAGTTTTTCGATCAGCGTACGGCTGAACCACGACGCATCCTTCATCACCTCTTCAATCGCCGCCACCAGTTCGAGCTCGGTACGCTTGCGCTCGGTGATGTCCATCAGCACCAGCAGATAGCACACAGTGTCCTGAATGTTGACGGTGTCAGCGGATACCGCGCACTCCAGCAATTCGGCGTCTTTCCTGCGGATCCGCATATCGACGCGATCGACCCGGCCGCTCTTCTCCAACGCTGCCAGCAACCGGGCGCGTTCCGCCGGTTCATCGATGAAATCCAGTTGCGCGACGGTCTTGCCAAGCACGTCTTCGCTCTCGTAAGCCAGGGTATCGAGAAAGGCCTGATTGACGTCGATCAGCCGCTGCTCGTCGGCGCTGCAAATCAGGATCGGCACCGGGGTCAGGCGAAAGGCCTTGGCGAACCGTTCCTCACTCTGACGCAGGGCGACCTCGGCCTTGTGCCGCAGCTCCATGTCGACGAACGAAAACAGCATGCAGTCCTCGTCGTTGAGCACCAGCGGCTGGCCGGCGACGATCACCTGTTTGCTGCCACCGTCCGGCAAGCGCAACTCAGCCTGCATCTGCGGAATGGTCGCGACATCGCGCAGGCGCTGGATGGCCAGGTCCTTGCGCTCGGCCTGTTCGAGAATATCCAGTTCATAGGTCGAGGCGCCGATCACCTGATCGCGGGTGTAGCCGGTCATCTCCAGAAACCCCGGATTGACCTTGATGTAACGCAGATCGCTGAGGCGGCAGATCACCGCCGGCGCGGGGTTGGCGTTGAAGGTTTTTTCGAAGCGCTGCTCGGCGTTGGCCCAATCGGTGACGTCGCTCATGATCAGCACCAGCGATTCGGTCTCGCCGTCACGATCGGTCAGCACCATGCTGCGCACGCTGTGCACCCAGGTGCGTTCTTCATCACTGTGCGGGGTGACTTCCACCAGCACGTCACTGAAAGTTTCCCCAGCCGCCACGCGACTGATCGGGTACTGCTCCGGCGTCAGCGTGTGGTTGTTGCGATAACGCAGGTTGAAGCGCTCGGCATACTCCCCGGCATTGTTGCCCAACTCGCCGATGCGACTGACGCCATGCATCGCCAGCGCAGCTTCGTTGGCCCAGAGGATGGTCTGGTCGAGTTCCAGCAGAATCACCCCGTCGGACAGACCGGCGATGATCTGTTGCAACTGACGGCGATTGGTTTCGGTGGTCAGGACGTCCCGGCTCATTGGTTCTCCACAAGTACACTCATGTGAAGATTACGACCGCAGGCCGTTGTGATCGTGCCGGTCAATTTTGCCCTTGGTCAGCGCGATGAGTGATCCACCAGTTCCCGCAGCGTATCGAGAAACAGCTTGAGCACCGGCGAGGCATCGTCCGCCCGATAGGTCGCGTACAGCGGCACTTGCGGCAGCGCCGGGGTCAGGCGCCGGAACATCAGTCCGGCCGGCGCCAGTTGTTCGATGGACGCCGGCAACAGCGCCACGCCGAACCCGGCACGGACCAGACTGAGCAAGGTCTGCACCTCGATCACCTGCTGGCGGATCTGCGGGGTGAACCCGGCCTGAATGCAGCACTGATAGAGAAAATTGGCGAACCGCGATTGCTTCAATTCCAGCGCCACAAACGGCTCCTGCGCCAGATCAGCCGGCGCCAGCACCTCGCGTCGGGCCAGCGGGTGATCCTGCGGCATCACCACATGGATTGGCTCATGGATCAGCAGTTCATTGCGTAATTGCGGATCGTCATAACCGACGCGGAACACGCAGGCGTCGATGCGTTTCTCCTTCAACGCCTTGACCTGCGCCGCCGGTGTCATCTCATGCAGACGCCAGGTCACCTGCGGGTAACGCTCGCGAAAAAGGTGCAGCGCTTTGGGCAGTACGCCGACCATCACCGAGCTGATCATGCCGATTTCCAGCTCGCCCAGTTGCCCGCGCCCGGTCTGGCGGGTCAGGTCCAGCGCCCGCTCGAGTTGTTCGAACACCAGCGGCGCCTGCTCCTTGAGCATCTGCCCCGCCGCCGTCAGCTCGACCCGATGATGACTGCGCTCGAACAGCGGCGTGCCAAGTTCTTCCTCCAGCAAGCGGATCTGCTGGCTCAGGGGCGGCTGGCAGATGTGCAGCCGTTCGGCGGCACGGCCGAAGTGCAACTCATCGGCCAGCGCCATGAAGTACCGCAGCAAACGCAGGTCCATGGTGGCTTACCCCAGGTTCAATGGCGTGGAACGCTGACGCACCCCGGTCAGGCTGAACAGCGCATTGGCAATCGCCGGAACCACCGACGGGCTGCCCAGCTCGCCAACGCCGCCCGGTTTGTCCGGCTGACCATCGAGCACGAGGATGTCCACGGGCGGCATGTCGGACATCCGCGTAACGCGATAGTCGTGGAAGTTGCTCTGCACCACCCTGCCCTGCTGGATGTCGAGACGATCGAACAGCGCATGACCGAGGCCCCACATCAATCCGCCGTAAATCTGCTCCTCGACCCCGCCGGGCGACACCGCCAGACCGCAATCGACCACACAGGTCAACTTCTCGACCCGGGCCTTGCCGTCCACCTTCGTGACCCGCGCCACCACGGCGATGAAACTGGTGTAGCCCTGATTGGTGGCGATCCCCAACGCCGTATCCGGCGGCAGTTTCTGGCCCCAACCGGCGCGTTCGGCCGCCTGCTTCAGCACCGCGACATGCCGTGGCCGTTCCTGCATGTTGGCCAGCCTGAACGCCAGCGGATCTTCACCGGCGGCATGGGCCAGTTCATCCATGAAACTTTCCACGGCGAACACGTTGGGAATGAAGCTCACCGAGCGATACCAGCCGCTGGGCACGTTGCTTTCGTGCTTGACCCAGGTCAGGTCCAGGTGCGGCGGACGGTAGGCGAAGTCCCACGCGGTGATGGCCTCGGTGGTGCTGTAATCCATGTGATCCGCGCGCTCGAAATAGCCCGGTTCCCACTGTTCCGGCGATTCTGGCGACACCGCATGCAGTTGCAGCGCCGTGAGTTTACCTTGGGCATCCAGTGCGCCCTTCGCCCGATGAAGCGTGGCCGGGTGATTGAACAGCGCGCGCATTTCGTCTTCGCGGCTGTTGAGCAATTTCACCGGCACGCCGGTCTGCTGCGCCAGATACGCGACTTCGAACAGCCAGTATTTGGCTTCCCGCGCACCGAAGCTGCCGCCGGACACCAGTTCATGAATCGTGACCTTGTCCTTGCCGATGCCGCACACGGTCTGCGCCGCTTCCAGTGCCGACGACGGAACCTGCACGCCGCCCCAATAGGTGATCGCCTTGTCCTTGACCTGCGCGGTGATGCAGATCGGCTCCAGCGGGTTTTGCACCTTGTAAGGCATCGTGTAATCGGCTTCGAGCAACTTCGCCGCGCCCGACCATTGCCCGGCGACATCGCCCTGGGCCATGGCTTTGACGGTTTGCGTTGCCGGATCGCTGATCGCTGCGATCTGTGCTTTGCTCAGCTCGGCGCTGTCGAAACCGGCCAGCGGGGAGTCGCTCCATTTGATCTCCAGCAACTGGCGCCCCTGCTGCGCGGCCCAGAAGGTGTCGGCCAGCACTGCGACGCCTTCGAGGTTGCCGCCGAGCACATCCGGCCGCCCCGGAATCGCGATCACCTTGCGCACGCCCGGCACTTGCAACGTGGCCGCCGAATCCACCGCGACAACCTTCGCGCCCACCACCGGCGCACGCTGAATCACCGCCACCAGCATCCCCGGCAACTGCACGTCGATGCTGTACTTGAAGCGCCCGCAGACCTTGGCCGCCGCGTCGCGTTTGTGGCGCAACTTGCCGATGTATTTGAACTGTGCCGGATCCTTCAGCGTGACGTTGGCCGGTGCCGGCAGATGCGCTGCCGCGCCGGCCAGTTCGCCGTATCCGAGGCTACGTTTGCTCGAGGCATGCACGACCCGGCCTTCTTCGGTGGAGCAGCTCTCGGGGCTGACTTTCCACTGCTGCGCCGCCGCACTGATCAGCAGCGCCCGCGCCGTGGCGCCGGCCGTGCGCAGGCGATCGTATTCCAGCGACACGCTGGTGCTGCCGCCGGTGGAGAAGACTTTCCAGACCGGATGAATATAGGTTTCAAAGAACGGATCTTCCGGGGTGATGACCTGCACGGTCATCGGGTTCACATCCAGTTCCTCGGCCACGCACGCGGCCAAAGCCGTCTGGGTCCCGGTGCCGGAATCGTGCTTGTGCACCACCAGTTTCACCGTGCCGTCGGGCAGCACGCGTACCCAGGCGTTGGGTTCGAATTCGGTGGCCGAGGTTTTCGCTTCAGTCGCTGCACCGGTTGGCAGATACAGCGCAATCGCCAGACCGGACGCCACCGTCACCGTCTGCTTTAGAAATACCCGACGCGACAGTTCGAAACCGGTATTTTCGACGAGGCTCATCACGCCTCCTTCGGCGCATTCGCCGCACGTTTGATCGCCTTGTTGATGCGCCCGTAAGTGCCGCAGCGACAGATATTCCCGGACATGGCGTTGCGGATCGAGTCGTCGTTGACCGGCGCGCCGGTGTTAAGCAGCGCGGCGGCGGACATGATCTGCCCGGATTGACAGTAGCCGCATTGCGGCACATCTTCGGCGACCCAGGCCAGTTGCAGCGGATGATTTTCGTTGGGCGACAAACCCTCGATGGTGGTGATGCTGTGGCCCGCGACGGCGGCCAGCGGCAACTGGCAGGAACGCACCGCGACGCCATTCAGGTGCACGGTGCAGGCACCGCACAGGCCCATGCCGCAGCCGAACTTGGTGCCGGTGAGTTTCAACTGATCACGCAACACCCATAACAAGGGCATGGAGGGGGACGCTTCATCCAGCTCGCGTCGTTCGCCGTTAACCGTGAATGCAATCATTGTCAGGCTCCAAAAGAGCGGCCCGTCTTTGTGCGGGCCTGGTCACCGATTATTGGAAGCCCGGGCAACACGCGGCCAGCGACGATTTCTGCCAACCGGTGTAAGCAGGACTAACAACATGTACAAGCGATACCCGTCGGTGCAGTCCATGAGCGCGTTCATCCACGCGGCGCGCAGCGGCAGCTTTTCCAGCGCAGCGCGCAAGCTCGACCTGACTCACAGCGCAATCAGCCAGCAGATCCGCGCCCTGGAAGAATTCATCGGCCAGCCGTTGTTCGTGCGCGAAGGCGGCGGCAGTAACCTGACCGACGCCGGGCAATTGTTTGCCAGCGTGCTGTCGGATGGTCTGGCGCAGATTGATCGGGCGTTGTCTTCGGTGAAGAACCGCAGCATGGCCCAGCGCCTGACCCTCGACGTCGACAGCGAACTGGCCCAGAGCTGGCTCAATCCGCGCCTGCCGCAGTTGCTCGATGGCTTGCCGGATTACGAAGTGACAATCCTGTCGATGCCGCGCAGTGATCGCAGCACGTTCGAACGGGTGGACCTGTCGCTGCGCTATGGCTACGGCGATTGGGACGATTGCGAGATGACCCAGATCTGCGGGGATCGGGTGTTGGCGGTGGCAGCTCCGGCGCTGCTTGAGCGCCATGGTTTACAGGTGCCGTTGAACCCGGCGCAGATTCTTGAATTACCGCTGCTGGGGTATACGCGGCGGTCGTGGATTCCGTGGCTGGATGCGGCGGGTATGCCCGCGGTGGAGCCTGCTGCTCGCGTCGTATTTGATAACGCGGCGAATCTCATCGCGGCTGCCGAGGCGGGTGTCGGCGCGGGACTGGTACGTGGATTACTGGCCGCCGATGCGTTGCGCAGCGGGCGGCTGGTGGCGTTGAACGAGGCGCAGATTGCGGCGCATTACAACCTTTACGCGGTGTGGCCCCATGGGCAGGCTGAGCGCGTGGCGCCTGTTGTTGAAGTGATCAAGCAGTTGGCCCGGCAAACACAGTCCTGACGCCATCGCTGACAAGCCCATATCGAACAAGTATCACCACCCCACCCAATTAATATTGTACGAACCCTCCCCCGCCTTCCAATACTCGCCTCAAGCAACCACCCACCCGGGCCGGATGCGAACAGGCGAGGGAATGCGCAAGTGCTGCGCATAGAAACGGCCGATTGCCCGGGACGTGGATGCTGTGAGCCGCAAGGCTCCCTTCCCCGCTATCAGGAGATCGACTTCAATGATCATCGATATCAGCTGCTATCCCACGGATCTCGTGGACCTCGCCTGGAGGCATGACGGTGACCCGTTCACCGGCGAGCGTCTGCTGGAGATGATGGATGGCCCGTACATGGTCAACGGCAAGCCTCGCCGCATCGACAAAGCCTTCATCCAGCCACCGCAGGGCAACACCATTTACACCTGGACCGACGGCGAACTGTCGGGCCGCGAATCCATCGACGCCTACATGGCCTACACCCTGAAAATGGTCCAGACCTACCCGGACCGTTTCATCGGCTGCTTCGTCTACAACCCGCGCTGCGGCGTGGAAAACGGCGTCGAGGCGATCGAGCGCTACGTCAAGGAACACGGTTTCAAGATGGTGCAGATGCAGGCCAACATGCATGCCTACCGGCCTGACCGTGCACTCGACTGGGTGCGTCCGGCCTTCGAGAAATGCGCCGAACTGGGCATTCCGGTCAAGTTGCACACCGGCGACGGGCCCTACAGCATCCCCTCGGAATGGGTGCCGATGATCAAGGAATTCCCCAACGTCGATTTCATCATGGCCCACTTCGGCGTGCAGACCGGCGGCGTCTATGTGTTCGAACCGATGCAGTGGGCAATGGAGCTGCCCAACGTCTATTGCGAGTCCGGCTGGTGCCTGCAATCGCGGATTGTCGAGTTCGCCAAAGTCCTTCCGACCCACAAGATCCTGTTCGGCACCGACACCCCGCCGAACGAACCGGGCATGTGGCTGCGCCTGCTCGAAGTGCTCTGCCACGAGCCGCCGCAGGGCCTGAATCTCGACGAGGACACCCTCGAAGACTACCTGGGCAACAACACCGCACGGATGATCGGCCTTCAGCCGTCCCCGCCGCCGCGTTCCGTTTCCGAAGCAGAGGCGCAACTCAAGCGCCCCGTCACCACTCAACTGGCCAGGAGCTGAACCGATGATCATCGACACCCATCTGCACCCCACCAACCTGGTCGACGAGGCCTGGCGTCACACCGGCGAACCGTTCACCGGCGAGCGCATGCTCAAGCTGATGGACGGCCCGTACATGATCAACGGCAAGCCGCGCCGGATCGACATGGGCTTCATCCAGCCGCCACCGGGCAACACCGGGTATCGCGACGGCAACCGCCGTGGCCGTGAGGGCGTGCGTGACTACATGTCCTACGTCGCCGAACTGTGCGTGAAGTACCCGGACCGCTTCATCGGCAATTTCAACTTCAACCCGCGCTGGGGACCGGAAAACGGTGCGGCAGAGCTGGAATTCCACATCAAGGAATACGGCTTCAAGATGCTCAAGCTGCACGCCAACATGCACGGCTATCGCCCGGATCGCGCACTCGACTGGCTGCGTCCGGCGATGAAGGTCTGCGCCAAGTACAACATCGTGGTGCTGATCCACACCGGCGATGGCCCGTACACCATTCCGACGATGTTCTACCCGATCATCCGCGAATTCCCGATGGTCAATTTCATCATCGGTCACTTCGGCATCCAGACCGGTGGCAACTACTCGTTCGAGGCGTTCTGGATGGCGATGGACACGCCGAACGTGTACTGCGAATCCGGCTGGTGCTTCCAGTCGCGGATCGTCGAGTTCGCCAAGGAGCTGCCGCGCAACAAGATCGTGTTCGGCACCGACTCGCCGCCGAACGAACCGGGCATGTGGCTGCGCGAGCTGGAAGTGTTGTGCTCGCCGGCGCCGCAGGGCCTGGGGATCGACGAGGATCACCTTGAGGACTACCTGGGCAACAACATCGCCCGGTTGTGCGGGATCGAACCGACCCCGCCGCCCAAGGACCTGGCCGAGGCGGACATTCGTCTGACCACGACCTACCTCTAAACCCGTACACAGCGACTTTACAGGCGCGAAGATGACCCGGCGTTCGCTCGACCGGCAGGCCAACGGCTTGTCGATCGAACGCCAGCCTCACCCCTGCGCGCCTGCTTTTTACGAGGTGAAACCATGACCCGTTCGACGCTCGGCGACTCTCAGGATTTTCACGTATTCATCGACGCCTATCGCCGCCAGTACCCGGACGATGTGCTGACCATCACCCAACCCCTTTCTGCCGATCAGGACGTCACCGCCCTGGTCGATGCCCTCGCCGCCCAAGGCCGCGACCCGCTGCTGATTTGCGAACACGTCGGCAACCTCGGTGTGCCGGTGGCGACCAATCTGTTCGCATCCCGCCGGCGTATCGCCCGGCTGTTCGGCGTCGGCGCCGCGCAGTTACACGAAACCTTTCAGACCCGCGCCAACCAGCCGATCGCGCCGCGCTACGTCGAAACCGGCCCGGTACTCGACGAGGTGTTCGAAGGTGAAGCGCTGGACCTCGCACTGCTGCCGATGCTCAAGCATTTCGACAGTGATCGCGGCCCGTACATCACCAACGCAATCATCATCGCCGAGGACCCGCTCACCGGCATCGCCAACATGAGCTATCACCGCTCGATGCGCCACGCCCGTCAGGCGTTGGCCACCAGCCTGCACTCACGCGGGCATCTATGGCGGATGTTGCAGACCGCCCGCGAACGCGGCGAAGAACTGCGCGTGGCCATGGTGGTCGGCGCGCACCCGTTGTTCATGCTCGCCGCTGCGGCTCGCTTGCCTTATGGCAGTGACGAACGTGCGGTGGCCGGCGGGCTGTTCGGTGCGCCGCTGGAACTGGTCAAGACCCCGCGCTACGGCATCGGCGTGCCGGCTTACGCCGAGTTCGTACTCGAAGGCGCGATAGACCCGGCGGCCTATGCCGAAGAAGGTCCGTTCGGCGAGTTCAGCGGTTACTCCTCGGATCGCTCGACCAACAACGTGCTGCGCGTCGACACCCTGTTGCGACGCAAGGACGCCTGGCTGGTGGACGTGATGGGCGGGCGCTATGCCGAACACCTGACCCTGGCGCGGCTGCCCCGCGAAGCGGAAATGAGCGAGAAGCTCAAGGCACGCTTTCCCGCCGTCACCGCCGTGCATTACCCGAACTCCGGCACGCATTTTCATTGCTACGTAGCGCTGGACCAGAGCCGCGACGGTGAGGCCCGACAGATCATGCTGGCACTGCTCGGCTGGGATCCGTACCTGAAAACCGTGATCGCGGTGGACAGCGACATCGACCTCACCGACGACAGCCAGGTGCTGTGGGCACTGGCCACGCATTTCCAGCCGCATCTCGACATCTTCACCATCGACGGTTTGCCCGGCAGCCCGCTGGACCCGTCATCCTCGGTCAATGGCACCACCTCGCGGATGGGCCTGGATGCCACGCGCGGCTCTGGGTTTGACGGGATCAAGGCGCAGCTCGATCAGGACGTGCTCGAACGCGCGCGGCAACTGCTCGACGGTCTGCCATCGTGAACCGTCAGCGGATGGTGGTCGGTATCAGCGGCGCGTCCGGCTTCATCTACGGTGTACGCCTGCTGGAGCTGCTGGCCGATCTGAACATCGAAAGCCACCTGATCATCAGCCGCGCCGCGCTGCTGACCATGGCCCACGAAACCGACTACAAACTGGCCGACGTCACCGCCCTCGCCAGCCACTATCACCGTGCCGATGACGTGGCCGCCGGGATCGCCAGCGGTTCGTTCCGTTGCCTGGGCATGGTGGTTGCGCCGTGTTCAATGAGGACGCTGGCAGAGATCGCCACCGGCACCTCATCGGGGCTGATCGGCCGCGCCGCCGATGTCACCCTCAAGGAGCGCCGCACGCTGGTGCTGATGGCCCGCGAAACGCCGCTGACCCTCGCCCACCTGCGCAACATGACCGCCGTCACCGAGATGGGCGGGATCATCGCCCCGCCGGTGCCGGCCTTCTATGCCCGCCCCGCCAGCCTGGCGCAAATGGTCGACCACAGCCTCGGCCGCGTCCTCGACCTGTTCGGCCTCGATGCCGGCGTTGCGCTGCGGTGGGGTGAAACCCCGGCCCCCGACCAAATCCAGCCTTACTCCCCTTCATCGTGCACCGGTCTATCACTACCAAGGAGCCTCACATGAACACCCCTTTCAACGCCCCGACCCCGAACACGAAAATCCCGGTCACCATCCTCACCGGGTTCCTCGGTGCCGGCAAAACCACCCTGCTCAATTACATCCTCAAGGAAAACCACGGCCGCAAGATCGCGGTGATCGAAAACGAGTTCGGCGAAGTCGGCATCGACGGCGATCTGGTGCTCAGTTCCGAGACCGAAGAAATCTACGAAATGGTCAATGGCTGCGTGTGCTGCACCGCCGAAGTCCGCGAGGATCTGGTGCGGATCGTCCGCGAACTGGTGGCGCGCCCGGTGCGGCTCGACCACATCCTGATCGAGACCAGCGGCCTGGCCGACCCGTACCCGGTGGCCCAGAGCTTTTTCATCAACGACCCGATTGCCGAGGAAGTCGAACTCGACGCCATCGTGACCATGGTCGATGCCAAGCACATCGCCCAACACCTGGAAGACCTGCAACTGGACGGCGTCGACAATCAGGCGGTGGATCAGATCGTCTGCGCCGACCGTATCGTCATCAACAAGGTCGATCTGGTCAGTCCTGAAGAGGTGGAAACTCTGCGCGGCAAGATCCGTGGTTTGAACGCCACGGCGGATCTGGTGACCTCGACCCACGCACAGATCGACCTGTCGAAAATCCTCGGCATCGGCGCCTTCGAATGCACGCAGAAGCTGATGGAAATCGGCGCGGATCAGCACGACCACGATCACCACGACCATGACCATCACGCTGAAGAGCACGAACACGATCCGAGCGTGTCCTCGGTAGGCATCGCCGTGGACGGCGCCGTCAACCTGATGGCGTTCCACCGCTGGATCAGTGAGTTGCGCAACGCTCAGGCCGACAACCTGTACCGCATGAAAGGCGTGCTGGCGGTGGCCAACGAAGACCAGCGCTATGTGCTGCAAGGCGTGCACAGCCTGGTGGAGTTCCGCGCCTCGACCGCGTGGGGCAGCGAGCCGCGCTCAAGCAAGATCGTGTTCATCGGCCGCGACCTGGATCGGGCGGCGCTGAACCAGGGCTTTGCCGCCTGCCTGGCCGGCTGAAGCCCGGCATCGGAGCCGGTGGATGGCGGTTCCGGGCACACAGAACGAATACCCCTCTGTACCGAATAACAACAGCTAGAGGTGATTCCCCATGTCGTCAGCCAGTTCTTCCTCCACCGTCCACCCCGTCGACCGCGTCTTGCCGGTGCGACAGATGCTCACCCTCGGCCTGCAACACATGGCCGTCTCGTACATCGGCGCCATCGCCGTGCCGTTGATTGTCGCCAGTGCCTTGAAGATGTCTCACGCCGACACGGTGGTGCTGATCAGCACCACGCTGTTCTGTTCCGGCATCGCCACGCTGTTGCAGACCGTCGGTTTCTGGAAGTTCGGCGTGCGCCTGCCGATCCTGCAAGGCGTGGCGTTCAGCAGCGTCGGCCCGGTGATCGCCATCGGCAGCAACCCGGAGGTGGGCTTCGCCGGGGTCTGCGGGGCGGTGATCGGCGCCGGAATATTCACCCTGCTGATGGCGCCGTTTGTGGGCCGTTTGCGACGATTTTTTCCACCGGTGGTGACCGGCTGCATCGTCACGGTGATCGGCTTGCAGCTGTTCCCGATTGCCTATGAATGGGTCGGCGGCGGGCGCAACGCGAGCAATTTCGGCGCGCCGGCGTTTCTCGCGGTGGCCGTGGTGGTGTTGCTGACCATCCTGCTGGTCAACCGTTATGGCAGCCCGTTGCTGCGTAACATGGCGGTGCTGGTCGGGATGCTGGTGGGCGCCGGTCTGGCTTACGGTCTGGGCATGGGCAACTTTCATAGCGTGCAGGACGCGCCGTGGCTGACCGTGCCCTACCCATTCTATTTCGGTTTGCCGACCTTCAGTCTGATCCCCATCGCCACCATGGTCGTCGTGATGATCGTACAGATGGTCGAGTCCATGGGGCTGTTCGTGGCCATCGGCGACATCGTCGACAAACCGGTAGACGACAAGCAGGTAATCAACGGCCTGCGCGCCAATGGCCTGGCCAGCACCATCGCCGGGATGTTCGCCGCGTTCCCGTTCATTGCCTTCATGGAAAACGTCGGGCTGGTGATCCTGACCGGCGTGCGCAGCCGTTGGGTGGTGGCGATCAGCGGTCTGCTGATGTGCTCGATTGCGCTGGTGCCGAAGGCCGGCGCGATCATCGCCTCGATGCCGACCGCCGCGCTGGGCGGTGCCGGCATCGCGATGTTCGGCGTGGTCGCGGCGGCGGGCATCCAGACCCTGGCCAAGGTCGACTACGAGCGCAATCGCTACAACGTGCTGATTGTCGGTTTCACCATCGCCGCCGCCCTGGTGCCGGTGCTCGCCCCGGCCCTGTTCAAACAACTGCCCGAGTGGTCACAGCCGTTCCTGCACAGCAGCGTGGTCATCGCCTGCCTGGTGTCGGTGCTGCTCAACGCGGCGCTCAACGGCGTCAGCGTGCCAGAAACCACACCCGGCAAATCCGCCTCGCACATCCTCTGACTGGAGCTGCCCATGACTCAACTTCAAAACATCCTGATCAAGAATCCGGTCGCGGTGATGACCGGCCTGCGCGGCCCCCGTGCCCGGGCCGATGCCGTGGACATCCGCGTGGTCAACGGCCGCATCGCGCAAATGGCTGCCAACCTTGAGCCGCAACCCGGGGAGCGGGTGATAGACGCGCGTAATTCCGTGGTCTATCCGGGCTGGATCAACACCCACCATCACCTGTTCCAGAACCTGCTCAAAGCCGTGCCCGAAGGCTTGAATCAGGACCTGCAAGGCTGGCTGGCGAGCGTGCCCTACCCGCGTCTGAACCGTTTTACCCCGCAACTGGCGCGGATCGCCGCGCGGCTGGGGATGGTCGAACTGCTGCTGTCCGGCGTCACCACTTGCGCCGATCACCACTACCTCTACCACGCCCACGGCAGCACCGAGACCGGCGACTTGCTGTTCGACCTTGCCGAGGAGTTCGGCCTGCGTTTCGTGCTCTGCCGTGGCGGCGCACTGGAGTCCGCCAGCGCGCATCCGGGCTTCTCGAAAACCGCGCTGCAACCGGAATCCCTGGAGCAAATGGTCGGCGATCTCGAACGGCTGAAATCGCGATACCACCAGGACACTCCGGATGCTCTGCGGCGGGTGGTAGTGGCGCCAACCACGCCAACCTTCTCGCTGCCGCCAACGCTGCTGCGTGAACTGGCGCATACCGCACGCGGCATGGGGTTGCGTCTGCACACGCACTTGTCGGAAACGCAGAACTACGTGAATTTCTGCCGCGACAAGTACAACTGCCTGCCGGTGGAATTCGTCGCCGAACACGAGTGGCTCGGCCCGGACGTCTGGTTCGCCCACGCCGTGCACCTGCAACCGGGAGAAATCCGCATGCTCGCCCAGACCGGCACCGGCGTCTCCCACTGCCCGGTGAGCAACGCGCGGCTGGGCAGCGGCGTTGCGCCGATTCCGCAAATGTATGAGGCCGGCGTGCCGATCTCCCTCGGCGTCGACGGCGTCGCCTCCAACGAATCCGGGAGCATGGTCGGCGAAGCCAACACCGCGTGGCTGATCCACCGCGCCGAACAAGGCGCCTCGGCCACCACCGCCGAAGACGTCATCCACTGGGGCACGGCCGGCGGCGCACAAGTGCTCGGCCTCGGCGCGGTCGGCACATTGGAAGTGGGTCAGGCAGCGGACCTGGTGATCTACAGCCTCGACCATCCAAGGTTCTACGGCTTCCACGACAATGCCGTCGCACCGGTCGTTGCGGGTGAGCCGATTGCGGTGAAGTACAGCCTGGTGGGTGGGCGGATCGTGGTCGATGACGGGGTGATTCCGGGGCTGGATATCGAGCGGATGCGGGCCGAGGCTTGGGAGGGTGTGCAGGCGATGATGAAGGTCGACGATTGATACATCTCCGGTGGGAGCGACGGTGCGACGATTCGTCTCGTCGGCTCCCGCCGGCGGCATTAGCGACTTCCCGTTTTGTCGACTAACGTTAGTACCTCATCGGATTGAGCCCCTGCCAGCTACACCGGGCTCTTGATCAAGGAGAGACTGATGACATCCAACCGCCTCATCGAACAGACCTATCGCACCTGGTCCAGCCCCATCCTGCTGGAGCTGAAAAAGCGCGAACACCAGATGGCGCCGGCCGAACGCCAGGCGCTTGAGAATGTGCTGGTGGAAAGACGATTGCTGGACGTTGGCAACCCGAACGGCAGTGACCGTCGCAAAGGTTCGGCGAACAACAACGAAAGACTTGGGTAGTCGCAAGCCCAATGTGCAAAAACTGTGGGAGCAAGCTCGCTCCCACAGGTAAAGCTTTGCTTGGCAATAGAATGTTTTGCCGACCTATCCAGCTCTGTCCGTGTTCACGCCGCTCGTTGCCCACCCGCCACCGCCGCCGAAGCCGCCAGCATCGCCCGCAACAACACCGCACAGCCCGCCGCCAGATCGTCCGGCGCGGCGTTTTCGATTTCGTTGTGGCTGATGCCGCCCTCGCACGGCACGAAGATCATCCCGGCCGGGCCGAGTTCGGCGAGGAAAATCGCGTCATGGCCGGCGCCGCTGACTATGTCCATGTGCGACAGGCCTAGACCTTTGGCGGCGCCGCGGACGGCTTCGACGCAGCCTTTTTCGAAGTACAGCGGCGGGAAATCGGCGGTCGGGGTCAGCTCGTAGGTCAGGCCGTGTTCTTCGCAGGTCGCTTCGATGACTTGCTTGACCTCGGCGATCATCGAGTCGAGGCGTGCCGGTTCCAGATGCCGGAAGTCGAGAGTCATGCGCACTTCCCCCGGAATGACGTTGCGCGAGCCCGGATAGGCTTGCAGGCAACCGACCGTGCCGCAGGCGTGAGGTTGATGGCCGAGGGCAGCGCGATTGACTGCGCCGACGATCACCGAAGCACCGACCAGAGCATCCTTGCGCAGGTGCATCGGGGTCGGACCGGCGTGGGCTTCGACGCCACGCAGTTTCAAGTCGAACCACTTCTGCCCCAAGGCGCCGAGTACCACACCGATGGTTTTCTGTTCGTCCTCAAGAATCGGGCCTTGCTCGATGTGTGCTTCGAAATAGGCGCCGACCTTGTGCCCGCTGACCTTGCGCGGCCCGGCGTAGCCGATGGCGTTCAGCGCTTCGCCGACCGTTATGCCGTCGGAATCAACCTTGGCCAATGTTTCTTCGAGAGTGAATTTTTCCGCGAACACGCCGGAGCCCATCATGCACGGGGCGAAGCGCGAGCCTTCTTCGTTGGTCCAGACCACCACTTCCAGCGGCGCCTCGGTTTCCACGCCAAGGTCATTGAGGGTGCGCAACACTTCGACCCCCGCCAGCACGCCGAAGCAACCGTCGAACTTGCCGCCGGTGGGCTGGGTGTCGATATGACTGCCGGTCATCACCGGCGGCAGGTTCGGATTGCGACCGGGCCGACGGGCGAAGATGTTGCCGACTTCATCGACCGTGACGCTGCAACCGGCGCCCTTGCACCACTGCACGAACAGGTCGCGGGCCTGGCGGTCGAGGTCGGTCAGGGCCAGGCGACAGACCCCGCCCTTGACCGTGGCGCCGAGCTTCGCCAGCTCCATGAGCGACGCCCACAAGCGGTCGCGGTTGATGTGCTGATGGGTCGATTGCAGAACGTCTACGGCTGCGTTCATGGGGATCTCCTCAGGCAGTTCTTATGGAAATTACAACGGCGATTTGACGATGACCGGGCTCGTCCGCATCGCGCACAACCCGTAATAGATCAACCCGCCCAGCGCCGAGCCGGTGAACCAGCCGTAGCTGTAAAACCAGCTGAACGCGCTGCTTCCCAGCGACAGCAGGGTCAGTACCACCGGCACGCCGAACGCGATGAACCCGGCCCAGTTCCACGCCGGGTACACGTCGTCGCGGTACAGGCCGGCCAGGTCCAGTTGCTGTTTCTTGATCAGGAAATAGTCCACCACCATGATCCCGGCAATCGGCCCGAGCAGGCTGGAATAGCCCAGCAGCCAATTCGAATACACGGTTTCCAGGCTGACATCGGAGACGATCAATCCAAGTTTCTTCAACAGTTCATGGCCCATCAACGCCAGGCCGACGAACCCGGTGAGGATCACCGCCTTGGTGCGGTTGATGACCTTGGGCGCGATGTTCTGGAAGTCGTTGGTCGGCGAGACGATGTTGGCGGCGGTGTTGGTCGACAGCGTGGCGATGATGATCAGCGCCATGGCTACCGCAACCCACACCGGGCTCTGGATATGGCCGATCAGAGTCACCGGATCGGAAACGCTGACGCCCACCAGTTTCACCGATGCCGCGGTCATCACCACGCCCAGCGCGGCGAACAGGAACATGGTCAGCGGCAGGCCGAAAATCTGCCCGAGAATCTGATCCTTCTGGCTACGGGCATAACGGCTGAAATCAGGAATGTTCAACGACAATGTGGCCCAGAAACCGACCATCGCGGTCAGCCCGGCGGCAAAGTAGCTGACCACGCTCGCGCCCTCGGGACGTTTCGGCGCAATCGCCAGCAACTCGGTCATCGACACATTCGGCATGGCCCACACCAGCAACCCGATACCGACCGCCACCAGCAGCGGCGCCGAAAGGGTTTCCAGCCATTTGATCGACTCGGCGCCACGGATCACCACCCACAGGTTCAGCGTCCAGAAGATCATGAAACCGATCACCTCCCCCGTACCGCCGAGGGATTTCCAGCCCTCGAACACCGACCCGAGAAACAGATGAATCGCCAGCCCGCCGAACATGGTCTGGATGCCGAACCAGCCACACGCCACCAGCGCGCGGATCAGGCACGGCACGTTGGAGCCGAGAATCCCGAAGGACGAGCGCAGCAGCACCGGAAACGGAATGCCGTATTTGGTGCCGGGAAACGCATTCAGCGTCAGCGGGATGAGGACGATGATGTTGGCGAACAGAATCGCCAGCAGCGCCTCGCCGACGGTCAAACCGAAATACGCGGTGAGTACGCCGCCCAGAGTGTAGGTCGGCACGCAGATCGACATGCCGACCCACAGGGCGGTGATGTGCCATTTGTTCCAGGTTCGCTCGCGCACCTTGGTCGGTGCCATGTCTTGGTTGTAACGGGGACTGTCGAGGACGTCGCTGCCGGCTTCGAGTTCGAACAAGCCGTCGCGCTCGGTCACTTGCGATCTGTTCTGTTGCATGGCCGCTCCACTGTTCTTCTGATTATTTTTCGCTCATCAGGCGGCTGCACATGGGGGTGCGAGCCGGACGATGGCCGGAGGAACTGACAGCTTTCATGCACCGGCCATGCTGTCAGCGGCGGCATCAATAAACGTGCCGGGTGCCCCGCTTGCGCATCGGGCCGTGCTTTTAAAGCTTTGTAACTGACTGATGTTGATCAGTTTTAATTATTCACCTGGTGAGTCCGCGAACACTTGACTGAACACTCAGGCTAAATGCCAGGCAAGTTGTCCGAACTGTCAGGACTCAATCTGGTGCACTGCACTTTTTTTCATCGTGGCCGCTCAGTTGCAGCTCAACTTCAAGCGGCTGATTTCACATAGGAAATCTTGCTCATATTTCCAACCTGTCAAGTGCGTCAAAATGGTGAAGCGCCTCACCATTTTGGTGATTTACGATTTTTATCGTTATTTTTCAGCACGTTAAAACAGCAATAAGCTTATAAAAAATAATCTTGATCAATTTCAGAACTGCGACTAGCGTCTATTCCTGACAGCGCTGACAAGATTACGCTTTTGGCGCTGCAAACAATAAAACATCTAGAACCGGCACAAGTCGGTCATGCCTGCGAGGAACTCGGAATGTCTCTGTTTATCCGTGGCGCCACCGTTGTTACCCATGATGAAAGTTACCGCGCCGATGTCTATTGCGCTGACGGCGTGATCAAAGCCATTGGTGAAAACCTGGATGTTCCCGCAGGCGCCGAAGTGCTCGACGGCGGCGGCCAATACCTGATGCCCGGCGGCATCGATCCGCACACCCACATGCAGCTCCCGTTCATGGGCACCGTGGCCAGCGAAGACTTCTACAGCGGCACCGCTGCTGGCCTGGCCGGCGGCACCACCTCGATCATCGATTTCGTGATTCCCAATCCGCAGCAGTCGCTGCTCGAAGCCTTTCACCAGTGGTGTGGCTGGGCGGAGAAATCGGCGTCCGACTACGGCTTCCACGTCGCGATTACCTGGTGGAGCGAGCAAGTCCGCGAGGAAATGGCCGAGCTGGTCAGCCATCACGGGATCAACAGCTTCAAGCATTTCATGGCCTACAAGAACGCGATCATGGCCGCCGACGACACGCTGGTCGCAAGCTTCGAACGCTGCCTGGAACTCGGTGCGGTGCCGACCGTGCACGCGGAAAACGGCGAGCTGGTCTATCACCTGCAACGCAAGTTGATGGCCCAGGGCATCACCGGGCCAGAAGCGCATCCGCTGTCGCGGCCCTCGCAGGTCGAAGGCGAAGCGGCAAGTCGGGCGATCCGCATCGCTGAAACCATCGGCACGCCGCTGTACCTGGTACACGTCTCGACCAAGGAAGCCCTCGACGAAATCACCTATGCCCGCAGCAAGGGCCAACCGGTCTACGGTGAAGTGCTGGCCGGGCATCTGCTGCTGGACGACAGCGTCTACCAGCACCCGGACTGGCAGACCGCCGCCGGCTACGTGATGAGCCCGCCGTTCCGTCCGCGCGGGCATCAAGAGGCACTGTGGCATGGTCTGCAGAGCGGCAATCTGCACACCACCGCCACCGACCATTGCTGCTTCTGCGCCGAGCAGAAAGCCGCCGGGCGCGACGACTTCAGCAAGATCCCCAACGGCACCGCCGGCATCGAAGACCGCATGGAGGTGTTGTGGGATGAAGGAGTGAATTCGGGACGTTTGTCGATGCAAGACTTCGTCGCCCTCACCTCCACCCACACCGCCAAGATCTTCAACCTCTACCCGCGCAAGGGCGCGATCCGCGTCGGCGCCGATGCCGACCTGGTGCTGTGGGACCCGCAAGGCACCCGCACCATCTCCGCCAAGACCCACCATCAGCAAGTGGACTTCAACATCTTCGAAGGCAAGACCGTGCGTGGTGTGCCGAGCCATACCGTCAGCCAGGGGAAAGTGGTCTGGGCCGATGGCGACCTGCGCGCCGAGCGCGGTGCGGGCCGGTATATCGAACGGCCGGCGTATCCGGCGGTATTTGATTTGCTGAGCAAGCGGGCTGAGTTGCACAAACCTGTGGCCGTCAAACGCTGACCTCCGATCGTTCCCAAGCTGAACGATCAAACCACTGCCCGACAGAGGCAGAAAACCTCAAATAACCGTGAGGCAAAAAACCGTGATCGAGACCCTGAACCATCTCCCGCACCCGCACGAAAGTGCGGCCGCCCTCGCCGGCCATTTCACCGATCTGGCGCCGCCGCTCAACGACCGTCAGGCGCATCTGGAAGCCTCGCGCTGCCTGTATTGCTACGACGCGCCGTGCGTGAATGCGTGCCCGAGCGAGATCGATATCCCGTCGTTCATCCGCAATATCCATCAGGACAACGTGCAGGGTGCGGCGCAGAAAATCCTCTCGGCAAATATCCTCGGCGGCAGTTGCGCCCGGGTCTGTCCGACCGAAATCCTTTGCCAGCAAGCCTGCGTGCGCAACAACGCCCATGAATGCGCGCCAGTGCTGATTGGCTTGCTGCAACGCTACGCCGTGGACAACGCGCACTTTACCGAGCATCCGTTTCAGCGCTCCGCCGCTACTGGCAAACGCATCGCCGTGGTCGGTGCCGGCCCGGCGGGGCTGTCCTGTGCCCATCGCAGCGCCATGCACGGTCACGACGTGGTGATTTTCGAAGCGCGGGAAAAGGCTGGCGGGCTCAACGAATACGGAATCGCCAAGTACAAACTGGTCGACGACTACGCGCAGAAAGAGCTGGATTTCCTCCTGCAAATCGGCGGCATCGAAATCCGCCATGGCCAGAAACTCGGTGAAAACCTGACCTTGAGCGAACTGCATCAGCAATTCGACGCGGTGTTCCTCGGTCTCGGCCTCAATGCGAGCAAACAACTCGGCCTGGCCCACGAAGACGCGCCTGGCCTGCTCGCTGCCACCGACTACATCCGCGAGCTGCGTCAGGCCGACGACCTGTCGCAACTGCCGCTGGCCGAGCACTGCATCGTCCTCGGCGCCGGCAACACCGCTATCGACATGGCCGTGCAAATGGCCCGCCTCGGTGCCCGCGACGTCAACCTGGTTTATCGCCGTGGTGCGGCGGACATGGGCGCCACCGGCCATGAGCAGGACATCGCCAAGGCCAATCAGGTGCGGCTGCTGACCTGGGCGCAACCAGACGAAGTGCTGCTCGATGCTCAAGGCAAGGTGCGCGGGATGCGTTTCGCCCGTACCCATCTAGTGGAAGGTCGCCTGCAAACCACTGGCGAGACCTTCGAGCTGGCCGCCGACGCGATCTTCAAAGCCATCGGCCAGGCCTTCGACGGCAGCGCCCTCGCCGACCCGCTGGCCCGTGAGCTGAAACGTCAGGGAGAACGGATTCAGGTCGATGAAAACCTGCGCACCAGCATTCCAGGTGTGTACGCCGGCGGCGACTGCACCAGCCTCGATCAGGACCTGACCGTGCAAGCGGTGCAACACGGCAAGCGCGCCGCCGAGGCGATCAACGCTCAACTGATGCTCAACGTGGAGGCTGCGTAAATGGCCGATCTTTCGATTGTCTTCGCCGGAATCAAAGCCCCCAACCCGTTCTGGCTGGCCTCCGCGCCGCCGACCGACAAGGCCTACAACGTGGTGCGCGCCTTCGAGGCGGGCTGGGGCGGCGTGGTCTGGAAAACCCTGGGTGAAGACCCGGCGGCGGTCAACGTGTCCTCGCGCTACTCGGCGCATTACGGCAACAACCGCGAAGTGCTGGGCATCAACAACATCGAACTGATCACCGACCGCTCGCTGGAGATCAACCTGCGGGAAATCACTCAGGTGAAAAAGGACTGGCCGGATCGCGCGCTGATCGTGTCGCTGATGGTGCCCTGCGTCGAAGAGTCGTGGAAACACATCCTGCCACTGGTGGAAGCCACCGGCGCCGACGGCATCGAGCTGAACTTCGGTTGCCCCCACGGCATGCCCGAACGCGGGATGGGCGCGGCGGTCGGTCAGGTGCCGGAGTACGTCGAGCAAGTCACGCGCTGGTGCAAGACCTATTGCTCGCTGCCGGTGATCGTCAAACTCACACCGAACATCACCGACATCCGCGTCGCCGCCCGCGCCGCACACCGAGGTGGTGCCGATGCGGTGTCGCTGATCAACACCATCAACTCGATTACCAGCGTCGATCTGGAACACATGGTCGCCCTGCCCACCGTCGGCAGCAAAAGCACCCACGGCGGTTATTGCGGCTCGGCGGTCAAACCGATCGCGCTGAATATGGTCGCGGAAATCGCCCGTGATCCGCAGACCCAGGGCCTGCCGATCTGCGGCATCGGCGGCATCGGCAGTTGGCGCGATGCGGCGGAGTTCATCGCACTGGGCAGCGGCGCGGTGCAGGTGTGCACGGCGGCGATGCTGCATGGTTTCCGGATTGTCGATGAGATGAAAGACGGCTTGTCGCGCTGGATGGACAGTCAGGGTTACGCCAGCATCGCCGAGTTTTCCGGGCGCGCGGTAGGCAATACCACGGACTGGAAGTACCTGGACATCAATTATCAGGTGATTGCGAAGATCGACCAGCAAGCGTGCATCGGTTGCGGGCGTTGCCACATTGCCTGCGAGGACACTTCACACCAGGCGATCAGCAGCCTGAAACAGGCCGATGGCACGCACAAATATGAAGTGATCGATGATGAGTGTGTGGGGTGCAATCTGTGCCAGATCACCTGCCCGGTGGCGGACTGTATCGAGATGGTGCCGATGGAAACGGGCAAGCCGTTTCTGGACTGGAATCATGATCCGAGAAATCCCTACCATGTAAGTGCCTGAGTCACAGATCGTTCCCACGTCGATGCGTGGGAACGATCGATCAAGGCTCCAACCCGATCCCCCGCAAAATCACACTCGTCACCGTCTGTACCGCCCGCTCGAACTGCATGTCCGACAACGGCTGATGCTCATTCAGGATATTCACCTGATGATCAAAGTCGGCATAGTGCTGGGTCGACGCCCAGATCATGTACAGCAGGCTCGACGGTTCCACCGGTAGAATCCGCTTGTCCTCCACCCACTGCCGGATCTTCGCCTCTTTCATCTTCGCCCAGTCGTACAGGCTGACATCCAGCGCCTCGCCCAGGGTCGGCGCGCCGTGGATGATTTCGTTGGCCCAGACTTTCGAGCCGTAGGGCCGGCTGCGCGAGTGATTCATCTTGGCGCGGATGTAGCTGCTGAGCACCACGCGCGGATCGTCGAACATCTCGAAGCACAGCGCGTCCTGCTTCCACACCTCCAGCAGGTCGAACAGCACGGCGCTGTACAACTCGCTCTTGGTTGAAAAGTAGTAATGCAGGTTGGATCGCGGCAGCTGCACTTCAGCAGCGATGTCCGCCATGGCGGTGCCACCGAAACCTTTTTCGGCGAAGACTTTTTCCGCCGCCAGCAGAATCTTGTCGACGTTGGTGCGGCGGATTTCGATCTTGTGATTGCCCATGAGGGCTCCCTGAAGACAACGTTGTTGAAGACTAGCATCCGCTCTGGGCAAGGGGCGACAGCCGAGAACGATTCTTCACACACTTGGGCTTTTTTCTGGTTTAGGATCGCCCTCCTTCTCCCCGTCAGACACTGAAGGATCCTGTCCATGACCATTCGAAAGCGCATCGCTGCGGATGATCCGCAACTCGCCGCGCTATGGGAGCGCTCGGTCCGCGCCACCCATGATTTCCTCCCGGAAGACGACATCCACCGGCTGTTCCCGCTGGTGCGTGACACCTACCTGCCCGCCCTGGATGTGCAGGTTTTCGAGAACCCCGACCACTCCCCGGCAGGCTTCATCGCCACCGACGACGACACCGTGCAGATGCTGTTCATCGACCCGGCCCGGTGTGGCCAGGGGATCGGCCGGCGCTTGCTCGACCACGTCCGCCGCCCGCTGCTGAAGGTCGACGTCAACGAACAGAACCCACAGGCCCACGGCTTCTACCGGCACTACGGATTCGAAGACATCGGCCGCTCGGCACTCGACGGCGAAGGCCGGCCGTTTCCGGTCATTCACATGCGCCTGAAAGCCTTGTGATCCAGGTTCTATACTCAGCCCGCCATTTCACTGAAGGGAATCTTTCCATGTCGATGAAAAACCTGTTCACCGCTGGCGCGCTGCTGGCTTCGCTGGTTGTCACTTCCCAGGCCTTCGCCCACGCCCATCTGAAAAGCCAGACCCCGGGCGCCGACAGCACCGTCGCGGCACCGACGGATCTGCGTCTGGTGTTTTCCGAAGGCGTCGAAGCCAGCTTCACCAAAGTCACCGTGACCCACGACGGCAAGCCGGTGGCGGTCAAACCGCTGACCACCGAAGGTGACAAGAAGACCCTGATCGTCACCCCCGAAGCACCGCTGACCGCGGGCGAATACAAGGTCGAATGGCACGCCGTATCCGTCGACACGCACAAGAGCGAAGGCGCCTATCAGTTCAAGGTTGGCCAGTAATTCATGAGTGACGCGCTGGTGTTGTGCCGGTTCCTGCATTTCATCGTGGTGTTGATGCTGTTCGGGGCCTGGCTGTTCCGGCCGCTGCTGCTCAAGGGTGAAACGCCGGCACTGGATCGACACCTGGCGCGGCTGGCTCGCTGGTTGGCGGCGGTCGCGCTGGTCAGCGGCGTCGCCTGGGCGTTGCTGATCACCGCGAGCATGGCCGGTTCGGCTGCTGCGGCATTCGATCCGGCCACCATCGAGCTGGTGCTGGGCCATACGTTTTTCGGTCAGGTGTGGCGCTGGCATCTGCTGATCAATGCATTGTTGCTGGCGTTGCTGTTTACCCCGTGGCGTTCGAACCAACCATTGCGGCTGGGCCTGAGTGCGTTGCTGCTGATGACGCTGGCACCGGTCGGACACGGGGCGATGCTCGACGGTTTCAGCGGCCAGATGTTGATCCTCAATCAAGTGATTCATCTGACCTGTGTCGGTGCCTGGCTCGGCGGGCTGTTGATGCTGGTGATGATCCTGCGCCAGTCCGGCGAAACGGTGCGCTACGTCTTGCAGCACTTCAGCGGGGTTGGCTACGGGTTGGTTGCCGGTCTGCTGATCACCGGATTGATCAACGTGCGCGTCCTCACCGGTCAGTGGTGGCCGACGCCGTTGTTCTCGGGATTCGCCCTGATCCTGCTGATCAAGGCCTTGCTGGTGCTCGGAATGCTTGGGCTGGCGCTGTTCAATCGCTTGCGCATCCGTGATTGCGAACAGCGCGTCGACACCCTCAAGCGCAGCGTGATGCTCGAATGGTTGCTGGGGATCGGCGCCGTGGCGGCGGTTTCCGTGCTCGGCACCCTGCCTCCGATGATCGCTGCCTGACGTCAGTGTTTCTGAGTATCACCCTTCGCCGTATCGATGCTGACCACCACCGACATTCCCGGCCGCAAACGCTCGATTTCCTGTTGGTCCGGATCGATGGTCACTCGCACCGGTACCCGCTGGGCGATCTTCACGAAGTTGCCGGTAGCGTTGTCGGCCTGCAATAACGCGAACTCCGAACCGGTGCCGGGCGAGATGTGCTGAACGTGGCCGGTGAATTTGCGGTGGTTCAGCGCATCGACGGTGAAGCTCACCGGTTGCCCGACCCGCACGTTGTCCATCTGGGTCTCTTTCATGTTGGCGATCACCCACTTCTGGTCCGGCACCAGCGCCATCAGTTGTGCCCCGGAATTGACGTAGGCACCGAGGCGCACGCCGATCTGCCCGAGCTGGCCGTCACGCGGGGCAATGATGCGGGTGTTGGACAGGTCGATCCGCGCCAGTTGCACGGTGGCCTCGGCACTGGCCACGGCGGCCTCCAGCGAGCCGCGATTGACGATCACCGTTTGCAGATCCTGCCGGGCGATTTCCAGATTGGCCTTGGCCTGCGCTACAGACGCAATGCTTTGCGCGTTGGCGGCCAGCGCCACGTCCATCTCGCGTTTGGACACCGAGCCATCGTTGACCAGCGCGCTGTTGCGGCGCAGGTCAGCCTCGCTTTTGCGCAACTGCGCCTCGCTGTCGGCCACCACCGCCTGCCGCAGTTTGATGGTTGCCTCGGCGCTGTTGCGTTGTTGCACCACATTGGCCAACGCGGCTTTCTGCACCGCCAGTTGCGCCAGCGACTGGTCGAGACGCTGCTGATAAATCCGGTCATCGAGACGTACCAGCAGATCGCCGGCCTTCACGAACTGGAAATCCTGCACCGGCACTTCATAGACATAACCACTGAGCTGCGGGCCGATGATCGTCACCTGCCCCCGCACCAAGGCGTTTTCAGTGGTTTCGAATGCACTGCTGAACGGCGGCAACTGCCACGCATACAGCACGATCAGCACGCCGACGATGGCAATCGCGGCAAAGCCCAACGACGAGATGATCCGCACACGCAACGAGCGCGGCTCGGTGTTCGGCGATGACGGCGGTGCCACACCTTCAGGCGTGGCGGCAATGGCATTGGTTGTCGTGGTGGTCGGTTCGGTCATGAAGAAGTGGCACCGCTGGAAGATACGGAAGGTGTCGGGGCGACGGCTTTGGTGGTGCTGATCAGCCATAGCGCACGGATGGAAATCCAGATCATGGTGAGGATCGCGATCACCGCGATCAGCATGAACACATCGTTATAGGCCAGTACGTTGGCCTCGCGGGTGGCGGCGTTGGCCAGGCTGCGAATGCCTTGCAGGTTGCGCAGGCTCGGGTCCGCTATCAGGGAGCCGACCGCCGAACCGCCGCTCTGCACCCGGGCGGCCACCAACGGGTCGGACAGCACCAGTTGCTCGACGATATGGCTGGAATGAAACTTCTCGCGAACGATCTGGAACGTACCCAGCAACGCCGCGCCGATCAGGCCGCCAAGGTTGTTGCAGATCCCGAACAACACCGAAAAGCTCACCAGATTGCGCGGGTTGGTCAGCACGTTGCGCGTGCCGAGGACCATGGTCGGGCCGAGGAAAAAGGTACTGCCGAAGGCCAGCAGGAACTGGCTGAAATACAGGTTTTCCGGGCGAGTCAGGTTGTTCGAGGAACTGTCGATGATCGAACCGGTGGCCATCAACGCCAGCGAGACGATCAGCGGCATCAGCAGGTGTTTCGGGTCGATGGTCAGCGCACTGGTCAACAGCCCGGCGACGCTGCCGATCAGCATCACGACATACAGGCTATGAAGTTGCTGGCTGCTCATGTTCAGGTTTTGCATGAAACCCACGGCGCCGGTGGACTGCTCCGAGGTCACCATGCGAATAAGGATCACCGCCAGTGCCAGGCGGATCATCACACCGCTGCCGAGCCAGCGGGTCATCAGCATCGGGTTGCTGCGGTTGTGCTCGATGGCCAGTCCCGCGAGGATCAGGGCAATCGACGCAGCGAGGGCAATGCCGATCCATTGTGCTTCGAACCACCAGTCGATCCGGCCGAGGGACAGCACTGCGCACAGCAAGGCCACGCCGCTGGCGAGGATCGCGAAGGTCAGGAAATCGAGGGGTTCAAAGGTCTTGAAGCGGTCACCCGGCGGCAGCTTGAGCATCAACACGCAGCCCAGCGACAACAGCGCCATGCCCAGTTCAAACAAGTACAGGCCGCGCCATTCGGCAATCTGCAGCAGGTCTTCGGAAAACAGCCGCGCCAGCGGCAACGCCAGTTGCGACGTGCCCAGACCCAGCACCAACGCCTTCATCCGCCACTTGGCCGGAAACGCCTGCACCATGTAATACAGGCCCAGCGAACTCAACGCCGCGCCGACCATGCCGTGAGCCGCACGCACGGCCACCGCCGAATTCAGGTCATTGACAAACAGATGCCCGAAGGTCACCAGCGCGTACAGCACCAAAAACACCTCGGTGAACGCCCGCAGACCGAACTGCTGGCGAAACTTCACCAGCAGCAGGTTCATCGACACGTTGGTCATCACATACGCCGCCGGCAGCCAGGCCATCTCCGCCGTGGTCGCCCCGAGTGCGCCTTGCAGATAAGGCAGGTTGGCGACCACCAGCGAATTGCCCAATCCGCCCGTCAACGCCACCAGCAACCCGACCAGCGCATAGGCCAGACGCTTGGGGTTGGAGTGCAGCGGCGTCGAGGGGGATCCGGGCAGACTGGGCTTCTCGTGAGGCTGCCAGTTGCGCGGGGCGTATCGATCCATGGAAAGGCCTTGTACGGTGATGGCTTGAGTGTGCCGCAAATCTGCAGTCAAACACATATCCCTGTGGGAGCTTGCTCCCACAGGTCAGTGGTGGATTCGTAAATTTTGTTTAAAGGTCATCTCGCCCGCAGCGGATTTTTCCCAAGCGTAGCGGATGCCAACCTTGCCGCACTTCTCAACCTGCAAGGTGCCCGTTATGACCACTTCCCGCTGGCAACGCTCCCCGCGTCTGCTGAAAAATCTGCTGGCAGCCACCCTGTTGCTGCCCGCCCTCGTCTTCGCCCAGGAACGCCCGTGGCCGGATGGCTCGCAACTGGTGATTTCAGTGTCGATGCAATTCGAAACCGGCGGCCAGCCCGAGGGCGCTGAAAGTCCGTTCTCCGGCACGCCGCTGCCCAAAGGTTATCCGGACTTGCCGGCGCAGACCTGGTTCGATTACGGCTACAAGGAAGGCCTGTGGCGCATGCTAGATCTGTGGGATCGCACCGGCATCAAGGTCACCTCCCACGTGGTCGGTGAAGCGGCGCTCAAGCACCCGGAACTGGCCAAGGCGATTGCCGAGCGCGGCCATGAACTGGCAGCCCATGGCATGCGCTGGGCCGATTCGTACAACATGAACTACGCCCAGGAAAAACAGTTCATCGGCGACGGCGTCGCGGCGGTGGAAAAAATCACCGGCCAGCGTTCGGTCGGCTACAACGCCAACTGGCTGCGGCGCAGCCCCAACACGCTGAAGGTGTTGCAGGATCTGAATTTCACCTACCACATCGATGATGTCAGCCGCGATGAGCCCTTCGTGACCATGGTCCGTGGACGAAAATTCGCCGTGGTGCCCTATACCCTGCGCAACAACGACATTGTGCTGATCGAAGGCCGGCACTTCTCCGCCGAGCAGTTTTATCAGCAACTGGTGCTGGAATTCGATCGCCTCTACGCCGAAGGCGCGAGCAAACGGCGGATGATGTCGGTGAGTCTGCACGACCGCATCGGCGGCACACCGGCGATGGTCGAGGCGATGGAGCGCTTTATCCGCTATGCGCAGTCACATCCGAAGGTGAAATTCATGCGCAAGGATCAGATTGCCCAGGTGGTGCTGACCGAGAAAAACCCGCTGATCGACAACACCGAGGCGGCGTACAACCAGTGACAAAAAAATCGCAGCCAAGGCTGCGATTTTTTCTGCTTGACGACTCACGCCCGCAGCAGCATATAAGCCGCAACCACCAGGCACACACTGGCGAATCCCACCTGCAATGTCCTCGCCGGTACTCGCGCGCAAAGTTTGCGCCCGATGATCATGCCGACAATGCTGGCCACGATAAACGCCGCGCCCAAATGATCGATCCGCACCCCGGCATGAAACGCACCGATCACACCGATAGCGGAAATCAGGCTGATCACCATCAGCGACGTGGCGACGATGCCGCGCATCTGCACATCGGTCAGTTGCTTGAAGGCCGGCACGATCAGGAACCCGCCGCCGACGCCGAGAAGTCCGGACACCACACCGGTGACCGCCCCCAGTGCCGCAAGGGTTGCGGTGCATTTGGCAGTCCAGTCGAACCGGCCGGTCTGTTCATTGAGCATGCAGTTCTTCTGGCCCCAACTGGCGTGACCATGATCGCTCGGCCCCTCTTGCTGGCGTTCGCGGCGCAGCATGCGCCAGGCCACCATCACCATCAGCAGGCTGAAGAGGATCATCAGGACCTTCTCCGGCAACTGGTGCGCGAAGTAGATGCCCAGCGGCGAAAATACCGCCCCGAGTGCGGCGATCAACAGCGCCGCGCGGTAGCGCACCAGTCCATGACGCAAACCATCGATGGCCCCGACCGCCGCCGCACTGCCCACGGCGAACAGCGCGACCGGCGCCGCTTGCGTCATCGTCCAGCCCAGACCAAGCACCAGCGCCGGCACCGCGAGAATCCCGCCACCGGCCCCGGTCAGCCCGAGGATCAATCCCATCACCACGCCAAACAGACTTGCCAGCAACATAGGGAGTTCTCAGTCGACTTTGGACAGACTCGTCAACCACTCACGGCCCTTGAGCATGCCGTTCCAGTAGAACCACGGCAGCAGGGAAGCCTTCAGCCACCACGCGGAACGGCGCGGCACGGTCGGGTCGAGGGGAAAGGTCGGCAGCAACTTACCGCCATAGCCGAACTCGGCGAGGATCACCTTGCCCTTCTCCACCGTCAGCGGGCAGGAACCGTAGCCGTCGTACTTCAGCGGCGGTGCCAGAGACTTGCGCTGGGCCAGCAGGTTCTCGGCGACCACCACGACCTGCTTGCGCACGGCAGCAGCGGTTTTCGCGTTGGTGGTGTTGCAGATATCGCCGAGCGCGAACACCTCCGGATAACGCGGATGTTGCAGGCTGTGCGGGTTGACCTCGCACCAGCCGGCGGCGTCGGCCAGCGGACTTTGTGCGATGAAGTCCGGGGAAACCTGTGGCGGGACGACGTGCAGCAGATCGAAGGTCTTGGCCACCTGAGTGACGTTGCCATCGGCGTCCTTGACCTCGAACCAGGCGGTTTTCGCCGGGCCGTCAACCTTCACCAGGTTGGCGTTGAACGACAGGCGGGCGTTGTACTTCTCGATGTACTTCATCAGTGGCGGCACGAACGTCGCCACGCCGAACAATGCCGCGCCGGCCAGATTGAATTCAACCTCGACCTTGTTCAGAACGCCTTTCTTGATCCAGTGATCGCAGGACAGGTACAGCGCCTTTTGCGGGGCGCCCGCGCATTTGATCGGCATCGCCGGCTGAGTGAACAGCGCCTTGCCGCCGCGCAGTTTCTGTACCTGATCCCAGGTGTATTGCGCGTGGTGATAGCTGTAGTTGGACGTCACGCCGTGCTGGCCGAGATTTTCCTGCAAGCCTTCGATTTTCTCCCAGGCCAGGCGCAAGCCGGGGCAGACGATCAGGTTCTGATAGGTGACGGTGCGTTGATCGTTGAGGTTGAGACGACGCTGGTCGGGATCGATAGCGGTCACAGCCGCCTGAATCCAGGTGGCCTGACGCGGCATGACCTTGTTCATCGGTCGGGCGGTGTCTTTGGCGTCGTACGCGCCACCGCCGACCAGGGTCCACGCCGGCTGGTAGTAATGCAGGGTGCTCGGCTCGATCACCGTGATTTTCAGGCCGGGATCGCGCTTTAGCAGGCTCGCGACAAAGCCGATACCGGCAGTGCCGCCGCCGATGACCACGATGTCCGCACTGATGGATGGGCCCCAGTGTTGATCGTTCATTGCTTGTTCCTTATTGCTGCACGCAAGGATAGCCGGGTCTATTGCGCCCAGCTTTTGAGCACGGCTCCGCAGTAGAGTCCGGACAGGGTTTTCATCACCTGGATGACTTCATGACTGGCGAGGCCGTAAAAAATGTACTTGCCTTCACGACGGGTCGCGACCAGCCCTTCATCACGCAGGATGCCCAATTGCTGGGACAAGGTCGGCTGGCGCACGCCGGTCATTTTCTCCAGCTCGCCGACATTGCGTTCGCCCTGGGTCAACTGGCACAGGATCAGCAGCCGGTCCTCGTTGGCCAGGGCCTTGAGCAGCGAACAGGCCTTGGAGGCCGAGGCCCGAAGTTGGGCGACTTCACATTCGGTCAGACTGGATTGCATTTGCAGGATGCCTTCAACGTCACTTAAGCTGCGGACATTATGTGTTTACATAAAGTGTTGCAACCCTGACTTTCCATCCCTCTGCACAGGACCCTGTCCATGCCCGCGCTGATTGAAGCTTTCCTCGACCCCGCCTCCTCGACCTACAGCTACGTGGTCTACGAGGCCGATGGCGGACAGTGCGCAATCGTCGATCCGGTGCTCGACTACGACGCTGCCGCCGGCCGCACCTGCACGGCCCAGGCAGACAAAATCATTGCCTTCGTTCGCGCCCACCATCTGCAAGTGCAGTGGTTGCTGGAAACCCACGCCCACGCCGATCACCTGTCCGCCGCGCCCTACCTGCGCCGCGAGCTGGGCGGCAAGATCGCCATCGGCGAATCGATCAGCAAAGTGCAGAACGTGTTCAAGGCTCTGTTCAACCTCGAGCCGGAATTTCGTGTCGACGGCTCACAGTTCGATCACCTGTTCGCACCGAACGAGTCGTTCAGGATCGGCAATCTCAAGGCGACCGCTTTGCACGTTCCCGGCCACACACCGGCGGACATGGCCTACCTGATCGATGGCGAGCAAATCCTGGTCGGCGACACACTGTTAATGCCCGACGTGGGCACCGCCCGTTGCGACTTTCCCGGTGGCAACGCCCATCAACTGTTCCATTCGATCCATAAACTGCTGGCTTTCCCCGCCAGCGTGAAGCTCTATGTCTGTCACGACTACCCGCCGCAAGGTCGGGAATCGCAATGCCAGACCACCGTCGGCGAACAACGCAAAAGCAATATCCATGTGCATGACGGCATCGACGAAAACGCTTTTGTCGAAATGCGCACCAAACGTGATTCGGGGTTAGGCATGCCGACCCTGCTGCTGCCGGCGATTCAGGTGAACGTACGGGCGGGGAATCTGCCGCCGGCGGAAGGCAATGGCGTTGTCTACCTGAAGATTCCCATCAACTCTGTGTAGGAAAAATTCAGTCAAGGAACCGGGAACAACGGATTTCGCACCTGTCGCGTCGGATGCCATGAACTGGGCGTAATCTCGGCCAGCAGGCAGACTTCATTGGGCAATCAACCAATGGAGATTTGGCAATATGGATATTCGCCGTAACCACCGAGATATGTCGCCGCAAGAGAAGTCCGCCTTCATCGAAGCGGTGCTGAGGTTGAAAAACAACGTTAACAGTGTGCTGCGCCCCGGTCTGCAGAGCCGCTACGATGACTTTGTCCAGATACACAAGAATTCGATGGGGCGCGGTAATCCGCTCGTCCCCAACCCGCACCAGAGTCCCCTGTTTTATCCATGGCACCGTGTACTGATCCGCCAGTTCGAGCTGGCTCTGCAGTCCGCCGTCGATGATCCTCGGATCACCTTGCCGTACTGGAACTGGCAAATCAGCGGAACCGACAACCCGTTCACCTCGAACTTCATGGGCGGCAATGGCGACAACACCCAGAACCAACAGGTAACGACCGGCCCTTTTTCCAATAACCAGTCGGCATTCATCGTGTCTGTATGGGACGAGGGAACCGGTAGCGCTGCCTTGCGTCGCGATCTGGGGGCTGCTGGTGCTTTGCCGACTCAGGAAGCCATCATCTCGGCCCTGAATAGAACACCCTACTGGATGGAATCGGGTGGCTGGGAAAACATTTCAGAGAACGAATTGCACAATCCAGTGCACGCGTGGATTGGCGGCAACATGATGGAAGCCTCTTCTCCCAACGACCCGCTGTTCTTTCTGCACCATTGCCATCTGGACCTGCTGTGGGAGCGCTGGAAACGGCAACACCCCAATATCCAGTCCTTCCCGTTTGTCGACCTGAGTGAATCGACACTGGTCTTTCACCCGGATAACGAACTCGCGCCCTGGCCCCAGAGCTTTACCGTTCAGCAGGCACTTTTTACGGAAGAACTCGGTTATCGGTATGAATACCTGTGAACTGCACCGGGTTCAGTTACCCAATGTCAAACCGTTCGCCGGCAACGGCAGCGCCGTTTTGTAGCGCACTTGCTTGAGCGCAAAGCTTGAGCGGATGTTGGCCACCCCCGGCACTTTGGTCAGAAAATCCATCATGAAACGCTCGAGCGACTGAATGGTCGGCACCAACACCCGGATCAGATAATCCGGGTCGCCGGCCATCAGGTAGCACTCCATGACTTCCGGGCGATCTGAAATCGCTTCTTCGAAATGCTGCAGCGCTTCCTCCACCTGCTTCTCCAGGCTCACGTGAATGAACACGTTCACGTGCAGCCCCAGCAGATCGGCATCCAGCAGGGTCACCTGCTCACGGATCAGCCCCAGTTCTTCCATCGCCTTGACCCGGTTGAAGCACGGTGTCGGCGACAAATTGACCGAACGGGCCAGGTCGGCGTTGGTGATGCGCGCATTCTCCTGAAGGCTGTTGAGAATGCCGATGTCGGTACGGTCCAGTTTGCGCATGAGACAAAACCACCTGTTTTTTATGTTTATGCAGATTTTCTATCTGCAAATGATCTCCAGCGCAACGAAACAGAGAGAAATATTCTTCTTGCCCGGGCCTATGATTGTTGTAGGACAAGATTTCTTTTATCGAAGAATGACTGCCAGCTCACTACAAGAAATTCACAAGATCGAGCGTAGAAGCCATGACCCAAGCGTATGAACCGCTGCGTCTGCACGTCCCTGAACCTTCGGGCCGCCCAGGCTGCAAAACCGACTTCTCCTACCTGCATCTGACCGATGCCGGCACGGTGCGCAAACCTTCCATTGACGTTGAACCCGCCGACACCGCCGACCTGGCCCGTGGCCTGATCCGCGTGCTCGACGATCAGGGCAACGCCCTTGGCCCATGGGCCGAGAACGTACCGGTCGAGATCCTGCGCAAAGGCATGCGCGCGATGCTCAAGACCCGGATCTACGACAACCGCATGGTGGTCGCCCAGCGTCAGAAAAAAATGTCGTTCTACATGCAGAGCCTTGGCGAAGAAGCCATCGGCAGTGCCCAGGCCCTGGCCTTGAACACCGACGACATGTGCTTCCCGACCTACCGCCAGCAAAGCATCCTGATGGCCCGCGACGTACCGCTGGTCGACCTGATCTGCCAGTTGCTGTCCAACGAGCGCGACCCGCTCAAGGGACGTCAGTTGCCGATCATGTACTCGGTCAAGGACGCGGGTTTCTTCACCATTTCCGGCAACCTCGCCACCCAGTTCATCCAGGGCGTGGGCTGGGGCATGGCCTCGGCGATCAAGGGCGACACCAAAATCGCCTCGGCCTGGATCGGCGACGGCGCTACCGCCGAATCGGACTTCCACACCGCCCTCACCTTCGCCCACGTCTACCGTGCGCCGGTGATCCTCAACGTGGTCAACAACCAGTGGGCGATCTCGACCTTCCAGGCCATCGCCGGTGGTGAAGCCACCACCTTCGCGGGACGCGGCGTCGGTTGCGGCATCGCCTCGCTGCGGGTGGATGGCAACGATTTCTACGCGGTTTATTCAGCCTCCGCCTGGGCTGCCGAACGCGCCCGCCGCGGCCTCGGCCCGACAATGATCGAGTGGGTCACCTACCGTGCCGGCCCGCACTCGACCTCCGACGATCCGTCCAAATACCGTCCTGCCGACGACTGGAGCCACTTCCCGCTGGGCGATCCGATTGCCCGCCTGAAACAGCACCTGATCAAGGTCGGCCACTGGTCGGAAGAAGAGCACGCCGCCGTCAGTGCAGAGCTCGAAGCCGAGGTGATTGCCGCACAGAAACAGGCCGAACAGTACGGTACCCTCGCCGGCGGCCAGATTCCGAGCGCCGCGACCATGTTCGAAGACGTCTACAAAGAGATGCCGGAGCACTTGAAGCGCCAGCGTCAGCAGTTGGGGATCTGACATGAACGACCACAACAACAATATTCAGTTGGAAACCGCCATGACCACGACCACCATGACCATGATCCAGGCCCTGCGCTCGGCCATGGATGTGATGCTTGAGCGTGACGACAATGTGGTGGTGTTCGGCCAGGACGTCGGCTACTTCGGCGGCGTGTTCCGTTGCACCGAAGGCCTGCAAGCCAAGTACGGCACCTCGCGGGTGTTCGACGCACCGATCTCCGAGAGCGGCATCGTCGGGACCGCCGTGGGCATGGGCGCCTACGGCCTGCGCCCGGTAGTGGAAATCCAGTTCGCCGACTACGTCTACCCGGCCTACGACCAGATCATTTCCGAGGCGGCTCGCCTGCGTTATCGCTCGGCCGGCGAATTCACCGCGCCGATGACCCTGCGCATGCCTTGCGGTGGCGGCATCTACGGTGGCCAGACCCACAGCCAGAGTATCGAAGCCCTGTTCACCCAGGTCTGCGGCCTGCGCACCGTCATGCCGTCCAACCCGTATGACGCCAAGGGCCTGCTGATCGCCTCCATCGAAAACGATGACCCGGTGATCTTCCTGGAGCCGAAACGCCTGTACAACGGCCCGTTCGACGGCCACCACGAACGTCCGGTAACCCCGTGGTCGAAACACCCGGCTGCACAAGTCCCGGATGGCTACTACACCGTGCCGCTGGACGTCGCCGCCATCGCCCGTCCGGGCAAGGACGTCACCGTGCTGACCTACGGCACCACCGTGTACGTGTCGCAAGTCGCCGCCGAAGAAACCGGCGTCGATGCTGAAGTCATCGATCTGCGCAGCCTGTGGCCTCTGGACCTGGACACCATCGTCAAATCCGTGAAGAAAACCGGCCGTTGCGTGGTGGTTCACGAAGCCACCCGCACCTGCGGCTTCGGCGCCGAACTGGTGGCGCTGGTGCAAGAGCATTGCTTCCACCACCTGGAAGCGCCGATCGAACGCGTCACCGGTTGGGACACCCCCTACCCGCATGCGCAGGAGTGGGCGTATTTCCCAGGGCCGTCCCGTGTGGGCGCGGCGCTGAAACGGGTCATGGAGGTCTGAATGGGCACGCACGTTATCAAGATGCCGGACATCGGCGAAGGCATCGCAGAAGTTGAACTGTCGCAGTGGCACGTCAAGGTCGGCGATCTGGTCGTTGAAGATCAGGTGCTGGCGGATGTGATGACCGACAAGGCAATGGTCGACATTCCGTCGCCGGTCCACGGCAAGGTGATTGCACTCGGCGGTCAGCCGGGTGAAGTGATGGCGGTCGGCAGTGTGCTGATCAGCATCGAGGTTGAAGGTGCGGGCAATCTGAAAGAGTCCGACAAACCGGCGCCTGTTGCAGCGAAGGAAGCACCTGTCGCACCGAAAGTTGAAGCGGTCGTTGAAAGCAAACCCGCCGCGCCACGTACGGCTCCGGTTTGCCAGGGCCCGATGGTTGCCCGTGAAGCCGATGAGCGTCCGCTGGCCTCGCCCGCCGTGCGCAAGCATGCGCTGGATCTGGGCATCCAACTGCGTCTGGTGCGCGGTTCCGGTCCGGCCGGTCGCGTGTTGCACGAAGACCTCGAGGCTTATCTGACGCAAGGTCAGTCGAACGCTTCGGCGCCGGTCGCCGCCGCTTACGCCCAGCGTAACGATGAAGAACAGATTCAAGTGATCGGCATGCGCCGCAAGATTGCCCAGCGCATGCAGGACGCCACCCAGCGTGCTGCACATTTCAGTTATGTCGAAGAAATCGACGTCACCGCGATTGAAGAACTGCGTGCCCACCTGAATGAAAAACATGGCGCCAGCCGTGGCAAGCTGACCCTGCTGCCATTCCTGGTCCGCGCACTGGTCGTCGCCCTGCGCGACTTCCCGCAGATGAACGCCCGTTACGACGACGAAGCCCAGGTCATCACTCGCCTGGGCGCGGTGCATGTCGGTGTCGCCACCCAAAGCGATGTCGGCCTGATGGTGCCGGTGGTGCGTCACGCCGAGGCTCGCAGCCTGTGGGACAGTGCGGCGGAAATCTCCCGTCTGGCCACCGCCGCGCGCAATGGTAAGGCCAGCCGCGATGAGCTCTCTGGCTCGACCATCACCCTGACCAGCCTCGGCGCCCTTGGCGGCATCGTCAGCACCCCGGTGCTGAACCTGCCGGAAGTGGCCATCGTCGGCGTGAACAAAATCGTCGAACGCCCAATGGTCGTCAAAGGCCAGGTGGTTATCCGCAAGATGATGAACCTCTCCAGCTCCTTCGATCACCGCGTGGTCGACGGCATGGACGCCGCGCTCTTCATCCAGGCCATTCGTGGTCTGCTCGAACAACCCGCGACCCTGTTTGTGGAGTGATGGCATGCAAACTCTGAACACCACGCTACTGATTATTGGTGGCGGTCCTGGCGGTTACGTCACAGCCATTCGCGCCGGGCAACTGGGCATTTCGACCATTCTGGTCGAGGGCGAATCGCTGGGCGGTACCTGCCTGAACATCGGCTGCATTCCGTCGAAAGCACTGATTCATGTGGCCGAGCAGTTTCACCAGACTCAACACCACAATCAGCATTCGGCACTGGGCATCAGTGTTTCCGCACCGACCCTCGACATCAGCAAAAGCGTCGAGTGGAAGGACGGCATCGTTGATCGCCTGACTACCGGCGTCGCCGCATTGCTGAAGAAAAACAAGGTTCAGGTCATCAACGGCTGGGCCAAGGTCATCGACGGCAAGACCGTGGAAGTCGGCGACACCCGCATCCACTGCGAACACCTGGTGCTGGCCACCGGCTCGAAAAGCGTCAATCTGCCGATCCTGCCGATTGGCGGGCCGATCATTTCGTCCACCGAGGCGCTCGCGCCGAAGTCGATTCCGAAACGTCTGATCGTGGTTGGCGGCGGTTACATCGGTCTGGAATTGGGCATTGCCTATCGCAAGCTCGGCGCCGAGGTCAGTGTGGTCGAGGCGCAGGATCGCATCCTGCCGGCCTACGACGCCGAACTGACCCAACCGGTGCACGAAGCGCTGAAACAACTGGGCGTGAAGCTGTACCTGAAGCACAGCGTGTTGGGTTTCGACAGCAAGTTGCAGGTGCGCGATCCGAACGGCGACACCTTGAACCTGGAAACCGATCAGGTGCTGGTGGCCGTCGGTCGCAAACCCAATACCCAGGGCTGGAACCTTGAAGCGCTGAACCTGGACATGAACGGCTCGGCGATCAAGATCGACAGCCGCTGCCAGACCAGCATGCGCAACGTCTACGCCATCGGCGACCTGAGCGGCGAGCCGATGCTGGCCCACCGCGCCATGGCTCAAGGGGAGATGGTTGCCGAGCTGATCAGCGGCAAGACCCGCGAGTTCAATCCGACCGCCATCGCCGCCGTGTGCTTCACCGACCCGGAACTGGTGGTCGTCGGCAAGACGCCGGACGAAGCCAAGGCGGCGGGGCTGGATTGCATCGTGTCGAACTTCCCGTTCGCAGCCAATGGCCGGGCGATGACCCTGGAATCGAAAACCGGCTTCGTGCGGGTAGTCGCCCGTCGTGACAATCATGTGATTGTCGGCTGGCAGGCGGTGGGTGTCGGGGTATCTGAGCTGTCGACCGCGTTCGCGCAAAGCCTGGAAATGGGCGCACGACTGGAAGACATCGGCGGCACCATTCACGCGCACCCGACCCTGGGTGAAGCGGTGCAGGAAGCAGCGTTGCGTGCCCTCGGGCATGCGTTGCACCTGTAAAAACCCGATGCGGGGGAGTTTTTTCATAAGCAGGCTAATAAATCTGCTGCTCCCCCCATCGCCCGGGCTGCGAAACCGCTCAAGAATGAAGTATTGTTGTGCCCATCCAAAAAAACGTCAGAAGCCTTGAACCGCTTCGGCGGTTGTTCAGTGATAGAGGGTGTCATGGGTAACGAAAGCATCAACTGGGACAAGCTGGGTTTTGACTACATCAAGACCGACAAACGCTATCTGTCGTACTTTCGCAACGGCGAGTGGGACAAAGGCACCCTGACCGAAGACAACGTGCTGCACATCAGCGAAGGCTCCACTGCCCTTCACTATGGCCAGCAATGCTTCGAAGGCCTGAAGGCCTATCGTTGCAAGGACGGCTCGATCAACCTGTTCCGTCCGGACCAGAACGCCGCGCGCATGCAACGCAGCTGCGCCCGCCTGCTGATGCCGCATGTGTCCACCGAGCAGTTCATCGAAGCGTGCAAGCAAGTGGTTCGCGCCAACGAGCGCTTCATCCCGCCTTACGGCACCGGCGGCGCGCTGTACCTGCGTCCTTTCGTGATCGGCGTGGGAGACAACATCGGCGTGCGTACCGCACCTGAGTTCATCTTCTCGGTGTTCGCGATTCCGGTTGGCGCCTACTTCAAGGGCGGCCTGACCCCGCACAACTTCCAGATCTCCACCTTCGACCGCGCCGCGCCACAAGGCACCGGTGCCGCCAAGGTCGGTGGCAACTACGCCGCCAGCCTGATGCCAGGCTCCCAGGCCAAGAAAGCGCACTTTGCTGACGCCATCTACCTGGATCCGCTGACCCACAAGAAGATCGAGGAAGTCGGTTCGGCCAACTTCTTCGGAATCACCCACGACAACAAGTTCGTGACCCCGAACTCGCCGTCGGTACTGCCGGGCATCACCCGTCTGTCGCTGATCGAATTGGCCAAGTCCCGTCTGGGCCTGGAAGTGGTCGAAGGCGACGTGTTCATCGACAAGCTGTCGGACTTCAAGGAAGCCGGCGCCTGCGGTACCGCTGCGGTGATCACCCCGATTGGCGGCATCAGCTACAACGACCACCTGCACGTGTTCCACAGCGAAACCGAAGTCGGCCCTGTGACCCAGAAGCTCTACAAGGAGCTGACCGGTGTACAGACCGGCGACGTCGAAGCGCCAGCTGGCTGGATCGTCAAGGTTTGATCTGACGGCCAGATGCACAAAAGCCCCCATCGAGTGATCGATGGGGACTTTTTCATGGGGTCTGTTTTTGCAGCCACGCCACAAACACCTGAGCCGATGCGGAGCCCTGCGGTGCAACGCCGTAGTAATAGCGTGGCAATGGCATGCGCAAGTCAGGCAACGGACAGAACAGCCGACCGCTCGACAAGTGCGTGCCCAATAACGTGGTCGGGCACAAGGCAATACCCTCGCCCGCGACTGCGGCCTCCAGCACCCGATGCATGTAATCGAACTGGCGAATCTCCTGGCTCGCACTCTGACTCTGGCCGAAGCGCAGCGCCCAGTGGTGCCAGTCCTCACGCCGGGCCTTGACGGTCAGCAAAGTGTGCCGCCCCAGATCAGCAAGATCCGCCAATGGGATTCGCTCGATCAGCTCGGGCGCTGCCACCATCAGCAATTCATCCTCAAACAGCGGGTGCGACTCGATGGTCGGTGCCCAATCGTCGCGACCACGGCGAATGACTATGTCGAAACTGTCCTGCGCCGGATCCGGGGATCGGGTCTGGGTGATCACCTGCGGTTCGATGTCCGGATGTTCTGCCGTGAAGTCATTTAGCCGTGGCATCAGCCACAACTGTGCAAACGATGGTCGGGTGTTGATGGTTACTGTCGGCCGTGCTGCCTGCTGCCGCAATTCGGCAGCCGCGCCGGCGATCTGCGCCAGGCCCGCGCTGACCTGCTGATAAAAACGCTGGCCGGCAGACGTTAGCAACGATTGCCGGATGCGCCGTTCGAACAGCAATATACCCAGGTGTTCTTCCAGCAATTTGATGTGCCGGCTTACGGCGCTGTGGCTCACATGCAGCTCTTCGGCCGCCAGCGTGAAACTCTGATGACGGGCGGCGACCGCAAAGGCACGAACCGCATTGAGCGGCGGGAGTGATTTGTTCATGGGTCTAATTTAGTCACGTATGCGCTGCATTTAAAGCGTTTGTCACACGCTCGTCGCCGCGCCAATCTGCCCGTACGCCCAATCCCGCGCCCTGACGGAGCCAGACATGCACAGTTACGGACTCTTTGTACTCTTCGCCACCCTGACTATTTTGAGCCCTGGCCCGGGTGTGATGCTGACCTTGTCCAACGCCGTGCGCCTGGGCTGGGCCGGAGCAGCGCCGGGAATTCTGGGGATTGCCTCGGGGGCGTTCGTGGTTGCCGCCCTCAGCGCTACCAGTGTCGGCCTGATCCTCAGTGCCTCGGCGACTGCCTTCGCAGTACTGAAATACGCCGGCGCCGCTTATCTGTTGTACCTGGGTCTCAAGAGCTGGCGTTCGGATCGTTTTCGCCCACTGCAACACGTTCGCCCCTCTCGCGCGAGTTACCGTTTTCTGGAGGCCGCGTCCCTGCAATTTCTCAATCCCAAAGCCATCTTCTTCTTTCTGGCGGTGTTTCCGCAGTTCATCGACACCGCACAGGCTTTCCACCCGCAGTTCTTCAAGCTGGTGGCTTCTTACGCCGTGCTGGTGATTCTGGTACACGGCACTTATGCGCTGCTTGCCAATGCTGCCAAAGGCTGGCTGTCGAGCCCGAAAGGTTCCTGGCTGGCGGCGAAAGTCTCGGGAGTGACATTTGCCGGTTTTGGTTTGTTGATGGCTTCGGCGACGCGCTGAACGGACGACGGATGCTCCACCTGTTTCAACGCAATACGCTTGCCGCCGCGCCCGGCAATCCCGTCGGCCTGCCCGTTCTGCTGCTTGCCCATGCGCGCCTGGGTAATCAACCCGGGGATCAACTCCCCCTCCGGCAGGTTCTTCCAGAAGCGCATGGGCAAGTGCCCTTGCATGAGCTTCTCGTTCAACCGCGCCGGGTTGAAGATGTGGCTGTAGTACGCCAGCCACAACTCGCCCTGTGGATCATCAACGTTCTGCGCCAGTTGCTGCCATTCCACCGGGCACTGGCGCTGATGAATCATTTGTTCGCCATCGTAATAAACCCCATCACGCGGCGTAGCGATCAGCCAGCGATGGCGCCCCATGCGCCCGATGAAGTGTTCACTGGCGCTGTGCAGGATGTCGTGGGCCGGTTCGTGCCACGCCACGTATTGCGGGCCCGACAGCTCTGACGGGCGCTCGATGAAACGCACGAACGCATGCAGATGATGGGCTTCGCGCTGCACTTGCTTGATCCGCCGCTGCAACTCGCTACCCAGTTTGTCGCCGGCCATCATTGCCGTGCGATCGCCATGGCTGACGCGCCAGAGCACTTCGTAAAGCAGACTCCAGCGCTGATCGCCACGGTAGCGTGACGCTTGTTCCAGGGTGTCGAGCAATGCGCGCGGAATACGCGCCTGAAATGGTCCCTGTCCGTCCGGCACCGACACATCACTGGCAAACAGATCACTCACCCCTTCCGAAGCCCAGCTCACCAGACTCGGATCGATTTCATGGCTGAGTAGCCAGCGCGCCTGTTGGCGCCAGGTGTCGAACAGGTCGTCGCAATCGAGATTGATCATCCCCACAACCCCATCTGCTGCGGCATCGGCCGGTCGCGCAACTGTTGATAGAGCATCTGGCTGGTGACTTCCGCCTGCTGCGGGTGATAGTCGCTGGTGATGATGAATGGCTTGGCTTTGGCCAGAACACAGCGCATGCGAGCCACATCTTCGTAACGAATGCGCCGTTGTTGACGCAGTTCCACCAATCGCTCGGTGGTACGCAGGCCGATGCCGGGAATGCGTGAAATCAACGCCGGTTCGGCGCGGTTGAGATCCAGCGGAAACACCTCGCGATTCTGAAGGGCCCAAGCCAATTTCGGGTCGATATCCAATGCCAGATTGCCCGGCCCAGTGAGCAACTCGCCGGCGCTGTAGCCATAGCTGCGCAGCAGAAAGTCGGCTTGATACAAACGGTGCTCGCGCATCAGCGGCGGCGCGGCCAGCGGCACGCTTTTCGGGCTGTCGGGAATCGGGCTGAACGCCGAGTAATAGACCCGACGCAGGCGGAAGTTGCCGTAGAGCGCCTGAGCGCTGTGCAGGATGGTGCTGTCGTCGGTGTCATCGGCACCGACGATCATTTGCGTGCTCTGCCCGGCCGGGGCGAACTTTGGTGCGCGGGGTTCGTTAAGCACCGCCTGCACACCGGTGTAGATGGTGTTCATCGCCTGCTTGATCGAGCCGATCTGCTTCTCCGGCGCCAGCGTCTGCAAACTGGCATCGGTGGGCAATTCGATGTTGACGCTCAAGCGATCGGCATAACGCCCGGCTTCTTCGATCAGCGCAGGATCCGCTTCGGGAATGGTCTTGAGATGGATGTAGCCACGGAATTCATGCTCTTCGCGCAACAGCTTCGCAACACGCACCAGTTGCTCCATGGTGTAGTCCGCCGAACGGATGATCCCGGAGCTGAGGAACAACCCGCTGACGCAATTTCGCCGGTAGAAATCCAGGGTCAGCGTCACCACTTCCTCGGGCGTGAAACGCGCACGTGGCACATCGCTGGAGCGACGGTTGACGCAGTATTGGCAGTCGTAGAGACAGAAATTGGTCAGCAGAACCTTGAGCAGCGACACACAACGCCCGTCCGGCGTGTAGCTGTGGCAGATGCCCATGCCATCGGTGGAACCCAGCCCGCTCTTGCCCTCGGAGCTGCGCTTGGGCGCGCCACTGCTGGCGCAGGAGGCATCGTACTTGGCGGCGTCGGCGAGGATGCTGAGCTTGTCGATGAGTTGCATGGCATGGACCTTATACTGTTCGTATATACAGTATAGAGTCCGCCCACGGGTCACAAGTCGTAAAACGACCCTTCGTCAGTCAGACTTATTACAGTCGGCTGTCAGCTGCGATGGTCGAGGATTTACGCACCGGGACAGGCTGCATCGCTTCGGGCCATTTCACCCCGAATCGCGCTGTCATCTCCTTACGCCCCACCGCCGTCAACGTCAGCGCCCGACTGTCCAGATCCTGCGTCACCCATTTGCGCTTCAACGCGGTCTGCAACAGCGCCGCTCCAAGCGATCCACCCAGATGCGGCCGGCGCATGCTCCAGTCCAGACATGGGCAGGCAAAGCGTCGGCGCAAGGTCGACAGATCCCTGACCTCGATTCCCAACCCTTCGAACAGCGCCTCTCCGCTCTCGCTCAAGCGATAAACCTGCTCATCGGTTTCCACCAGCCAACCCCGCTCCAGCAACCGGTCATGCAGCATTACCGCCAGCGTGCCGGCCATATGGTCGTAACAGGTGCGAGCGAATTGCAGGCGATCCGGCGTGTGCGGTTTGAAGGTCGGTGCGGGGTTCTGGCCGATCACCATCAGCGCTTCGAGCGCCTGGGCCACGCGTTTGTCGGCGAGGCTGTAATAACGGTGGCGGCCCTGCACGTGCAGGCGCACCAGCGCCAGGTCCTTGAGTTTGGCCAGGTGTGCACTGGCGGTCGAGGCGCTGACGTCGGCGAGGGTCGCCAGCTCCGTGGCAGTGCGAGCGTGGCCGTCCATCAGCGAGCACAGCATTTTGGTTCGCGCCGGTTCAGCGATGGCGGCGGCCACTTGCGAGACGCCGATGTCTTGATGTTCTGCGTGCATATTTCGCTCCCGGACGAATCATCGCCCTCAAGGACTGGAGATAGTAGCAACACTTTCCCCACCGACAAGGTTGCGATCCATGGACCCGATCATTGCTGCAACTCACTCCGATCCTTATCCCTACTACGCCGAACTGCGCGCGTCGGGTGGGCTGACTTTTCATCATGGACTGAAACTGTGGGTCGCCAGCAGCGCCCGGGCGGTTTGCGCGGTGTCGGCGCATCCGGATTGCCGGGTGCGCCCGGTGCAGGAACCAGTGCCCAAGGCCATCGTCGATGGCATGGCGGGCAAGGTGTTTGGCCTTTTGATGCGGATGAATGACGGCGAAGCTCAGCGCTGCCCGCGTTCGGCCATCGAGCCGCCCTTAGGCCTGTTTGATCGGGAAGAAGTCAGCGCTTTGGTGTCCGCGCGGCTGATAACGAACGACGCCGACGGCCTCTATAAAGCCATGTTTCGCGGCCCGGTGTGCGTGGTTGCATCACTACTCGGATTCACCCCGGCGCAAGCGCGGGTCATCAGTGAACTGACGGCGGATTTCGCGGCGTGTCTGTCGCCGTTGAGCAATGACCTGCAACTGGCGGCAGCCCATCGGGCGGCGGAGCAATTGCGCGGATACTTCATTGAATTGTTGGCGGATCCGAACCCGTTTCTCGCGGACATCCAACAGCGTTTTGTCGGCGATGAAGACATGTTGCTCGCCAACCTGATCGGCCTCTGTTCGCAGACATTCGAGGCCACCGCCGGGCTGATCGGCAATGCGCTGGTGGCTTTGCAGCGCCAGCCTGAATTACACGCGGCGTCAGTGGATTCGCTGCTGGCTGAAGTCCAGCGGTTTGATCCCTCGGTGCAAAACACCCGACGATTTGTCGCGACCACTTGCGAAATCGACGGCATGCGACTGGAAGCGGGCGATGTGATTCTGGTGTTGCTCGCCTCGGCCAACCGCGACCCGGCGCTGAATGAAAACCCGGATCAATTTCTGCCGGATCGCCCGAACCGCCGCAGCTTCACGTTCGGCAGCGGTCGTCATCAATGCCCGGGGCAAAGATTGGCGATGACGATTGCCAGCGCCACCGTAGGTAAAATCCTTGCTCATGACATCGACCTGAAGCGGTTCGCCTGGCATTACCGCCCTTCGCTCAACGGGCGAATTCCTCTGTTCAGCGAGAGACAGCCTTAGGCGTTGCGCAATTCGATCGTCAGGTGCGACAACTCATGCACCGGTGCCAGACGCTCGCGAATCGCTTCAGCAGTCACGCCAGCCGCCGCGACTACGCTGACAATCGCCGCCCGCGCCTGCGGGCCGACCTGCCAGACGTGCAGGTCGCTGATGCGCACGTCGTCGGAGGTTTCCAGCAGTTCGCGAATCTCTTCTGCCACCGGTTCATCGGTGGTGTCGAGTAGCACGGCGGCGCTGTCGCGCATCAGGTTCCAGGCCCATTTGGCAATGACGATGGAACCGACGATGCCCATCACCGGGTCCATCCACACCCAGCCCAGGTAGCGACCGGCAAGCAGCGCAGCAATTGCCAGCACCGACGTCAACGCATCGGCGAGTACGTGCACGTAAGCTGAACGCAGGTTGTTGTCGTGATGGTGGTGATGACCATGATCGTGGCTATGGCCGTGGTCATGATGACCGTGATGGCCGGCCAGCAAAAACGCACTGAGCAGGTTGACGCCCAGGCCGACCACGGCAATCAAGGTTGCTTCGCCGAACGCCACGCTGGTCGGTTGGAACAAGCGAAAAACCGATTCCCCGGCAATGCCCAGCGACACCAGCCCCAGCACCATGGCCGAGGCAAAACCCGCCAGATCACCGACCTTGCCGGTGCCGAAACTGTAACGGCGGTTATTGGCGTTGCGCCGGGCAAAACCATAGGCCGCCGCAGCGATGCCGAGGGCGCCGGCGTGGGTCGCCATGTGGAAACCGTCAGCCAGCAGCGCCATGGAGCCGGTGAAATAACCGGCGGCAATCTCGCCGATCATCATCACGAATGTCAGTGCCACGACCCATAAGGTGCGACGAGCATTGTCATCGTGGGATGCACCGAGGAACTGGTGATCGTGGGAAAACGTTTCAGCCTTGAGTGTCATGGCGTGGGTGCTCACTTGGAATAACGGCGAATGGCTTGCAGCAACTCTTCCACGCCTTGGGCGCGGGCTTCGTCGCTGAGGTCTGGATGGGCGACATGCTCGCGGGCGTGGGCCTCGATGAACTGCTCCATCAGGCCGTTGATTGCCCCGCGAACCGCCGCCATCAGGTGCAGCGTCTTGGCGCAATCTGCCTCGGACTCCAGCGCCCGTTCAACCGCCTGAACCTGCCCGGCAATGCGCCGGACCCGGTTAAGCAACTCGCCTTTGTGTTCGTGTGTGTGCGACATACCTATACCCCCTACCCCTATATGGCGAGCATAGTCGCTGTTCGGATTGAAAGGGGCAAGGTCTGTTTTCGACCGCCCGTCGCGGCCTGAAATTTTTTCGTGAAAGGATTGAGGCGGAGCGTCAGACGGTGCCGCCTCTGGAAGGCTTTTCAGATGCAGGGCCGTTGGGACCCCTTGTCTGTCAGGCCCATTGCAGCGGTGGGGACGACGAGAAACAGAGGTCTACGTCCAGTTTTGCAGCGGCCGACAAGTTGACCAGCGCATCCAGCGAGAACTTGTCGATTTTGCCGTTGAGTACGTCGTTGAGACGCGGCTGAGTGATGCCAAGACGCTTGGCCGCCTCTTTCTGAGGGAGCTCCCAGGCACGAATCGTTTCGCAAAGCGTACGCATCAGTTTGGCCCGCAGGCGCATGTTGGCCGCTTCCTGCGGCGTGTCTTCCAGTGCATCCCAGATGCTTGAGAAACGCTGGGGTGGGGTTTGATGATCCTTCATGGTTCAACCTATTTCCTGGTATCTGGCCCGTGCCAGTTCTATGTCTCGCGTCTCGGTTTTGCGCGTGGTCTTTTGCAGGGCGTGCAGCACATAAATCGCGTCAGGCCGGTTGACCACATAAAACACTCGAAACGCCCCTGAATACTCGGTGATTCTGATTTCATTGACGCCCCGCCCAACTGTTTTCATGGGGCGCCAGTCAAAGGGTTCGTCGCCCTGTTGCAACAGATCCAATTGGAATCCTGCTGCTCTGCGAGCATCGAGGGGAAAAGCTCTTAGATCCTTGAGCGCACTCCCGACAAATACCACGTCCTTGTGTCTTGGCATTGGCTTCTCCTGTGTTGGAAGGAAAAGCGTAATAGCCCGGACGGAATCGTGTCGCGGCGGTGTGTTGCAAGGAATGGCAGCTATCACATACCAGCAGACTATATCGAAACCGATATAAATCAAGTTTGAATTGGCTTATCTGACATTTGGTATCACAAAACAGAAATTCACGAGTCGGCACACCTGATAAGCCGACGCAGAAGCCTTGTGGGAGCGAGCTTGCTCACGATGGCGGACTGAAAAATGAAGCATCATTTTGCCCTCATCCGAGAGGCTACATCGCCTTGCGCCTTTGCCTACAACTACGCCAGAATCCGCCGGCTTGTGCGGTTTGGAGCCTACCCGTAACTTGATTCGCATCACTGAATTGGTCAGTGAACGGGTTTAGTCGCTCGGACGGTTTTAAGTTGCATGCAGTCCATTTAGTCAGGTGTTCATTTGCCTGTGCTCAATGGTAGCTGTGCGTAGGGCGTCTTCGGGCGCGCCGGGAATGCTTAGAACCACCGGTCGACTAACCTGCGCATAGCTGCCACCTAATTGTTTAGTCGCAATGACGGTGTAAGCCTCAATTAAAGGTTCTAGGCAAATGTTCAAATACGTTCCCGATCCACCCGAAACAGACGCACCCAACGAGTCCGATCCGACTTCGCCCTACTCCTCCACCGATTCAAAAAAACTCCACGAAGCCGCCGAGCGCGCCCTCGACCATTACCTGAAACCCACCGCCCCGAAACAACACTGCCCCGGCCGCATGTTCCTCGTCGCCCCCGACCTGGATCAACATGCCCTGCTGGCCCACGCCTGCGAATCGATGACTTCGGCCAGCGTGATGCTCAGCGACTTCGCCGCGCTGCTGGACCCGCCCTACCGCAGTACCGTCCTGGGCATCGCCCAAGTGGTGATGTGTGGCGAACTAGCCGTGAACCGGGCGCTGGACACTCTCGATGCCACGACCTGAGGGATCCCAATGGAAAGCAAATCCGATGCACACGTCGTCGCCGCCCTGATCTCCATCGACCTCAACGAGAAAGACAGCCAATGGGCCCAAAAAGCCTGTCTGCTGCTGCTCGAAAGCGAAAGAAAATCCATCGTCACCGCCGCTCTCGAGGCCCTCGTCCAGCTCGCCCGCGATCACGGCAAACTGGACCGCAACCGAGTAATGCCGGTACTTAACAGCGTAAAACGCAGATTTCCGAGCCTGACCAGCACGGTTGCCGCAACGCTGGATGAGATGGCTATAGCTGCGTAACGTCTCAGGTAAAAGGGAAAGAAAAAACCCGCTGTCTCCGTGAGGGGAGGCAGCGAGTTTTGTGTGCAAACGCGATCACCGCCGAAAGTCAGACAGAATGAAAGGCGTATTCCCCCTCAAGTAAGCCTCGACCTCCTCCAGCGAGTGCAGTCCGTCGCTCGAAGAAACAACGGAGCCTTGAACATCTTGTCGAGTCAGGGTCACGGTATAAGTCCCCTCTTCCTCCAGCAGAACGCCGGTGAATCTGATCTGTTGCCCGCCTTCTTCTGCAAAGGAAGTCGCTGTCAGGCTTCCAGACGCCAGCGTCGTCGTCACACGAGCCTTGAGCACTTTGCGCTTTGCAATCAGTTCCTTGGCCGCAACCCAAGTACCAACCGCCACAGCAGCGTTGAGTACAGCCATATACCCGTAAGACCAGCGCCCGTGCGACGAGTGTTTCTCGCCCAACCACTGGGCAATCTGGGAAATCATCTGCCACACGTCCATGCGCTAACCCCTGAATGCGATCATCTATTCTGCACGCCGGATTCAATCCTCCCGCGTCAACACTTCCAACAACTCAATCTCGAACACCAGATTCGAATTCGGCGGAATCTTGCCCATCGTCCGCTCGCCATACCCCAGATGCGCCGGTACCAGCAGTTTGCGCTTGCCGCCGACCTGCATGCCCATGATCCCCTGATCCCAACCCTTGATCACCCGACCGGTGCCGATCACACACTGAAACGGCTTGCCCCGGCTCCAGGACGAATCGAATTCGGTGCCGTCTTCCAGCCAACCGGTGTATTGGGTGGTGATCAACGCGCCTTTGACGGCGGCTTTTCCGTCGCCGGGCTGAAGATCGATTATCTGCAGTTCATCATTCATAACATTCACTCTATTGTTCCGCTGGCCGCCGTTTTCCCAGAAATGCCGGCCATTGGCAACCGTTTGACCCCACGTTGGCCGTGACGGATGATGGCCACCCGCTACCAATCCTGATCGATACGCCATGTCAGCACCGCTCGAATGACTCAACTCTGGATCAGTCTCGCCATTGTCGTTGTGTTGATGGTCGTGATCGTCGTGCTGATTCGTCGCGAGCGTGCCCTGCGCCGGCAGCTCGCCGAGTATCGCGAATTGCTCACCCGCGCCGCCGAAGGCCAGAACATCCGTCAGGATGGCGATGCCGAGCGCTTCAAGCGCAGCCAGTATTTTGCGCGGATCGGCACCTGGGACTGGGAAGTCGACACGGATCGACTGTATTGGTCCGACGCGATCTTCGGCATGTTCGGGTTCAAGATCGGCGAAGTGACGCCGTCCTACGCCTTGTTCTGCTCCTGCGTACACCCGGACGACCGCGCCAAAGTGCGCGCCGGGGAGTTGCGCTGCCTGGAAACCGGCGAAAACCACGACGAGGAATACCGCGTGGTCTGGCCCGACGGCACGATTCGCTGGCTGCGGGAAACCGGCAATATCGTGAAAAACGATCATGACGCGATGATCAAGATGATGGGCGTGGTGCGCGATATTACCGAAGAAAAGGCCTCGGCCAGCTACCTCCAGCACCTGGCTCATTTCGATCCGCTGACCGGATTGCCCAATCGGCTGGTGCTGGAAGAACGCCTGTCGGAAGCGCTGGAACATGCCCGCGCTACCGAGACTCGGGTGGCGCTGGTGTTTATCGATCTCAACAGTTTCAAAAGCATCAACGACCGCTACGGCCACGCCGCCGGCGACCGCGTGCTGATCACCACCGCCACCCGGCTGAAACGCATCCTGCGGGTCAGCGACACCGTCGCCCGGATCGGTGGCGACGAGTTCGTGGTCATCCTGCAAGGCCTCGTCCCCGGCCTGAACCTTCAGGACGAAGCCCGCAGCATTTGCCAGAAAATCTTCATCGAACTCTCCCCGCCCATCACCATCGGCAACGACCAACGCCACATCGGCACCAGCCTCGGCGTGGCGGTATTCCCCGACCATGCACCGACCATGGACCGGCTGCTGCATATTGCGGATCTGGCGATGTATGAGGCCAAGCGCAGCGGGAACAATCAGTATCGGTTGGGTGGCGGACAAGCGTTGAGCCATAGCCGGATCGACTGAATCTCAGCGCCCGGCAGTACCAAATACAACGCCATTGAAGGTATGCGTGCAGCACTGGCAGTTGGGCGTCATATCCTCTGCCTTGAGGTTGGGATTGACGATTTGCAGTCGTTTCTGCTCATCGACATACAGACCGTTGAAGTAACTCGACTCGCCGTGTCGCACTATTTCCTTACGGTCACTTTCAAGCACAGCGACCATCCAGAACACCGGTTCCTGCCGATCCAGCCGCGACACTGCCTCACTGAAAATCTCGTCCCAATCACCACCGACACACGACAGCAGAAAGCGAAACAACGGCGTGTAATCGTAGCCATGGTGCTTGATGCCATGCATCGAGCCACGTGTAGCCTCGCTGTGGATTTCCGCCTTGGTGTTTCGCTGATGCCGATAATGCCCGCCCGGGTTGTTGCGCCAGACGTTGTGGGCCGTGGTGTTTTCTTTGCGGTAAAGAGGTTTCTTTTCCAACGAATTGCTCCTGACATCCAGTCACTCGAAACGCCCCTCGCGTTTTACCCGAACGGCGCTCGAATGCAATCAACCGTCCATGGCCAATTGTTGCTGGCGGCCTAACGCTCCACCGGCTTGATATCCACAATCGTCCCGTTGGTGATCATCACCATCACGTACTTGTCATTCATCTGCACCCACTGCGCCTGAGGATCAGGTTGCTTGAGGCCTTTCTGTTTCCAGTTCTTTATGGCTTTTTCACTGCGCTGATAAATGTCCGGAGCGCGGTCGTTGACCTTCAGTTCGCGGCCGTCGGTGGGCGAGCGTTCGACGGTGTCGGTCGAGGGTTGCGCCGCTTGAACGATTGGGGTGATCCCGGCGATGCCGGCGACGAGGACCAGGCTGGCGATCAGGGTCTTGTTGTTCATCGGTGAACCTCCTTCAGATGTGTGATACCAGAACTCCGACTGCGGGGTTCTGGAATCATTCCTTGTTTATTGATGGAAGTTGAGATTGTAGCCACGCTCCGGAACGCGATCCGGGCTAACCCGCCACCGGGCCAATACAGTCAACGGCATCCATTTGCGATAAGATCGCGCCCCCCCCGCCGAGTGAATAAGGACATCACCGTGAAGATCTACCTCATCGTCAATCTGGTATTGCTTGCGCTTCTGGGGCTCTACGCTGTCAGTCTTTTCAACAAACTTGTTGCCCGGCGCAACGAGATAAAGAACGCATTTGCCCAGGTCGAAGTGCAGCTCAAACGCCGCTATGACCTGATCCCCAATCTGGTCAGCATCGCCAAGGGTTATCTGGCCCATGAGCGCGAAACTCTCGAAGCGGTGATCGCCGCGCGCAATGCCGCCGTGGCCGGGCTTGAGGCGGCACAGTCGAAACCGGGCAATGCCCAGAACATCGCGCAATTGGGGCTGGCGGACAGTGCACTCAGCAGCGCCGTGGGTCGACTGAACCTGACGCTGGAAGCCTATCCGGAGCTCAAGGCGTCGCAGAACATGCAACAACTGAGCGAAGAACTGAGCAGCACCGAAAACAAGGTTAGCTTCGCGCGTCAGGCGTTCAACGACGCGGTGATGGCCTACAACACGCTCAAGCAGAGTTTTCCGGCGGTGCTGCTGGCGACCAGTTTTGGCCATCGCGAGGACGCGGTTCCGTTGAAGTTTGCCGATACGCTGGCCATCAAGACCGCGCCCAACGTTTCTTTCTGATTGCTGCTCTCCATGGATGACCCGATGAACTTTTTTGAACGACAGACCCAAGCTCGAAACCAGACATCACGGCTGATTTACCTGATGATTCTGGCGATTGTCATGCTGATCGGGATGACCAGCCTGCCCTTCGTCTTCAATGGTTTTGAAGATTATCTGAGCGGGACTGGCACGCTGGCGGATGCGTTTCTGGCAATGGCCGTTATTGCATTGTTCATCAGCAGCATCGTGGTGATTGGCGGTCTGCTGAAATATCGGCAACTGCGCGCGGGCGGCAAAGTCGTCGCCGAGAAACTGGGTGGCCGCCTGCTCAACGGCAATGCGCGCACCCTGGGAGAGCAGCGGTTGATGAACGTCGTCGAAGAAATGGCGATTGCCTCCGGCACCTGCCTGCCGGCGGTGTATCTGCTACCGGACGAAAGCATCAACGCCTTCGCGGCCGGATTTACACCGGAAGACGCGGCCATTGGTGTGACCCGTGGCGCAGTGAAACTACTGACCCGAGAAGAACTGCAAGGGGTGATCGCCCACGAATTCAGCCACATCTTCAACGGGGACATGCGCCTAAATACGCAACTGGTGGCGGTAGTGCACGGCCTGTTGGTGCTGGGGCTGGCTGGCACTTACATACTGGCCAGCCTGCTCAAGCGCGACAAACGCGACGTGCGGTTGATGCTGGTGGTTTTTGCGCTCGGGGCCGCACTGTGCGTGGCCGGGTTTATCGGGAATCTATACGGCAATCTGATCAAGGCCGCTGTCAGTCGTCAACGTGAGTTCCTCGCCGATGCCAGCGCGGTGCAATACACGCGCAATCCGCAAAGCATTGTCGGCGCCCTGAAAAAAATCGGCGCCCATGCACAAGGCTCGGTGATCAGTTCGCCCCGTGCCGCCGAGTTCAGTCATTTGTTTTTCAGCACCGGCGGCTCAGGTTTGCTGAGCCGGATGTTTGCGACCCACCCTGATCTGAGCGTGCGGATTCGTCGAATCGATCCGCAGTGGGATGGGAGTTTTACGACAGGGGCTGCACCGAGCACTCCTGATCAGACGGTGAAAGCCGTTGTCGCCTCAACCTGAGGACGACCTGAGCAGTTTATTCCAACCCCAGCCAACGGATGGCCCAATGAATTTTTTTGAACAACAGCGCCAGGCAAAACGCCGTACAGCGCTGCTCGTGGTTTTGATGTTTTTTGCAGTACTGAGCCTGATCCTCGTTTCCTGCGTGCTGATGACCATTCCGGTCGAGGATGGTAATGGCAAAGTCCTGCTGGATCTGGAACTGGACTGGCGGCTGTTCTCGATTGTTTCAGCTGTCGTGATCAGCATCGTGCTGCTGGCCAGCCTGTCCAAGCATTCAGAGTTGTCCGCTGGCGGCAAGGTGATTGCGCGGCGCCTGGGCGGCCGTCTGATCAACCACAGTGCGCAGACTCTTGAAGAGCGTCGTTTACTCAATGTCGTCGAGGAAATGTCCCTCGCCTCCGGCACCGTAGTCCCTTCGGTGTACTTGCTTCCGGATCTGGGCATCAATGCGTTCGCCGCCGGACTCACACCGCAGGACGCCGTGATCGGGGTGACGCAAGGCGCGATCAACGTGCTGACCCGTGAAGAGCTGCAAGGTGTGATCGCCCATGAGTTCAGCCACATTTACAACGGCGACATGCGCCTGAATACGCGATTGGTGGCCATCGTCCACGGCATTCTGGTTCTTGGCCTGACTGGCAGCTACATCCTGCGGGGCATGGAGAACGTTCGCAAAACACCGGCCGAGCGCAGCCGGTTTGTCGCGTTGCCGATGCTGTTCGGTTTCGTGTTGTGTGTCGTGGGATTGGCCGGCACTTTCTTCGGCAATCTGATCAAGGCTGCGATCGGTCGGCAACGGGAGTTTCTGGCCGATGCCACTGCCGTGCAATACACCCGCAACCCACAAAGCATTGCCGGTGCGCTGAAAAAAATCGGCGGTTATCCATTGGGAGCGTCGATCAATTCCGCACACGCCGCCGAATTCAGCCATCTGTATTTCGGCTCGGGCACTTCGTCGATGGGCGACGATTTGATGGCGAGCCATCCAGATCTGAGCGAGCGAATTCGCCGGGTCGATGCAGAGTGGGATGGCACTTTCACAACAATCGCGGCGCCCTTGCAGCCCCACACAGAACCTGTGCCGGCAACCCCGGTGACCGATGCGTTCAGCGGTGTTCCGACTGATGCAATGGCTGTTCTCTACGATGTAAACGCCCTCCAGGGTTCAATCGAAACCATTGGCACGCCGCAATCCGCACACCTTGCTCAAGCTCGCAAGATGCTGCAAGACATTGCGCAGCCGCTCAAAACCGCGGCCCACAGCCCGGAAGGAGCCCAAGCCATCGTGTATGGCTTGCTGCTGTCACGTCTGCCGTCCCTGCAGGCCGTGCAACTGGATTTACTCCAGTCAGAAATCGACGACAACGTGTTCAACACCCTGAGTCTGCTGCGTGAACCGCTCTCGACACTTAACCCTGGACTGCGATTGCCACTGATCGATCTGGCGATTCCCTGCCTGAAAGAACTAGGCAAGAAACCTGTTGCAGCCATGAAGCGCAACCTGAATCTACTGGTCGAAGCGGACAACGAAACTGAATTGCTGGAGTGGACACTGCTGCGCATCATCGAACGCAATGTCGAGGGGGCAACGCCTGTGCAATTCAAGTTCGGCCTGTTCCAATGCGCCGAAGAACTGATGGTGCTATTGAATGCATTGACCCGGGCCGGACAGGAAAACCCTCAAGCGGCAGCACAGGCACTTGAACATGCCTGGAACGGTTTGCCGTTCGAGCAGCCGCAAGAGGTGCGCCCTGAGCTGGAAGATTTGGCCGGACTGGAAAGCGCAATCAAACGCCTGCGTCATCTCATGCCGGAAGAGCGTCCTGTCCTGCTCGATGCCATGACTCGCTGCGTGTTGCACGACGGCGTCATCACGGTGGCTGAAGCAGAACTTTTCCGCGCTCTGGCAGATTTGCTTGATTGCCCATTGCCGCCGTTGCTGGCTACGGGACAAGTACACGATGAGCAAACGCAAACAACGGTAGCGGCATAGGCGGATGCCGCTTTCTGAACAAGACATGCAAAGGATTGATCCGCCTCGAACATCAATCCATGCCAACTATGCAATTAACAAATCGATCCCTGCGCGCCACTATCCGCCCCAATAAGAACCGTGCGCCGCCTCCCCGTCGCGCACGTCATAAAAGCGGTGGAGTACTTTTCTATGACAGCCTCAATCCCACACGGCGGCTCGCGGGCCGGCGCCATTTTCCGGGTCACCTCGGGTAACTTCCTCGAACAGTTCGACTTCTTTCTGTTCGGTTTCTACGCCACGCAGATTGCGGCGGTGTTCTTCCCGGCGAGCAGTGAGTTCGCCTCTCTGATGATGACTTTTGCAGTGTTCGGCGCAGGCTTTTTGATGCGTCCGCTGGGGGCTATTGTGCTCGGCGCGTACATCGATGACGTCGGTCGTCGCAAGGGCTTGATCGTCACCCTGTCGATCATGGCCAGCGGCACGATACTGATTGTGCTGGTGCCCGGATATGAAACCATCGGTCTGTTCGCCCCGGCGCTGGTGTTGATCGGGCGGCTGCTGCAAGGGTTCTCTGCCGGTGCGGAACTGGGTGGGGTTTCGGTGTATCTCTCGGAGATCGCTACGCCCGGCCGCAAAGGCTTTTTCACCGCCTGGCAGTCGGCCAGCCAGCAGGTAGCCATCGTCGTCGCCGCTGCGCTGGGTTATGGCTTGAACCAGTGGATGGCACCGCAAGCAGTCGCCGATTGGGGCTGGCGGATTCCGTTTTTCGTGGGCTGCATGATCGTGCCGTTCATCTTCTTTCTGCGGCGCAATCTGGCGGAAACCGAAGAGTTCGCCGCCCGCAAACATCGCCCGAGCATGAAGGAAGTGTTCCGCACCCTCGGCCAGAACTGGGGCGTGGTGCTGGGCGGGATGCTGATGGTTGCCCTGACCACCACCGCGTTTTACTTGATCACCGTGTACGCACCGACCTTCGGCAAAACCGTACTGCACCTGAGCACATCGGATGCGTTGCTGGTGACCTTGCTGGTGGGCGTTTCCAACTTCTTCTGGCTGCCGATTGGCGGGGCGTTGTCCGATCGTGTCGGCCGCCGTCCGGTGCTGATCGCCATGGCGTTGCTGGCCCTGGCCACTACTTATCCGGCGCTGTCGTATCTGGTACAGGCGCCAAGCTTCAGCCACATGCTGCTGTCGCTGTTGTGGCTGTCGTTCATCTACGGCCTGTACAACGGCGCGATGATTCCAGCGCTGACCGAGATCATGCCGGTGGAAGTGCGGGTGGCCGGTTTCTCCCTGGCTTATAGCCTCGCCACTGCCGTATTCGGTGGATTCACTCCAGCCATGTCGACCTTCCTGATCCAGTACACCGGCGATAAAGCCGCACCGGGTTACTGGATGAGCATCGGCGCACTGTGTGCATTGTGCGCGACGCTGTATCTGTATCGCCGCGCCGGCGGTCGTCTGCAACCTGCTACTGCCTGAGAACATCACCATGAAAAAACTGTTTACCGTTACAGCCCTGCTCGCCGGTCTTGCGTTCAACGTTGCGGCCCAGGCCGAAGAGCTGCGGGTCATGACCTCCGGCGGTTTCACCGCTGCCTACAAGATCCTCGGGCCGAAATTCGCCGCTGCCACCGGCAACACCCTGGACACCCAACTCGGCCCGTCGATGGGCAAGGCACCGGAGGCAATCCCCAATCGCCTTGCCCGTGGCGAAAAGGCCGACGTGGTGATCATGGTCGGCTACGCCCTCGATGATCTGATCAAACAAGGCAAGGTCGACCCCGCGTCGCGGGTAGAACTGGCGGATTCGCGAATCGGCCTGGTGGTGCGCGAGGGTGCCCCGAAACCGGACATCAGCAACGTCGATGCCCTGAAGAAAACCCTGCTTGATGCAAAATCGGTGGCCTACTCCGACAGCGCCAGCGGCGTGTACATCGAGCAGCAACTGTTCAAGAAACTCGGTATCGAAGATCAGCTGAAACCGAAGGCCAAGATGATCCCGAAAATCCCGGTGGGTTCGGTGGTCGCGACCGGCGACTATCAACTGGGCTTCCAGCAGGTCAGCGAGTTGCTGCCGGTGCCTGGTGTGAGTTTTGTGGCGAAGATTCCTGAATCGGTGCAGTCGGTGACACGATTTGCTGCGGGTATTCCGGTGGGTGCGCAGCATCCGCAGGAAGCAAAAGCGTTGCTCGCCTACCTCGCGGCACCTGCCGCCCAGGCTGACGTGCAGGCCACCGGGCTGGATTCGGTCAAGCGCTGACCGTCGGCGGCTGGACTTTCATTTCCACGACCAGCCGCTCCAGTTCCAGTGCCGCCGGGGTCAGCGTACGACCCCGGCGCTTGATGATGCCGACGCTGCGCATCACTTGCGGATCGGTCAGCGGCACCCGCGTCAGGATCGGATGATCCGCCGCCGGCATCGCCATCAACGGCACCGCCGCCACACCCAGCCCCGCCTCCACCAGACCGATCATGGTCGTCACATGCCGCGTCTCGCAGATACTCGGACGCTGCGGCACCACTTTGGCCAGCGCCTGATCGAGCAGAAACCGGTTGCCCGAGGTCTTGTCGAGCGAGATGTAATCCTGCCGGTAGAACTCGTCCCAGGTCACGCTGCTGCGCCCGGCCAGCGGATGATCGCGGCGACAGGCAACCACGTAGCTCTCCTGCACCAGCGGCTCGAAATCCACGCCCGCCTCCTGGGTGCCCATGAAACTCAGACCGAAATCCGCCTCGCCATTGACCACCGCGCTCAGCACGTCGTGGGCGCTGGAATCGAGGACTTTGACTTTGATGCGCGGGAACTGCCGGTGATAGCGGGCGACCACGCTCGGCATGAAGTAATACGCCGCCGACGGCACGCAGGCGACAGTCACGTGGCCCTGCCGATTCGAGGCGACTTCACTGATGCCGAGCAACGCGACGTCCAGATCGTCCAGCAAACGCTCGACGCTAGGCATGAAACCGCGCCCGGCCTGAGTCAGGCTGACCTTGCGTGTGGTGCGTTCGAACAGCTTCACGCCGAGGGCGTCTTCGAGCTTTTCGATGCGTCGGCTCAGGGCCGGTTGCGACAGGCGCACGGTGTCGGCAGCCTTGCGGAAACTGCCCTGCTCGACCACAGCGCGAAAGGCTTGCAGGTCGTTGAGGTCGAAGTTGATGGCCATGGGAGACTCGAGAGGAATTGATTCGCTGAGGCTATAAATGTAACCAATTGATGCAATTTATTACAGAAGCACATCTGCTCAAGCAGGCTCTGCGCTGGATCTGCAATCATTTCAGCCTTTATCCTGTCGCCCCCCGCCGTACCGCGTTACTGGAGTTCCGCTCATGCCCCATGAAGGCAATCTGTTGCAAGCCGCTGTCGTGTTTCTGTTCGCGGCGGTGCTTACCGTTCCCCTGGCCAAGCGCCTGCAACTGGGCGCGGTGCTCGGTTATCTGTTTGCCGGGGTGATCATCGGCCCGTCGGTGCTGGGCCTGATCGGCAATCCGCAGAGCGTCAGCCATATTTCGGAACTGGGCGTGGTGTTGCTGCTGTTCATCATCGGCCTGGAACTGTCACCGCGACGTTTGTGGGTGATGCGCAAATCGGTGTTCGGCGTCGGTCTGGCGCAAGTGCTTTTGACCGGTTCGGTGATCGGCGTTCTGGCGTTGTCGGTGTTCGGCCAGCCGCTGAACAGCGCGATTGTCTTGGGTCTGGGCCTGGCGCTGTCGTCCACCGCGTTCGGCCTGCAAAGCCTCGCGGAACGCAAGGAACTGACCAGCCCCCACGGTCGTCTGGCGTTTGCGATTCTGTTGTTCCAGGACATCGCCGCAATCCCGCTGATCGCTCTGGTACCGATGCTCGCGGGCGTCGATCACCACACCAGCACCGCCGACGATGTGCGCCACAGTTTGCAGGTGCTGGGCAGCATCGCCGTGGTCGTGATCGGCGGGCGTTATCTGTTGCGCCCGGTGTTCCGAATCGTGGCGAAAACCGGTCTGCCAGAAGTCTCCACCGCCACCGCGTTGCTGGTGGTGATCGGCACCGCGTGGATGATGGACATGGTCGGCGTGTCGATGGCGCTGGGCGCATTCCTCGCCGGGTTGCTGCTGGCAGACTCGGAATATCGCCATGAACTGGAAGCGCAGATCGAACCGTTCAAGGGGCTGCTGCTGGGGCTGTTCTTCATCAGCGTCGGCATGGGCGCCAACCTCAGCCTGTTGCTCAGCGCACCGATCACGGTGCTCGGGCTGACGCTGCTGCTGATTGCGCTGAAGTTGCCGCTGTTGTTTGTGGTCGGGCGTCTGGCTGGCGGGTTGAGCAAGGTCAGTGCGATTCGACTCGGTATCGTGCTGGCGGCGGGCGGTGAATTTGCCTTTGTGGTGTTCAAGATCGGTCGCGATCAGGGTCTGTTCGAACCGCGTCTGTACGACTTGCTGGTGCTGACCATCACCCTGTCGATGGCGGTGACGCCGTTGCTGCTGTTGATCTGCGCACGACTGGTCAGCCCGAAGGTGCAGCCGGTGGAGGTGCCGGAGAAATTCCGCCAGATCGACACCGAAACTCCACGGGTGGTGATTGCCGGTATGGGCCGGATGGGCCAGATCGTGGCGCGGATCCTGCGGGCGCAGAACATCAAGTTCGTGGCGCTGGATACCTCGGTGGAAACCATCGAACTGTCACGCAGTTTCGGCGGCGTGCCGGTGTTCTACGGTGACCCGATGCGCCCGGAAATCCTCAGCGCGGCCAAGGTCGGGGAGGCGGAATATTTCGTGATTGCCACGGACGATCCGGAGACCAACATCAAGACCGCCGAAATCGTGCGCAAGCTTTACCCGCACATGAAGATCATTGCCCGGGCGCGTAACCGGCAGCATGTTCATCGTCTGGTGGATGTCGGCGCCGATCCGATCCGGGAGACCTATTACTCCAGTCTGGAAATGAGCCGTCGCACACTGGTCGGCCTCGGTTTGACCCAGGCCCAGGCCGATGCGCGGATAAAACGCTTCAAGCACCATGACGAACAGGTGCTTGAGGCTCAACACGCGGTGTACGACGACGCGGCCAAAGTCCTGCAGACCGCCCAGGAAGCACGGGCGGAACTGGCCAGACTGTTCGAGTCGGATCAACTGGAAGAACAATCGGGCAAGTCCTGAGCCCCGCAATCAATCCTTCCCACGCAATGCGTGGGAAGGTTCTGATCAGGCCATCTCCAGCGCCCGCTCTTCCTGCACAGGCGCCACTGCAAACCGGTCCGCCAGAAACGGTGTGATGTCCAGCGGCAGCGGTTCATCGTTGACCAGTTTGTCCAGCAATACCCCGGTGATCGCCGACGTCAGCACCCCGGTGCGGAAGTGCCCGCAGGCGTTGAGGTAACCTTCCACCCCGGCCATCGGCCCGAGAATCGGCAACTCATCCGGCGAGCCCGGACGCAACCCGGCCCAGGTGCGCTTGAGGTTGATGTCCGCCAGTTCCGGCAGGCATCGCACCGCGCCCTGCACCAGCCCGGCGATTTCCGGCCAGGTGGTGGTGACGTCGAAGCCCTTGTCCTCGGTGGTGCTGCCGATCAGGATTTCGCCGTTGTCCTTTTGCGCCATGTAGCAATCGCTGGTGGTCAGGCAACCGTTGAGGATTTTCGGCAGGCGCTCAGTGAGCAGGATCTGGCCTTTCACCGGTTTCACCGGAATCCGGATTCCCGTAGCCCACTCGCTGAGATCTGCCGCCCACGCGCCAGCGGCGTTGATCAGGGTCTTGCAGTGGAACACCCCGGCTTCGGCGGTTTGCACTCCGGTCACCCGCGTGCCGTGATGCAAAACGCCGGTGATGTTGGTGTTGACGTACATGTCCACGCCATTCTGCCGGGCGCCTTCGGCGTAGGCGTCGGCGAGGCGGAACGGGCTGACCTGGTGATCGCAGAGAAACTCCAGCGCGCCCCGCGCTTCATGGCTGACGCTCGGTTCGGACTCGCGCAATGCAGCCTGATCCAGCCAGCGCACCTGATCGGCCAGATGCGGAATGCAGCCGACGATGTGCTCGGCGTACAACCGGTCCTCGTCGTCATAAATGACGAATTTGAGCCCGGTCTTTTCGAACTTGAAATCCATCCCGTGATTGTCTTTCAACTCACGGTGCAGCGCCGGATACAGCGCGTTGGACTGCAAGGCAAAATCGAAGAACGACGGCGGCAGGATGTGCGGCGTGCTGGAATCCACCGCTACCGCCGCGCCCTGGGTTTCGCGCTTGCGATTGGCCGACATCATGCGGAAGAAAATCACCCCGCAGCCCAGCCCCACTGATTCACCGATGGCCCACAAACCGCCGGCCGAGGCGCGGGTCGCGTTGCCCGGACGTTTGGCGTCGATCATCGCGACCTTGAGGTTTTTGCGCTTGGACAACTGATAGGCGATGGACGCGCCGATCACACCGCCACCGGCGATGACCACGTCATAGAACTTACTCATGGGAAACGGCCTCCGTGCCGAGGGACTGGAACGCGGAAAAGGGAATCGGATCAACCGGGAAACGCGGTCGCAGCCAGCCGACATCCTTGCGCCCGGTGGCCTGACGCAAGCGGTCGCTGCAATAGCCGACGCACATGCGCCCCTGGCAGTCGCCCATGCTCACGCGGGTGCGCATTTTCAAGCTGGCGATGTCTTGCACGCCCTGCTCCAGCGCGCGGTCGATGTCGGCGCGGGTCGCATGTTCGCAGCGGCAGATCACCGTGTCCGCTGCTGGCAATGCGATTTGCCCGACACCGCGTTCGGTGTAGCGATCCACCGCCGCACGGAAACGCACGATGGCTTTGAGTTTGCTCAGGTAACGGTCACGACGGACCCGCGCCAGTTCCTCTTCCAGCACACCGCGTTGCAACAGGATCGAAGTGGCGGCGATCTTGCCGGTCAGCATTGCCGCTTCACCGCCGCGAATCCCGCCCATGTCACCGGCCAGATGCACGTGAGGCTCGCTGCTTTGCTGCCAGATGTTGGCGTTGGCGCGCAGGTAACCGTCGTCGCTGAAGCCGTGATCCAGGCCCATTTGCTGACTCAACTGAGTACGCGGAATGAAGCCGTAGCCGACCGCCAGCGTCTTCGCCTCGAAGCGTTCGATACGGCTCATGTCCGGTTCCCACGTCGCCGAGTACGGCGCCACGCTGACGCTTTTCAGCTCGCCTTCGCCGTGCGCTTCGACCACGCCCCAGCCGTAGTTCATCGGGATGCCGTGCAGTTTCAGGTAGGCGAGCATGCTCAAGCCATCGAGAAACAATTGCGGTTTGTTCAGCAGCGCCAGACTCTCCTTGGCGATCTTGCCGAACGCGCAGGCCTCGTAGACACCGGCAACACTCACGCCCGACGCGTGCAACTGGGTCGCCACCAGCGGCAACAGCGGCCCGGTGCCGGCGATGACCACCGGTCCCTGCGGCTTGACCACGCCACTTTTGATCTGCAATTGCAGACCGCCGAGCATGATGACGCCGGGCAGCGTCCAGCCGGGAAACGGTACGCTGCGTTCGTGACAACCGGCGGCCAGCACCAGTTGCGGGTAGCTGATTTCGTGCAGGCGCTCATCGCCATCGAGCACCACCAGCGAGCGGGTGCCTTCGACGCCGACCACCCGGTGATGCAGACGCACGTCGATCAGCCCGGCCTGCTCCTGAAAGTCGCCGTGCAGTTTGCTCAATGCCTCCGAGTAACGTGGCCCCAGATAATCCAGCTGCACGCCGTCACGCAGCGGCCCGCGATAGACCACGCCGCCAAGACGCGACGCCTCTTCAAGCAAGGTGCTGCGCACACCATGGCGCGCCAGTTCGATGGCCGCCGCCATGGCCGCCGGGCCGCCGCCGACAATAACCGGATGCTGACTCATGGCGCCTCCTGTCCGTGAATGCGGTTGACTTGGGTTTCGACCTGCATGCCGTCATGTACCACGGTCTGGCAGGCGCGGCGCTTGTGCCGGCCGTTGATTTTCACCAGGCAGCACTGGCACACGCCCATGCCGCAATAGGCACCGCTGATCTGGTTGTGATCGTTGCGTGCGACCTGGCGCACACCGAGGGACTGAATGACGCTGAGCACGGTTTCGCCGATGGCGGCAGTGACCGGCTGGCCGTTGATGTGGACAGTCATATCCGCCTGCGTCAAAGGCTGGATATCGAAGGTTCTTTCTAGGCAGTGCATTGCAATGATCATCCGTGAAAAGTTCAGGTGAGGTTGAAACAGCTCCTTGCTGCACTACACCTCGCCGGCACGTGGGGGTTGTCTCTCTATCGGGCCGGCAGGTTGGTTCCGCTCGCGCAGCAACGTGCGCGCAAGCAATGTAGTCGATCCAGCGGCAAGGGCCTGGAAATTTCACGGTAGGGGATATCGCACCGAGGAATATTGATCCAGGCCATGGAAATGACTGTACGGTTCTGCCGCCGATCAGTTGGAAAACACGAACTGCCCTTTGATCTTTTTCGAGCCGATGAAACCGAGGTCGGGGAACAGCTTGGTTTTCAGCCACGCGACATAAAACACCAGGGCCAGGGTGAGGCCTGCGCTGACCAGCGTGGCCACCGGATCTTCGGCGTAGTCCTTGAACAGACGTGAAAACTGGCTGAGCGAGAGGATCACGAAAACGGTGTAGGTCTGCGCGGAGTACTTGTAAAAACCCCACGCAAACAGCAGAGGGATAGCGCCCCCGATCAGCGTAAGCACCAGAGCCAACCCGAGACTGGAGTTCCAGCCCAGGGCAAATCCGATCAGGGCACCGATCAACGCCTGAATGCCGAATAAAACAATCAGAATCGTGACCTTGCGCGCATGCTGGCGTCGCAGTGCCGGGTCAATGCGCGAACCGATCCAGTAAGCCAACACTCGATCCTTGACCGCCCCACCCGACAACGCCTTGAAGGTTTCGGTCTTCGAACGACCGGCATCCAGCATTTCATCCAGTTGTCGCTTGGTTTCCTTCTTGTCCAACGTCTTCATCCTTAAACAGAAATTGAAGCGGCCGATCCGCTTCCGGCGTCGATTCTGGCTGCTGGCTCTCTGGAAAGCAAAAAGCCGCTTCAACCCGAAGGTGGAAGCGGCCGAGGCAAAAGCCCCAGAGGGATCAGTGCACGAACAGGGCGATCAGGATGATGATCGGGATTGGCACGCCGAGGAAAAACAGCAGTAATGAGCGCATGGTGATGCTCCTTGATTAGCGGACTGGGGGCACAGTGGTCGTGGTGTAGGTTTCGACTTCGACGTACTCGACCGCATCCCGGCGGCGACCGCCGAAGGTGGCCGACAGGCTGGCGAAGAACGCACCGGCCAGCAGTGCGATGAACATCCACAGCGAGGTCCAGGCAGCGACTTTGGCGGCGGTGTCAGCGGCTTGCTGTGCTTTGATCTTGGCGTCGGCAATGGCTTTTTGCGTACGGGCGTAGATTTCATCGACGCGACGTTCGGCATCAGCCTGGGTCAGGTTGGTACGTTGCGCGACCAGTTGTGCGAGATAGGTACGATCCTCGGGGCTGAGCTGACCGTTGGCCAGGCTCTGGGCGAAAATCCGGGTCACGGTGCCACGGGCGGCGTCATCGCTGACGGCGGCGGGACGGTCATCGCGGAACAGGCTGTCAACGAAGTAACCATACTGATTGCTGTCGGTGTTGGCGGCGGCAGTACCGGCCGCTTGGGTCATGGCACTGGCCGCACCACCGGCGACACTCGCACCGGCCTGCACACCACCGCTGACGATGCTGCTGACCGAACCGACCACCAAAGTAGCCGTGACCAGCGTGGCCACGCACCAGGCGAGAAAACCATGGGCGGTGTCGCGGAAATACACCTCGTCACCGTGCATGTTCGCCCACTTCACCCGCAGACGACCGGCAATGTAGCCACCCAGGCCGGAAGCGATGATTTGTGTAGCGGCCAGCCAGACAATCGTTGAAATGCCCAGGCCCTTGGCGCTGACACCCTCCCCGGCCCACGGTGAAACAGCAGAGAAGCCCAGACCGAAGCCAAGCAGCACCAGAATCATCGACAGTGCCGCAGCGGCTGCGGCCCCGGCGAAGATCGCGCCCCAGGACACCCCTGAGACGTTGCTCGACTCGCCATCAAAGGCAGGATAAAACCCATCAGAGGATCTATTCATTGTTGTTCTGCTCCCAGCATGAAAAATGGTGTTACAACTCGTCAGCAGATGAATTGCAGTGACCGTGCCAGTCGCCAACATTAAATAAATCTTTGAAATTCAATGATTTAAAAATAAGGAACTTCCCGGGACCATGCAATTTGCAACAACGGTGCAATCGCAGCGGGTTTTATGCATTGGCACAAAAAAACGGCCCGGGCCGTTTGTATCAACTACAACATGAAAGTTAATTTAAAGCGTTATTGCAAAATCTTGGCAAAATGCTGCCATTCCGTTTGAACCGATCAGCAGGCCCACCATGACTCGCATCCTGACCATCGAAGACGACGCCGTGACCGCCCGGGAAATCGTCGCCGAACTGAGCAGCCACGGCCTCGACGTGGATTGGGTCGACAACGGCCGCGAAGGCCTCGACCGCGCCGTCAGCGGCAATTACGACCTGATTACCCTCGACCGCATGCTGCCCGAACTCGATGGCCTGGCCATCGTCACCACCCTGCGTACCATGGGCGTGTCCACGCCGATCCTGATGATCAGCGCCCTGTCCGATGTCGATGAACGCGTGCGCGGCCTGCGCGCCGGCGGTGACGATTACCTGACCAAACCCTTCGCCACCGACGAGATGGCGGCCCGGGTCGAAGTATTGCTGCGCCGCCAGAACAACGGCGGCACTCAGCCGACTACTCTGCGTGTGGCGGACCTGGAACTGGACCTGATCAGCCACGAAGCCAGCCGTGCCGAACAGGTGCTGACGCTGTTGCCGACCGAATACAAACTGCTGGAATTCCTGATGCGCAACAGCGGCCAGATCCTGTCGCGGATGATGATTTTCGAGGAAGTCTGGGGCTATCACTTCGACCCGGGCACCAACCTGATCGACGTGCACATCGGTCGCCTGCGCAAGAAGATCGACCCGCCGGGCAACGTCCCGCTGATCCGCACGGTGCGAGGCTCGGGTTATGTCATTGCCGAACCCGTCTGACGGTTGGCGTTCCTCCAGCAGCCGGCTGCTGGCGCTTTACAGTTCGTTGTTCGTGGCCTGGAGCGGGATCCTCATGGGGGTCATGTATTTTGAGGTGTCCGGTTACCTCGACAACCTGGCCAAGCATTCGTTGATGCAGCGTCAGCACCTGTTCTCGCACTTTCGCGGCGAACAGCTGGAAGATGCACTCGCCGCCAGCATGACCTTCGATATTCGCGGAATCGACGCCTACGGCCTGTTCGCCGCCGACCACACTTACCTCGGCGGGGCTTTGCAGCAGATGCCTGCCGGCCTGCCGCTGGACGGCAAGATCCACGAACTGCGCGACTGCTCCGAATCCGACGACCCGACCCTGCCCGCCGACAGCTGCGATGCGGTCGCCACGCCGACCCGCGACGGTCGCTGGCTGGTGCTGGTGCGCGACAACGGCTCGCTGTTCGCCGTGACTCGGATCATTCTGCGCGCCCTGCTCTGGGGCGTTTCGCTGACGATTGTGCCGGGGATCATCGGCTGGCATTTGCTGCGTCGCCGGCCGTTGCGGCGAATCCGCGCGATTCAGGCCAGTGCCCAGTCAATCGTTGCCGGTGACCTGACCCACCGCCTGCCCGTGTCCAATCGCCGCGACGAACTGGACATGCTCGCGGCCATCGTCAACGCCATGCTCGATCGCATCGAGCGCCTGATGAACGAAGTCAAAGGCGTGTGCGACAACATCGCTCACGACCTGCGCACCCCGCTGACCCGCCTGCGAGCGCAGTTGTATCGCATGCAACAGCAGGCCGGCGAAGGCTCGCCGGAGGCCGCGCAACTGGATCTGGTGCTGGCCGAGGCGGATACGCTGATGGCGCGTTTTCGGGGTTTGCTGAGGATTTCCGAACTGGAAGACCGCCAGCGCCGTTCCGGATTCGTGGAGCTCGATCCGGTGCGGCTGCTGCAGGAGCTGCACGAGTTCTACCTGCCGCTGGCCGAGGAAGACGAACTGCGTTTCGAGCTGAACATGCCGGAAACCCTGCCGATGCTCAATGGTGACCGAGCGCTGTTGTTTGAGGCGCTGGCCAACCTGTTGAGCAACTCGATCAAGTTCACCCCGCCGGGAGGCACGGTGATTTTGCGTGGGGTCAATGATGCGGGACATACGCGGATCGAAGTGCACGATTCCGGCCCCGGCATTCCAGAGTCGGAACGGGAAGCGGTGTTCCAGCGTTTCTATCGCGCTGAGGGCGGGCAACCGCAAAGCGGTTTCGGGCTGGGGCTGTCGATCGTCGCGGCGATTGTCAGCCTGCACGGGTTCAGTCTTGAGGTGGGTCGCAGCGACCTGGGTGGGGCGAAACTGGTGCTTGATTGTCGACAGCGTCTGATTTCACAGTCCTGACTTTTGGGCAGTGATCGTTCCCACGTGCGTGGGAACGATCATGAAACTCAGGCCGGGTAGTTGGCCCGCAGCGCTTCCAGTCCACCCTGATAGATGCCGCTGAACAGCGCCACCACATCCTCATCGCTCACGCCCTTGGCGGTGAAGCGCCCCGACCACGTCACCTTCGCGCCCTGACCCTGGGCTTCGACGCGAATCGTCGCCAGATAATCGGTGGCCGGAAACGGTGCCTGGAGGATCGAATAGCTGTAGGTCTTGCCGGCGTTATCGAAGCTTTCCAGGCGCTCGACCACCTCCCCGCCATCGGCGGTTTGCAGGCTGCGCACACGCCCGCCCTCACTCAGTTCACTCTTGGGAATGAACGGCAGCCAGTCCGGCAGCGTGTTGAAGCCGCCGATCAATTGCCAGACCTGATCGGCCGAAGCCGGGATGTCGATGGATGCTGATGCTGTTGCCATAAATAAATGTCTCTCTCAAAAATTCAGATTGCCAGGCTGTCGACCACGCCGCCGTCGACGCGCAGTGCGGCGCCGGTGGTGGCCGAGGACAGCGGTGAAGCGATGTACGTCACCAGGTGCGCGACTTCTTCGACATTGGCCACGCGCTGGATGATCGAGGTCGGACGTGCTCGGCGCACAAAGGCGTCGGCTTCATCCCGCAGGCTGCGACCGGATTCGGCAGCGGCGTCCTTGAGCATCTCTTCGACGCCATCGGTGAAGGTCGGCCCGGGCAGGATTGCATTGACCGTAACCCCGGTGCCGGCCAGGCGTTTGGCCAGACCATGGGACACCGCGAGGTTGGCGCTTTTGGTCACGCCGTAGTTGATCATGTCGGCCGGGGTCGCCACGCCGGATTCCGAAGACAGGAAGATCACCCGGCCCCAGCCCTGCTCGACCATCGCCGGCACGTAATGCCGCGACAGGCGCACGCCGGAAATCACGTTGATTTCATAGAAGCGCGTCCACTCATCGTCGGGCGCGTCGAAGAAATCCACGGCGTTGTAGATCCCCAGGTTGTTCACCAGGATGTCGGCTTTCGGTTCGGCGGCAAACAGCTTTTGCGCGCCTTCGGCCGTGCCCAGATCCGCCGTCAGACCGCGCAGTTTCGCGCCCGGAACGGCTTGTCGAATGCTCGCCAGCGCCTGGTCGACCTTGGCCGAGTCTCGGCCGATCACCACCACCGTGGCGCCCGCCTCGGCCAGCGACTGGCTGATGCCCAAACCGATACCCGCCGTGCTGCCGCTGACAATCGCCAGTTTTCCGCTCAGATCGATCTTCATGCTTTCACCTCGTCGATAGGTAATGGTGCACGTTCGGACACCAGTTTCGCTTCACGCATGGCCTGCCAGAAACCGGCCGGAATGACCGCCGACAGCGCCGCCATGTCTTCGGCGATGCGCCCCGGTTTGCTCGCGCCGGGAATCACTGCCGCCACTGCCGGATTGGCCAGCGAGAATTGTAGTGCAGCCGCTTTGATATCCACGCCGTGGGCCGCGGCGATGCGTTTGATCTGTTCGACCTTGGCAATGATTTGTGGGCTGGCCTTCTGGTATTCGAAGTGCGCGCCACCGGCCAGGATCCCCGAGCTGTAAGGGCCGCCGACGACGATTTCAACGTTCTGCGCCCGCGCCGAATCCATCAGGCGCTGCAGGGCCCGTTCATGGTCCAGAAGAGTGTAGCGGCCGGCCAGCAGAAAGCCGTCGGGCTGCGCCTCGATCAGATCAAGGGTCAATTCGCAGGGTTCAACCTTGTTCACGCCCAGCCCCCAGCCCTTGATCACGCCCTCTTCACGCAGACGGGTCAGGACTTTGAAGGCGCCGGTGCGGGCCTGATTGAAGTACTCCAGCCATTGGTCGCCGTAGAAATCCTGAGCGATGTCGTGAACCCAGACGATGTCGAGGCGATCGGTTTTCAGGCGTTCGAGGCTGTCTTCGATCGAGCGCAAGGTGGCGTCGGCGCTGTAGTCGTTGACGATCTTGTTCGGGCGACCGTGTTCGAACACCCCGCTTTTCTCGCCCAGATCCCGGGCGGCGGCGTCTTCGACTTCATCGAGAATCACCCGGCCGACCTTGGTGCTGAGCACATAGTCGTCGCGCTTGTAGCGGGACAGTGCTTCGCCGAGGCGGATTTCCGAGAGGCCCGAGCCGTAGAACGGCGCGGTGTCAAAATAACGCACGCCGGCATCCCACGCCGCATGCACGGTGGCCTGGGCTTCTTCCTCAGGAATGGCACGGAACATGTTGCCCAGTGGCGCAGTGCCGAAGCCCAAATGGCCGGGCAGCTTGTCTTTCAAACTCATGGGGATTTCCTCGTAGTGTCTGGGTCGTGGATGACCGTTGAGCAGATCCTAGATTGCGACAATCAGACCGTCCAAGACATAATGCGCAGCACTTGAGTCCCTGAAGGTCTGACATGATCGATTTCCGCCAATTGCGCTACTTCGTAGTCGTCGCCGAAGAAGAGCACGTCGGCCGCGCGGCTGAGCGCCTGCATATTTCTCAATCGCCGCTGAGCCGGCAGATCGCCCAGCTCGAAGAGCGCCTGGGCCTGACCCTGTTCGAACGCAGCCAGCAGCGCATCCGCCTGACCCGCGACGGCCAGACGTTCCTCGCCGAGACCCGCGCCCTGCTGACCCACGCCAATCGCCTGGAATCCCTCGGCAAACGTCTGGGCCGTGGCGAAGAAGGTGGTTTGTGCATTGGCTATATCGAGAACGCCATGCATGCAGGTGTTTTGCCCAACGCATTGCGCGTGCTGCGGGGAGATCGGCCGAACGTGCATGTCGCGCTGTACAACCTCAGCTCCGCCGAACAACTTGAGGGCCTGCGTCAGCGTAGCCTCGATATTGCGCTGGTCAGCGAACCGCCGATGACCGACGATCCTGACTTGCTGGGCTTTCAGGTGTTGGACGATCCGATGTTGTTGGCGCTGCCGGAACAGCATCCACTGGCCGCACAGGCATCGCTGAGCCCGGAGGATCTGGCCACTCAGGAATGGATCGGCGTGCAACCGCGTCAGGATGCCTGCGACGACTTCCTCAGCGCCTGCCTGCGCGCCGGCTTCACCCCGGATGTGCGCATGCAGGCGACCGAGCCGTTTACCGCGTTGGGGTTGGTCGCTTCGGGGCTGGGGATTGCAATGATCCAGAAAGGCCTGAGCCACAACGCCCCGCCGGGTGTGGTGTTGCGGGAGGTGCCGTGGCTGGCGTTTACCACGCCGTTGTGGGCGGCTTGGCATCGGATCAATTTGCGGCCGTTGGTGGAGACATTCAGGACGATGCTGACGGGCCCGGACATCTCGGGGGCGTGACTAAAGGCGTGGTTCAAACGCCCAACCGCGCCCACCCCGCGACCAACTGCGCACTGATACTCACCCCGCCACACACCACAATCACCACATCCCGAGCCCCCGCCAGCGCTGGATGATCCAGATAAGCCACCGCCAGCGACACCCCGCATGCCGGCTCCACCAGTTGCCGCAGATCACTGGCATAATGCACCACGCCCATGATCGCGTCGTCATCGGACAGCACCAGACATTCGTGATCGAACTCGCCGATGTGTTGCACCGGCCACGCCGCTACCTGCGCGGCGCCAAGGGAGGTAGCGACGGTGTCGATCTTGCTCAGGCGTACCGGGTGGCCGGCCTGTACGGCGGCGGCAAACGAGGCGGCGCCCTGGGTTTCGCAGGTGATGATCCGACAGTCACGTCGGTGGTGGCGCAGCAGTCCGGTGAGGATCCCAGCCAGCAATCCCCCGCCGCCGACCGAGGTAACCACGCTGTCGACCTGCGGGCAGTCTTCGAGGATTTCGTCGATCATCGTGCTGTGCCCTTGCCACAACACCGGGTGGTCGAACGCCGGGACGTACTCGGTGTCTGCCGCGCTGGCCATTTCTCGCGCACGCTGGTTGGCTTCGTCCCAGACTTTGCCGTGGACGATGACTTCGGCGCCGGTGCGGCGAATCCGCGCACGGGTCGCTTCGGGGGTGGTGTGCGGCACCACGATGCAGGCTTGCAAACCCAGACTGGCCGCCGCCACCGCCGTAGCCAGGCCTGCATTGCCGCCGGACGGGCAGACGACTTTGCGTTTGCCCTGCGCCGCCGCCTGACTGCACAACAACCCCATGCCCCGCAGTTTGAAAGAGCCGCTGGGTTGCAGGTTTTCCAGTTTCAGCCAGATACGCCGGGAGGTGGTCGACAGAGTCGGATGGAGGATCAACGGCGTGCGGATGTGCAGCATGGCGGGCTCCTGTTGAGGCCACGTCCGGGCGACCGCTGCGTCGGAGCGTGGGCGGATGAAAGTGAAACGTCCCTGCCTGAAGCTTAGTTCACCTCGCCCACACAACGCTGAACGCCGGGGATCGTGCCCGGATCTACACTGAACGGAACAGCCGTGAGGTGCCTATGAAAATGTCAGCACAAATGACCGTGGTCGCGGTGCTTGCCACCCTCGCCTATCTCGGGCTGGCGATGTGGGGCATCGGTGGTGTGGCGGTGTTCTTTTCCCACGGCGCGCTGGTGGTAGTTGCGATGGCGACGCTGGCGATGGTCGTGGTGTCGTTGTTCAGCGAAGTGAACCTCAATTCCGGCGAGCGCGAGGACCGGGCCAATCGCTGGGTGATTCCGGCGTTCGGCGTGATCGGGTTGGTCAGTGCTTTTCTGCCGGCTTACTGCGACCGCGTCGGGTTCTGGACCGTGGGCCGTGAAGGCACCCGTTGGCTGGGGGCGTTGTTGTTCATCGCCGGCGGCGCGTTGCGGCTATGGCCGGTGTTTGTGCTGGGGCATCGGTTCAGCGGCCTGGTGGCGATTCAGCCGGGACATCGTCTGGTGACCGATGGCATCTACACCCGCCTGCGCAATCCCAGCTATCTGGGGCTGGTCGTCAATGCACTGGGCTGGGCACTGGCGTTTCGTTCGGTCGTCGGGATCTTGCTGGCGGCGCTGACGCTGATCCCGCTGATCGCCCGCATCCATTCAGAAGAAGCCTTGCTGCGCACCCAGTTCGGCGCCGAATACGATGCCTATTGCGCGCGCAGCTGGCGGTTGTTGCCGGGCGTTTACTGAGGTTGCAGGCGTAACTGGCCGTTGTTGTCGATGCTCAGCGCAACGTCGCGGTAACTGGCGATGGTCGCGTGTGAGGTCTCAATCGGATGCTGGTGAGTGGCGGTGATGATCATCAGCGGCGCACCGGCCGCTTCTGCCGCCTGAATACCGACAGTAGCGTCTTCGAAAATCAGGCAATCGGCCGGTTCAAGACCCAAACTTTTTGCGGCCAGTCGGTAGCCGGCCGGGTCTGGTTTGCCCGCCGTCACGTCTTCGGCCGTGATCATCACCGCAGGCTCGGGAATCCCCGCCGCCGCCATCCGTCGCAACGCCAGATCCCGTGGCGCCGAGGTCACGATGGCCCACTGGTTTGTCGGCAATGACTTGAGAAACGCCGCCGCACCGGGAATCTCGACAATGCCTTCAACGTCTTCGATTTCCGCTTCAGTGATGAACGCCGCTTGCGCCTCGGCGTCCACCCCCGGCAGATTCAGGCGAGTGATGGTATCGATGGCGCGCACGCCGTGGATGGTAGGCAGAAACGTTTCGACGTTCACCCCGTGGCGCTCGGCCCAGGCCGCCCAGATTCGCTCGGCAGCGGCGATGGAGTTGAGGACGGTGCCGTCCATGTCGAACAGGAACGCGCCGAACGCGCGATTGAAAACAGCATCATGAGCAGACAAGGGATCGCATCCTTAAGCAGAGCCGAGCAAATGTGTCCGGCAATGTAGCATCTGCCGCGGGCTTCAGTGCGGACGCGGCGCCTTGGATTTGAACGCGTCGTCCACACAATCGAGCAACTGGCCGATGGCCCAGGGCTTCTTGATGAACGCCACCGGATGGCGGACGCCGGAAGTTTCCGGCGTTTCATAGCCGGACATGACCATCACCGGTTTTTCCGGCCAGCGCTCGCCCACCAGATTGGCCAGGTCCGCCCCATTGAGAGTGCCGGGCATGGTGATGTCGGTGAGCAGCAGCGCGACTTCCGGCGCGTGCTCTTCCAGGTATTGCGACGCCGCATCGGCACTGGTCTGCGGCTCGACCTTGAAACCTTCCTCCTGAAGAATTTCGCACAGAAACTCCAGAATCAACGGATCGTCTTCCACTACCAGAATCAACCCGCTAGGAAGGTGCGCGCTCGAAGACGGAACTGGACACATGAACTGGCACTCCCTGAACAACATGAACGTTTTCAGCGGAATGAAACCGCTGCTTATCTGGTATGAGCGGCACCTTGTACAGAAATTCATTTTTGATACAGGTCTTTTCGATAACGGCGGTCGGCGGGCCATCGCCACGGCGCATTTGTGGTTAAAATGCCCGCCCTTTTTGCTGGCCGATCCCGATTGATGAACCCTCAAGCCCTCGCCGTTCTCCACGCCCACCTGCTCACCGCGCTGACTTCGGCACCGGCCGAAACCCGGCGCCTGTTCCATGGCCGTGGACGCTGCTGGCCGGGGCTGGAGCAAGTCACCGTGGACTGGCTGCAAGGCGTGGTGCTGGTGTCGCTGTTCAAGGAACCCGAGGCCTCGCAACTGGAAGACCTCAAGCATCTGTTGCTGGAGATCACTCATTCGGAGCAATGGCAGCAATCCGGTGCTCACACCCTGCTGATCCAGCACCGCTACCTGCCGCAGAGCACCGCCGAATGGCTGCTGGGGGACGAGATCGACGAGATGACCATCGTCGAGGACGGGCTGAAATACCGCGTGGATCTGGGCCGCAAGCAGAACGCCGGGCTATTCCTCGACATGCGTTACGGCCGCAACTGGGTGCGCGAGCATGCAGCCGGCAAACGGGTGCTGAACCTGTTCGCCTACACCTGCGGTTTTTCGGTAGCGGCCATCGAGGGCGGTGCCAGCCATGTGGTCAACCTCGACATGTCCCGCGCGGCGCTGAGCCGGGGCCGCGACAATCATCGTCTCAACGGCCATGACCTGAGCAAGGTGAGTTTCCTCGGCCACGACCTGTTCAAGTCCTGGGGCAAGGTGATCAACAGCGGCCCGTACGATCTGGTGATCATCGACCCGCCGTCCTTCCAGAAAGGCAGCTTCCTGCTGACCAAGGATTACCAGCGCGTGCTGCGCCGCCTGCCGGAACTGCTGACAGCACAGGGCACGGTGCTGGCGTGCATGAACGATCCTTCGTTCGGTTCGGATTTCCTGATCGACGGCGTGACCCAAGAGGCGCCGAGTCTGCGTTTCGAGCAGCGGCTGGAGAACCCGCCAGAGTTTCCGGATATTGACCCGGAAAGCGGCCTGAAGGCGCTGCTGTTCAAGCAGATCGGATGACCCCGTCAGAGCGGGCGCAACACCAGCGCAAACAATTCGCCATGCCCGGTGACGTTGAGCTTGTGATAGAGATTGCGCCGATGGACCTTCACGGTCTCCGGCGAAATGTTCATGTGCTGAGCCATGGCCTTGCTGGAAAAGCCCTGGAGAATCAGGCGTGCCGTGTCGATTTCGCGTGCGGTCAGCCGCGCGTCGAAACGATCCAGCAAGGCGGCCAGATCACCGACCGGTGCCTCGACGGCCGCGCCTTGCGGCGGCATCAACTGCACGTGCCGACGCATTGCTGACAACACCCAGTCCCGCACGCAGAGCAGGCGCCCCTGCTCCTGCAAACTGAACGCCGTCGAACGGCCCATCGACAAGCCCAGCACGCCGCCATCGAGGTTCACCATGAATTGCAGCTCATCCGCCCCGACCACCGAACGGAAGTAGCTCAGGTAGTACTCGCTGTGCAGAAACTGGTCCGGCGCCACGGCCGCGAGACTGTGCAAACCGTCGGCAATCCCGGCGACGGAGGCCTGATAGAACGGATCGAGCAAGTACATACCGGCACAGTAACCGGCCAGTTCTTCCTGCTCGTCGGCGCGACCCTGGCTGTCGAAGTCGATCAGCAATTGCGGCGGCCGCCCCGCCTGCATCACCGCCACCAGAGCATTGTCCAGCGGCACCAGCAGCCGCACCGTATCGACCAGCGCCCGCCAGAAGCCCTCCTGACCGACCGTGGCGAACAGCCGCGACAAGCTCTGATGCACCGGCAATTCCTGCAGCAACGCGTCCACGCACTACCCCTTTTGAGTAACCCATGATGGGAATGGGTGCGGCGCGGCCCGCCCGATAGGCTGACCACTCCTGTTCATCACCGGCCTGCCAACAGGCCAGGAGTGCCGCATCATGCGTTGTCATCGTGGGTATATCAACCTGGGCCTGGCGGGCGTTGTGTCCGTCGCACTGACCGCGCAAGCGGCCGAAGCGCCGAGCGTGCATGTTTACAACTGGTACGACTACATCGGCCCGAACACCCTGCATGATTTCAAGCGAGACAGCGGCATCGAACCGGTCTACGACACCTTCGACAGCGCCGAGGTACTGGAAGGCAAACTGATGACCAGTCACAGCGGATACGACGTGGTGGTGGCGAGCAACTTCAGTCTGCCGACCCTGATCAAGGCTGGCGCCCTCGCCCCGCTACCCCGCAATCAACTGCCGGGCTGGAAGAATCTCGACAACGATCTGCTCGGCAAACTGGCCAACAACGACCCCGGCAACCAGTACGCCGTGCCGTATCTGTGGGGCACCAACGGCATCGGCTACAACGTCGACAAGGTGCGCGCCGTGCTGGGCGACAAGGCGCCGGTGGATTCCTGGGATCTGGTGTTCAAGGAGGAGAACCTGGCCAAACTCGGCGAATGCGGCGTGGCGATGCTTGATTCACCATCGGAAATGCTCCCGGTCGCGCTGCACTATCTCGGCCTGCCGCCCAACAGCACCAACGCCGAGGACTATCAGAAAGCCGAAGCGCTGCTGCTGAAACTGCGCCCGCACATCGCCTACTTCAACTCTTCGAAATTCATCAGCGACCTGTCCAACGGCAACATTTGCGTGGCGGTCGGCTGGTCCGGCGCGATGCTCGAAGCCAAGACCAACGCCGAGCAGGCCGGCAACGGTGTGAAGATCCAGTACAGCCTGCCGAAAGAAGGCGCGCCGGTGTGGTTCGACACGCTGGTACTGCTCAAGGACGCGCCGCATCCGACTCAGGGCCTGGCGTTCATCGACTACCTGCTGCGGCCCGATGTGATTGCATTGGTCAGCGATCACCTGTCCTACCCCAACGGCAACCGCGCCGCCACCGCGCTGGTCGCCGAAGCCACCCGCGACAACCCGGCGGTGTATCCGTCTGCCACAGCGATGGCGACGTTGTTCACCCTCGAGCCCCTGCCCAAAGCCACCGAACGGGTGCGCACCCGGGTCTGGAGCAAGGTCAAGAACGGCCAATAATCAAAAATGAACAGAGAAGAAAACACCATGAATCCAAGAGCCCGCGACCTCGACATCCGCATCGGCCAACTGCAGCCCGGCCCGCTCAATGCCATCACCGACGTGCCCGGCGTGCGGGTCGGCCACAGCAATGTGCGGGGGCAAAGCGCCTCTGGGCGCGACATCTGCACCGGCGTTACCCTGATCGAACCCCGTGCCGGCTCGACCAATGCACAACCGTGTTTTGCCGGCGTTCACGTACTCAACGGCAACGGCGATGCCACGGGGCTGGAATGGATTCGCGAAGCCGGCCTGCTGACCAGCCCGATTGCCTTCACCAACACCCACAGCCTCGGCGTGGTGCGCGATGCCTTGATCGAACTGGATCGCGCGCAGCAACCGGACGACGGTCGTCTCTACTGGAACATGCCGGTGGTGCTGGAAACCTTCGATGGCTTGCTCAACGATATCAATGGCTTTCACGTGAAGCCCGAACACGTGGCCGAGGCGATGAGCAATGCCGTTGACGGCCCGGTGCAGGAAGGCGCGGTGGGCGGTGGCAGCGGCATGATCTGCCATGAATTCAAGGGCGGGATCGGCACCGCATCGCGCCGATTGAGCAAGGCTCAGGGCGGCTGGACGGTGGGCGCCATCGTTCAGGCCAACCACGGGATTCGCAGCGAATTGCGGGTCGACGGCTACCCGGTCGGGCGCTATATGGAACAGGTGGATTCGCCGTTCCTGCGCGCGTCATTGCCGCACCCGGGCATGGGTTCGATCGTGGTTTGCCTGGCCACCGATGCGCCGTTGTTGCCGCATCAATGCACGCGACTGGCACAACGGGCGAGCCTCGGTCTGGCGCGTACCGGCGGCGGTAACGAAGACCACAGCGGTGACATCTTCATCGCCTTCACCACCGGCAACGACCACATCCCGCCCGCCGCCTATGAAGGCAAAGGCGCGTCGACCTGTGACGGCTTGCGGATGGTCAACAACGACCACATCAGCGAGTTGTTTCTGGCGGCGACCGAGGCGGTTGAAGAGGCGATCATCAACGCCTTGCTGGCCAGCGACAGCACCGAAGGCAACGGGCATTCGGTGCCGGGGCTGGATGCTGCGACCTTGCTCGCCGCCCTCGAAAAAGCAGGCTGGCCCGGCGCTCGCTGAAACTGTTCCCAAAGACCATTAGCGGAACAACCCAAGTCCGAGTTCGCGCGCCGCCTGCAGTTGCACCGCAGGGTCGCGCAGCTCGGACTCCAGCAACAACGCCGAGCCGGCCACCGTCGCCCCGCAGTAGTCGAAGATGCCGTGATCGATCTGCACCTTCATCGCTGCGCCGTAGCCGTGGCGGTCGTAGGTGCGTGCATCGGCCCCGCCGAGTCCGACCAGATGCACGCGCAATCGTCCGGGCTTCTTCTGCGTCTTATCGCCGTCGAAATCAAACGCCCAGCCATTGCTGAACACCCGGTCGATCCAGCCCTTGAGCATCGCCGGCATCGACCACCAGAACACCGGATACACCAGCACCAGCGCATCGGCGCGGTCGATGCGTGCCTGTTCGGCCAAGACGTCGGCTGGCGGTGCGGATTCGCGATGATGCACGGCCCAATCGGCCACGCCAAAACGCGGATCGAATTTCTCGGCGTGCAGGTCAGCGATTTCGAAGGTGTTGGACGGATCACTCTCCGACAGGCCTTTGGCAATTTTCTGCGCCAGCGCATGGGTCAGCGAACGGGGGTCATCATGGGCCACAACTATCAATGCGTGCATGGGGAAATCTCCGGTTGGTGATTGCTGACCAAGGGCTTATCCTTTCGATAAGTTACACTTGGTAAGTTACCTTCAGTAAGTTACGTTTGGTATATAAGAAATGTCAACCACGGAAATCCCCGAACCCGTTCAACCCCGCCGACGCCTGTCCCGGGAAGACCGTCAGCGCCAGTTGCTCGACATGGCCTGGCAATTGATTCGCGAAGAAGGCACCGATGCCCTGACCTTGGGTTATCTGGCGGAAAAAGCCGGCGTGACCAAACCGGTGGTCTATGACCACTTCACCACCCGCGCCGGATTGCTCGCTGCGCTGTATCAGGATTTCGACAGGCGCCAGACCGCGCTGATGGATGTTGCGCTAGGTAATTGCGAGTCGACGCTAAGCGGCACCGCCTCGGTGATTGCCACGGCGTATGTCGACTGCGTGTTGACTCAAGGCAACGAGATTCCGGGGGTGATTGCCGCACTGGCCAGCACGCCGGAACTGGAGAAGATCAAGCGCGAGTACGAGGCGATCTTCCTGGAGAAATGCCGTCATGTGCTGTCGCCGTTCGCTGACGGGGGCGACATTACACAGGCGGGACTACGCGCCATGCTCGGTGCCGCCGAGGCTTTGTCTCAAGCAGCAGCGATCGGAGAAATCAGCGCCGCGCAGGCCCGCGACGAGCTGTTTGCAACCATCACCGCGATGGTCGAAAGGGCCGCCGTCAGCGCCGCCAAAGCAAGTGACTGACGGTACTTGAGAGCGCCGCCGCACCTTCCTAGGATAGGGATACGCAGTCGCTTGGTTCGCCAAACCATTGCGTAGGTGCGGGTGACCTGAACCCCAATCAAGCTCGCACCTTGTTCATGCGCATCTTGAGCCTCACGGGCTCTACTCCTCCCCATCAAAGAGTCTTGAGGCTCTTTTTTTGTCACTGAAAATCAGCGTTCCGGTTCGCGGCGGATTGAACGCCATGCCGCCTGCGCCAGCAACTCGCGATAAGCCTTCGGACTGCCCTGCACTCTTCCCGACAACCACGCGCGGCAATAGCTGTCGGCCTGGCCGACGATCAATGACGGCAGCAATTCGGCCGGGCAATCGTTGAGTTCGGCGGCGCGTCCGGACTCGGCGAGCCAGGTGCGCAGCCCCAGATTGCGCGTCTTGTTGCGAGCAGCAAGTTCGTCCTTGTGCGGCCCCCGGGTCACGGCATAACGCGCGTGATATTGGAACCGTGCCCATTCCGGCTGGTTCTCGACCCAATCGACGTAGCTGTAGACCAGCGCCTGCACGCCCTCTTCGGTTGTCGTTGCGTCGTTCAGATACGCGTCGCGCAAGCGCGCCTGATCTTCCAGCGCAGTGAAAAACAGTGCGGCCACCAGTCCTTCCTTGTTGCCGAAGTGGTGGTAGATCGCGCCGACGCTGGTGTCGCACTCGGCACGGATCATTTCGATGGTGGTGGCCTCGATCCCCTGTTCGTTGAACAGGCGCAAGGCCTCGCGAAAGATGTCGCGCTTGAGTTCGGCCCGGCGTCCGGGGTAGCTGCGCTCGAGGAGATCTGCGGTATCCATGGGGTTGAAGGCCTTGTAAATCCGGTTGAAAGGCACGCCCGTGCCGGTAATCGAAACGCGCCTAGGTTGACAGATTTCCCATGGACAGAATACCGTTCCGTTACAGAACAATATTCTGTAACGGAACATAATTCTGCAAATTCCCTAATCGCGAGGCTTCACCATGAGTCAGTTTCTCAGCATGTTCACCAGCGTCGGCCCCGAAGCGTTCAGCCAGATGGCCTGTCAGGTCGCGCCGTATTTCAGCAGCATCAATCCGTTGGTCAGCGAATTGCGCGCGGGTTCAGCGACGGTGCAGGTGCCGTTCCGCCGCGAGATCACCAACCACCTCGGCACCGTGCACGCCATCGCCATGTGCAACGCTGCCGAACTGGCGGCCGGGATGATGACCGACGTGTCGATTCCGGCCGGTGCACGCTGGATTCCCAAAGGCATGACCGTCGAGTACCTGGCCAAGGCCAAATCCGATGTGACCGCCGTGGCCAATGGCGAAGCGCTGGACTGGCAGACCGAAGGCGACAAGATCGTGCCGGTGGGCATCCACGACGCCGAGGGCAAGAAAGTGTTCACGGCGCGAATCACCATGAACGTGAAGCTGTCCTGAAATCACGGGCACAAAAAAGCCCTTGTTGCGGTCATCACAACAAGGGCTTTTTGCCTTTGGCCGGATCAGTGCACGGTCAGGCGCTGGCGGACAAATTCTTCGGTGTGCCGCGTGACTTGATCCAGATGCCGGTCACGTTGCTTCTCGGCATCGACCATCGCCCGTTTGCCGTGCTTTTGCAGCAAATAGGTGTGGATCTGCTGCACTTCGAGCGAGCGGTAGATCGGCGTGGTGTCGATAAAACCGCGCAAACCGTTGCTGCGGTAATGCCGGGTGCTCATCAGTACCTGAGTCTCCAACTGGCCCAGCACTTCAAAGCCCAGCGCCTCGAAATACGGGACTTTACCCACGCTGCACGTCAGCTCGGCATGCGGGTAACGCGTCAGCATGTCGGCGATCAACGCCCGAGCCACGCCCTGGCGGCGGTACGGCTGCTGTACCGCCAGATAGGCCACGTTGCACGCCTCCCAATCACCCTGCACCGGCAAGTACAACAGGAAGCCGATCACCTGCTCCGGGTCTTCGTCGTCGGTGGCCACCAGCAGTTCCACCTCGGTGCCCTTCTCGCCGTTCAACGCCTCCAGATACAAATGCACCTCGTAGCCCACCGCGTACTGATAAACGTTGTACAGCAGATTGCTCGGGCCCAGACCGATGGCGCTGATGTCGGTCAGGTAGTCGACCACCATTTGCAGGATCTGGCTGTTGACGCCTTCGGGGCACGGGGATTTGTAGTGGGTGATGCGGGGCATGGCGGGTGAACTCCGGGGGTAAACACAGGTTGCCGGGCGGGTTGAGCGACCGGCGAACCGCGACATCATACCCTGTGCAAGCCTGACAAAAATTTCATCTGCCGGTAAGCGGACTTTTCGCCCGTTTGGCGTCCAATTCTTCAGCTGCGTTCATTTCCCGACGCAGGCCCTGAGGAGTTGTCATGAACGTTTTGCGTTCCCTGTTCAAATGGCGAAAAGCCCTGCTGCTGTTGCCGCTGACGCTGGCCGCGCTGGCCAGTCCCCCAGTATTTGCCCAACCCGAAATGATCATCCGCGAAGCCCCGCCACCGATGCGCATGGAACCGATGCCCGGTCCACGGGCAGGTTATGCCTGGGATCGCGGCCACTGGCGCTGGGAAGGCCGGGGTTATGTCTGGATGCCCGGTCACTGGCAACCGGTGCGTCACCACGGCGCACGCTGGGAACCCGGCCACTGGCAGGCGCGCGGGCCGAACTGGTACTGGATTGAAGGCCATTGGGTGCGTTGATCGCGCAACCGTCTGCCAACGTTACCCACCAGGAACATCACCATGTCGAAAACCATAAAAACCTTGATCACTGCCACGCTGGTGGCAATCACCCTGTCGGGCTGTGTCGTCGAACCGGCGCGCCCGCACCGGCCACCACCGATCGTCGAAGTGGTTCCGGCGATGCCTGCGCCGGGTTATCACTGGGTCGCCGGGCATTACCGCTGGGCCGGCAACCAATGGCGCTGGGTGCCGGGGCATTGGCGGGCGTATTGAGGCCGGTCACTGGGCCGGTGCAACGACCTTGAACTTGATCGCGATGTCGTTCGAAACCACGGTGTCGGCCCACTCGCCGGCACCGAGGCCAAATGCGTCGCGCTTGAGCACAAGCTCACCGTCGAAGATGCCGATGCTGCTATCCGGTTTCAGTTGCACCGGCACCTGCACCTCGCGGGTGACACCTTTGAGCGTGAGTCGGCCGGCAACCAGGTAATGGTTTTCATCGACCCGACTGAAACGGGTCGATTCGAATACAGCCGTCGGAAACTTTTGCGTGTCGAACCACGCCGGTTTCACCAGTTCGGTATTGGCGTCTTCGCTGCCGGCGTCGATGCTCGTGAGGTCAATGTGCAACGTGGTGCGGGCGTTGCTCAGATTGGCAGTGTCGAAGTCCAGCGTCGCATCGAACTTGCCGAACGTGCCGTACATTCGCGAGCCCATCTGGTTGTAGGTAAAACTGATCTGGCTGGCGCTGGTATTGACCCGGGTGTACTCCACCGCCTGCGCCGCCGGCATGACGATCAGGCAACACACAGCAGCCAACAACAATCGAATCGACATGGGATGCTCCGGTGCCTCGATGGGCCTCGACTGACTTAAGCAAACATCCGGCGGTTATGCCAGCCCTTCCACGCCACGTCGATTATCCCGTCAAACCAGCCGCTCGATCTTCTGATGCTGCCAGACCAGTTTGTAGTACAGGGTCTGCAGCACCAGCATCCCGAGGTACGCCACCGGGAACGCCATCCACACACCCTGCAAGCCAAACTGCCCGTCCAGCCAGTACGCAGCCGGCAACTGCACACCGACCACGCAAATGATCGCGATCGCGACGGGCACCAACACTGTGCCGCTGGCGCGCATGATGCCGCCGATGATCGCCTGGAAGCCGAAGATCAACAGGCTCCACAGCATGATGTGCAGCAAGTGCTCGGCCATCGCCCGGGTCGAGTCTTCGGTGAGGAACAGCCCCAGCAACCAGTGTGACAACAGGTAACCGAGCACGATCAAGCCACCGGTCAGGCACACGTTGATCCACAGCCCGGTGCGCAGGATCGGCCCCATACGTTCCAACCGCCCGGCGCCAATCGCCTGGGCGCCGAGTATCGACGCGGTGATCGCAATCGACAGCGCCGGAAACTGCACGTAGTTGACGATCTGCGTCACCGCGCCATACGCCGCCGTCGCCTGGGAGCCGTGCTGGTTGACCAGCGCCAGAATCACCAGCTCCGACAGCGACAGCACGATCATCTGCACCCCGGTCGGCAGACCGATGCGCAATACCTTGCCGAGGATCTCGCCGTCCAGACGCAACGCTCCGAAGAACTCCCGATCCGGCGCCAGCGGATGCCCCTTGCGGATCAGGCTCCAAGCCAGCCACGCCATCGCCGCCAGCGTACCGGCCAGACCGGCGAACGCCGCGCTCTGAATGCCCAGTTGCGGCAAGCCGAACCAACCGCGAATGAACGCCGGGGTCAGCGCCAGACCGACAACGGTCGACAGCAGCAGCGCGAGCATCGGCGACAGCGTGTCGCTCACCCCGCGCAACAGCTGGGTGAACAACACGTATACCAGCACAAACGGCAAGGTCCACATCATCACCCGGGCGTAGGAAACCGCGTCATCCAGAACATCCGTCGGCGTGCCCAACCCCTGCAACGCCTGACGCGCAAACACACTGCCAAACACCGCCGCGACCAGCCCGATCAACACCCCCAGCAACAGCGTCGCCCCGGCAATCGCCTTCACCATATGCGACTCGCGTGCGCCCCACGCCTGACCGATCAACACCCCTGCCCCGGCCCCCAGACCGATGACCAGCGCGATGAAGAAAAAGATGATCGGAAACATCCCCGAGACCGCCGCCAGCGCCTGAGTGCCAAGCATCTGGCCGATGTAGATGCTGTTGACCGTGCCCGACATGGATTGCAGAAAGTTCGACAGCACCATGGGGGCGAGGAACAAAAGGTAGGTTTTCCAGAGGGTTTTTTGCGCGGGGCTTTGCATTGAGAGTCCGTCTCGGGAGGAGGCAATGTGGGAGAGTCTAAGGTATGCATAACCGTTCAGGTCGTACCCCTTTGCATTAAAACTTCGTAATCTCCACCACCTGTCCAAAATGGAAGTGAACCGATCCCATGTCCCGCGTCTCGACCCTGCTGACCTCTACCCTTTTTGCCGTTCTGGCGACGACAGCCAACGCTGCCCCGACACCAGCGCCTGAAGCGCTGCAAAGCCTGCTGAGTACCCTGAACGAACGTCTGAACATCGGCGACCTCGTCGCCCTGACCAAATGGGACAGTGGCAAGCCGATCCAGGACAGTCCCCGCGAAGCCCAAGTCATCGCCAATGCCAGGACGCTAGCCGCCGAACGCAAACTCGATCCGGAAGACGTGGCGCAGTTGATCGCCGCGCAAATGGAAGCCAACAAACTGGTGCAATACGGGTTGCTCGCGAAGTGGCAAACGGCGGGCGCCGCGCCTGACACGCCCCGCCCGGATCTGGGCAAGCAGATTCGGCCGCGCCTGGATGAGCTGCAAACCCGTCTGTTGCAGCAATACGCCGACTTCACGCCCTACCGTCACGACCCGAATTGCCCGATGTGGCTGGCCAACGCGCGTAGCAGTTTGACTCACGACGCGCTGCACGAACTTGCCCTGAGCCGCGCTACCGGTGAGCTATGTATTCGGGCAACAGCCCCGTGAATCGGGGCTCAGGCATCCATCGCTGGCGTCGATAGTCACCATCACGTCAATGAAGTTCTCATAAAAAATCCCGGGCGTAACATCGGCTCCATACCAACCAAACAACACCCCGGAGCACACGATCATGAAACGCCAAATCCTTCTCGGCATCGCTTTCTCGGTTCTCGCAGTCAACGCTTTTGCAGCAAAACCCGCTCACACCATGATCGCCGAAGGCGGTTCGGATCGATTGATCGAACAGCGTGTAGCCGAAGGTGGCTCGGATCGTCTGCTGGAACGCCGCGTTGCCGAAGGTGGCTCGGATCGTCTGCAAGAACGTCGCGTTGCCGAAGGTGGCTCGGATCGTCTGATCGAACGCCGCGTAGCTGAAGGCGGTTCGGATCGTCTGCAAGAACGTCGCGTAGCTGAAGGTGGCTCGGATCGTCTGATCGAACGCCGCGTCGCATGACCTGAAAACGCTTTCGCAAGACAAAGAAAAGCCCGGCCTGATCAGCCGGGCTTTTTCACATCCAGCCGTCGCTTATTGAACGGTTTTCAGCTTGACCACATCACCGGAAACCTTGGTGGTGTAGCCGCTCAGAACCCATGCCCAGAACCAGTTTTCCTGAACCTGGGTGTTGATCATGGCATCGCCGCCCTTGGCCTGGATGGCGGCCTCTTGCGCGCGGACGAAACGGCTGTTCTGCCGGATCGGGATCACGCCGAACAGCATCAGGCCGGTGGCGGTCGCTTCGCTGTGGCCGATCACGGTGTACTGGTTGCTATCGTAGTGCTTGGTATTCATCGGGGTGCCGGTGCAACCTGCCAGAACCACACCGAACAGTGCGGCGGCGACTACTTTGCTGAGGTATTTCACTGCAAGACTCCATGGGTAAACGCCCGGGATCCATCTCTCGGGCGGCGCACACTTTACTGGAGGCAGTGGCACATTGGTATCAATCTGGAAATGTTTCATGACGCGCGCGGAATACCGGCACTGCTCTCCACAACGCCCGGCCCCTCGTTATTGCTCAGTGAATGACTGAAGATATGCCAACAAATTATCGATCTTCTCCTCATCACTCAGCCCCCAGAAGATCATCCGCGTCCCCGGCACCACGCCTTTCGGATCTTTCAGATACGCCGTCACCGTTTCGCGGTTCCAGGTGATGCCGGAGTTCTTCATTGCATCGGAGTACACGTAGTTCGCCGACGTCCCCGCCGGACGGCCGATGATGCCGTTGAGTTGCGGGCCGAATCCGGGGCGGGCGGATTCGCCGACCTGATGGCAGCCGCCGCACAGGCGCGGGAAGATTTTGCCGCCGGCCTCGGCATCGCCAGCCGCCAGGGCAGGTGTGCTGAGCAGGCCTGCGTTGAGGATCAGGGCGAGGGTCAGTAACGCGGTGTTTTTCATCGGGAGCATCCAGATCTTCGGCGGCGCCAAGGGTAATCCTGCGGGGAGCGTTGCGCTACAGGTAAGCCGCGATCACCTGCCGGACTTTGAGCAAGGCTTGACGCAGGACAAGCATGTCCACCGAGCCCAGCGCCAGTCGTATCGCATGGGGCACATGGGCGGATACGGTGAACGGCTCGGCGTTGGTGACCGAGATCTGCGCCTTCATCAGCTCGATCACCACCTGATCGGACCTTGCGTCTTCCGGCAGCGGCAGCCAGAGGAAATACGAGGAAGAATGGCCAACCCTCGGCAAGCCTTGCAGGATTTCAGCTGCCAGCGCCTGACGGGCACGGGCGTCATCGCGCTTTTGCGCCTCCAGCAAGGTGACTGTGCCGTCGTCGAGCCAGCCGCAGGCCATCGCGGTCATCACCCCCGGCGTGTTCCAGGTCGTGGCGCGGATGATGCGCTCCAGTGCCGGGACGATTTTCAGGGGCGCGGCGATGAAGCCGACGCGCAGGCCCGTGGCGATGTTTTTCGAAAGCCCCGAGACGTACACCGTGCGCTCCGGCGCAAGATCCGCCAGCGGTGGCGGCGGGTTATCGACCAGAAAGGCGTAGGCAGCGTCTTCGATGATCGTCAGATCATGCTGTCGGGCAATCGCCACCAGTTGTTCACGCTGCGCCAGCGGCATTACCCAGCCCAGCGGATTGTGCAGGGTCGGCATGCTGTAGACGGCGCGCACCGGGCGGTTGCGGCAGAGTCTGTCGAGTGCCGCCAGATCCGGGCCGTTTGCGGTCACAGGAATCGCCACCACTTCCAGATGCAGTGCTTCGGCCAATACCTTGAAGCCCGAATAGGTCAGCGCATCGGCCGCGATCACATCGCCGGGGTTGAGCTGTGCCATCAACGTCACCGCCAGACCTTGCTGGGCGCCGTTGACGATCAACACCTGCTCGGCGTCGACGTTCAAGCCTCGAGCCTGCAAGTGCCGGGCAACCGAGGCCCGCTCATGCTGGCGCCCGGCGTGGGGTTGATAACGCAGCAGCGCTTCGAGGTCGCCGGACAGCGCCAATTGCCGCAAAGCGGTGCGCAACAGATCGGCCTGCCCCGGCAGCGACGGGTAGTTGAAGTTGAGGTCGATCATGCCGACGGCAATGTCTTTCTGATCAATGCCCTGCCCCGGCAACAACGAGGTTTCCCGGACAAACGTGCCGCGCCCGGTTTCGCCGCTGACCAGGCCCATGGCCTCAAGCTCCGCATACACCCGCGACGCCGTGACCAGCGCCAGCCCTTCGCTCACCGCCAGTTGCCGATGGGTCGGCAAACGCGTGCCGGGCAACAGGCGACCGCTGCGAATGTCGGCGGCATAGGTATCAACGAGAGTCTTGTAACGGGAGCGCGGCATGTCGGGATGTATCCATGACAATTCTTTGATTGTGCTGATTCTCGACCCTAGGATGAGCCACAAGCAACCCCACTCTTGAGCGTGACCGACATGGAACGAACCACGAATCTGCCCGCCCCGGCCCTGGAAAAAACCAGTGGCTGGATCAACGGTTTCATCGGCGTCGTGATTTTCAGCGGTTCGCTGCCGGCCACGCGGCTGGCGGTGCTGGAATTCGACCCGGTGTTCCTCACCGTCATCCGCGCCACCATCGCCGGGGTGTTGGCGTTGTGCCTGTTGTGGCTGTTTCGCGAACGACGTCCGGCGCGGGACCAGTGGTTCTCTTTGTTGATCGTCGCGCTGGGCGTGGTCGTGGGTTTCCCGTTATTGACCGCCCTTGCGCTGCAATACGTGACGTCGGCGCATTCCATTGTATTTGTAGGATTGCTGCCACTGGCGACGGCGATTTTCGGTGTGCTGCGCGGCGGTGAACGACCGCGCCCGGTGTTCTGGATCTTTTCGGTGTTGGGCAGTTCGCTGGTGGTCGGCTTTGCAGTATCCCAGGGACTGACCGCCTCGCCCACCGGGGATCTGTTGATGCTGGCGGCGATTCTCGCCTGCGGTCTCGGTTATGCCGAAGGCGCCAAACTGTCGCGCACCTTGGGTGGATGGCAGGTGATCTGCTGGGCGCTGGTGTTGTCGCTGCCGGTGATGGCCGTGTTCAGCGTATGGCGGGCGCCCGCCTCGTTCAGCGGCATCAGCGTGTCGGCTTGGGTGTGCCTGGCTTACGTTTCGCTGTTCAGCATGCTGATCGGTTTTGTGTTCTGGTATCGCGGACTGGCTCAGGGCGGGATTGCGGCGGTCGGGCAGTTGCAGTTGTTGCAGCCGTTTTTCGGTCTGGCGCTGGCGGCGACGTTGCTGCATGAACACGTCAGCCTCGGCATGCTGGTGGTCACTTTGGGCGTGATCCTGTGCGTGGCCGGGGCGAAGAAATTCGCCAAGTGATCAGCTCGTTCCCGCTTTCCATTCCCGTGGACTGAGCCCGGTCTTGCGTCGAAACGCCCGGGCCAGCGCCGAAGGACTTTCATAGCCGACCTCTTCGGCGATCAGGGCTATCGGTCGGCCTTCGCGCAGGCGTTTCTGCGCGAGGCTGATTCGCCAGCTCACCAGATAATCCACCGGCGTCTGCCCCACCACTCGCCGGAAATGCTCGGCAAAACCGGCACGGGACAAATGTGCGGTCGCGGCCAGTTCGGCGACGCTCCAGGCCTTGGCCGGCTGATCGTGCATCAGACTCAACGCACGGGAAATCTTCGGGTCGGCCAACCCCGCCATCATCCCCGGCTGCTGGTTGCGACTGCTGATGAGATGGCGCAGCAACAGAATCACCAGCAGTTCGAACAGCCGATCCATCACCGCTTCACGCCCGCAATGACCATCGAATGCCTCCTTGAACAGCCATTCCAGAGTGCTGGCCATTTCCGGAAGGTCGGCGAGTTTCAGCACCAGATAATCCGGCAGCGCCGCCGCCAGCGCATTGCCCGCGCCGCCATCGAAGGTCAGCGAGGCGCACACCAATTGTGTATTCATAGCCTCGTCGGCGAACAGTCGGTGGGCAAACGGTCGGGGGAAGAAAATCAGCGTCGGTTCACTGAGGGTGAGTTCGGGATCATTCCCCGGTTTGAGCAGCACTTGCCCGGCCTGCAACAGATGGACATGGCCACACAACTGATCGCCACCGTAGGCGCTGATGCCGCAGAAAGTACCGCTGTGGAAAGTGCCGGCATTCACGCCGAAGTGGCTGAGCAACGTGGACAAGCGATCCATGGGTGAATCCTCGACGACAGGTTTGGACGATCTGTCGCATATCCTCGACGATTTGCACCCAAGGCGCCAGCCTCACTCAATAACATGACCTCCATCCCCGGCGCACTTCGCACCGGACTTTCGGAGAGTCACCATGAGCCGCATTGCCCCGATCACCCTTGAAAACGCGACCGAAGCCACCCGTCCGACCCTGGAAGGCGTGCAGAAAAAAATCGGTTTCCTGCCGAACCTGTTCAAGACCCTGGCGGTTGCCCCCGCTGCACTGGATGCCTACGTGCAAGTCTCCGCCACGCTGGGCAAGACGTCGCTGAGCGCCAAGGAAAAAGAAGCGGTGTACCTCGCCACGTCGCAGGTCAACGGCTGTGATTACTGCCTGGCGGCGCACACCTTGTTTGCCGGCAAGGCAGGGCTGGCAGCAGAAGAAATCATCGACGCGCGTCACGGCAGGCTGAATGCCTTCGCCACCCTCGCTCATCAACTGACGGAAACCCGCGGTCACTTGAGCGATGAACAGATCGCCGCCGCCCGCGCTGCCGGTATCGACGACAAGAAGATCATCGAAACGATTGCCATCGTCGCCGTGCAGACCCTGACCAACTACCTCAACAACGTGGCGCTGACCGATATCGATTTCCCGGCCATCGATGCCTGATCCGTGACCGGGGTCGATCTCAGTCGTGATCGACCCCGGCGCGTTTCAGCAGTTTCTTGCAGCGCTCGGACAGGTGAAACACCTGCAACTGCTTGCCGGCCCTGGCGTAGCGTTCACGCAGGGTTTTCAGCGCAGCGATGGCCGAGTAGTCGACAAAGCTCAGGTGCCGGCAGTCCAAGGTTACCCGCTGAGGATCGTTGGCCGGGTCGAACTGATTGAGGAACGGCGTGGTCGAGGCAAAGAACAGCGTGCCGTGCAGGCGATACAGTTTGCTGCCGTCGGCTTCCAGATGTTCATCGGCGTACAACTCGCGTGCCTGCTGCCAGGCAAAGTTCAGCGCCGCGATGATGATCCCGCACAACACCGCCGTGGCCAGATCGGTGAACACCGTGATGGTCGTTACCGCGATGATCACCAGCACATCGTTGAGCGGCACTTTGTTCAGCACCCGCAACGAGGCCCAAGCGAAGGTCTGCTGCGACACCACGAACATCACCCCCACCAGCGCCGCCAGCGGAATCCGCTCGATCAGCGGCGACAGAAACAGAATGAACAACAGAATCAGCACGCCCGCCACCGCGCCGGACAACCGCCCGCGTCCGCCGGAACTGAGGTTGATCACGGTCTGGCCGATCATTGCGCAACCGCCCATGCCGCCAAACGCACCGGAGACCATGTTCGCCGCGCCCAGCGCTACGCATTCGCGATCCGGGTAGCCACGGGTTTCGGTGATTTCGTCGGTGAGGTTGAGGGTCAGCAGGGTCTCCAGCAGGCCGACCAGCGCCATCAGGATCGCGTAAGGCGCGATGATGTGCAGGGTTTCGAGGTTGTACGGGATGTCCGGCAGCGCGAACGTCGGCAGACCGCCGGCGATGTGTGCCATGTCGCCGAGGGTGCGGGTCGGCAGGCCGAACAGGTAGACCAGCAGTCCGACGCCGAGAATCGCCACCAGTGCCGGCGGAACGGCACGGGTCAGGCGCGGCAGGATGTAGACGATGGCCATGGTCAGCAGCACCAGCCCGGTCATCAGGTACAACGGCGTGCCGCTGAGCCACTGCTCGCCGCTCTTGAAATGCTCCAGTTGCGCCAACGCGATGATGATCGCCAGACCGTTGACGAATCCGAGCATCACCGGGTGCGGCACCATGCGCACCAGTTTGCCCAGCCGCAACAGCCCGAACGCCATCATGATCAAACCACCGAGCAACACCGTCGCCAGCAAGTACTGCACGCCGTGCTGCACCACCAGCGCGACGATCACCACCGCCATCGAGCCGGCCGCCCCGGAAACCATGCCCGGCCGGCCGCCGAACAACGCGGTCAGCGTGCAAATGATGAAGGCACCATACAGGCCCATCAGCGGATTGAGGTGAGCCACCAGCGCAAACGCAATGCATTCGGGCAACAGGGCGAACGAGGTGGTGAGTCCGGCCAGGACATCGGCGCGCAGACGAATCGGTTTCATGGTTTACCTGACAGCGCGGCCGAGACTGGCGGCCGCTTTATTCGCGGGAAAAAGAGGGTTGCGGATGTTACGCAATTGCCCGGGCACGGGCCAGCGATCGCTGACAGGGACGGCTCGGCGCTTTATGCTTGCGCGCTTCGTTGATCGACGGGTTTGAACATGTCACCGCTATCTACCCGCGAAGTCTGCCAGCGCCTGCGCGATGCGGCATTGGGCGTTTGCGCATTACGGCGTATTGCACACGAATCCGGGACCGGCCAGATGTCGGTCGAGATCGACGGCTGGCACCTGTCGCTCGACTTTGACGGCCAACGCCTGCACCACTGCCTGCGATGCCGCTGCCCGGAAGGTCGCGTATGGACGCTCGACACCACTCAACGTTTCGGCACCGACCCTGTCAGCCTGCTCAGCACCTGGGAACTGGCGCAGATCGAGCGACTACTGAGCCGGGCCGACTGACCGAATCAGCCCCGTCGCAGGTCCAGGTTGTAGGTGTAATAGCCTGTGTCACGCACCCAGCCAAGGGATTCGTACAGACGCTGAGCCGTGAAATTATCGGTGGCGGTTTCCAGCACCAGGCCCTTGGCGCCGGTTTCCACGGCAAAGTCCCGTGCAGTGTTCATCAGCAATCGCCCGACGCCACGACCTCGAGCGGCCGGTGTGGTGAACAGGTCGCTGAGCAGCCAGGTGCGGTGGGCGTCTATCGAAGAAAATGTCGGGTACAGCTGCACGAATCCCAGCGCCTCACCGTTTTCATCTTCAACCAGAAAAATCGCTGATTCATTGGCAGCCATGCGCTCGGCGATGAAGGCCCGCGATTGCTCAAGGTTCGATGGCTGGCCATAGAAGCCGCGATAACCGTCGAACAGTGTGGCCACCGCATCCAGATGTTCCGCGCTGGCGCGTATTGCCTGAAGACCCATATTCCCTCCCCGATCCCGTCAAATGATTGCAGCAGCATAGCGCTGCCCGTCGAGTTCGCTGGCTTAATCGCTATATAGTTTTGTATATTGCGAACCCGAAATCGCCAGACTTTCAATGTCTTCCATGAGCAGCATCCGCGAACGCAACCAGCAACAGATTCTCAAGGCCGCCAGCGAAGAGTTCGCCGCCAACGGCTTCGACGCGACCCAGACCCGCGACATCGCCGCCCGCGCCGGTGTGCCCAAGGCCAATCTCTATTACTACTTCCAGAGCAAGGAAAACCTCTACGGCAAAGTGCTGCTCGGCTTCGTCGAACCGCTGTTGGAAGCCTCGGCGGTGCTGCGCGAAAGTGACGACCCGCTGATCGGCCTGCGCGCCTATGTCGCGGCCCGCATCCGCATCGCCCGTGAGCATCCGGCGATCGCCAAAGTGTTCAGCGGTGAGTTGCTGCTCGGTGGCCGCCAGTTGCCCGACGAATGCCGCGACCTGCTTCACGGCGAAGCCCGGCGCAATGTCGAGTGCCTGCGCAGCTGGATCGACCGCGGTTTACTGGCCCCGGTCGATCCCGAGCATTTGATGTTGTTCATCTGGTCGGCGACGCGGACCTACACCAACATTGGCTGGCAGATGGGGCGCATCACCGGGCGGGAAGTGCCGCAGGATGAGGATTATGAAATGGCAGCGGATACCATTACGCGGTTGGTGCTGGGCGGTGTGGTGTCCGAGCCAATGAGTGATGTTCGCAGGTTGATGTTGGCGACTTGAGCAGAGGCGTCAAGGCATCAGGTCCAACGGAAGTGTCGCATCCACCGCCAAGCGTTCACGCCACGCCAACAGCACATCAGGCACCCGTTTTTTCCATTCGGGAACGTTGGTGTAATACCGCGCCCTGACTTTGCGTTGCTCATCGAAAACCAATAGCACCAGCCAAACTTTGCCTCCCGGCGCACTCATCAGAATCGCCGCATTGCTGGAAGCCAGCCCTCGTAGCCAGAACTCATTGACCTCACCCTCCGGCACATCACTAGAGGTCTCGCCGGCTGCCATTGATCCGCTATTTTGCAGCAGCGTCTGATAGTCATTTTTGAGCAACGTGCGTAATGCCTGATCTTCTTGCTGCGTACGTACAACGCCAAGGCTCAGCAAGTCGTATTCAATCGCGATCGGTTGCTCAGATGCCACATACCTCCCATCCTAATAAACGCCCATCCCGCCACCACAAGCCCCCTCACCTCCATCAGAATCAACATCCAGCAAACCGTTGAGCGCGCTGAACTTCAGGGTGCAGTTGCCTTCAGCGAAATGCGCTACGGCACCGTCGATTGTGGCCACACCGTCCATGTCGCCAGAGTTGCCACCATTTGACGCAGAAACATCAAAGGCAATATGAGTGGCGTCCACACGCTTGGTTGTGACTTCTGCCGCCGATGAAACGCCCCACGGGATCATCTGCCAGGTGGCATCCCAGCTGAAAGGCTTGGCCACGTATTCAAGCGCTTTCAGACGCATCAAATACTCACGGCGCAGGCAGGAGCTATTGGCAGCGCATTGATTGCGTTGTTTCAACCACGAACGTTGATCTGCCTTGAGCGCTTTCGGATCAGCGACCTGTACCACCGTTGTTCGCCATAATGCGCCAAGCTTTTCATCAAGACTTGATGTATACGGATCCGCACAAATGGCTTTTTCAACCGGGCTGGAAGCGCCAGCACAGTCAAAACTGGCAGCGTGGGTATGGGCAGCAAAAACGAGGGACGTCAGCAGCAAGGCGTGACGGAGATTGAAAGCGAGCATCGACAGATTCCATTCCTGAGGCGGCGGCAGTATGCCGGGCCCGGGCTATCGATGCTCTGGATTTTTCACCGGTTATCGGGGACGTCTGCAAGAGAGCGTCAGAACGCAATCTCGGCCGCCGGCTTCACATCGATCCGCGCCACGGAACCGGTCAGGTGCGCCCAGTCCTTGTTGTGTTCGGCGATGATGTCTTCCGCGCTCATGTTGCCGTTGTCGACGGTGGAATGCGCGTCGGCTGCCAGCTCCACGTCGTAGCCCAGTTGATGGGCCTGGCGCACGGTGGCGTTGACGCAGTAATCGGTCTGCAAGCCGCAGATCACGAGGCGATCGAAGTCTTCGCGGGGGATCAGCTTTTGCAGGTGGGTCTGGTAGAACGAGTCGTTGGCGGTCTTGTCGACGCGAAGGTCACTCGGTGCGGTGGTCAGGCCATCGGCCAGTTGCCAGCCCTCGGCTCCGTAGGCCAACGGGCTGCCCTTCTCGTTATGCTGGATCAGCACGACTGTGACGCCAGCCTTGCGCGCCCGGGCGCTGAGGCCGTTGATGGTGTCGATCACCCGTTTGATGTCGTGACACTCGTATTCGCCTGTGCACAGGGCGCGCTGGACATCGATGATCAGCAATGCGGTGGTCATGGGGAGCCTTCCTTGATCGGTCCTTGAGACAGGGGCGGACGTGTGCCCGCCCCCTTTTTACCCTTCTCAGTAACCCAAAGACAACCCGGTGTTGCGCCGTGGATCGTTGGCGCCGTAGAAGCGATTCTTGCCGACCGGTTTACCGCCCAGCGACGGTGCTCCGACCAGAATCGCCGCGATATGGTTGGCGTCCTGCGGACCCGCGAACTTATGACCCCAGCTCTCGAGAATTTTCTTCGTGTCGGGGCTGGCGGCGTAGTCCTCGAGGTTGGTTTGTTCCGGCATCCACTGCTGGTGGAAGCGCGGCGCATCGACCGCTTCCTGCAGGCCCATGCCGTAGTCGATGACGTTGAGCATGGTCAGCAGCGTCGCGGTGATGATGCGACTGCCGCCCGGCGTGCCGACTACCATCACCACTTTGCCGTCCTTGGTCACGATGGTCGGGCTCATCGACGACAGCGGCGCCTTGCCGGGCGCGATGGCGTTGGCTTCCCCCTGAACCAGGCCGTACATGTTCGGCACGCCCACTTTCGATGTGAAGTCGTCCATTTCATCGTTGAGGATCACCCCGGTCTTGCTCGCCATCACACCCGCACCGAACCAGTCGTTGAGGGTGTAAGTGACGGACACCGCGTTGCCCCATTTGTCGACGATCGAGTAGTGCGTGGTGTTGCTGCCTTCATGAGGCGCAACGCCAGGTTTCAGCTCGGCGGAGACACCGGCTTTCTGCGGCTGTATCGCGTTGCGCAGTTTGGTGGCGTAGTTCTTGTCCAGCAGGTGCTCGATCGGGTTTTTCACGAAATCCGGGTCGCCCAGATAGCTGTTGCGATCCACGTAGGCGTGGCGCATCGCCTCGATCTGGTAGTGCATGCCCTGGGCCGAATGGAAACCCAGATCCTTCATCGGATAACCTTCGAGGATGTTCATGATCTGGCAGATCACCACCCCGCCAGAGCTTGGCGGCGGCGCCGATACCACGTGGTAACCGCGATAGTCGCACTCCACCGGGGCCAGTTCGCGAGTCTTGTATTTGTCGAGGTCGGCCTGGGTGATGATGCCCTTGTTGGCCTGGCTGGAGGTGACGATGGCGTCGGCTACCCAGCCTTTATAGAAACCATCGGCGCCTTTCTCGGAAATGGTACGCAGGGTCTTGCCCAGATCCTTCTGCACCAGTTTCTGCCCGACCTGCATCGGCTCGCCGTTGTGGAGGAAGATCGAGCCGGAATCTTTCATGTCCTTCTTGAACACGTCGGTGGCGTAGTCCAGCAAATCGACGTCGCCCTGCTCCAGTTCGAAACCTTCTTCCGCCAATTTGATGGCCGGCGCGATCATGTCCTTGCGCGGCTTGGTGCCGTACTTGGTCAGCGCCAGTTCCATGCCGGACACGGTGCCCGGGACACCAACAGCGAGGTGGCCACGGGTACTCAGATCAGGAATGACGTTGCCCTGCTTGTCTAGGTACATGTCGGCGGTTGCGGCCAGTGGGGCCTTTTCCCGGAAGTCGAGGAAGGTCTTGCGTCCGTCCGCCAGTTGAATGGTCATGAAACCACCACCACCGAGGTTGCCCGCCGCCGGGTAAACCACCGCCAGTGCGTAGCCCACGGCGACCGCCGCATCCACCGCGTTGCCGCCACTTTTCAAGACGTCGACACCCACGTGGGTCGCCAGGTGCTGGGCGGTGACCACCATGCCGTTTTCGGCGGCGACCGGGGCAACCGAGGCGGCGTGGGCCATGAGGCAGCTGAGCGCCAATGAGGTCGCAATCAGCGATTTGGCAAAAGGTTCGTACTTCATGAGTCGGTCTCTTCTTTTTATAAGGTAGGAAAGCGCTTCAAGAGCAACAGCCAGTATGGTCGTGATTGCGGTTTGCGCCTCCCCGATCCGGCAGTATGCTGGGCGCCGTTGCCGACCCGACCCGGAGTTTTCCCCATGGCCTACACGTTCATCACCCTGCCCTCGCCCGTCGGCGAGTTGAAGCTGGTCGCGAACGGTTCACGACTGGCCGCCATCCTCTGGGAAAACGACAAACCGGACCGGGTGCGCCTCGGGCCGATGACCGAAGCACCGGACAACCCGGTGTTGATGAAAACCGCGCGACAGCTGGAAGAATATTTTGCCGGAACGCGAAACGCGTTCGATCTGGAGCTGGACTTTGCCGGCACCGAGTTCCAGAAAAAGGTCTGGGCCGCATTACTCACCATTCCGTTCGGCGAGACCCGCACCTACAGCCAGATTGCCGAACAGATCGGCCATCCCAGCGCGGTACGTGCCGTCGGCGCGGCGAACGGCAGAAACCCGATTTCTATCATCGCACCCTGTCACCGGGTGATTGGGGCTTCGGGAAAGCTGACCGGGTTTGCCGGAGGTCTTGAAGCCAAGGAGCGCTTGCTGACACTGGAAGGTGGCCAGTGGTCAGACATCGGCAAAACCGGCGAGCTGTTTTAAGCGTCGAAAAAGTTATTCATCGCCGCGTACTGCAACAGCATGATGGTCTTGGCATCGCAGATCTCGCCACGATGAAACGCTGCCAGTGCGTCGTCGAAGCGCCAATCCAGAACCTCCAGTTCCTCGGTTTCCTCCTCCAGGCCACCACCGTCGCTGACCTTTGACGCCGCGTCGTATTCGGCAACGAAGAAGTGCAGCTTCTCGGTCACCGAGCCCGGACTCATGTACGCCTCGAAGACTTTCTTCACATCGTGCACGCGATAACCGGTTTCTTCCTCGGCTTCGTCACGGATGCGCTGCTCCGGTGCCGCGCCTTCCAGCAGTCCGGCAGCCACTTCGATCAGCAGACCGTCATGGCCGTTGACGAACACCGGCAGGCGGAACTGGCGAGTCAGCACCACCGTGCGTTTTTCGCGATTGAACAACAGAATCGCCGCACCATTGCCGCGGTCGTAGACTTCGCGGGTCTGACGTTGCCATTCACCGTTGTTGCGCAGGTAGTCGAAGGTGATTTTCTTCAGCAGATACCAGTCGTGGGACAACACCTGAGTGTCGACGATGTTGATCCGCTCGGCGGTGTTGGGCATGACGCTTCATCCTTTGTCTTGACCGGAAAAGCCCCATGTTAGGCGAAAAAAAGCCCGGCAGCGCTACCGGGCTTTTTCATTCGATTACCGCTGACGGGCCATGTCGGCCATTGCGACATCTGGCACCTGCGTGGCTGCCGCCACGCCGTTGATCAGCGGTCCATAACGCCGGCTGAACTCCCAGTTGTACGGCACACGATCCTTGCTGGTGCCGTTGTCCCAGTTCACCGACCAGGTCATCAGGCCCTTGATCGGGTGCCCTTTGACCGCCAGGCGTTTCATCGCGTTGCCGACCGCATTCTTGTCGATCACATAACCGGTGGCGGCAGCGTCAACGTTGGCAGGCAGGCCGATGACAAACTTGTCCGCAGGGATCTTCGTGAACCCGCGCGTGCCGGTCACCAGACTTTCGGTCAGGTAGTAGAGGAAGTCCTCTTTCATCGCATCGTTGTTTTGCGCGATCCAGGCTCCGTTGCCATTGTTGGCCTCCGGCACCCAAACACCGTCACCGCCCTGGTTGTAGAACTGCGGCGCGATGAAGTCGTAGTAGCCTTCCAGTGCCTGCAGGTAACCGACGTATTTGCCGGAGGTGGTCAGGTATGGAAACTCCGGCGCCATGCTGATGATGAAATGCTTGCCCTGGCCTGCGTAGTGATCCTTGACCAGTTTCAGGGCGGCCGGCAGCACGGTCTTGTTGGCAGCGAAATCAATCGCGCTCTGTTCAAGATCGATGTCCAGCCCGTCGAAGCCGTAGGTTTCCACCAGACGGATGATTTCGTTGGCCAACGGCTGCTCCTGCCCGGCACGCAACTCGATGTGCGCATCGGCGCCGCCGAGGGAAATCAGTACTGCCCGGCCCTGACTGTTGAGTACGCCAACCTGACGGCGGAACTCGGCATCGGAGACGTTATAGGGCTTGAAAGTCGGAATCCCGCTGCCCTTCATGAACGCCACCGCGACCACGTTGTAGTCCTTGGGCACGTTTTCCAGGGCTATATTGGCGAACTGACCGCGCTGATAGCCATCGCTCGGGCCGGCCGGCCAGTTGTGCCAGAAGCCCATGAGGATCTTCTTGCCGGCGATACTCGGCATCAGCGAAGCCGCGTCGCTCGCCTGGTTTTGCAATAGGGTGAAGTCGATATTTGACATGTTCTAATCCTTCAGAACGTGTAGATGGGTGTTACGGACTTATTTGAAGTCCACATCGAAGGCCTGATAGAAGGCGTTGCCGGTGTTGGCGACGATCCACATCAGGACAACAACGTGATGCCCCTGCTTGTTGGCCGGAAGTTTCACCGCGTGATTGACCTTGGCCTTCAGCTCCGCCGAATGACTGTAGTACGGCACTTGCGGATAGAAGTCCTCGGCGAACGGTTTTGCTTCCAGTTGCGCGCGGGTGATGCGTTGTTTCGGGTCCCAGCCATCCTTGGTGATCAGCCAGCGGTAACCGCGAGTGGTGTGCGGCGCGGTGTATTCCCATTTGACCTCAAGGGTCTGGCCAGGGGTGACGTTGAGCAGCGGCCAGGTGAACGGGCGACCAAGCTTCTTGCTCATTTCCTCGTCGGTGAAGTTCACACAGTCACGGGCGTCGTCCTTGCCGCCGCTGAGAATGTGACCATCGGCCGGAGGCACGACACTCGGGTTGTCCGACTCGAAAGGCGCCGGGAACGGGCCGGCCACCAGTGCCGGGAAGTTCTTGCCGCCTTCCATCTCGTTGACCTGCCAGCCGCCGAGCAATCCTTGCTCGATGGCCACCGCACCGCGGCTTGCAGGGGAAATGACGCGACCGTGTCGCACTTGGGTTTGAGCGTGTGGTTGGTTCATGTTTTTCACTCCGTTGATTTAAGAACTCTCCTTTCCGGGGAGAGGCCTTCAAGCTAACGGAGGGGGATTTTTTGTCCATCGGCGGTTTTGTCGCAGCCTGTCGTGGTGAAACCCGTAAAACTCCGAAAATACTGGATATAAATACAGTGCATTGCGACGACGCTCACCCAACACATGGCAAAAAGCCTACACGGCGTCATTACAAAAACCTGCATTCAAGCACTCAGGGAAGCTGCGCCTTGAATTCCTTTTCATACTGCCCGGCAAGCTGTTCTTTCTGCTTATCGTCGAGCAACTTGCCGGCCATCTGAAAGAACTTCTGCTCCTCTTCCTTCAAGTGGTGATGGACCTTGTCCGAGAGCTTTTTCGCTGTGGCCAGCCAGGCCGGGCTGGACATTTCGGTCTCGTCGAGCTCCTCCATCATTTCGTCCATTTCATGGTGTTCGGCGATGGCGTGGCGGCTGAGGTCGACGCCGTTGTCGAACTCCATCAACGGGATGTAGAAGTGGCGCTCTTCGGCTGTCTCGTGGGCTTGCAGCTCGGCCTTCAGTTGCTTGTAGGCTTCGACGCGCTCCGGGGTGTCGCCGCTGGTCTTGATCAGGGTCCTGGCGTAGCCGCGTTGACGATCGTGGCTCTCGCGAAGGGCTTCGAAAATGTTCATGGACTCTCCCAGGCAAACGCATTCGGAATGAACGCCTTCAAGGGCTAGACCCCGGCGCGGGAGCAACGGTTCCGGGCGATTGCCTCAATCGACTGCCGCACGATAGGCTGCGGGTTCATCACTACAAGGAAGACAACATGACGTTGCGGATCGAGCTGTCACAGGACCCCACCGAAGAACAGCGCGCAGCCATCCTCGCGCCCCTGCGAGCCTATAACATCGCCAAGGCAGGGCCTTCGCTGTACGAGCCGGTCGCGCTGCTGGTGCGCGACGATAACGACGCAATCCTCGGTGGCCTTTATGGGCACACATTCTATCGGTGGCTGTTCATCGAGTTGCTGGCCGTGCCGGAAGAAGGCCGGGGCCAGGGTATCGGCTCGAAACTGATGCAGATGGTCGAGGAATTTGCGCGAGAAAAAGACTGCGTGGGAATCTGGCTCGACACCTTTGAGTTTCAGGCGCCCGGATTCTACAAGAAGCTTGGCTATGTCGAGTGTGGCGAGATCAAAGATTATCCGCTGGGGCACAAGCGGCACTTTTTCCAGAAACGCTTGATTGATTGAGTTCAGCGTCCCCCTCGCCAGCAAACTGGCGAGGGTCGCAGACATTTCAGCGCATTCAACCGCTCGTTACAGACAGGTCGCCAACGCCGCCAACCGGCGCTTGGCGACAAAGTCGTCCTTCTGCGCGTAATAGTTCAGCACCGTGCCCGACGCCTCAGTGGTCAAGTCGACGAACGACTCCGCCGAACGGGTATAAACCGTCGAGCCGCCCTTCTTGCCCGGTTGCAGATAGGCCGCCGCATCCACGCCGAACACCGCTTCGTCCTGCCAGGCGAATTGCACACACTGGGCCACAACTTTCTCGGGTTTGTCCGAGTTCAGGACTTTGTAAGGGGTTTGCGTGCGGGCGTCTTCCATCACCGAACCCGCGCAACCGGCCAGCAGGGTTGCCGCCAGTGCCACCATCAGCATTCGCATTGCATTCGCTCATTCGGAAAAAAGCGGACTGTATCACCGCAACGCGCAAAATCGTTCTGCTTTACTGCATTTAGCGCGCGACACCCGCCGACAGCTGCGGCACATTAAGGTCATCAGCCCTACAAGGAAGCCCCATGGCGCCTACCGACCAGCGACATGAACATGCCCTCAAACTGTTTCTCGACGCACGCCCCGAGCTACGAGAAACCCTCGACCATCTCAATCCGTTACTGGCCCAGGCCAAAGGCGAAACTCCGGCGCAGTACCGCGAGGAGCGTCTGCACGAGGCCTTTGAAGCCGAGGCCGAAAGCCAGGGTTTGTTCGCCTGGGAACTGACGCTGCAACTGACTGCAGCCACACCCGAGGAGTATCAGGCGCAACGCCTGGAAGTGCACCGCGAGGTGGCGGAGATGGCCGGGATGGAATGGTTGGAATATTGCGACCTTTATGGCATAGAACCCTGACCTCTACGCAAGGACATCCGCGCCAATGCTGCCAACTGCCTCGACTCACCGCGCCAGCCCCGGCCACTTGCATACACAGAAATGGCGCGGTCGCATAGGGCTGGCAATGGTCGCCGCGCTTTCGGTGCTGGCGGGGATGACCGATGCCATCGGCTTCATGGCCAGTGGCGACTTCGTTTCATTCATGAGCGGAAATACCACACGGCTGGCGGTGGCGATCAGTGATGGCGATGTGAGCCTGACGCTGCGGCTGGTGATCCTGGTCGCCACGTTCATCCTGGGCAACGCCCTCGGCGTGGTGATCGGTCGCTTGGGCGGGCGCCGCGCACTGCCCTTGCTGCTGTGCATCGCGACGCTGCTCTGCGGGGCCGCCGCCTGGCCGTCCGAGGTACAACTGCCGGCACTGCTGGCGGCGATCATCGCCATGGGCATGCTCAATGCGGCGGTGGAGGAAGTGAACGGTCTTGCGGTCGGGCTGACCTATGTCACCGGTGCACTTTCACGGTTCGGTCGCGGTCTGGGTCGCTGGATAATGGGCGAGCGACGCAATGGCTGGCGCGTGCAGCTGGTGCCGTGGAGCGGCATGTTCATCGGCGCCATCCTCGGTGCCGTGCTGGAGCATCATCTGGGGCTCAAAGCGCTGTACGCCAGCGGCTTGCTGGCTGCGCTGATCGGCCTGGTCTCGTTGAAAATCCCCCGGCGCTGGCAGTTGGGTTACATGCCGCGCTGAAGTCTGCGGCAACATCCGCTTCGCCGCCCCGTCGAGAAAGCTTTATCATGGCCGCAGTTTTGCTGATCGAGTCCGTCATGAAGTTCGCCATTGCGTTGTTTTCCGCCGCCCATGCCCCCTCCTCGCGCCGCGCCCTGCTGTTCGCGCAAGCTGCGCTGGCCGGTGGGCATGAAATTGTTCGGCTGTTTTTCTATCAGGATGGCGTCTACAACGCGTCCGACGCCGTGGTCACGCCGCAGGACGAACTGGACCTGCCCAAGCAGTGGCGCAACTTCATCGCCGAACAAAACCTCGACGGTGTGGTGTGCATCGCCGCAGCTCTGCGTCGTGGCGTGTTGAATGCCGAGGAAGCCGGGCGTTATCAGCGTGATGCCGTGGCCGTCAGCGCGCCGTGGGAATTGTCCGGCCTCGGCCAGTTGCATGATGCGGTGCAAGACGCCGACCGTCTGATCTGCTTCGGAGGCGCATGACATGGCCAAATCCCTCCTCATCATCAGCCGTCAATCGCCATGGTCCGGCCCCGGCGCCCGCGAAGCGCTGGACATCGTGTTGGCCGGCGGTGCCTTCGATCTGCCGATCGGTTTGCTGTTTCTCGACGACGGTGTGTTGCAACTGGCTGCCGGGCAGAACGCCAAGGCCCTGCAACAGAAAGACCTGAGCGCCAATCTGCAAGCGTTGCCGATGTTCGGCGTCGAAGAGCTGTTCTACTGCGCCGACAGCGCCAATGCCCGCGGCCTCGGCGATCGTTCGCTGGATGAAGCGCAGCCTTTGGCCGCCGAGCAAATCACCGCCCTTATTGACCGTTACGACCAGGTGATCACCCTCTGATGTCGACTTTGCATGTGTTGTCTCATTCCCCGTTCGGTGACGAACGCCTGACCAGTTGCCTGCGTCTGCTCGGTTCTGCCGATGCACTGTTGCTGTCTGGCGATGCCGTTTATGCGCTACAACCCGGCACCGCACCGTTCAGTTCATTGGAAACCCGTCGGGTGAAACTGTTCGTGCTGGCCGAAGACGCGCAAGCCCGTGCCGTGCAGGTTCCGGAATGGGCCGAAGCCATCGATTACCCGGCCTTCGTCGAACTGTCGATCCTCCACGACAAGGTCAACAGCTGGCTATGAATGCGCTGACTGTCGGCGCCCGCGCCATCGAACTGGACAAGGACGGCTTCTTGGTCGACCTGAACGACTGGTCGGCCGAAGTCGCCAGCGCCCTCGCTGCTGCCGAAGACATCGAACTGAGCGCCGAACACTGGGAAGTCCTCGAACTGCTGCGCAGCTTCTACGCCGAATTCCAGTTGTCACCGGCCACCCGGCCGCTGATCAAGTACACCGCGCTCAAGCTCGGCGCAGAGAAAGGCAACAGCCTGCACCTGAACCGACTGTTCAAAGGCACCCCTGCCAAACTCGCCGCGAAACTGGCGGGCCTGCCCAAACCGACGAATTGCCTATGACCGACTATCCAGCGCTGACCCTCGAAACGCCCGCCGAGCATCCGTTCGCCCAATTCGTGCGCATCCTCGGTAAGGGCAAGCGCGGCGCCCGTGACCTGACCCGCGAGGAAGCAAGGGAAGCCATGGGCATGGTGCTCGACGAAGCCGTCGAAGAAACCCAACTCGGCGCCTTCCTGATGTTGCTGCGGCACAAGGAAGAAAGCGCCGAGGAAATGGCCGGTTTCACCGAGGCCCTGCGCGAACGTCTGCAGGCGCCGGCGCTGAACGTGGATCTGGACTGGCCGACCTACGCTGGCAAGAAGCGTCACCTGCCGTGGTATCTGCTGGCGGCCAAGTGCCTGGCGCAGAACGGCGTGCGCATCTTCATGCACGGCGGCGGCGCACACACTGCCGGGCGTTTGTATTCCGAACAGTTGCTCGGCGAGCTGAACATCCCGCTGTGCCGCAACTGGCAACAAGTCGGCGCGGCGCTGGATAACGGTGGCCTGGCCTTCATGCCGCTGGTCGACTGGGCACCGCAGTTGCAACGGATGATCGACCTGCGCAACACCCTCGGTTTGCGCTCGCCGATCCACTCGCTGGCACGGATTCTCAATCCGTTGGGCGCGCGTTGCGGTTTGCAGAGCATTTTCCACCCCGGCTACCAAGCGGTGCACCGCGATGCCAGCGGTCTGCTCGGCGATACGGCGATCGTGATCAAGGGCGACGGCGGCGAAATCGAGATCAACCCGGATGCCGACAGCCACTTGTACGGCACCACCGGCGGCGAGAGCTGGGACGAGGAATGGCCGCAGTTGTCGGCGCAGCGTCACGTCAAACCGGCGTTGCTGGATATCGAGCATTTGAAGGCTGTCTGGCGCGGCGATGTGGTCGACAGCTACCCGCAAATGGCGCTGATTTCGACCATGGCGTTGGCGTTGCGCGGCCTCGGCCAGAGCCGTGAACAGGCTTTCGAAATCGCCGAGCAATACTGGGCTGCACGGAACAAATCGATTTAACCGATCATTCACGCCCGATCTTTGCGCTTTTTGTTCGAACTCATCGGAATAGACTCCACTCCAACGATTATTGGTTTCTGGAGTCTTGATCATGGGTTTACTCGTCGACGGCCGCTGGCAGGACAAGTGGTACGAAAGCAGCAAGGACGGCGCGTTCCAGCGCGAACAGGCGCAGCGCCGTAACTGGGTCACTCGCAACGGCGAGCCTGGCCCGAGCGGCGAAGGCGGTTTTGCCGCCGAAGCCGGGCGTTACCACCTTTATGTCTCCCTCGCCTGTCCGTGGGCGCATCGCACACTGATTCTGCGCAAGCTCAAGGGCCTGGAAAGCCTGATCGACGTTTCAGTCGTCAGCTGGCTGATGCTGGAAAACGGCTGGACCTTCGACCAGAACCTCGGCTCGACCGGCGACAAACTCGATCACTTTGACTTCATGCACCAGCGCTACACCGCTGACACCGCCGACTACACCGGCCGCGTCACCGTACCGGTGCTGTGGGACAAGAAACTCAAGCGCATCGTCAGCAACGAATCGGCGGAAATCATCCGCATGTTCAACAGCGCCTTCGATGATTTGACCGGCAACGATCTGGACTTCTATCCGGCGCCGTTGCGCAGCGAGATTGATGCGTTGAACGAGCGAATCTATCCCGCCGTGAACAACGGCGTATACCGCGCCGGGTTTGCCACTTCGCAGCAGGCCTATGAAGATGCGTTCGATGATGTGTTTGCCGAACTGGATCACCTGGAACAGGTGCTGGGCGCCAACCGTTATCTGACAGGGGAATACCTGACTGAGGCGGATGTACGGTTGTTCACCACGCTGATTCGTTTCGACGCGGTGTATCACGGGCATTTCAAATGCAATCTGCGGCGGATCAGCGATTATTCGAACCTGTCGAACTGGCTGCGTGAGATGTACCAGTGGCCGGGCATTGCCGAGACCGTGAATTTCCAGCACATCAAGAACCACTACTACGGCAGCCACAAGACCATCAACCCGACCGGGATTGTGCCGAAGGGGCCGAAGCAGGATTTCAATGTGGCCCATGACCGGAACCGGTTGGGCGGGAAAGGGGTTTGGCGCAGAGGTTGAGAACCAGATCGTTCCCACAGCGTGGGAACGATCCCTTCAGAGTCGTCAGATTTGACCCTGAGCGCCCTCGAACCACGCCAGTTTCTCGCGCAGTTGCACCACTTCGCCGACGATCACCAGCGTCGGAGCATGCACTTCATGCTCCGCCACCAGGCGCGGCAGATCGGCCAGTGTGCCGGTAAAGACTCGCTGATTGACCGTAGTGCCCTGCTGGATCAGCGCTGCCGGGGTATCGGCTGCGCGACCATGCTTGATCAATTGCTCGCAAATGATCGGCAACCCCACCAGACCCATGTAGAACACCAACGTTTGCGCCGGCGCGACAAGGTCGGCCCACGGCAGATCGGTGGAACCATCCTTCAAGTGCCCGGTAACGAAACGCACCGACTGCGCGTAATCGCGATGGGTCAGCGGTATCCCGGCATACGCCGCACAACCGCTGGCCGCCGTGATGCCCGGCACCACCTGGAACGGGATGCCATGGGCCGCCAGCTCCTCGATCTCTTCGCCGCCACGGCCGAAGATGAACGGATCCCCGCCCTTCAACCGCACCACGCGCTTGCCAGCCTTGGCCAGGTCTACCAGCTGCTGGTTGATCTGATCCTGCGGCACAGCGTGATCGGCGCGACGCTTGCCGACGTAGACACGCTCGGCATCACGACGGCAAAGCTCAAGAATCGCCGGTGCCACCAAGCGGTCGTACAGCACCACATCGGCTTGCTGCATCAGACGCAAGGCGCGGAAGGTCAGCAGATCCGGATCGCCCGGCCCTGCGCCGACCAGATACACCTCGCCAGTGGTAACACTCGCTTCGCCGTCGATTTTCGCCTGCAATAGACGCTCCGCCTCGGCGCCCTGCCCGGCCAGTTGCCGATCTGCAATCGGCCCCTGGAATACGTCTTCCCAAAAACCGCGACGTTGCTGCACATCCGGGAACAGACCTTTGACCTGATCGCGGAACCGCGCAGCCAGACCGGCCAGATGACCGTAGGTCGAAGGAATCCAGGTTTCGATCTTGGCGCGGATCAGCCGGGCCAGCACTGGCGCATCGCCGCCGCTGGAGACCGCAATGATCAGCGGTGAACGGTCGACGATCGCCGGGAAAATCACGCTGCACAGCGCTGGCGCATCGACCACATTGACCGGCACGCAACGCCGATGGGCATCGGCGGAGACTTGCGCGTTCAAGGCTTCATCGTCGGTGGCGGCAATGATCAGCCCGCAACCGTCCAGATCCGCTTCGGCGTAACCACGCAACCGGCATTCACCACCGCTAGTGGCAACCAGTTCGCGCAGTTGCGCCTCGATTTCAGGTGCGACCACCCGCAGCAGCGCACCGGCATCTGCCAGCAGGCGGGATTTGCGCAAAGCAATTTCCCCCCCACCGACAACCAACACACGACTGCCGCGCAGGTTGTGAAACAGCGGCAGATATTTCATTTAGCCGATGACCTCGAGGCCACCCATGTACGGCTTCAGCACGTCCGGTACGCGGATCGAACCGTCGGCCTGCTGGTAGTTTTCCAACACCGCAACCAAAGTACGACCGACCGCCAGACCGGAACCGTTCAGGGTGTGCACCAGCTCAGGCTTGCCGGTTTCCGGGTTGCGGAAACGCGCCTGCATGCGGCGGGCCTGGAAATCGCCGCAGTTGGAGCACGACGAAATTTCACGGTACTTGTCCTGGCTCGGGATCCACACTTCCAGGTCGTAAGTCTTGACCGCGCTGAAGCCCATGTCGCCGGTGCACAGCGCCAGAGTACGGTAAGGCAGACCCAGCAGTTGCAGGACTTTCTCGGCGTTGGCGGTCAGGCTTTCCAGCGCGTCCATCGACGTCGACGGCTCGACGATCTGCACCATCTCGACCTTGTCGAACTGGTGCTGGCGAATCATGCCGCGGGTGTCACGACCCGACGCGCCGGCTTCGCTGCGGAAGCACGGGGTGTGGGCGACGAACTTGATCGGCAGCTGTTTCGAATCGATGATTTCGCCGGCCACGATGTTGGTCAGCGACACTTCGGCGGTCGGGATCAAGTACAGATCGGCTTCGCCTTCACGGGCGATCTTGAACAGGTCTTCTTCGAACTTCGGCAACTGACCGGTGCCTTGCAGCGCAGGAGCCTGAACCAGATAAGGCGTGTAGGCCTCTTCATAGCCGTGCTCGGTGACGTGCAGGTTGATCATGAACTGCGCGAGTGCGCGGTGCAGGCGGGCAATCGGGCCGCGCAGCAGGGCGAAACGGGCGCCGGACAGCTTGGCGGCGGTTTCGAAGTCGAGCCAGCCGAACTTCTCGCCCAGGGCCACGTGGTCCTGAACCGGGAAATCGAAAGCAGTCGGAGTACCCCAACGGCGGACTTCGACGTTGCCGTCTTCGTCTTCGCCGACCGGTACCGATTCGTGCGGCAGGTTCGGGATGCCCAGCAGGATCGAGTCCAGTTCGGTCTGGATCGCGTCCAGCTCGATTTTACCGGCGCTCAGTTCGCTCGCCATGCGCTCGACGTCCGCCATCAGCGGCGCGATGTCTTCGCCGCGCTGCTTGGCCTGACCGATGGATTTGGAACGCGCGTTACGCTCAGCCTGCAGTGCTTCGGTGCGGGTCTGGACGGTCTTGCGCTGTTCTTCCAGCGCTTCGATGCGCGCGACATCCAGGGCAAAGCCACGGGAAGCCAGGCGGTCCGCTACGTCCTGGAGGTTGCTACGTAACAGTTTGGAATCGAGCATGTCGGTTTCTCGTTATCAAAGTTTGGTCAGGGACAGGCCGGCCCACGTCGCGAGCAGCCCGCCGAATACGCTGATGGCCGCATAGCCCAGGGCCAGCGGCACTTGCCCGCTTTCCAGCAGACGCACCGTATCCAGTGAAAAGGATGAAAAAGTCGTCAGCCCCCCGAGGAAGCCGACCATCAACCCGGCACGCACCTCGATGGGCACTTCCGGGCGTATCAAAAACAGGCCGTACAACACGCCGATCAACAGGCAGCCCACGATATTAACGGCCAGCGTCGCGGTATAGAAGTGCCGCGGCCAATTGGCGTTGACCCAATTGCCGGTGGCGAAGCGCAACAAGGTGCCGGCAATCCCGCCGACGGAGACTGCAACGATCAATGGAACCACTATTTTCTCCGCTGCCGGGGGCTTAAACGATCGAGTTGGGCGAGGTGGTTGAGCTTCTCGCCGATCTTCAGTTCCAGACCACGGGGCACCGGTTGGTAGAACGGAATCGGGTCGAGTTCTTCCGGGAAATAGTCTTCGCCGGCCGCATAGGCGTCCGGTTCGTCGTGGGCATAACGATATTCGTCGCCGTAGCCCAATTGTTTCATCAGTTTGGTCGGCGCGTTGCGCAGGTGCAGCGGCACTTCCAGGGAGCCATGTTCGGCGGCGGCGCGCAGCGCGGTCTTGAAGCCCATGTACACCGCGTTGCTTTTCGGCGCACAGGCCAGATAGGTAATGGCCTGAGCCACTGCCAACTCACCTTCCGGGCTGCCGAGACGCTCCTGCACTTCCCACGCGGCCAGGCACAAACTCAGGGCGCGAGGGTCGGCATTGCCGATGTCCTCGCTGGCCATGCGCACCACGCGGCGGGCCAGGTACAGCGGATCGCAGCCGCCATCGATCATCCGCGCGAACCAGTACAGCGCGCCATCAGGATTCGAGCCACGCACCGATTTGTGCAGCGCGGAAATCTGGTCGTAGAACGCTTCGCCGCCCTTGTCGAAACGCCGGCGAGTGTCGCCGAGCAGGCTCTGCAGCAGCTCGGTGCCCATCTCACTGTTGTCTTCGGCCAGGTCCGAGGCGTTTTCAAGCAGGTTGAGCAGGCGCCGGCCATCGCCATCGGCGGCGGACAACAGCATCTGGAAGCCTTCATCGCTGAGGGTCAGATGACGCTTGCCCAAACCACGCTCTTCGGTGAGAGCACGGTGCACCAACTTACGCAACGCCGCTTCGTCGAGGCTCTTGAGTACATAGACCCGCGCCCGCGACAGCAATGCGTTGTTCAATTCGAACGAAGGGTTTTCGGTGGTGGCGCCAATGAAAATCAGCGTGCCGTCTTCAACGTACGGCAGAAACGCATCCTGCTGGGACTTGTTGAAGCGGTGCACTTCATCGACGAACAGGATCGTGCGCCTGCCGTACTGGCCGGCCTGCTGTTTGGCGATCTCCACCGCCTGACGGATCTCCTTTACGCCGGCCAACACGGCCGACACCGTTTCGAAGTGCGCATCCGAGACTTCCGCCAGCAGCCGCGCCAGGGTGGTCTTGCCCACGCCCGGCGGGCCCCAGAAGATCATCGAATGCAGAGCGCCCTGCTCCAGCGCTTCGCGCAGTGGTTTGCCGCGAGCGAGCACGTGTTCCTGACCGACGTACTCATCCAGATTGGTCGCCCGCAAACGGGCGGCTAGTGGCTGGGCAATCGGTGCACTGCGAAACAGATCCATCACGTACCGTTGAAACCTCTGTGTTTATTCCTGGATCACATCGGCACCCTTCGGGATGTCGAACTTGAACTTCGAGGCCGGGACCGCTTCGTTGGCCTTCACCCCGGTGAACAGGATGTTGGTGCGCTGGCCGACACTGTCGATCAGTTGCATGTCATTGACCAGACCGTTACGGAACGACAGGCGCAGGCTGTCGAACAGGGTGTCCTTGGTTTTCGGCTTCAGCGTGAAGTCAATCACGCCGCCAGCTTCCTTGGCGCTGATGTCGAAGCTCTGGCTGATCTTCGACACATCACCGGACAGCAACAGAGCCGGGGTCTGGGTTAGACGCTCGTCCAGTTTCTTGATGGTGGCCTGCTCCAGGTCCGGGTCCCACAGGGTGACCTTCTTGCCGTCGGAGACCATGGTCTGCTCGGCCGGCGCATTGGTGTGCCAGTAGAACAGGCCTGGACGCTGCAGGGTCATGTCGCCGGTGGTTTCCTGCAACTGGGTGCCGCTGCCGTCGAGGGTCAGTTGGGAGAAATTGGCCGTCAGGGTCTTGGATGTTTCGAGCAATTGGGTCAGGCGAGCCACATCCTTGTCATCGGCGTGAGCCGTGAGGGTGGTCAGAGCCAGTACCGGCAGCAACATGCGGATAAGACGCATGGGAGTCCTCTTGAATACGCGTGGGAAAGTGGACGGCGCCTCATGCACCGTCCATTGCATTTGACTCAGTCGCGCACCGGGCCAGGGGCCAGGACTTCGCGGGAACCGTTGGTGTTCATGGACGTCACGACGCCGGCCATTTCCATGGCTTCGATCATGCGCGCGGCACGGTTGTAGCCGATCTTCAGCTTGCGCTGTACGGCGGAAATGGAGGCACGACGGCTTTCCAGCACGAACTGCACGGCTTCGTCGTACAGCGCGTCGGCTTCCGGATCATCACCGTCACCACCGCCGCTGCTGCCTTCGAAACCACTGCCCGCCTCTTCGACGCCGTTGAGGATGTCGTCGTTGTATTCCGGCGCGCCGCGCAGTTTCCAGGCTTCCACCACCCGATGCACTTCATCGTCGGATACGAAGGCGCCGTGAACCCGGATCGGCAGGCTGGTGCCCGGCGGCATGTAGAGCATGTCACCGTGGCCGAGCAGTTGCTCGGCACCGCCCTGGTCGATGATGGTCCGGGAGTCGATCTTGCTCGAAACCTGGAACGCCATGCGTGTCGGGATGTTGGCCTTGATCAGACCGGTGATCACGTCCACCGACGGACGCTGGGTCGCGAGGATCAGGTGGATACCGGCCGCACGCGCCTTCTGGGCGATACGGGCGATCAGTTCTTCAACCTTCTTGCCGACGATCATCATCATGTCGGCGAATTCGTCCACGACCACGACGATGGTCGGCAGCTTCTGCAACAGCGGCGCTTCGTCGTGGATGCTTTCGCGCTTGTACAGCGGATCGCTCAACGGCTCACCGGCGTCCTGGGCTTCCTTGACCTTGGCATTGAAGCCGGACAGGTTTCGCACGCCCATCTTCGCCATCAGCTTGTAGCGACGCTCCATCTCGGCAACGCTCCAGCGCAGGGCGTTGGCGGCATCCTTCATGTCGGTCACGACCGGGCACAGCAGGTGCGGAATGCCTTCGTAGATCGACAGTTCCAACATTTTCGGGTCGATCATGATCAGCTTGGCGTCGTCCGGGCCGGACTTGAACAGGATCGACAGGATCATCGCGTTCACACCCACCGACTTACCGGAACCGGTGGTACCGGCCACCAGCAGGTGCGGCATCTTCGCCAGGTCGGTGATGACCGGTTTGCCGCCGATGTCGTGGCCCAGGGCCAGGGTGACCGGCGATTTGAAGTTGTCGTACTCGGGCGTCGACAGCACTTCGGAGAAGCGCACGATCTGGCGGTCTTCGTTAGGGATTTCGATACCGACTGTGGTTTTGCCCGGAATCACTTCCACCACCCGCACGCTGGTCACGGCCAGCGAACGTGCAAGGTCTTTCGCCAGGTTGGCGATACGGCTGACCTTCACACCGGCAGCCGGCTGGATTTCGTAACGGGTAATGACCGGGCCCGGATGGATCGAGTCCACGGTGACTTCGACGCCGAACTCCTTGAGCTTGATCTCCAGCAAGTGGCCAACCGCCGCCAGGGATTCGGGCGAGTAGTTGAGCTGTTTCTTTTCCGCAGGATCGAGAATCGAGATAGGCGGCAAGGTGCCTTCCACGGCGCTGTCGACGAACAACGGCACCTGCTTCTCTTTCTGCACGCGCTTGCTCGGCTCCGGCGCCTTGACCGGGGCCGGGGCGATGACCGGCGGAACCTGCTTCTCGCGCTCGGACATGTGTTTGCTCAGGGCCTGCTCGCGCTCGATCAGACGTTCCTTGACCTTGGCCTGCTCGCGTTTGTCGGTGACGGTCGGAGCGACCACGTCGTGCACCCGGTCATCGACTTCACGCAGTTGCGCCACCAGTTGCTTGCGCTCGGTACGCGCCGACCACCAGCGATTGATCGCGCCCTGGAACAGTTCGAACAGGTCGAGGGTGATTTTGCCGGTGACATCCATCACCTTGAACCACGACAGGTCGGTGAACACGGTAAGGCCGAACAGGAACAGCGCAATGAACAGCAATGTGCTGCCCTGAATGTTCAGGGCGTTGCGGGCCAGGTCACCGAGGCTTTCACCCAGCGCGCCACCCGCACCGGCCGGTAACGCAGTGGCGGCATGGAAATGAATGTGTGCCAGCGCCGCGCCGGACAGCACCAGAAACACCAGGCCGATCAGGCGCCAGGAAAACAGCCAGCCACTCCACTGCCATGGTTCGTGGCGCTGACGGAAGATCTGATATGCCTTGATCGCCAGCAACAACGGGAAGATGTACGCGAAGTAACCCAGCACCATGAACAGGATGTCGGCGCTGTAGGAGCCCGCCGGGCCGCCGAAATTCTGCACGTCGTCGATCTTGCTGTTGTGGCTCCAGCCCGGATCATCCTTGCCGTAGGTCAGCAAGGCCATCATGAGGAACAGGCACAGAGCGCCGATGGCGATCAATGCACCTTCCTTGAGCCGGTAGTGCAATTGCTGGCGCCAAAGCGGAACGACTGTTTTTGGTGCTTCCGTGGATTTCTTCAAAACGCTTCTTTTCCTGCGCCAGCGGCGCGTCCATCTATTGAATGACGATAAAAACTGCCCAGTCCAGGCAGGTAAAAAATTGACGGGCGCAACTGAGACTACTTTTAACACTGCGCCCGCTCTTTTATAAACACGGCACACTGCGAATATTCTGTAACAGCCCGGCATTGTACGGGTTTGCGCGTTCGATGCCATGCTTCGAACCCCATGTTCAAGCATAGCCAAGCAGACAAAACCTGCGACGCAATTTGAGCATGCATTGTCTTTTGTGACAAAGGCTTATGAGGTGTATTTGATGAACGTGGCGAAGCATGCACCCTCAAGCTCGTCGCCCGTCTACGACCGCATCCCGGAAGGCAAGTTGCAGCAGCGTCGACTTTGCGCAGGTTCGGGAGGACATTCGCGACATTTAACGGCACACTTTGCAACGGGCCATGCCGCCCACCGCCCTCCCCTTCTGCAAGCCTGGACGCCATGCTGACTTGGTTACAACGCAACTCACTGACTTTCCCGCCACTGGAAAAGGCCATGCGCGACCCCAACGGATTGCTGGCGGCCGGTGGCGACCTGTCCGCCGATCGCTTGATCCAGGCCTATCGCCACGGCTGCTTTCCGTGGTTTTCCGAAGGTCAGCCGATTCTTTGGTGGTCTCCGGATCCGCGCACGGTCCTTTTTCCCGACGAACTGCACGTCTCGCGCAGCCTCGGCAAATTGATGCGCAAACAGCGCTATCGAGTGACCTTCGATCAGGATTTCAACGCCGTGATTCGAGCCTGCGCTGCCCCAAGGGAATACGCCGACGGTACCTGGATCACAGGGGCGATGCAGGACGCTTACATAGAATTGCATCGACGAGGTTTTGCCCACTCGGTGGAAGTCTGGGATGAGGGCGAACTGGTCGGCGGCCTTTACGGCCTGGCGATGGGGCAACTGTTCTTCGGCGAGTCGATGTTCAGCCGCGCGGACAATGCCTCCAAGTATGGTTTTGCGACGCTGGTGCAACATCTGAAAGAAGCGGGTTTCGTGCTGATCGACTGCCAGATGCCGACCGATCACTTGCACAGCCTCGGCGCGCGGGCCATTTCCCGCCCCGCCTTTGCCGAGTACCTGGCCCGACACCTCGACCAACCCAACCTTGCCACCTGGGTTTGCTGAGCGACTTTTGCGCGCGTGGCTTACACTTAATTCACCAGCTTACCCTCGAGGGTTGATCATGACCGAGTTGGCGCGGTTGAAGTTTTATGCCACTCAGCCTCACTCTTGCAGTTATCTGCCCGAGGAACAGGCCACGACCCTGTTTCTCGACCCGAGCCAGCCCATGGATGTGCATGTCTACGCAGACCTGTCGGAAATGGGCTTTCGTCGCAGCGGCGATCACCTGTACCGCCCGCATTGCCAGAACTGCAATGCCTGCGTGCCTGCGCGCATTCCGGTGGCGCAGTTCAACCCCAATCGGCAGCAAAAACGCATTTTCAAACGCAATGCCGACTTGCAGGTGCGCCCGGTCAAGCCTGGTTTCAGCGAAGAATATTTCGATCTTTATCAGCGCTACATCGAACAACGCCATGCCGACGGCGACATGTACCCGCCGAGCCGCGATCAATTCTCGACTTTTCTGGTTCGCGACCTGCCCTTCTCACGCTTCTACGAATTCCGGCTCGACGGACGGTTGCTGGCCGTCGCCGTCACCGACCTGCTGCCCAATGGCCTGTCGGCGGTCTACACCTTTTACGAACCGGAGGAAGAACGTCGTAGCCTGGGGCGCTATGCCATCCTTTGGCAAATCACCGAAGCCAGGCGACTGGGGCTCGAAGCGGTGTACCTGGGCTACTGGATCAAAAACTGCAAAAAGATGAACTACAAGACCCAATATCGACCGATCGAACTGCTGATTAATCAGCGCTGGGTCATCCTGAACTGAATGCAAGCCCTAAACCCCTTGGCGTAAACCCCATTTTTCGGGCACAATGCACGCCGCTTTTGCCTGGCGCAGTTGCACCGGGCCATTCACTGGACACCGAGGGCTTTACTGCATGTCGAAAGAAGACAGCTTCGAAATGGAAGGCACTGTCGTCGACACCCTGCCAAACACCATGTTTCGCGTGGAATTGGAAAATGGGCACGTCGTAACCGCGCATATCTCCGGCAAGATGCGCAAGAACTACATTCGTATTCTTACCGGTGACAAAGTGCGCGTCGAGCTGACGCCCTATGACTTGAGCAAAGGGCGTATTACTTACCGCGCTCGCTAATCAAGTCAATACAAGACGCCCGGCATTTGCCGGGCGTTTTTGTTTGTCTGGGATTTGGTTCTTTGGGTTTGAGTTTTGCGCGCATATCCGTTGCTTCGGGTGCCACTGGCGGTTTCGCTCTTACAGCGAGTCCCTTTTGGCAAACGCCAAAAAGGAACCAAAAGGCTTTTGCCCCGGCGTACGGCACTTCGCTTAGGCTCAGTGTTCCAGGGCGGAACCCTAAGCAGCCATAACCGCAGCAACGGATATACACACAAAACCCAAGAAACACCCAAAACAAAAAAGGCGCCCGAAGGCGCCTTTTCACTTATCAGCCATCAGGCCATTTCTGCAGTGGTTTCGAAGTCAAACGTCAGCTCACCATCCTTGATGTCGATGTGCACCACACCGCCATGCTCGGCCAATTCGCCAAACAGAATCTCCTCCGCCAGCGGACGCTTGATCTTGTCCTGGATCAGACGCGCCATCGGACGAGCACCCATGGCCGAATCGTAGCCACCGGCCGCCAGCCAGCTGCGCGCCGCGTCGGTAACTTCCAGAAGCACACGCTTGTCTTCCAGCTGCGCCTGAAGCTCAGTGAGGAATTTGTCCACCACGCTTTTGATGACCTCATGACTGAGGCGACCAAATTGAATGATGGTATCCAGACGGTTGCGGAATTCCGGCGTGAAGCTCTTCTTGATCACTTCCATCGCATCAGACGAATGATCCTGATGGGTGAAACCGATCGAAGCGCGTGCCGCCGTTTCAGCACCGGCGTTGGTGGTCATGATCACGATCACATTGCGGAAATCCGCCTTGCGTCCGTTGTTATCGGTCAGCGTGCCGTGGTCCATCACCTGCAGCAGCAGGTTGAAGACTTCCGGATGCGCCTTCTCGATTTCATCGAGCAGCAATACGCAATGCGGTTGCTTGGTGATCGCTTCGGTCAATAGACCGCCCTGGTCGAAACCGACATAACCCGGAGGCGCACCGATCAGACGCGACACGGTATGGCGCTCCATGTACTCGGACATGTCGAAGCGAACCAGTTCGATCCCCAAAGCCTTGGCCAATTGGCGCGCAGCCTCGGTTTTACCGACACCGGTAGGCCCGGCGAACAGGAACGAACCGACCGGTTTGTCCGGCGACTTGAGACCGGCACGGGACAGCTTGATCGCAGTCGACAGCGAATCGATCGCTGCGTCCTGACCAAACACCGTCAGCTTCAGATCACGCTCGAGGTTACGCAGCAGTTCCTTGTCGGAACTGGTGACGTGCTTCGGCGGAATCCGAGCGATCTTCGCCACGATATCCTCGACCTGCGGCACTTCGATGCGTTTCACACGCTTCTCGACCGGTTGCAGACGCTGATAGGCGCCCGCCTCGTCGATCACATCGATAGCCTTGTCCGGCATATGCCGGTCATTGATGTAGCGCGAAGCCAGTTCTGCAGCGGCGCGCAGCGACTCATCGCTGTATTCGATATTGTGGTGCTGTTCGAAACGCCCTTTCAGGCCACGCAGGATACCGATGGTGTCTTCCACCGACGGCTCGACCACATCAACCTTCTGGAAGCGACGCGCCAGAGCACGGTCTTTCTCGAAGATGCCACGGAACTCCTGGAACGTAGTCGAACCGATGCAACGAATGTCACCAGACGACAGCAGCGGTTTGAGCAGGTTCGAGGCATCCATGACGCCACCGGACGCAGCACCCGCACCGATAATGGTGTGGATCTCGTCGATAAACAGGATCGCCTGCGGACGTTTTTTCAGTTCGTTGAGCAACGCCTTGAAGCGCTTCTCAAAATCACCGCGATACTTGGTGCCCGCGAGCAAGGCGCCCAGATCAAGGGAATAAACAACGCTGTTGGCCAGCAGATCCGGCACCTGGTTGTCGACAATGCGCTTGGCCAGGCCTTCGGCAATCGCGGTTTTACCCACGCCCGCCTCGCCCACCAGCAGCGGATTGTTCTTGCGACGACGCGCGAGAATCTGCGCGACCCGCTCGACTTCCGTTTCACGCCCGACCAGCGGATCGATCCGGCCCTGGCGTGCGAGTTCGTTGAGGTTGCTGGCATACGCATCCAGCGGATTGCCTGAAGAAGAAGACTCACCGCCCTCGTCGTCCTGCATATCTTGTTCACCTTCAGAGTGATCGCCATGCCCCGGCACCTTGGAAATGCCATGGGCGATATAGTTGACGACATCAATGCGTGCAACGCTCTGCTGTTTCAGCAGGAACACTGCCTGACTCTCTTGCTCACTGAAGATTGCAACCAGCACATTGGCGCCGGTTACTTCGCGCTTGCCCGAGCTCTGTACATGAAAGACAGCACGTTGCAGCACACGCTGGAAGCCCAGGGTTGGCTGGGTTTCGCGATCTTCGTCATGGACGGGGATCAGCGGCGTGGTGGAGTCGATGAACTCCTGCAGGTCGTGCTTGAGTTTGTCGAGGTTTGCGCCGCAGGCACGCAATACGGTGGCGGCAGCCTCATTGTCCAATAGGGCCAGCAGCAGGTGTTCGACGGTCATGAACTCATGACGCTTCGAACGAGCCTCCTTGAAGGCAAGATTGAGGGTGACTTCGAGCTCGCGGTTTAACATAGCTTCACCTCATACCCAAGTGGTCGGCGATTAACCGTCCTTCTCGATTTCACAGAGTAGCGGATGCTGGCTTTCCCTGGCGTACTGGTTGACCTGCATGGCCTTTGTCTCGGCGATGTCGCGGGTAAACACTCCACATACTGCCCGCCCTTCTGTGTGGACGGCCAGCATGACCTTGGTCGCCAGCTCGCGATTCAGGTTAAAAAACACCTCGAGCACTTCGACGACGAAATCCATCGGTGTGTAGTCATCATTGAACAAAACCACCTTGTACATCGGCGGCGCCTGTAACGCAGGCTTTGCTTCCTGAACAGCAACGCCTGCCGAATCGTCGTCGTGCTCCTGTGGAAGATCCTTTTGGAGAAGCGGGCGATCCTGATTGAATGTTAGTCGAATCTGGCTGATTGCATGCATGGAAAGAAAGGTTCGTCAGTTGTGCAAATACAGTGGTGGGGGCGGCTTGACACGTTTTCAACTCCGACTGCCCGGTCACCTTGACTATCGGGAAAACGGTGTTACAACCAATAGAACCCACAGTGGGTAAAAAAGATCCGCGGAGTCAATCTTTTTAACGGATTCGACTGCGGATGAATTGGATGATACTCCAGCGATGGAGACTGTTGCAGAGGGATTTGAGCATGGCTGTCGGCAAGGTGAAATGGTTCAACAATGCCAAGGGGTTCGGTTTCATCAATACCGATTCCCGCGAGGGGAAGGATGAAGATGGCAAGGAGATTGATTTCTTTGCACACTACTCCGCCATTGAAATGGACGGATACAAAACCCTCAAAGCCGGGCAAATCGTCAAATTCGAGATCGTGCAAGGCCCTAAAGGGCTGCACGCCACAAAAATTCAGAATGCCGAGCCTGCGAAAGATGCCGTCTCGGCCACCGTTCAGCATCAATCAGTGACCAGCTGAAGCGACCAGAACACCTGCCAGAAAACAAACCGCCCGGCTCGATCACTCGAGCCGGGCGGTTTCGTTGCAGCAGCCTTTCTTACATGTGCTTGACGATCGCCTCACCGAAGCCCGACGACGACACCAGCGTGGCGCCTTCCATCAGACGTTCGAAGTCGTAGGTCACAGTCTTGGCCTTGATCGCGCCGTTGGTGCCCTTGATGATCAGGTCAGCCGCTTCGGTCCAGCCCAGGTGGCGCAGCATCATTTCCGCCGACAGGATTACCGAACCCGGGTTTACCTGGTCCTTGCCGGCATACTTCGGCGCAGTACCGTGGGTCGCCTCGAACATGGCCACGGTGTCGGACAGGTTGGCACCCGGCGCGATACCGATACCGCCCACTTCCGCCGCCAGGGCGTCAGAGAGGTAGTCACCGTTCAAGTTAAGGGTGGCAATCACATCGTATTCGGCCGGGCGCAGCAGGATCTGCTGGAGCATGGCGTCGGCGATGGCGTCCTTGACGATGACTTCACGGCCGGTTTTCGGGTTCTTGAATTTCATCCACGGGCCGCCATCCAGCAACTCGGCGCCAAACTCATCCCGCGCTACCTCGTAGCCCCAGTCCTTGAAGGCACCTTCTGTGAATTTCATGATGTTGCCCTTGTGCACGATGGTCAGCGACTTGCGGTCGTTGTCCACTACGTATTGCAGGGCCTTGCGCACCAGACGCTTGGTGCCTTCTTTCGAAACCGGCTTGATGCCGATACCGCAATCCTGGTCGAAACGGATCTTGGTGACGCCCATTTCTTCTTTCAGGAATTTGATGACCTTGGTGGCCTCAGGGGAGCCGGCCTTCCATTCGATACCGGCATAAATGTCTTCGGAGTTCTCGCGGAAGATCACCATGTCGACGTCACCGGGCTTTTTCACCGGGCTCGGTACGCCTTCGAACCACACCACCGGACGCAGACAGACATAGAGATCGAGTTGCTGACGCAGGGCCACGTTGAGGGAGCGAATACCGCCACCGACCGGGGTGGTCAGCGGGCCCTTGATGGAAACGACGTAATCTTTAACGGCGTCCAGGGTTTCCTGGGGCAGCCAGGTGTCCTGGTCGTAGACTTGAGTTGCTTTTTCGCCAGCATAAACCTCCATCCAGGAAATCTTGCGCTTGCCCCCGTAGGCCTTGGCCACGGCAGCATCAACCACTTTGATCATCACAGGGCTGACGTCGACGCCAATGCCGTCACCTTCGATGAAGGGAATGATCGGGTTATCAGGGACATTGAGAGAATGGTCTGCGTTGACGGTGATTTTGTCGCCGACGGCTGGAACCTGAATCTTCTTGTAACCCATGCTGAACTCCATTGTTTGGATTGAACATCTGGCTTGGTTCGAGCGTAACCCAGTTGAATCAACACGCAAACCCTCTGTTCCGGGCGCGGCCACATCTCGTTTCGTACAAGCCTGAAAGCAAAGGGAAAAGCGCCAATCTCAAGCATTCACGGCGACTCTACGCCCCACCCCGCCCTGCGACCTTTAGACCAATGGACGAGAATCGTTGCATATGAACCATCGGCAGATTGCCAGCTACCTATGTATAATGCCGCCCGCTGACCAAAGGGTCACGACGGCTGGCCTCTCTAGCACGAGACTTTCCGCCTGATTGGTTGAACTGTTACCGCAGTCCGACTGCTTGACGCTCTACTGATGCACCCAACATCACCGCGAAGAATCTCGACATTCGGTTCATGGATGACTTTGAACGAACGCGCTTACCCGGCGCCCCTCGAGTTTCTGCGCACGCTTTAGCAAAGAAGAGAGAGTTAATCCGAATATGCCCACCCGCTCGAAGATCATCTATACCTTCACCGACGAAGCTCCAGCCCTCGCCACCTATTCCCTGCTGCCGATCATCGAGGCTTACACCGCCTCGGCCGATATCGCCGTGGAAACCCGCGATATCTCTCTTGCAGCACGTATTCTGGCCAGCTTCCCCGAGCAACTGGGCGACAAAGCCGTAGCCGACCACCTCGCCGAACTGGGCAACCTGGCCGTTACGCCTGAAGCCAACATCATCAAGTTGCCGAACATCAGCGCCTCGGTTCCGCAACTGCAAGCCGCGATCAAAGAACTGCAAGCCCAGGGCTACAACCTGCCGGACTACCCGGAAACCGTGACCAACGACGCCGAAAAAGAAGCCAAGGCGCGCTACGACAAGGTCAAGGGCAGCGCCGTGAACCCGGTTCTGCGCGAAGGCAACTCCGACCGTCGCGCTCCGCTGTCGGTCAAGAACTACGCTCGCAAGCACCCGCACAAAATGGGCGCCTGGGCCAAGGACTCCAAGTCTCACGTCGCTCACATGAGCACCGGCGATTTCTACGGCAGCGAAAAAGCTGCCCTGATCGACGCCGCTGGCGCCGTGAAGATCGAGCTGATCGCCAAAGACGGTACCGCGACCGTTCTGAAAGAAAAAACCACCGTTCAGGCGGGCGAGATCCTCGACTGCTCCGTGATGAGCAAAAAGGCCCTGCGCGCGTTCATCGCCGCTGAAATCGACAGCGCCAAGCAACAAGGTGTGCTGCTGTCGGTTCACCTGAAAGCCACCATGATGAAGGTCTCCGACCCGATCATGTTCGGCCAGATCGTTGCCGAGTTCTACAAGGACGCCCTGACCAAGCACGCCGACGTGCTGGCCGAAATCGGCTTCAACCTGAACAACGGCATCGGCGACCTGTACGCCCGCATCAAATCCCTGCCGGCCGAACAGCAAGCCCAGATCGAAGCTGACATTCAAGCGGTCTACGCCGTTCGTCCGTCGCTGGCGATGGTCAACTCCGACAAAGGCATCACCAACCTGCACGTGCCGAGCGACGTCATCGTCGACGCCTCGATGCCGGCCATGATCCGTGACTCCGGCAAAATGTGGGGCACCGACGGCCAGTTGCACGACACCAAGGCCGTGATCCCGGATCGCTGCTACGCCACCATCTACCAGGCCGTGATCGAAGATTGCAAAGCCAATGGCGCTTTCGATCCGACCACCATGGGCAGCGTGCCAAACGTTGGCCTGATGGCTAAAAAGGCTGAAGAATACGGTTCCCACGACAAGACCTTCCAGATCAAGGCCGACGGCGTGGTTCGCGTGACCGACAGCAAAGGCACCCTGCTGATGGAACAGGCTGTTGAAGCCGGCGACATCTTCCGCATGTGCCAGACCAAAGACGCGCCGATCCAGGACTGGGTCAAACTGGCCGTCAACCGTGCTCGCGCAAGCAGCACCCCGGCCATTTTCTGGCTGGATCCGATGCGCGCTCACGACGGCGTGGTGATCGAGAAGGTTCAGGCTTACCTGAAGGATCACGACACCACTGGCCTGGACATCCAGATCATGGCCCCGGTCGACGCCATGAAGTACACCCTGCAGCGCACCCGCGAAGGCAAGGACACCATTTCGGTGACCGGCAACGTACTGCGCGACTACCTGACCGACCTATTCCCGATCATGGAACTGGGCACCAGCGCCAAGATGCTGTCGATCGTGCCGCTGATGAACGGCGGTGGCCTGTTCGAAACCGGCGCCGGCGGTTCGGCTCCGAAGCACGTGCAGCAACTGGTCGAAGAGAACTTCCTGCGCTGGGATTCGCTGGGTGAATTCCTGGCCCTGGCCGCTTCTCTCGAGCACCTGGGTGTGAACTACAACAACCCGAAAGCACTGGTTCTGTCCAAGACCCTGGACCAGGCCACTGGCCAGTTCCTGGACAACAACAAGTCGCCATCGCGCAAAGTCGGCAACATCGACAACCGCGGCAGCCACTTCTACCTGGCCATGTACTGGGCACAAGCCCTGGCTGCCCAGACTGAAGACGCTGCACTGCAAGCGCAGTTCGCAACTCTGGCCAAGACCCTGACCGAGAACGAAGCGACCATCGTCGCCGAGCTCAACGCCGTTCAAGGCAAGCCAGTGGACATCGGCGGTTACTACCACGCCAACGCCGAGCTGATCAGCAAGGCCATGCGCCCGAGCGCAACCCTCAACGCGGCGATTGCTGCGCTGGTATAAGGTTGTAAAGGGAACATCACAAGCCCCGGCCATGCGCCGGGGTTTGTGTTTCTGCCTTCCGCCCAGGAGATTCACATCATGCAATGGCTCCCCCACATCACCGTCGCCACCATCGTCGAGGACAACGGCCGCTTTCTGATGGTCGAGGAACACAAGGCCGGACGTAACGTGCTCAATCAGCCCGCCGGTCATCTGGACCCGAACGAAACCCTGATCGAAGCCGCCGTGCGCGAAACCCTCGAAGAAACCGGCTGGGACGTCGAACCCACCAGCGTGATCGGCATTTATCTGTACACCGCACCGAGCAATGGCGTGACTTACCAGCGCGTATGCTTCAGCGCCAAAGCCGTGAAACACCACCCGGATTACCAACTGGACGACGGCATAGTCGGCGCCAAGTGGCTGACCCGCGACGAATTATTGGCCCAGCGCGACAACTGGCGCAGCGAGCTGATCATCCGTTGCATCGATGATTATCTGGCCGGCAATCGCTTCGGCCTCGAACTGATCCGCCCTTCCCTTTAGCCTTGAGGCCGTGAGCCTGATAGAATCGCGTCCTTTTTCAAGACACTCATTGAATCCCTATGCGTGATCCAGCCCCTTCTGACACATCTAAGAAGCGCGTCATTGTCGGCATGTCCGGCGGCGTGGACTCTTCCGTTTCCGCTCTCCTGCTGATCGAGCAGGGTTATGAGGTGGAAGGCCTGTTCATGAAGAACTGGGAAGAAGACGACGGAACGGAATACTGCACCGCCATGGACGACCTGGCGGATGCCCAGGCCGTGTGCGACAAGATCGGTATCAAGCTGCACACCGCCAACTTTGCCGCCGAGTACTGGGACAACGTGTTCGAGCATTTCCTGGCCGAATACAAGGCCGGACGCACCCCGAACCCGGACATCCTGTGCAACCGCGAGATCAAGTTCAAGGCGTTCCTCGACTACGCCATGACGCTCGGCGCCGACCTGATCGCCACCGGTCACTACGTTCGCCGTCGCGACATCGATGGTCGCACCGAATTGCTCAAGGGCGTGGATCCGAACAAGGATCAGAGCTACTTCCTGCACGCCGTCGGCGGTGAACAGATCGCCAAGACCCTGTTCCCGGTCGGCGAGCTGGAAAAACCGGAAGTCCGTGCCATTGCCGAGAAATACGAGCTGGCCACCGCCAAGAAGAAGGATTCCACCGGGATCTGCTTCATCGGCGAGCGTCGTTTCAGCGATTTCCTCAAGCAATACCTGCCAGCGCAACCGGGTGAGATCAAGACCACCGAGGGCGAAGTCATCGGCCGTCACCACGGCTTGATGTACCACACCATCGGCCAGCGCCAAGGCCTGGGCATCGGCGGCCTGAAAGACGCCGGCGACGAGCCGTGGTACGTGCTGCGCAAGGATCTGGACACCAACGAGCTGATTGTCGGCCAGGGCAACAACCATCCGTGGCTGTTCTCCAGCGCCCTGCTCGCTTCGGAAATCTATTGGGTCAACCCGATCGATCTGAGCCAGCCGCTGCGCCTGACCGCCAAGGTCCGTTATCGCCAGAGTGATCAGACCTGCACCCTGGAAAAAACCGCGACCGGCTATCGCGCCGTATTCGACGAGCCACAACGTGCGGTCACACCGGGCCAGTCGGTGGTGTTCTATGACGGCGAAATCTGCCTCGGTGGCGGCGTGATTGAAGTTGCCGAGCCGTGGAGCGGCCAGGCATGAGCCCGACTCAGGAGCAACTAACGGCTTTGGGCGGCGTGTTTCTCGCCGCCGTGCTGGTCGACCGGATCGCCAAGACCGGCCAGACCAATGAGGCCGGCCTGAGCTGCATGCTCGGCAGCCTGTTGGTGCGCGATCCGAAGGACACACTGGACGTGTATGGCGGCGACGATATCAACCTGCGCGAGGGTTATCGCGCCCTGATCGGCGCCCTTGAGCGCGATCCGAGCACCTTGCAGCGCGAGCCGTTGCGCTACGCCTTGTCAATGCTCGGCCTTGAGCGCCAACTGGCCAAGCGCAACGACATGCTCGACGTGATCGGCAAGCGTTTGCCGCAGATCCAGTCGCAGGTCGAGCATTTCGGCCCGGCCCACGAAAACGTGATAGCGGCTTGCGGCGCGTTGTATCAGGACACCCTGAGCACGTTGCGCCAACGCATTCAGGTGCATGGCGACATGCGCAACCTGCAGCAGCCGAGCAACGCCTCGAAGATTCGCGCCCTGCTGCTCGCCGGCATTCGTTCGGCACGCCTGTGGCGTCAGCTCGGCGGTCATCGCTGGCAGTTGGTGATCAGTCGTCGCAAGCTGCTCAAAGAGCTGTATCCGTTGATGCGCAGCGAGTAAATCGCCGCGCAATAAAAGCTTTGTAGTCTGTAACGCGTAATACGCCGGTCAGTTGGTGACGGACCGGCGGATTTTTTCATGTATGATACGCGCCCCATTTCGTTGCCCGACTGTCCGAGAACACCCCATGCAGCTCTCTTCGCTCACTGCGGTTTCCCCTGTTGACGGCCGCTACGCCGGCAAAACCCAGGCCCTGCGCCCGATTTTCAGCGAGTACGGCCTGATCCGTGCCCGCGTTCTGGTTGAAGTGCGCTGGCTCCAGCGCCTGGCCGCTCACGCCGGCATCCCGGAAGTGCCAGCCTTCTCCGCCGAAGCCAACGCCGTTCTGAACGAACTGGCCGAAAACTTCTCGCTGGAGCACGCCGAGCGCGTAAAAGAGATCGAGCGCACCACCAACCACGACGTGAAAGCGATCGAGTACCTGCTCAAGGAGCAGGCGGCCAAGCTGCCGGAACTGGCCAAGGTCAGCGAGTTCATCCACTTCGCCTGCACCAGCGAGGACATCAACAACCTGTCCCATGCCCTGATGCTGCGCGAAGGCCGTGATGACGTGATGCTGCCGCTGATGCGCCAGACCGCCAACGCCATCCGTGAACTGGCCCTGCGCTTTGCCGACGTGCCAATGCTGTCGCGTACCCACGGTCAGCCGGCTTCGCCGACCACTCTGGGTAAAGAGCTGGCGAACGTGGTTTACCGTCTTGAGCGCCAGATCGCCCAGGTCGCTGCCGTTCCGCTGCTCGGCAAGATCAACGGCGCTGTCGGCAACTACAACGCTCACCTGTCGGCCTACCCGCAGATCGACTGGGAAGCCAACGCCCGCGCCTTCATCGAAGACGAGCTGGGCCTGGCCTTCAACCCGTACACCACGCAGATCGAGCCGCACGACTACATCGCCGAGCTGTTTGACGCCATTGCGCGCTTCAACACCATCCTGATCGACTTCGACCGTGACATCTGGGGCTACATCTCCCTGGGTTACTTCAAGCAGCGCACCATTGCCGGCGAAATCGGTTCGTCGACCATGCCGCACAAGGTCAACCCGATCGACTTCGAAAACTCCGAAGGCAACCTGGGCATCGCCAACGCGCTGTTCCAGCACCTGGCGAGCAAACTGCCGATCTCGCGCTGGCAGCGCGACCTGACCGACTCCACCGTGCTGCGTAACCTCGGTGTCGGCTTCGCCCACAGCGTGATCGCGTACGAAGCCAGCCTCAAAGGCATCAGCAAGCTAGAACTGAACGCTGAAAAAATTGCTGCCGATCTGGACGCTTGCTGGGAAGTCCTGGCCGAGCCGATCCAGACCGTAATGCGCCGCTACAACATCGAAAACCCGTACGAGAAGCTAAAAGAACTGACGCGTGGCAAGGGCATCAGCCCTGAAGCGCTGCAGACTTTCATCGATGGCCTGGACATGCCGGCCGCTGCGAAAGCCGAGCTCAAGCAACTGACTCCGGCCAACTACATCGGCAACGCTGTAGCGCAAGCCAAACGCATCTGATCGACTGCTTGACCCGTTTGAGACGCCCGGCCGCGCCGGGCGTTTTTATTCCCGTCTGAAAAATGCTTTTTTTCAATAGGTTACATATGAATCCCGATATTCCTCTTCAACTTCTGGGTGGTCTCACGGCGCGCGAATTCATGCGCGATTACTGGCAGAAAAAACCACTGCTGATCCGTCAGGCGATTCCTCATTTCGAAAGCCCGATCGACGCCGACGAACTCGCCGGCCTGGCCCTGGAAGAAGAAGTCGAATCGCGCCTGGTGATCGAGCATGGCGAGCGCCCGTGGGAACTGCGCCGCGGCCCGTTCGCCGAAGACGAATTCAGCAAACTGCCAGAGCGCGAGTGGACCTTGCTGGTGCAGGCTGTCGATCAGTTCGTGCCGGAAGTCAGCGAGCTGCTGGAGAACTTCCGCTTCTTGCCAAGCTGGCGCGTCGACGACGTGATGATCAGCTTCGCCGCCCCGGGTGGCAGCGTCGGCCCGCACTTCGACAACTACGACGTATTCCTGCTGCAAGGCCACGGCAAGCGCAACTGGAAAATCGGCCAGATGTGCGACTCCGAAAGCCCGCTGCTGCAACACGCGGACCTGCGCATCCTCGCCGAATTCCACGAGACCGAAGAGTGGGTCCTGGAACCGGGCGACATGCTCTACCTGCCGCCACGCCTGGCCCATTGCGGCGTTGCCGTCGATGACTGCATGACCTACTCGGTCGGCTTCCGCGCACCAAGCGCCGCTGAAGTGCTGACCCATTTCACCGACTTCCTCAGCCAGTTCCTGACTGACGAAGAGCGTTACACCGACGCCGATGCAAAACCGGTCAGCGATGATCCACACCAGATCCAGCACGATGCACTCGGCCGCCTGAAAGCGCTGCTCGCCGAGCACATGAGCGACGAACGCCTGCTGCTGACCTGGTTCGGCCAGTACATGACCGAGCCGCGCTATCCAGAACTGGTGGTCGGCCCGGAAGAAGTTGAGGAAGAAGACTTCCTCAACGCGCTCGAAGACGGCGCCATTCTGATCCGCAACCCGAGCGCGCGCCTGGCATGGTCGGAAGTCGATGACGATCTGCTGCTGTTCGCCAGCGGCCAGAGCCGTTACCTGCCGGGCAAGCTGCGCGAACTGCTGAAGCTGATCTGCTCCGCCGACGCCCTGCACACCGACAACCTCGGTGACTGGCTGAGCGACGAAGACGGTCGCGGTCTGCTGTGCGAACTGGTCAAACAGGGAAGCCTGGGGTTCGCCGACGATGAATAAGATTCGCGTACGTGTTGCAGACTGGCAAAAGGACAACGCCGAGATCCGCCGCATTCGCGAAACGGTGTTCATTGCCGAACAATCGGTTCCACCCGAGCTTGAGTGGGACGCCGATGACGCTACAGCGGTGCATTTCCTGGCCTTCGAAGGCGACTTTCCGATCGGCACCGCCCGCCTTTTGCCCGACGGGCACATCGGCCGGGTTTCGGTGCTCAAGGACTGGCGCGGGCTGAAGGTCGGCGATGCGCTGATGCAAGCGGTGATTGCCGAAGCGGAAGCACGGGGCCTGAAGCAGCAGATGCTCAGTGCCCAAGTGCAGGCCACGGCGTTCTATGAACGCCTGGGTTTCAACCTGGTCAGCGAGGAATTCCTCGAAGCCGGGATTCCGCATGTCGACATGGTTCGCCATTCGGCATAACGCTTGACGAGCACCACAAAACGCCCCGCCATCGACCGATGCCGGGGCGTTTTGCTGTCTACGATTCAACTTGCCCCACCCCGGGCCGACAAACTGGCAATATCAAGCCTTTCAAAAGCGGAGATAACGGACATGTCCCTACGCACCCTGCTCACCACCCTGCTGCTCGGCTGCAGTTTTTCGGTGATGGCAGCCACAGAAATCGTGCCCCTCAAGTACCACACCAGCGCCGACATGCTGCCGGTGGCTCAGGACTTCCTCGGCAAGGACGGCCAGGTCAGCGCTTATGGTAATCAACTGATCGTCAAGGCTGAACCCGGCAAGATCGAAGAACTCAAGGACCTGCTCTCGCAACTCGACACCGCGCCCAAGCGCCTGCTGATCACGGTCGACACCAACGAAAACAACGGTCGTGGCGATGAAGGCTATTCGGTCAACGGCGCGCAGACCCGCATCATCAGCCGCAGCACCGCCAGCCGTGACGGCGGCACTCAGCAGATCCAGGCCAGCGAAGGCGCACCGGCGCTGATCCAGGTCGGCCAGAGCGTGCCGATCACCAGCAGCCAGACCAACTCCTACGGCGATTACAGCAGCCAGACTCAATATCGCAACGTCACCCAAGGGTTTTACGTCACCGCCAGCGTCACCGGCGAAACCGTTCACCTGGCCATCAGTACCAACCGTGACCGCATGAGCCAGGAACGTCCCGATGTAGTGAACGTGCAAAGCACCGACACAACCGTCACCGGGCGCCTCGGCGAATGGATCACCCTCGCCGGCGTGAATCGCCAGACCCAGGCCGACAAACAGGGCCTGGCCCGCAGCTACTCGACTCAAGGCCGGGATGACATGACGTTGCGGGTGAAAGTCGACACGCTGGACTAAAGCACCAAAAACTGACTGATTAGTCGTATTAGACGAAAGATGTAGTGCTTGAAAAAAAGCACTACAAAACGTTTGACGAGCCAAAAAAGCGAAGGCATGATGGCCTCGCTCCCGCTAATCAGAGGCCCTGGCAAGGGCCTTCGAAGCGATGCTCGCAACCATCCCCGCGAGCCGTTTCGTGTCTGTACCGCCCACAAGGCGTGTTTGACGAGGTTGCCGACTGGAACGAAGTTGTCCCGAGGGACGGAAGCGTAATTAGGTAACCCGGCTTTACACTGTAGTTCGCATAAAGGCCCACGACGCCCGAATGCGCCCGCCAGTTCGCCTTTACCTGCTCACTTCCCCTCGAGCCCATCGTTCATCCCGTCGCCTGCCCCGCCGAACCCGACCTGACCACCTAAGCTTCTGGTCAGCGAGCGCAAGGAATTTTCCACCGCAGAACAACTTTTCATAAAGACGCGACGAGGTTTATCTCCATGGCACTGACACGCGAACAGCAAATTGCAGCCCTTGAAAAAGACTGGGCTGAAAACCCGCGCTGGAAAGGCGTGACTCGCAATTACTCCGCTGCTGACGTCGTCCGTCTGCGTGGCTCGGTTCAACCAGAGCACACCTTTGCAAAAATGGGCGCCGAGAAGCTGTGGAACCTGGTTACCCAAGGTGCCAAGCCGTCCTTCCGCCCAGAGAAAGACTTCGTCAACTGCATGGGCGCCCTGACCGGCGGCCAGGCTGTACAGCAGGTTAAAGCCGGTATCCAGGCGATCTACCTGTCGGGCTGGCAAGTCGCTGCGGACAACAACTCCGCCGAATCGATGTACCCGGACCAGTCGCTGTACCCGGTGGACTCGGTTCCAACCGTGGTCAAGCGCATCAACAACTCGTTCCGTCGTGCCGACCAGATCCAGTGGAAAGCCGGCAAGAACCCGGGCGACGAAGGCTACATCGACTACTTCGCGCCAATCGTGGCTGACGCTGAAGCCGGTTTCGGCGGCGTACTGAACGCCTACGAGTTGATGAAGAGCATGATCGAAGCAGGCGCCGCCGGCGTTCACTTCGAAGACCAGCTGGCTTCCGTGAAGAAATGCGGCCATATGGGCGGCAAGGTTCTGGTTCCAACCCAGGAAGCCGTACAGAAGCTGACCGCTGCTCGTCTGGCTGCCGACGTTGCTGGCGTACCGACCATCATCCTGGCCCGTACCGACGCCAACGCTGCCGACCTGCTGACTTCCGACTGCGACCCGTACGACCAGCCGTTCGTGACTGGCACCCGTACCCAGGAAGGTTTCTACAAGGTACGTGCCGGTCTGGACCAGGCAATCGCCCGTGGCCTGGCCTACGCACCGTACGCCGACCTGATCTGGTGCGAAACCGCCAAGCCGGACCTGGACGAAGCCCGTCGTTTCGCCGAAGCGATCAAGAAGGAATACCCGGACCAGATCCTGTCCTACAACTGCTCGCCTTCCTTCAACTGGAAGAAAAACCTGGACGACGCGACCATCGCCAAGTTCCAGCGCGAACTGTCCGCCATGGGCTACAAGCACCAGTTCATCACCCTGGCCGGCATTCACAACATGTGGCACAGCATGTTCAACCTGGCGCACGACTACGCCCGCAACGACATGACTGCCTACGTGAAGCTGCAGGAGCAAGAATTCGCTGACGCCGCCAAGGGTTACACCTTCGTGGCTCACCAGCAGGAAGTGGGCACCGGCTACTTCGACGACATGACCACCGTGATCCAGGGCGGTACGTCCTCGGTGACCGCGCTGACCGGTTCGACCGAAGAAGAACAGTTCCACTGATCGACTTCACCGAGTAAACGGCCTTTGCGGACCGTATAGAAAGCTAACCGCATAGCCGAAAGACTGACGCCCCGACTGGTTCGGGGCGTTTTTTTTGCCTGCGACCCGCTGAACGCCCCCGAGCTGGCACAGCCTTTCGGGCGAAACATTGATCCAGAGCGGTATCCGCGTCACAAAAATCGGTTAAAACGGGCGCCGCCGCTACTTGCAGTAACGCGGATATAAGACAACTTCCCAACTGCCCAATCGCTAAACAGTTACAAAACCACTCCAAACGATATCAATTATCATTTAGCAGCAACTATGTTCGTTACATTTCCTACAAAACATAATTCGTGAAAACCCGGCTAATGCCCGCAATGCATGGGCTACAGGGCCATAGAGGTGCGCTATGTCCTTATTCCAATAAATAATTTCGCTATAGGAATTTTACTTGCAGGGTGTTTAGCCATAAAATCAGCGCGATTGATTGCTGCGACATATCGTCACTGCCTTATTTCTTTATCAAGCTCAGAGACCTTTGCTCTCTGTTAAGGATTTCCAGCATGCCCGAAGCGACAGGACTCATGGCCCACAACTGGGGCTTTGCCATTTTCCTTCTGGGTGTAGTCGGCCTGTGTGCCTTCATGCTCGGCGTCTCCAGCCTCCTCGGGTCAAAAGCCTGGGGCCGCAGCAAAAACGAACCGTTCGAGTCCGGCATGCTACCTACCGGTGGCGCCCGCTTGCGGCTATCAGCCAAATTCTATCTGGTCGCGATGCTCTTCGTGATCTTCGATATCGAAGCCCTCTTTCTCTTTGCATGGTCTGTGTCCGTCCGCGAAAGCGGCTGGACCGGATTCGTCGAAGCTCTCGTTTTCATAGCAATTCTGTTGGCAGGTCTTGTCTACCTGTTCCGAGTGGGCGCCCTTGACTGGGCTCCGGAAGCTCGTCGCAAGCGGCAGGCGAAGCTGAAACAATGAGGCTTTGGCAATGCAATACAATCTCACCAGAATCGACCCCGATGCTCCTAACGAGCAGTATCCGATCGGCCAGCGGGAAACCGTTTCCGATCCGTTAGAAGATCAAGTCCACAAAAACATTTTCATGGGCAAGCTGGAAGACGTGCTGAGTGGCGCGGTCAACTGGGGACGTAAGAACTCCCTGTGGCCGTACAACTTCGGCCTGTCATGCTGCTACGTGGAAATGACCACCGCCTTCACGGCGCCCCACGACATCGCGCGCTTCGGCGCCGAAGTTATCCGGGCATCACCGCGTCAGGCCGACTTCATGGTTATCGCCGGGACCTGCTTCATCAAGATGGCGCCGATCATTCAGCGTCTCTACGAGCAGATGCTCGAACCGAAATGGGTTATCTCCATGGGTTCGTGCGCCAACTCCGGTGGCATGTACGACATCTACTCCGTGGTTCAAGGGGTGGACAAGTTCCTGCCCGTGGACGTCTACGTACCTGGCTGCCCGCCCCGTCCAGAAGCATTTCTGCAAGGTTTGATGCTGTTGCAGGAATCCATTGGCCAGGAGCGTCGCCCACTTTCCTGGGTCGTTGGCGATCAAGGCGTTTATCGCGCCGACATGCCTTCGCAGAAGGAACAGCGCCGCGAACAGCGAATCGCAGTCACCAATCTGCGTAGCCCTGACGAAGTCTGATCCAGATCTGTTTCAAAGAAACGAGAAGCTGGCTTCATTCTTTACGTTGACCGAAAGCGAAAAAATAACCATGACTACAGGCAGTGCTCTGTACATCCCGCCTTACAAGGCAGACGACCAGGATGTGGTCGTCGAACTGAACAACCGTTTTGGCGCCGAAGCGTTCACCGCTCAGCCGACCCGCACCGGCATGCCGGTGCTGTGGGTGGCCCGCGCCAAGCTCGTTGAAGTCCTGACTTTCCTGCGCAACCTGCCCAAGCCGTACGTCATGCTCTATGACCTGCACGGCGTGGACGAGCGTCTGCGCACCAAGCGTCAAGGGCTGCCGAGCGGTGCCGATTTCACCGTGTTCTATCACCTCATGTCGCTGGAACGTAATAGTGACGTGATGATCAAGGTCGCCTTGTCCGAGAGCGACCTCAGCTTGCCGACCGTCACCAGCATCTGGCCGAACGCCAACTGGTACGAGCGTGAAGTCTGGGACATGTACGGCATCGACTTCAAAGGTCACCCTCACCTGTCGCGCATCATGATGCCGCCGACCTGGGAAGGTCACCCGCTGCGCAAGGACTTCCCGGCGCGCGCCACCGAATTCGATCCGTTCAGCCTGAACCTGGCCAAGCAACAGCTCGAGGAAGAAGCCGCGCGCTTCCGTCCTGAAGACTGGGGCATGAAGCGTTCCGGCCCGAACGAGGACTACATGTTCCTCAACCTGGGTCCGAACCACCCTTCGGCTCACGGTGCGTTCCGCATCATCCTGCAACTGGACGGTGAAGAAATCGTCGACTGCGTTCCGGACATCGGTTACCACCACCGTGGCGCCGAGAAGATGGCCGAGCGTCAGTCCTGGCACAGTTTCATTCCGTACACCGACCGTATCGACTACCTCGGCGGCGTGATGAACAACCTGCCGTACGTGCTCTCGGTCGAGAAGCTGGCCGGCATCAAGGTGCCGGAGAAGGTCGACGTCATCCGCATCATGATGGCCGAGTTCTTCCGGATCACCAGCCACCTGCTGTTCCTGGGTACCTACATCCAGGACGTCGGCGCCATGACCCCGGTGTTCTTCACCTTCACCGACCGTCAGAAGGCGTACACGGTGATCGAAGCCATCACCGGTTTCCGTCTGCACCCGGCCTGGTACCGCATTGGTGGCGTCGCCCACGACCTGCCGCGCGGCTGGGACAAACTGGTAAAAGACTTCGTTGAATGGCTGCCAAAGCGCCTCGACGAATACACCAAGGCCGCCCTGCAGAACAGCATCCTCAAGGGTCGTACCATCGGCGTTGCCCAGTACAACACCAAAGAGGCCCTGGAATGGGGCGTCACCGGTGCCGGCCTGCGTTCCACCGGTTGCGATTTCGACCTGCGTAAAGCGCGTCCTTACTCCGGCTACGAGAATTTCGAGTTCGAAGTGCCGCTGGCTGCCAACGGTGATGCCTACGACCGCTGCATGGTTCGCGTCGAAGAGATGCGCCAGAGCGTCAGGATCATCGACCAGTGCCTGCGTAACATGCCGGAAGGCCCGTACAAGGCGGATCACCCGCTGACCACGCCGCCGCCGAAAGAGCGCACGCTGCAGCACATCGAAACCTTGATCACGCACTTCCTGCAAGTTTCGTGGGGCCCGGTCATGCCGGCCAACGAATCCTTCCAGATGATCGAAGCGACCAAGGGCATCAACAGTTATTACCTGACGAGCGACGGCGGCACCATGAGCTACCGTACCCGGATCCGTACTCCGAGCTTCGCCCACCTGCAGCAGATCCCTTCGGTGATCAAAGGCAGCATGGTCGCGGACCTGATTGCGTACCTGGGTAGTATCGACTTCGTTATGGCCGACGTGGACCGCTAAGCATGAACAGCACGCTTATCCAGACAGACCGTTTCACCCTGAGTGAAACCGAGCGCTCGGCCATCGAGCACGAGCTGCATCACTACGAAGATCCGCGCGCGGCGTCGATCGAAGCCCTGAAGATCGTTCAGAAGGAACGCGGCTGGGTGCCGGACGGCGCTCTGTACGCCATCGGCGAGATCCTCGGCATCCCGGCCAGCGACGTTGAAGGCGTTGCCACGTTCTACAGCCAGATCTTCCGTCAGCCGGTCGGCCGCCACATCATTCGCGTCTGCGACAGCATGGTCTGCTACATCGGCGGCCACGAGTCGGTGGTCAGCGAAATCCAGAACAACCTGGGTATCGGCCTGGGCCAGACCACCGCCGACGGTCGCTTCACCCTGCTGCCGGTCTGCTGCCTCGGCAACTGCGACAAGGCACCGGCGCTGATGATCGATGACGACACCTTTGGCGATGTCCAGCCTGCCGGCGTCGCCAAACTGCTCGAGGGCTACGTATGACCCTGACTTCTTTCGGTCCGGCCAACCGCATCCAGCGTTCGGCCGAGACTCACCCGCTGACCTGGCGCCTGCGTGACGACGGCGAAGCCGTGTGGCTCGACGAATACCAGGCCAAAAACGGTTACGCCGCAGCGCGCAAGGCCTTCACCGACATGGCGCAGGACGACATCGTCCAGACCGTGAAGGACTCTGGCCTGAAAGGCCGCGGCGGCGCAGGCTTCCCTACTGGCGTGAAGTGGGGCCTGATGCCAAAAGACGAATCCATCAACATCCGCTACCTGCTGTGCAACGCGGATGAAATGGAGCCGAACACCTGGAAAGACCGCATGCTGATGGAGCAACTGCCCCATCTGCTGATCGAAGGCATGCTGATCAGTGCTCGCGCGCTGAAAACCTACCGTGGCTACATCTTCCTGCGTGGCGAGTACACCACCGCCGCGAAGCACCTGAACCGCGCCGTGGAAGAAGCCAAGGCAGCGGGCCTGCTGGGCAAGAACATCCTGGGCAGCGGCTTCGATTTCGAGCTGTTCGTCCACACCGGCGCCGGGCGTTACATCTGCGGTGAAGAAACCGCACTGATCAACTCCCTCGAAGGTCGCCGCGCCAACCCGCGCTCCAAGCCGCCCTTCCCTGCCGCCGTTGGCGTGTGGGGCAAGCCGACCTGCGTCAACAACGTTGAAACCCTGTGCAACGTGCCGGCGATCATTGCCGACGGCGTGGACTGGTACAAATCGTTGGCCCGCGACGGCAGTGAAGACATGGGCACCAAGCTCATGGGCTTCTCCGGCAAGGTCAAGAACCCGGGCCTGTGGGAACTGCCATTCGGCGTGACCGGTCGCGAGCTGTTCGAAGACTACGCCGGTGGCATGCGCGACGGTTACAAGCTCAAGGCCTGGCAGCCAGGCGGCGCCGGTACCGGTTTCCTGTTGCCGGAACACCTCGATGCCCAAATGTACGCCGGCGGCATCGCCAAGGTGGGCACCCGTATGGGTACCGGCCTGGCCATGGCGGTGGACGACAGCGTCAACATGGTGTCCCTGCTGCGCAACATGGAGCAGTTCTTCGCCCGCGAATCCTGCGGTTTCTGCACCCCTTGCCGTGATGGCCTGCCATGGAGCGTCAAGCTGCTGATGGCCATCGAACAAGGCCGCGGCCAGCCAGGCGACATCGAGACCCTGCTGGGTCTGGTCAACTTCCTCGGCCCGGGCAAGACCTTCTGTGCTCACGCACCGGGTGCCGTGGAGCCGTTGGGCAGTGCCATCAAATACTTCCGTCCAGAGTTCGAAGCCGGTATTGCGCCTGCAAGCGCCGCCGTCCCGCCTCTGGCGAAGCCGATCACAGTCGGCGCGTAAACGCTTAAAAAAGGCGAAGGGTCCGTGCCCTTCGCCTTTCGTCCGATGACGCCTTTCGGGGCTGACTGGATTCGGACGGATAACAAGATTCCATTAGCCACGCCCGCTGACACCGGGCCAACGAAGACCTTTGAACCATGGCCACTATCCACGTAGACGGCAAAGCGCTCGAAGTCGACGGGGCAGACAACCTGTTACAGGCATGTCTGTCGCTGGGCCTCGACATCCCTTATTTCTGCTGGCACCCCGCGCTTGGTAGCGTCGGGGCCTGCCGCCAGTGCGCGGTCAAGCAGTACACCGACGAGAACGACACCCGTGGTCGCATCGTCATGTCCTGCATGACCCCTGCCACCGACAACACCTGGATCTCCATCGACGATGAAGAATCCAAGGCGTTCCGCGCCAGTGTCGTTGAATGGCTGATGACCAACCACCCGCACGACTGCCCTGTGTGCGAGGAAGGCGGTCACTGCCACCTGCAAGACATGACTGTGATGACCGGCCACAACGAGCGCCGTTATCGCTTCACCAAGCGCACCCACCAGAACCAGCAACTGGGCCCGTTCATTTCCCACGAGATGAACCGCTGCATCGCCTGCTACCGCTGCGTGCGTTTCTACAAGGACTACGCCGGTGGCACCGACCTCGGTGTATTCGGTGCCCACGACAACGTGTACTTCGGTCGCGTTGAAGACGGCACGCTGGAAAGCGAGTTCTCCGGCAACCTCACCGAGGTCTGCCCGACCGGTGTGTTCACCGACAAGACTCACTCCGAGCGCTACAACCGCAAGTGGGACATGCAGTTCTCGCCGAGCATCTGCCATGGCTGCTCGAGCGGTTGCAACATTTCCCCGGGCGAGCGTTACGGCGAACTGCGTCGCATCGAAAACCGTTACAACGGTTCGGTGAACCAGTACTTCCTGTGCGACCGTGGCCGTTTCGGTTATGGCTACGTCAACCGCACCGACCGTCCACGTCAGCCAATGCTGGCCGACGGCACCAAGCTTGGGCTGGATGCTGCGCTGGACAAAGCCGCCGACCTGCTGCGCGGTCGCAACATCGTCGGTATCGGTTCGCCACGTGCCAGCCTCGAAAGCAACTACGCGTTGCGTGAACTGGTCGGCGCCGAGCACTTCTACTCCGGTATCGAAGCCTCCGAACTGGAGCGCATCCGTCTGGTCCTGCAAGTGCTGAAAGACAGCCCGCTGCCAGTGCCGAACATGCGCGACATCGAAGACCACGACGCCGTGTTCGTCCTCGGTGAAGACCTGACCCAGACCGCCGCCCGCATGGCCCTGGCCCTGCGTCAGTCGGTCAAAGGCAAGGCCGAAGACATGGCTGAAGCCATGCGCGTTCAGCCTTGGCTCGACGCCGCGGTGAAGAACATCGGTCAGCACGAGCTGAACCCGTTGTTCATCGCCAGCCTGGCTGAAACCAAGCTCGACGATATCGCCGAAGAGTGTGTACACGCCGCTCCGGACGATCTGGCCCGCATCGGTTTCGCCGTGGCCCACGCCCTGGACGCCAGCGCACCGGCCGTCGAAGGCCTGGATGCTGAAGCCCTGGAACTGGCCAAGCGCATCGCCGACGCCCTGCTCGCTGCCAAGCGTCCGCTGATCATCGCCGGCACTTCGCTGGGTTCCAAAGCCCTGATCGAAGCGGCTGCGAACATCGCCAAGGCCCTGAAGCTGCGCGAGAAGAATGGTTCGATCAGCCTGATCGTGCCGGAAGCCAACAGCCTCGGCCTGGCCATGCTCGGTGGCGAATCGGTCGATGCCGCGCTGCAAGCGGTCATCGACGGTAAGGCCGACGCCATTGTCGTGCTGGAAAACGATCTGTACACCCGCACCTCGAAAGCCAAGGTCGATGCGGCACTGAACGCTGCGAACGTAGTGATCGTTGCCGACCACCAGAAGACCGCCACCAGCGATCGCGCGCATCTGGTTCTGCCAGCGGCCAGCTTCGCTGAAGGCGACGGTACGCTGGTCAGCCAGGAAGGTCGCGCCCAGCGCTTCTTCCAGGTTTTCGACCCGCAATACATGGACGCAAGCATCCTGGTACACGAAGGCTGGCGCTGGCTGCACGCCCTGCGCTCGACGCTGCTGAACCAGCCGATCGACTGGACGCAACTCGACCACGTGACCGCTGCCGTCGCTTCGAGCACCGAGCAACTGGCGCGCATCGTCGATGCCGCTCCGTCCGCTGCGTTCCGCATCAAGGGTCTGAAACTGGCGCGTGAGCCGCTGCGTTATTCCGGTCGCACCGCGATGCGCGCCGACATCAGCGTTCATGAACCACGCACCCCGCAAGACAAGGACACCGCGTTTGCCTTCTCGATGGAAGGTTACTCGGGCTCCGCCGAACCGCGTCAGCAAGTGCCGTTCGCCTGGTCGCCGGGCTGGAACTCGCCGCAAGCCTGGAACAAGTTCCAGGACGAAGTCGGTGGTCACCTGCGCGCTGGCGATCCGGGTACTCGCCTGATCGAAAGCACCGGTGATTCGCTGAACTGGTTCGCTGCTGCGCCACGCGCGTTCAACCCGGCACCGGGCACCTGGCAAGCCGTACCGTTCTTCCACTTGTTCGGCAGCGAAGAGAACTCTTCGAAAGCCGCTCCGGTTCAGGAACGCATTCCGGCAGCCTACGTTGCTCTGGCCAAGTCCGAAGCCGACCGCCTGGGCGTCAACGACGGCGCACTGCTGAGCCTCAACGTTGCCGGCCAGACCCTGCGTCTGCCGCTGCGCATCAATGAAGAGCTGGGCGCAGGTCTGGTGGCATTGCCTGCGGGCATCGCCGGCATTCCACCGGCATTCGCCGGCGTATCCGTTGATGGTCTGCAGGAGGCAGCGCAATGACCTGGTTCACCCCTGAAGTGATCGATGTGATCCTGACGGTCATCAAAGCCATCGTGATCCTGCTGGCCGTTGTGGTCGCAGGTGCGTTGCTCAGCTTTGTCGAACGTCGCCTGCTGGGCTGGTGGCAAGACCGTTACGGTCCGAACCGCGTCGGTCCGTTCGGCATGTTCCAGATCGCTGCCGACATGCTGAAGATGTTCTTCAAGGAAGACTGGACTCCGCCGTTTGCCGACAAGGTGATCTTCACCCTGGCGCCGGTGGTAGCCATGTCCGCCCTGCTGATCGCGTTCGCGATCATCCCGATCACCCCGACCTGGGGCGTGGCGGATCTGAACATCGGCCTGCTGTTCTTCTTCGCCATGGCAGGTCTCTCGGTCTACGCGGTGCTGTTCGCCGGCTGGTCGAGTAACAACAAGTTCGCCCTGCTGGGCAGCTTGCGTGCCTCGGCGCAGACCGTGTCCTACGAAGTGTTCATGGGCCTGGCCCTGATGGGCATCGTGGTGCAGGTCGGCTCGTTCAACATGCGCGACATCGTCGAGTACCAGGCGCAGAACCTGTGGTTCATCATTCCGCAGTTCTTCGGCTTCTGTACCTTCTTCATCGCTGGCGTGGCCGTGACTCACCGTCACCCGTTCGACCAGCCGGAAGCGGAACAGGAACTGGCCGACGGTTACCACATTGAATACGCCGGTATGAAATGGGGCATGTTCTTCGTCGGTGAATACATCGGCATCATCCTGATCTCGGCGCTGCTGGTCACCCTGTTCTTCGGTGGCTGGCACGGTCCGTTCGGCATCCTGCCGCAACTGTCCTTCGTCTGGTTCGCACTGAAGACTGCGTTCTTCATCATGCTGTTCATCCTGCTGCGCGCTTCCATCCCGCGTCCGCGTTATGACCAGGTGATGGATTTCAGCTGGAAATTCTGCCTGCCACTGACCCTGATCAATTTGCTGGTGACCGCTGCAATCGTGTTGTGGAACACGCCTGCGGTTGCGGTTCAGTGAGGATTTGACCCATGTTCAAATATATTGGCGACATCGTTAAGGGTACCGGTACCCAGTTGCGCAGCCTGGTCATGATCTTCGGCCATGGCTTTCGCAAGCGCGACACCCTGCAATACCCGGAAGAGCCGGTCTACCTGCCGCCACGCTACCGTGGCCGCATCGTCCTGACCCGCGACCCCGATGGCGAAGAACGCTGCGTAGCCTGCAACCTGTGCGCCGTGGCGTGCCCGGTGGGTTGCATCTCGCTGCAGAAAGCTGAAACCGAAGACGGTCGCTGGTACCCGGACTTCTTCCGTATCAACTTCTCGCGCTGCATTTTCTGCGGTCTCTGCGAGGAAGCCTGCCCGACCACCGCGATCCAGCTGACCCCGGATTTCGAGATGGCCGAGTTCAAACGTCAGGACCTGGTGTACGAGAAAGAAGATCTGCTGATCTCCGGCCCCGGCAAAAACCCTGATTACAACTTCTATCGTGTTGCAGGTATGGCCGTTGCGGGCAAGCCGAAAGGCGCCGCACAAAACGAAGCCGAGCCGATCAACGTGAAGAGCTTGCTGCCTTAAGGAAGAACGATGGAATTCGCTTTCTATTTCGCATCGGGTATCGCTGTTGTGTCCACACTGCGTGTGGTCACCAACACCAATCCTGTGCACGCCCTGCTCTACCTGATCATTTCGCTGATCTCCGTGGCCATGACCTTCTTCGCCCTCGGCGCACCGTTCGCCGGCGTGCTGGAAGTGATCGCCTACGCCGGCGCCATCATGGTGCTGTTCGTGTTCGTGGTGATGATGCTGAACCTGGGCCCGGCCTCGGTTCAGCAGGAACGCACCTGGCTCAAGCCCGGCATCTGGGCAGGACCGGTGATTCTCGCCGCCCTGCTGCTGGCCGAACTGCTGTATGTGCTGTTCGCTCACCAGAGCGGTCAAGCCATCGGTCAAACCACCGTGGACGCGAAAGCCGTGGGCATCAGCCTGTTCGGTCCGTACCTGCTGGTGGTCGAACTCGCCTCGATGCTGCTGCTCGCTGCAGCCGTCACGGCGTTCCATTTGGGCCGTAACGAGGCGAAGGAGTAAGACATGCCTGCTATCCCTCTCGAGCATGGATTGGCCGTTGCCGGCATCCTGTTCTGCCTTGGTCTGGTCGGCCTGATGGTCCGCCGTAACATTTTGTTCGTGTTGATGAGTCTGGAAGTGATGATGAACGCCTCTGCACTGGCCTTCATCGTTGCGGGCGCCCGCTGGGCGCAACCGGATGGACAGATCATGTTCATCCTGGTGATCAGCCTTGCAGCCGCCGAAGCCAGTATTGGCCTGGCGATCCTGCTGCAACTGTATCGCCGCTTCCACACGCTCGATATCGACGCTGCCAGTGAGATGCGCGGATGAACCTGATCTTTCTGACTTTCGTATTCCCTCTGATCGGTTTCCTGTTGCTGTCGTTCTCCCGTGGACGCTGGTCGGAAAACCTCTCGGCGCTGATCGGCGTGGGTTCCATTGGCTTGTCGGCGATTGTCGCTGCCTACGTCATCTGGCAATTCAACGTCGCGCCTCCCGAAGGCGGTCACTACACCCTGGTGCTTTGGCAGTGGATGGCGGTGGAAGGCTTCAAGCCGAACTTCGCCCTCTACGTCGACGGCCTGTCGATCACCATGCTCGGCGTGGTGGTGGGCGTGGGCTTCCTGATCCACCTGTTCGCATCCTGGTACATGCGCGGTGAAGCGGGTTACTCGCGCTTCTTCTCGTACACCAACCTGTTTATTGCCAGCATGCTGTTTCTGGTGCTCGGCGATAACCTGTTGTTCGTGTACTTCGGCTGGGAAGGCGTGGGCCTGTGCTCGTACCTGTTGATCGGTTTCTACTACAGCAACCGCAACAACGGTAACGCCGCACTCAAGGCTTTCATCGTGACTCGGATCGGCGACGTGTTCATGGCCATCGGCCTGTTCATCCTGTTCCAGCAAGTGGGCACGTTGAACATCCAGGAACTGCTGGTGCTGGCACCGCAGAAATTCCAGGTCGGCGACTTCTGGATCACCCTGGCGACTCTGATGCTGCTGGGTGGTGCGGTCGGTAAATCGGCTCAACTGCCGCTGCAGACCTGGCTCGCGGACGCGATGGCCGGTCCTACCCCGGTTTCGGCACTGATCCACGCTGCAACGATGGTTACTGCCGGTGTCTACCTGATCGCCCGTACCCACGGCCTGTTCACCCTGGCGCCGGACATCCTGCACCTGGTCGGCATCGTCGGTGGTGTGACCCTGGTACTGGCCGGTTTCGCCGCGCTGGTGCAAACCGACATCAAACGTATCCTCGCCTACTCGACCATGAGCCAGATCGGCTACATGTTCCTGGCGCTGGGCGTTGGCGCCTGGGATGGCGCGATTTTCCACCTGATGACCCACGCCTTCTTCAAGGCCCTGCTGTTCCTTGCTTCCGGTGCGGTGATCGTTGCCTGCCACCACGAGCAGAACATCTTCAAGATGGGCGGCCTGTGGAAGAAACTGCCGCTGGCCTACGCCAGCTTCATCGTCGGTGGTGCCGCTCTGGCTGCCCTGCCGCTGGTGACCGCAGGTTTCTACTCCAAGGACGAAATCCTTTGGGAAGCGTTCGCCAGCGGCAACCACGGTCTGCTCTACGCAGGTCTGGTCGGTGCATTCATGACTTCGCTGTACACCTTCCGCCTGATCTTCATCACGTTCCACGGTGAAGCCAAGACCGAAGCTCACGCCGGTCACGGCATCGCTCACTGGCTGCCACTGTCGGTGCTGATCGTGCTGTCGACCTTCGTCGGCGCCATGATCGTTCCACCGCTGCACGGCGTACTGCCCGAGAGCGTTGGCCATGCCGGTGGCGAAGCCAAGCACAGCCTGGAAATCGCCTCGGGCGCCATCGCCCTGGCCGGTATCCTGCTGGCGGCCCTGCTGTTCCTCGGCAAGCGTCGCTTTGTGACCGCGATCGCCAACAGCGGCATCGGCCGTTTCCTTTCGGCCTGGTGGTTCGCTGCCTGGGGCTTCGACTGGATCTACGACAAACTGTTCGTGAAGCCGTACCTTGCGATCAGCCACATGCTGCGCAAAGACCCGCTCGACCAGACCATCGGTCTGATCCCGCGCATGGCCAAGGGTGGTCACACCGCCCTGAGCCGTACCGAAACCGGTCAACTGCGTTGGTACGCTGCTTCGATGGCTGCTGGTGCCGTGTTGGTCATCGGCGCTGTCGTGCTGGTAGCGGTCTGATATGAACCTTGCGAATTTGCGAAAGGAAACGAGCCCGTCATGATTCTGCCTTGGCTAATCCTGATCCCCTTCATCGGCGGCCTGCTGTGCTGGATGGGTGAGCGCTTCGGCGCTACCCTCCCCCGCTGGATTGCGCTGATCACCATGTCCCTGCTGCTTGCCCTCGGCCTCTGGCTGTGGGCCCACGGCGACTACTCCTTTGCGCCGAAACCTGGCGCCGACCCGACCTGGGCGCTTGAGTTCAAGCACGTCTGGATCCAGCGTTTCGGCATCAACGTGCACCTGGCCCTCGACGGCCTGTCGCTGCTGATGATCCTGCTGACCGGTCTGCTGGGTATCCTGTCGGTACTCTGCTCGTGGAAAGAGATCCAACGTCACGTTGGCTTCTTCCACCTGAACCTGATGTGGATCCTTGGCGGCGTTGTCGGCGTGTTCCTCGCCCTCGACCTGTTCATGTTCTTCTTCTTCTGGGAAATGATGCTGGTGCCGATGTACTTCCTCATCGCGCTCTGGGGTCACAGTTCTTCGGACGGCAAGAAAACCCGGATCTACGCAGCGACCAAGTTCTTCATCTTCACTCAGGCTTCCGGCCTGATCATGCTGGTGGCGATCCTCGGTCTGGTACTGGTCAACTACAACAGCACCGGCGTGATCACCTTCAACTACGCCGACCTGTTGAAGACCAAGATGTCGATGACCACCGAGTACATCCTGATGCTCGGCTTCTTCATCGCCTTCGCGGTCAAACTGCCAGTGGTTCCGTTCCACTCCTGGCTGCCTGACGCTCACGCCCAGGCACCGACTGCAGGTTCCGTCGACCTCGCCGGTATCCTGCTGAAAACGGCGGCCTACGGTCTGCTGCGTTTCGCTCTGCCGCTGTTCCCGAACGCCTCGGCCGAGTTCGCGCCGATCGCCATGACCCTCGGTCTGATCGGGATCTTCTACGGTGCGTTCCTTGCGTTCGCGCAAACCGACATCAAGCGTCTGATCGCCTTCTCGTCCGTTTCCCACATGGGCTTCGTACTGATCGGCATCTACTCCGGCAGCCAACTGGCGCTGCAAGGTGCAGTGATCCAGATGCTGGCGCACGGTCTGTCGGCCGCCGCGCTGTTTATCCTCAGCGGTCAGCTGTACGAGCGTCTGCACACTCGCGACATGCGTGAGATGGGCGGTCTGTGGTCGCGTATCGCTTACCTGCCGGCGATCAGCCTGTTCTTCGCAGCCGCCTCCCTGGGTCTGCCGGGTACCGGTAACTTCGTCGGCGAGTTCCTGATCCTGATCGGCACCTTCGCCAGTGCGCCATGGATCACCGCGATTGCCACCTCCGGTCTGGTGTTCGGTTCGGTCTACTCGCTGATCATGATCCACCGTGCCTACTTCGGTCCGTCGAAATCGGATTCGATCCTGCACGGCATGGACGGTCGCGAACTGATCATGGTGCTGGGCCTTGCGGTACTGCTGATTTACCTCGGCGTCTACCCGCAACCGTTCCTCGACACTTCTGCCGCCACGATGCATGGCGTGCAGCAGTGGCTCGGCACCGCCTTCACTCAACTCGCTTCGGCCCGGTAAGAGCGCTATGGAATTCACGATTCAACACTTTATTGCGCTAGCGCCACTGTTGATCACCAGCCTCACCATTATCGTGGTGATGCTGGCAATCGCCTGGCGCCGCAACCACTCGCAGACCTTCCTGATTTCGGTGGCGGGTCTGAACCTGGCCTTGCTGTCGATCCTGCCGGCCCTGAAAGTCGCGCCTCTGGCCGTGACCCCATTGCTGCAGATCGACACCTTTGCCTGCCTGTACATGGCGCTGATCCTGGTCGCCACCCTCGCCTGTGTCACCCTCGCCCACGCCTATCTCGGCGATGGCGGTTCGGGTTACCCGGGCAACCGTGAAGAACTGTACCTGCTGATCCTGATGGCCGCCGCCGGTGGCCTGGTTCTGGTCAGCGCGCAGCACCTGGCCGGTTTGTTCATCGGTCTGGAACTGCTGTCGGTACCGGTCTACGGTCTGGTGGCCTACGCCTTCTTCAACAAGCGTTCGCTGGAAGCCGGCATCAAGTACATGGTGCTGTCGGCCGCCGGTTCCGCGTTCCTGCTGTTCGGTATGGCGCTGCTGTACGCAGACTCCGGCTCCCTGAGCTTCGTCGGCATCGGTCAGGCACTGGCCACCACCAACCTGCCAAGCTCGCTGGCGCAACTGGGCCTGGGCATGATGCTGATCGGTCTGGCGTTCAAACTGTCGCTGGTACCGTTCCACCTGTGGACGCCGGACGTGTACGAAGGTGCTCCGGCACCGGTGGCCGCGTTCCTCGCCACCGCGTCGAAAGTGGCCGTGTTCGCGGTAATGGTTCGTCTGTTCCAGATCTCCCCTGCCGCCAGCAGTGGCGTTCTGAGCAACGTGCTGACCATCATCGCCATCGCCTCGATCCTGTTCGGTAACCTGCTGGCCCTGACCCAGAGCAACCTCAAGCGTCTGCTCGGTTACTCCTCCATCGCGCACTTCGGCTACCTGCTGATCGCACTGGTGGCGAGCAAGGGTCTGGCGGTGGAAGCCATCGGCGTGTACCTGGTCACCTACGTGATCACCAGCCTCGGCGCCTTCGGCGTGATCACCCTGATGTCCTCGCCGTACAACGGTCGTGACGCAGACGCGCTGTACGAGTACCGCGGCCTGTTCTGGCGCCGTCCGTACCTGACCGCCGTACTGACCGTGATGATGCTGTCCCTGGCCGGTATCCCGCTGACTGCAGGCTTCATCGGCAAGTTCTACATCATCGCTACCGGTGTCGAGTCGCACCAATGGTGGCTGGTCGGTTCGCTGGTACTGGGCAGCGCCATCGGCGTGTTCTACTACCTGCGCGTGATGGTCACCCTGTACCTGATCGAACCGAACCTGCGCCGCCACGACGCCCAGCTGCACTGGGAACAGAAGGCAGGCGGCGTGATGCTGCTGGCCATCGCCGTGGTCGCGTTCTTCCTCGGTGTGTACCCGCAACCATTGCTGACCCTGGTTCAGCAGGCGGGCCTGGCGGGCTGATTGCTCTGCTGGAATGGTAACAAACAGAAACGGCACCTTCGGGTGCCGTTTTTGTTTTTGTGGAATCCTTTAATTTTCAACACCCTCCCCCTTTTAGGAATTTGCCTGCAAAACCATGAGCAACGGCTGACATCACGCAATGGCCTATGTCGTTAAATTCGAAAGTCATCCAGCAGATGGAAATCCGGGAAACATGAAACGAGATATTTTTTCAGACTTGATGGACGGCCTCGAGACATTAGCCGAAGAACGCAAAGGCAAAGTCACCTTGAAAAAAACGCGCGCTCAACGGATCGGAACCATGAAGGGCAAACTCACACTTCCCAAAGACATCGATACCTCTCTGCCAGAGGACTTGCTAGACACCTTCGAAAGGTAGAAACGCAAATCTGCATACATGGAGCGTTCAGCCCCGCCCTGTGTGTGAGTTTCGCCCGCACCCACCTAACAAATTTGTAATCCCCCAATCACCTCCCCGTTATCCGCAGCCTGCAACGATGTCACCCGGCGATTCTCCCGGCGGGCCCTTGCCCGTCGAACAATAAAACCCACGCCGAAGCACGTTCCCGTTCTGCCGAACCCAGGAGTGATTGATGGTTAACAACACAAAAATATCGATGGCCGCATTAGCAGTGGTCGTCGGCGCCGGGCCGTCCATGGTGTTTGCAGAAGAAAAACCCGAAGGGTTTATCGAAGGCAGCAGCCTGACAGTCCTCAACCGCAACTTCTATTTCAATCGTGATCACCGCAACGGCCAGTCCAGTCCCACCGGCAATGGTTATTCCGAGGCCTGGGCCCATGCGGTCATCAGCAAGTTCGAATCCGGTTTCACCCAAGGCACCGTTGGGGTCGGTGTCGATGCGTTTGCCATGATCGGCCTGAAACTCGACACCGGTGATGGTCGCAACGGTGGCCGCAGTTCGTTCGATGTGTTGCCGGTCGACAGCGACGGTAAAGCGCGGGACGAATACACCAAGATCGGTGGTGCAGCCAAAGTGCGGGCCTTCGATACGGTGGTGAAAATCGGCGATGTATTCCCGGCCAACCCGGTCGTTGCGGCGGGTGATTCGCGATTGCTGCCGGAAAGCTTTCGCGGTGTGACGGCGACCAACACCAGCATCGAGGGTCTGTCGATCCAGGGTGGCCGGTTGCATGCGATGAGCCAGCCGGTGTCCAGCGACATGCGCGAGAATTTCGCGACCTTCTATGCCGGCCCGGTCAACTCGCCCTGGATCGCTTACGGCGGCGGCGATTATGCGCTGAACAAAAACCTCAGTTTCAGCCTGTACTCCAGTCGCCTGAAAGATGCCTGGAACCAGTATTACGCCGGCACCGCCTGGACGTATCCGCTATCGGATGACCTGTCGCTGTTCGGTGGCCTGAACTATTACAAGGCGGTCGATGAAGGCAAACAACTGCTCGGCAAGTTCGACAACAACATCTGGAGCGGCCGGGTCGGCGTGAAACTCGGTGCCCATTCGGTCGCCCTCTCCCACCAGCGCAACAACGGCAACGACGATTTCGATTATCTGCGCCAGTCCGACTCGATCTTCCTCGACAACTCCATCCAGTACAGCGACTTCAACTCGCCGAAAGAGCGTTCGTGGATGGTGCGCTACGACCTCGACATGACCACCTATGGCGTGCCGGGCCTGTCGTTCATGACCCGTTATGCCCGCGGCACCGACGCCGATTACTCCAACGCCAACGCCGTGTACATGCGCCGCGATGCCGAAGGCAATCCGCTGACCGACCAAAAGCGCTGGGAGCGTGACATCGAAGTCAAATACGTGGTGCAAAGCGGTTCGATGAAAGACCTGTCACTGCGCCTGCGTCAGGCCACCACCCGAGCCACGGCGTTCGAGTCGGATCTGGATGAAGTACGGGTGATCGTCGAATACCCGCTGGCGATTCTCTGAGTTTCACGAGCAACACATTCACCTTTAGAAGCTCCTTGCTCCTTTGGTAAGAGGTGAATTTTTTGGCGTCCTTCGGGGCGCCTTTTTTATGCCTGAAAAAAAGCCCGACTCACTGAACATGAACCGGGCGCTTGTGCCACGACAGGCGCTATCCACCCTGTTGACGGCAGGTCCCCATGACGCTGTAGGTGACGGTGTTGAGTTGTCCTTTGGAGTCTTCATAAGTCATCGCAGCCGGCACCACCGCGCATTCATTTTTCGGCCGGACAACGCTCACCACTTTCTTCACATCCAGTTTCATTCCGTACGTATATTCCTTGACCACCGGCGCCGCTTTGCCCTGGGCCGCCGCGTATTGCTCCATGGCCTGGGCATTGGCGCTGAGCGCCCGGTCAAACGTTCTGTCGCCACCGCCTTCGGCCAAGGCATTCAAGGACATCGCCATGACACTGGTGAACGCCAACAACTTAAGAAATTTCATATTCAGTTCCTTCAAAACACGACTCATAAAAAAGCCCACCATCGATGCGCGATGACGGGCTCATTCACTGGCGGCACGCTTACAGGTCGCGGGTCTGTTCGGCCTTCTTGTCGTTCACGACAACGGGATCCCGGGCCTTTTCCTTGGCAACGAACAGCTCCATGGAGCGGTCGTTGTTGGTCATCATCCGGTCGAAAGTGCGGTCGCCGCCACCTTCGGCCATCGCCAGGGAAGACACCGCCAACGCCAACAAAAACGCACCGTTCTGTACAGGTTTCATGTTCGATTCCTCATTTAAGTAACTGACGGGATCAAGGTAACAATCCGAACCTTTCGTGACGGTGGCGCCGAAATTACATATCCGTTATGTAGAAAGGCCCGCAGTTGCGGGCCTTTTGTTAAAGCAAAAAATGACTAGGCTGTCGTGGGTGACTCCTCGTCCCGGCGATGCGCAATCTGATACAGCGCCGGCAGGATCAGCAGCGTGAGAATGGTCGAGGACAGGATTCCGCCGATCACCACCGTCGCCAGCGGTCGCTGCACCTCGGCCCCGGTGCCGGTCGCCAGGGCCATCGGAATGAAGCCCAGGGACGCCACCAGCGCGGTCATCAACACCGGTCGCAACCGCGTCAACGCACCGACATTGATCGCATCAGACAGCGAACGCCCCTCCTCCCGCAGATTGCGGATGAACGCAATCATCACCAGGCCATTGAGCACCGCCACACCGGACAACGCGATAAACCCGATACCCGCCGAAATCGACAGCGGAATGTCCCGCAGCCACAACGCCAAGACCCCGCCGGTCAGTGCGAACGGAATCCCAGTGAACACCAGCAAGCCGTCCTTGAGGTTGTTGAACATCATGAACAGCAACCCGAACACCAGCAGCAACGCCACCGGCACCACGATCTGCAAGCGCTTGGCCGCCGATTGCAGTTGTTCGAACTGCCCGCCCCAAGTGGTCCAGTACCCCGCCGGCACCTGCACATCGCGCTCGATCACTTCGCCCGCCTCGGCGACGAACGATCCGATATCACGCCCGCGTACGTTGGCGCTGACGATCACCAGCCGCTTGCCGTTTTCGCGGCTGACCTGATTCGGCCCCAGCACCAGATCGAGGCTCGCGACATCCTTCAGCGCAATGAAACCGATCTGACTGGCGGCATCACCACCCGCTGCCGGCACAGGAATCAGCAGCGCCGACAGCCCTTCGATGTCCTTGCGCATGGCGTCGGACAGGCGCACCACCATGTCGAAACGCCGGTCGCCCTCGTACATCGTCCCGGCCTTCTGTCCACCGACGGCCACCGCAATGGTGTCCTGCACATCGCCGACGTTGAGCCCGTAACGCGCGGCCTTGTCGCGGTCGATGTTGATGGTCAGCACCGGCAGACCGGTGGTTTGCTCGACCTTGACCTCGGACGCGCCGTTGACCTTCTGCATCGCGGCGGCAATCTTCGCCGCCGTGGCGTTGAGCACGTCCATGTCATCACCGAACACCTTGACTGCCATGTCGCTGCGCACCCCGGAGATCAGTTCGTTGAAACGCAGTTGAATCGGCTGCGACAGCTCATAGTTGCTACCAGGCAAGGTCGCGGCGGCTTGTTGCAATTCGGCCATCAGGGTTTCGCGGGACTTGCCAGGATCCGGCCATTGGTCTTTGGGTTTGAGCATCACGTAGCTGTCGGAAATGTTCGGCGGCATCGGGTCGGAGGCGATTTCCGCCGTGCCGGTGCGGGCGAACACGCGCTCGACTTCTGGCACTTTATTAAGGATCAACGTTTCCAGCCGCTGCTGCATGTCCACCGACTGTGTCAGGCTGGTGCCCGGTACGCGCAATGCCTGCAGGGCAAAATCGCCTTCGCTGAGACTCGGCACAAACTCGCTGCCCATGCGGCTGGTGACCACGCCACTGAGCACGATCACACCCAGCGCCGCACCCACGGCAACGGCACGATGCGACATCACCCAGGCCAGCGCGGGCGCATACACACGACGTGCACCGCGCATCACCACGCCTTCTTCTTCCTTGACCTTGCCGGTGACGAACAGCGCAATCGCGGCAGGCACAAAGGTGACGGACAAGAGCATGGCGCCAAGCAATGCAATGACCACGGTGAACGCCATCGGGTGGAACATTTTCCCTTCGACGCCGCTCAGGGCGAAGATCGGCAGGTACACGACCATGATGATCAACTGGCCGAAAATCAGCGGTCGCCGCGCCTCTTTTGCCGCCACGAACACTTCATGGAATCGCTCGGATCGCGTCAGCAGTCGCCCGTGATGCTGCTGCGCATGGGCCAGCCGTCGCAGGGTGTTTTCGACGATCACTACCGCGCCGTCGACGATGATGCCGAAGTCCAGCGCACCAAGGCTCATCAGGTTGGCGCTGACCTTGTTGCTGAACATGCCGGTGAAGGTAAACAGCATCGACAGCGGAATCACCATCGCGGTAATCAGCACGGCGCGGATGTTGCCGAGGAACAGAAACAGAATCGCGATGACCAGAATCGCGCCTTCGACGAGGTTCTTCTTCACCGTGGCGATGGCCTTGTCGACCAGATGGGTGCGGTCATACACCGGCACCGCGATCACGCCGGCGGGCAAGGATTTGTTGATCTGATCGAGTTTGGCGGCGACGGCCTGGGAGACCGTGCGACTGTTTTCACCGATCAGCATGAACACCGTACCCAGCACCACTTCACGACCATTTTCCGTGGCCGCGCCGCTGCGCAGCTCGCGACCGATATCCACGGTGGCAACGTTCTTGATGCGAATCGGTGTGCCGTCGACGTTGGCCATGACGATGTTGGCAATGTCCTCGGTGCTCGCCACCTGACCGGGTGCGCGAATAAGCAATTGCTCGCCGCTGCGTTCGATGTAGCCGGCGCCGACGTTGGCGTTGTTGCGCTCCAGCGCCGTCACCAGATCGGTGAGGGTCAGTTTGTAGGCCGCGAGTTTTTTCGGATCGGGGGCAATCTGGTACTCCTTGGCAAAGCCGCCGATGGTGTTGATCTCGGCCACGCCGGGGACGTTGCGCAGTTGCGGTTTGATGATCCAGTCCTGGATCACCCGCAGATCGGTCGGCGTGTAGGGCGTACCGTCATCTTTCAGCGCGCCCTCCCTGGTCTCGACCGTCCACAGGAAAATCTCGCCGAGCCCGGTGGAGATCGGCCCCATCACCGCCTCCACGCCCTCGGGCAACTGCTCCTTGGCGGACTGCAAGCGCTCGTTGACCAATTGCCGGGCAAAGAACAGATCGGTGCCGTCCTTGAAGATCACCGTGACCTGGGACAACCCCGAACGCGACAGCGAGCGCGTCTGCTCCAATGCGGGCAGGCCGGCCATCGCGGTCTCAATCGGAAAAGTAATGCGCTGCTCGGTTTCCAGCGGCGAAAACCCGGCCGCGCCGGTGTTGATCTGCACCTGGACGTTGGTGATATCGGGCACGGCGTCGATCGGCAGTTTTTGATAACTGGCGATGCCGAGGCCGGCCATGAGCAGAACGGCGAGCAGCACGATGATGCGCTGCTCGATGGCAAACTGGATCAGGCGTTCGAACATGGGAGTCTTCCGCGATTAGTGACTGTGCTCGGCCGAGGCTTTGCCCAGCTCCGATTTGAGGACGAAGCTGCCGGCGCTGGCGACTTGCACGCCCGGCGCAAGTCCGGCGGTGATTTCCACCTGACCCGCCGCGCGACTGCCCAGCTCCACCGCTTGCGCCTTGAAGCCGTCATCGGTGCGCACGAATACCGTGGGTTTGTCCTCGACGGTCTGGATCGCGGTTTCCGGTACAGCGACCTTGGCCTGACGGCTGTCGGTGGCGACCAGCGCGGTGACAAACAGACCCGGGCGCCATGAGCCTTGCGGGTTTTCCAGGGTGACGCGCACGGTCGCGGTACGGGTTTGTTCGCCGAGCAGGCTGCCGACGTAAGCCACGGTGCCGCTGACTTCAGCATTCAGTTCCGCCGCGCTGACGGTGACGGGTCTGCCCACTTGCACCTTGTTCAAGTCCTTCGGTGAAACGCCGAAGGTGACCCACACCCGCGACAAGTCCGAGAGCGTGAAGGCCGCCGTGGTTTCATCGACCACTTCCCCCGGCGTCAGGTGTTTTTCCACCACCACGCCATCGAACGGCGCCCGCAGTTCATAACGATTGCCGCCGGTGGCGACCACACTGCCGCTGAGCACGCTGATCTTTTGCCGGGCGTTGCTCACGGCGATCTCGGCTTCTTCCAGGGCCTGACGCGCCTGGAGGAAATCCTGTTCGGCGGAGATCTTGTCCTGCCACAGTTTTTTCTCGCGTTCGAACGTCGTGCGCGCCAGGGCCAGCCGGCGCTGCGCGGCTGCCTGCTCGCTGCGCTGATCGGAAATCTGCTGACTGGCGATTACGGCCAGCAACTGACCTTTCTTCACCGACTGCCCGAGATTGACCGACACCGACTCGACCACCCCCGGCACACGCGGTACCACATGGGCGGTACGGTCCTCGTCGAAGCGCACTTCGCCGGGGAACGGCAAGCCGAGACTGATGCGCTGCGCCTTCGCTGCAGCCACTTGAATACCCGCCGCCGTGATCTGCTCCGCCGTCAATTCGATGTGTCTTTCTTCGCCATGCTCGCCTTCGGCGGCTGCGCCTTCTTCAGCGTGATCCGCATGCTCGGAGGCTTCATCGGCATGCGCATCGATGCCCGAGTTGCCCGCCCACATCGAGCCGATACCAATGCCCAACGCCAAGGTCGCCGCAGCGACCACGATCAGTTTTTTATCCATGGAAACTCCTCTGCGCCGTGCCATCGCGCAGTGATCAGAAAATTGAAATTCAAGGGCTGACGCTGAGGTCGCCGAAAATGCGTTCGATGCGGACCCGGGCGTCGGTCGCCTCGCTCACCGCCTGGATATATTGGCTGCGGGCGCTGATCAGCGTGCGCTGCGCGTCGAGCACGTCGAGGAAGCCGAACTTGCCCATTTCGAAACCGCGAGTGGCGCTGTCGACCGCACTTTGCGCAGCGGGCAGGATTGTCCGGTCGAACGCCTGGATTTCGCCGTTGGCGGTCTGCCACTGCTCAAGCGTGGTCTGGATTTCCGTGCGCAGACGCAGCTCGGTAGCGTTGCGCAGGTCCCGTGCCTGATCGGCACGCCGCGCCGCCGCCAGCACATTGCCCTGATTGCGGTTGAACAGCGGAATCGGCATCGACAGCCCGACCACGTTGACCCGCTCGCGCTCGGTTTCGCTGTACTGACTGCCGATGCTGACGGTGAGATCGGGAATCCGCTGGAACTTCTCCAGTCCCAGCGATGCCTCGCGCTGATCGATCTGCAACTTGGCCAGACGCAACTCCGCCGTTTCGTTGAGGCGCTCAAGCAAACGGTTCGGCGGTGGGAGGCTTGGCAGGCTTTGAGCAGCGCTTTGCACCGTGGTCGAAGTCGGCAACGGTGCGCCCATGACCTGCGCCAGTTGCTGGTAGGCATTGGCCTGATCGCGCTCAGCGCGGCTCAGCTCCAGGCGCACTTCCGAGAGCTGCACTTGAGCGCGAGTGCCTTCCACCGGCGATGACTTGCCCGCCTCGATCCGCCCTTGGGCCACACGCAAACCGTGCTCGGCCAATTGCAGTGACTGGCGGCTCAGTTGCAAACGTTGTTGCGCGGTTTGCGCGCCGTTGAACGCTTGAATGACATCGGCGCGCAAGGCGTTGCGCTTGCGCTCCAGCTCGATGCCGGCGGCATCCTGCGCATGGCTCGCCACATCGATTCGCGCGCCACGCTTGCCGCCCAGCTCGATCGGTTGGCTGAGCATCACCGTAGTGGTGCGCGACTGGCGCCGGGTGTCTTCGGCCTCCCACGAAACCTCGGGGTTAGGGATCAGGCCCGCCTGCTTACGGTCACCTTCGGCAATGCCGATTTCCCACTGCGCAGCGGCCAGATCCGGGTTGCCGGCGAAGGCGGTTTGCAGGGCTTGATCCAGAGTCAGGGTCGAAGCACTGGCAAGGCTTGTACAGGCCAACAACAAGAGGCCGCTGGCGGTTTTTGTCAGGCGTGATCGCGCCGTCCGTTCTATTAAACCGGGCAATGGAAGACTTCCTTTAATCAAGAATCTTTGATTGCGCCACGGTAGGGTTTTGAACTTATCGACAAGGTGACTGGAAAATTACAAATCCGTTATCCACGGTTTAGCGAAGTTTTTTGCTCTAGGATTCGAAGTTCGAACGACCTTGCGGCAACACATCGAAACAAATGCACGTTAGTTATCCGCCGAACAACACTTGCCGAAATCGAAGTCATGAAAAATTCGCGTTCCCGCTGCGACAGGCTGTCGCGGACGGCCGTTTTAAAGGCCTCAGGCGTTGACTCTGTAGCCACTACAGCCTTTACCGTGCACAACATTCAGTGATCGAAACAATCCGGAAGATCCTACCAAAACAACAACTTCCACGACCGCCTTAATTAAATATCCATTAAATACAAGTGGTGAAGAATCATGCGAATCCTTGTCGTCGAGGACGAGCTTAAAGCTGCCGAATATCTGCATCAGGGCCTGACCGAAAGTGGTTATATCGTTGACCACGCCGTTAATGGCGCCGATGGATTGCATCTGGCGCAACAACAGGTTTATGACCTGATCATTCTGGATGTGAATCTGCCGGGACTCGACGGCTGGGGCGTGCTGGAACAGTTACGCCGCACCCACTCCACCCGGGTGATGATGCTCACCGCACGCGGGCGGCTGGCGGACAAGATCCGGGGGCTGGATCTGGGCGCCGACGACTATCTGGTCAAGCCGTTCGAGTTTCCGGAACTGCTGGCCCGGGTGCGCACCCTGATGCGCCGCAGCGAAAACATCCCGGTGCCGCAGGTGCTCAAGGTCGCCGATCTGGAACTCGATCCGGGCCGTCACCGGGCATTTCGTGGCACGCAGCGCATCGACCTGACCACCAAGGAGTTCGCCCTGTTGCATCTGCTGATGCGCCAGTCCGGCGAAGTGCTGACTCGCACCCAGATCATCTCGCTGGTGTGGGACATGAATTTTGACTGCGACACCAACGTGGTAGAAGTTTCGATTCGCCGTTTGCGGGCGAAAATCGACGATCCGTTCGACAGCAAACTGATCCACACCCTGCGCGGTGTCGGCTATGTGCTGGAGGCACGGGAATGAAGCCGGCCAGCCTGTCGCTGCGACTGGGGCTGACCGTGAGCACTCTTGGCGCGTTGCTTGTGGTCTTTCTGGCGATCCTCGCGTATTTCGCCCTGACCCATGAGCTCAATGCATTGTCCCGTGACAACCTGGAAAAGAAGATGGCGCAGGTGGAACACAGTCTGTCGCTGTACGTCGATGCCAATGAAGTCAGTGGCAAGCCGCACATTCTGCTCGATCAGGTCATGGGCCATGACAACCTCACGCTGACGATTTATGACCGGGGCAATTTGCGCTCGCCGCTGCTCAAGTCCGGCTCGGGACTGACAGACCCAAGGATTGAATTGAAAGCGGTACGGGCGACGACCGATCAACTGACTTACACCGACAGCGTCGATGCTGAAGGCGCGAAATATCTAACTGCGTCGAAGCTGATTCGCCTGAAGGACGGCAGCAACGTACCGGTGCTGCTGTCGATGGATAATGCCCACGATCAGGCCTTGCTCAGCGCCTACCTGCGCTCGACGCTGATTGCCTTGCCGTTGCTGCTGGTGTTCATCGGTCTGACAGCATGGGGCGCGGTGCAGCGCGGACTGGCGCCGCTGCGCGAGTTTCGCAAAGTGGCGGCCCGGGTGACCACCCAGGATCTCGACCATCGGCTTTCAGTGGTGAACATGCCTCAGGAGCTCAGCGAGCTGGCGCAAGGCATCAACGTCATGCTCGATCGCCTGGACAGCGGTGTGCAGCAGTTGTCGCAGTTCTCCGATGATCTGGCCCACGAACTGCGCACGCCGATCAACAACCTGATGGGCAAGGCACAGGTCACGCTCTCGCGGGAACGTACGGTCGACGAATACTCCGACGTCCTGGTGTCCTGCACCGAAGAACTGGAACGCGTCGCGCGAATTGTCTCGGACATGTTGTTTCTGGCCCAGGCCAGCCAGCCGATGACGCACGCGTCGTTCGAACCGATTGCACTGGAAGATGAGGCGTTCAGGGTGGCCGACCTGTTTTCCCTGTCGGCGCAGGACAAACAGATCCATCTGAAGGTGGTCGGTAGCGCGCAAGTCTCGGGCGACCGGCTGATGATCCAGCGAGCGATATCGAACCTGCTGTCCAACGCCCTGCGCCACTGCCCTGCCGGCAAAACCGTTTCGCTGTTCATCGAGCAGGCGCCGACACAGGTGGCTCTGCGAGTGAGCAATCCCGGCGCGGGCATCGAAGCGCAGCACTTACCACATCTGTTCGACCGCTTTTACCGCGTAGACAGCAGCCGTACCCGCTCACAGGGCAGCACCGGTCTGGGGCTGGCCATCGTGCGCTCGATCATGAGCCTGCATTCGGGCACCGCCCAGGTGCAAAGCCATCCGGGGGCGATGACGGTATTCAGTCTGGTTTTTCCCGCGTTGCCTTCCACACCCTATTGAAGCCTCAGCCATTTGTGCGGTGTTTTCTCAATTACCATCAGAAAATTCACCGCACAGATGCGCCATAAATCCACATAGTTCCTTCAGTGCGATTTTGCGTCGGCATTGCGATGAAACGTCTGACGAAGGTATGAAACAAAACTTCGTAGAGGGTTAATGCATCGTCGCGTCACTCGCCTACGGCGCCCCATTACAACCGCTCTAAAACGGGGCTTTTCTTCGGGCATGACGCGACTACTCACGATTTATCAGTACGTATTTCGGTACTCCCAAAAACCGCGATTGGAAACGTCTGGACATCTTTGACCCCACCCTCGCTGTGCTTCTAGATTCGGCTCGTGCTTGACACCGTTGACTCACAAGACAGCCAGGGAGAACACACCATGAGTGCAATCGAAAGAAGGAACACAAACCCGATCCGTAAACCCGATATCGCCTGACGGCCAAGTCGACATGACCTTTACCCTGCAAAGCAGAGGCTTTTACCCAACCGACGACGGTCATCAACTCTACTGGGAACGCCATGGCATTGCGGGAGGCGAACCGGTGTTTTTCCTGCATGGCGGCCCCGGCGGGCGCATCAGCCGTCATCATCTGGATTTCTTCGACCTGCGCCATTTCGACATCATCCTGTTTGACCAACGCGGTTGCGGGCGCTCGACGCCTTACGGCGAACTGCGCGGCAACACGACCGGGCTCTGCGTCGAAGACATCGACGCGCTGCGCCAGCACTTCGGCTTCGAAAAAATCAGTGTGCTGGGCGTTTCGTGGGGCAGTTGGCTGGCGATCCAGTACCAGCAGCGCTATCCGCAACACCTGCTGAAAACCACACTGGTGTCGGTGTTCGTACCTTTCGCAGCCAATATCCGGTCATACAATCAGGCACTCAATGACGGGTTGACACACTCGCCTCAAGCGACGTCAGGCAATCGCGCCAGGGACATCTACCGCATACTCGGTGAAGGTTGCCCATTGCAACAGCGTGTCGCCGCCATTGAATGGTTGAACGGAGTTTTGCGCCGCACGGGGCAGACGGTTTGCCCCGGCACGCTGGAGAGTTTCGTCGATCAGGAAGCGGTGCTCGCCATCCGTCTGGAACTGCATTACCACCTGCACGGCTATTTCTTCCAGCCAAGGAACCAGAAGCTGACACTCGACGACAACACCCTGCTGATCCAGGGCATTCGCGATACCTTCGGCATGGCCAGCGTGCGCTGGCTCCAGCAACGCATGGACATTCACTGCCGATTGCTGCATGCCGGGCACAACGCCTTCGAAAGCGCCATTCTCAAAGCCGTGCGCCGGGCGGTGAAACGTGAAATCGAGGGCTGAAAAAAACGGCACCCGAAGGTGCCGTCCCGTCCCGCAAAAACGCTTACTTGCGTGCTGCCTCCCACGACTTGAGCAGTTCGTTGTAGCTCACGGTCTCGCCTTTCGGTTTCTCGTTGGCCAGTTTCGGCTTCGGTGCACCCGGTTGGTCGAACCAGTATTGCGCGTCGCGCTCGGGGTTCATTTTCGGCGCGCAGGTGGCCTGAGCCTTGGAGCGTTCCAGACGGGTCATGATCGCGTCCTGATCCTTGGCCAGGCCGTCGAGCGCCTGTTGCGGGGTCTTGTCGCCGCTGGCGGCTTCGGCAATGTGGCTCCACCACAGTTGTGCCAGACGTGGGTAGTCCGGCACGTTGGTGCCGGTCGGCGTCCATTGCACCCGGGCCGGGCTGCGGTAGAACTCGACCAGACCACCGAGCTTCGGTGCCAGGTCGGTCATGGCTTGCGAGTTGATGTCCGACTCGCGGATCGGCGTCAGGCCGACGATGGTTTTCTTCAGCGACACGGTTTTCGAGGTCACGAACTGCGCGTACAGCCAAGCCGCGAGTTTCTGTTTCTCAGGCGTGGATTTCATGAAGGTCCAGGACCCCACGTCCTGATAACCCAGCTTCATCCCATCTTCCCAGTACGGTCCGCGTGGTGACGGCGCCATCCGCCATTTCGGCGTGCCGTCGGCGTTGACCACCGGCAGGCCCGGTTTGGTCATGTCGGCGGTGAACGCGGTGTACCAGAAGATCTGCTGCGCGATGCTGCCCTGGGACGGTACCGGGCCGGACTCGGAGAAGGTCATGCCCGCCGCTTCCGGTGGCGCGTAGGCCTTGAGCCAGTCCACGTACTTGGTCGTGGCAAACACCGCGGCCGGACCGTTGGTGTCGCCGCCACGGGTCACGCTGGAACCCACCGGGTGGCAGTCTTCGACGCGGATGCCCCACTCGTCCACCGGCAAACCGTTGGGCAGGCCCTTGTCGCCGCCACCGGCCATGGAGAACCAGGCATCGGTGAAACGCCAGCCCAGCGACGGGTCTTTCTTGCCGTAGTCCATGTGCCCGTAGATGCGTTTGCCGTCGATTTCCTTGACGTCTTCGCTGAAAAATTTGGCGATGTCTTCATAGGCCGACCAGTTCACCGGCACGCCCAGGTCATAGCCGTACTTTTCCTTGAACTTGGCTTTCAGGTCGGCGCGTTCGAACCAGTCGGCACGGAACCAGTACAGGTTGGCGAACTGCTGGTCGGGCAATTGATAGATCTTGCCGTCCGGCGCGGTGGTGAAGGAGATGCCGATGAAGTCCTTGATGTCGAGGGTCGGCGATGTGAAATTTTTGCCTTCGTTGGCCATCAGGTCGGTGATCGATTCAGTCTTGCCGTAGCGAAAGTGCGTACCGATCAGGTCCGAGTCGTTGACCCAGCCGTCGTAGATGTTCTTGTCCGACTGCATCACCGTCTGCATTTTTTCCACGACGTCGCCTTCCTGCAGCAGGTCGTGGGTCAGCTTGATCCCGGTGATTTCGCTGAAGGCCTTGGCCAGCACCTTGGATTCATATTCGTGGGTGGTCAGGGTTTCCGAAACGACCTTGATGTCCATCCCGCGAAACGGCTCGGCGGCCTTGATGAACCACTTCAGTTCTTCGAGTTGCTGCTCGGGTGTCAGGGTCGACGGCTTGAACTCGCTGCCGATCCATTTCTTTGCCGCGTCCTCGTAGGCATCGGCCCAGGCGGATGCGCTCAAACCGCTGAGTGCCAGCATGGCTGCCAATGAAATGCTATGTCGCAGCTTATTGTTTTTGTCGAACATAGAGACCTCCTGTTTAAGTTCTGGAGCAACATTGCCGAGCAATTCGACTAGCCCCAACGCATCACAGCCAACAGCCACACCAAGGACAACGCGGACGCCACCCAGATGCTCCAGTCGGTTACGCCGATCACCAGCAGATGCAGGTAGGCGCTGCCGAGAAGACCGATGAACAAGCGATCGCCACGGGTGGTGGCAATCGGCAGAAACCCGCGCCGCAGAATGCTCGGCGAGCGCAGTTCCCAGGTGGTCATGCCCACCAGGATCAAGCCAATCACGATGAAAAACGCTGCTGTCGGGACGGTCCAGCTCATCCATTCCATCATCAGTTCCTCAGACCCGGCCCAGGGCAAAGCCCTTGGCCACGTGGTTGCGAACAAACCAGATCACCAGCATGCCCGGCAGAATGGTCAGCACCCCCGCCGCTGCCAGTACGCCCCAGTCGATACCGGACGCCGACACCGTGCGCGTCATCACCGCCGCGATCGGTTTGGCGTTCACTGAGGTCAGCGTGCGCGCCAGCAACAGTTCGACCCACGAAAACATGAAGCAGAAAAACGCCGTCACCCCGATGCCGGAGCCGATCAGCGGGATGAAAATCTTCACGAAGAACTTGGGAAAGCTGTAGCCATCGATGTAGGCGGTTTCGTCGATTTCCTTCGGCACGCCGGACATGAAGCCTTCGAGAATCCACACCGCCAGCGGAACGTTGAACAGGCAGTGCGCCAGTGCCACCGCAATGTGCGTATCGAACAGACCAATCGACGAGTACAGCTGGAAGAACGGCAGCAGGAACACCGCCGGCGGCGCCATCCGGTTGGTCAGCAGCCAGAAAAACAGATGCTTGTCGCCGAGAAAGCGATAACGGGAAAACGCATAAGCCGCCGGCAACGCCACGCTCAGGGAAATCACCGTGTTCAGGCTCACGTAGTACAGCGAGTTGAGGTAACCGGTGTACCAGCTCGGATCGGTGAAGATCACCTTGTAGTTGTGGAAGGTGAAATCCTGGGGAAACAGCGTCAGGCCACCAAGGATTTCGGTGTTGCTCTTGAACGACATGTTCAGCAGCCAGTAGATCGGCACCAGCAGGAACAGGATGTAGAGCAGCAGCGGGATCACTTTTCTCTTGCTCATGGCCGGGCCTCAGCGGTTAGCGTCGCTGTGGGTCATGGCGGTATAGAACAGCCAGGACACCAGCAGGATGATCAGGAAGTACACCAGCGAAAACGCCGCCGCCGGCCCCAGGTCGAATTGGCCTACAGCCATCTGGGTCAGGGTCTGACTCAGAAAGGTCGTGGCATTGCCCGGCCCGCCGCCGGTGAGCACGAACGGCTCGGTGTAGATCATGAAACTGTCCATGAAGCGCAACATCACCGCGATCAGCAGCACGCTCTTCAGTTTGGGCAACTGGATGTGGCGAAACACCGCCCAGGCCGAAGCCCGGTCGATCCGCGCCGCCTGGTAATACACATCGGGAATCGCCCGCAGCCCCGAGAAACACAGCAGCGCCACCAGCGACGTCCAGTGCCACACGTCCATCACCAGCACGGTGACCCAAGCGTCCATGGTGTTGGCCGCGTAGTTGTAGCTGATGCCCATCGCATTAAGGCTCGATCCCATCAGGCCAATGTCGGCGCGACCGAAAATCTGCCAGATGGTGCCGACCACGTTCCATGGAATCAGCAGCGGGATCGCCAGCACAATCAGCACCACCGACGACCAGCGACCCTTGGTCGGCATGGTCAGGGCGATGGCGATCCCGAGGGGGATTTCGATCAGAAGCACACACGCCGAGTAGATGAACTGGCGCAGCAACGAGTCGTGCAGACGCGGATCGAGCAGCACCTGCTTGTACCAGTCGGCACCGACGAAGTAGCGGCTCGACTGGTCGAAGATGTCCTGCACCGAATAATTGACCACGGTCATCATCGGGATCACCGCACTGAAGGCCACCAGCAGAAACACCGGCAATACCAGCCACCAGGCCTTGTTGTTCTGCACCTTGTTCATGGCTGTACCTCTTCGCTGGCTTCGAGCAGGAACTCATCGGCGTAGACCATCAGCCACTGCGCCGGAAAACTGATGTACGCCGTGCCCTGGGGCACCGGTTTGTCCTCGGCCAGACGCACTTTCAGCGGAGCGCCGTCCAGGTCCAGGGTCATGATCTTGTAGGTGCCGAGGTCTTCGACGTGTACGACCCGCGCCTGCATCGCGTCATCGAACGGCTCGTCCCACACATGAATGAACTCGGGGCGGATGCCGACCTTCAGATTTTTCCATTGCCCGTGTTCGATATGGCGCTGCAGGGCGTCGGACAGCGGCAGATGGGTCGAATTGAAACCGACGCCGCCCGGTTGCGGCTGCACCTCGATCAGATTCATCCCGGGGCTACCGATGAAGTAGCCGACAAAGGTGTGGCTCGGCCGTTCGAACAATTCCCGGGGAGTGCCGAACTGGACGATCTGGCCGCCGTACATCACCGCGATCTTGTCGGCGAAGGTCGAGGCCTCCAGCTGATCGTGGGTGACGTAGACCATGGTGATGTTGAACTGCTCGTGGATCTGCTTGAGCTTGCGCCGCAATTTCCATTTCAGGTGCGGGTCGATCACTGTCAGCGGCTCATCGAAGAGAATTGCCGACACATCGTCGCGCACCAGCCCACGGCCCATGGAGACTTTCTGTTTTTCGTCGGCGGTGAGGTTGCGCGCTTTCTTGCCAAGCAAGTTTTGCAGATCGAGGACTTCGGCGATTTCCTGCACCTTGCTATGGACTTTGGCCTCGGCCATGCCCTGATTGCGCAGAGGGAAGGCCAGGTTGTCGAACACCGTCATGGTGTCGTAGACCACCGGAAACTGAAAAACCTGAGCGATGTTGCGCTTCTCCGGGGTCAGGTCGTTGACCGCTTTGCCATCGAACAGCACATGACCCTGAGACGGGCTGAGCAGGCCGGAAATGATGTTGAGCAAGGTCGACTTGCCGCAACCCGACGGCCCGAGCAAGGCATAGGCGCCGCCCTGCTCCCAGATGTGGTCCATCTCGCGGATCGCATAATCCTCGGACCCGCTCGGGGATTTGCTGTAACTGTGGGCGAGGTGCTGCAAACGGATTTCGGCCATCAGGCAACCCTCGCGACACGCCGGCCCGGTGCCTGCACCAGACGGCCCTGCGCATCGAACACAAACAGTTTATGGGTCGGGATATAGATGCGGATCGGCGCATCGACGTCGTATTCGTGAACCCCGGGCAAGTGCAGCACCAGCAGGAAATGCTCGTTGCGCACGTGCAGGAAGGTTTCCGAACCGCTGATTTCCGCCACCTCGACGGTCACCGCCAATTCGAGATCGTCGTCGTTGCTCGGCACCAGCGAGATATGGCTCGGACGCACACCGAAACGGAACTCGCCCCTGCCCACCGGCCGCAGATCGACGTTCAACGGGAAGTGCACGAAGTTGGCGAAACTCACTTCGTTACCGGCGATGCGCCCCGGCATCAGGTTGATCGGCGGCTCGGAGAACAATTCGGCGGCCAGCACCGTTTGCGGCTGGTGATAGACCTCGGTCGACGGGCCGCTCTGGATCACCCGGCCTTCGTGAAGAATGGTGGTGGTGCCGCCCAGCGCCAACGCTTCGTTGGGCTCGGTGGTGGCGTAGATGGCGATGGTGTGGCGGGCCTTGAACAGCTCGCGCATTTCCTGGCGCAGTTCTTCGCGCAGTTTGTAGTCAAGGTTGACCAGCGGCTCATCGAACAGAATCAGTTCGGCATCCTTGACCAGCGCCCTGGCCATGGCGGTGCGTTGTTGCTGGCCGCCTGACAGCTCCAGCGGATAGCGCTTCAGAAACTTCTCGATGCGCAGCATCTTCGCGGTTTCCTGCACCTTGCTCTGGATCTGCTCGTTGGAGATCCCGGCCTGGCGCAGTGGCGAGGCGATGTTTTCGAACACCGTCATGGTCGGGTAATTGATGAACTGCTGATAAACCATCGACACGTTGCGCAGACGCACCGGGCGTTGGGTGACATCGACGCCGTTCATCAGGATGCGACCGCTGTCGGGCTTGTCCAGACCGGCCATCAGGCGCATGAGGCTGGTCTTGCCGGACAGCGTGCGCCCGAGCAGGACGTTGAAGGATCCGGGTTCGAATTTCAGGCTCGCATCGTCGATCCAGGTCTGGCCCTCGACGGTGCGGCTGACGTGCTCCAGGGTGAGTGACATGGCTCGGCCTTTTTATTATTGGAGTCAAGCGACATGTGCAGTAGAGCGACATTCGTGCCAGAAATCCCAAGCCGTTGATTCGCCGCGAAAATCGCCGAAAACGCGGGCAAACCACCTTCATTGCTGAACACATTTGAACAGTTCAACGATTGACAATGAACAATAGTGAACAACACTCTATCGATGCTTTTCAGGTCCCGAGGGGCCTCATAACAATAATAAAAACGCTGCTTTCAGAGGCTGACTGTCATGGCCGCACCTGTCCCGCCACTTTCTCACGAGGCCATCGTTCAGGACTCTTGGTCCCGTTGCCGTGCCTTCGGCCTCAAGCATCAAAGTGCCCCGGCGTTCGACCAGTTACCTGCCTCCGGCATTGCGCAGTTGCTCGACAGTCACCATTCACTGGTGCAGACCACCCATCAGGAAGTGTTGCCGTACTACGAGAACATCCTGAGCAATTCCAACTGCCTGATCATGCTGGCCGACAATCAGGGCCAGGTCCTTACGTCCTGGGGCACCCAACGCTTTATCGAGCCGAATCTGGCGCGGGGGTTTCAGGCCGGGGCGAGCTGGATGGAACACGCCAGCGGCACCAATGCCATCGGCACGGCGCTGGCCTGCGAGCAGGCGGTGCACATCGAGCACGACGAACATTTCCTCAAGGCCAACCGTTTCATGACCGGCTCCGCCGCACCGATTTTCAACGCCGAGCGCAAGGTCATCGCCGTGCTCGATGTGTCCAGCGACAGCTATCTGCCGCCTTCGCACACCCTCGGCATGGTCAAGATGATGAGCCAGACCGTGGAAAACCGGCTGATCCTCAACCTGTTTCACGGCCAGCACTTTCAACTGACCTTCAACACCGGGTTGAACAACCTCGACAGCCAGTGGGCAGGGTTGCTGATATTCGATGAGAGCGGTCAGGTGCTGTCGGCCAACCGCCGGGCCGACAATCTATTGGGCGTGCGGCTGTCGCGGGTGAGTGTCGAAAGTCTGTTCAAAGTGTCGTTGCTGGAATTGCTCAATCAGCCGGATGGTTTGCCGTTTTCCTTGCAGACGTCTGGGCGCAACCGTTTCCAGTGCCTGTTGAAACGACCCAAGCAGGCCCCGATTCAGGCGCGGGTGTTCGCTGAAGCCAAAGCCCCTGAGCCGCAAGTCACCGCACCCACACCCATCAGCCTGAACACCCTGCACTTCGGCGACAGCCGCGTGGAAAAGGCCGTGCGTCAGGCCGAGCGGCTGCTGGAAAAAGACATTCCGCTGTTGATTCACGGTGAAACCGGGGTCGGCAAGGAAGTGTTCGTCAAAGCCCTGCACAAGGCCAGTTCTCGCAGCAAACAGGCGTTCATCGCTGTGAACTGCGCAGCGATCCCCGCCGAACTGGTGGAGTCCGAGCTGTTCGGCTACGAGAAAGGCGCCTTCACCGGCGCCAACCAGAAAGGCAGCATCGGCCTGATCCGCAAGGCCGATAAAGGCACGCTGTTCCTCGACGAAATCGGCGACATGCCGCTGCCGACCCAGGCCCGCCTGCTGCGGGTATTGCAGGAGCGTTGCGTGCAACCGGTGGGCAGCAGCGAATTGTTCCCGGTGGATTTGCGGATCATTTCCGCCACCAACCGCTCATTGCGCGAGCAGGTGCAACTGGGGCGCTTTCGCGAGGATTTGTACTACCGCATCGGCGGCCTGACCCTGGAATTGCCGCCGCTGCGCGAGCGCAGTGACAAGCAGGCGCTGTTCAAGCGGCTCTGGGAGCAACATCGAGAACCGACGCAGTGGGCAGGTTTGAGTCGCGAGGTACTGGAGCTGTTTGATCGTCACCCGTGGCCGGGGAATTTGCGTCAGGTCAGCAGCGTGATGCAGGTCGCACTGGCCATGGCTGAAGAGCAACCGGTGAGGCCCGAGCATTTGCCGGATGATTTCTTTGTCGATCTGGAGATGGAACCACTGGAAACGCCAGAGCCCTTGGGGATCGATCTGAATGACAGCGAGGCGTTGAATCGGGAGTTGCAGGCGGCCGGCGGCAATATTTCTCATCTGGCGCGGCGGTTGGGTGTCAGTCGCAATACGCTCTACAAGCGCTTGCGCCAGGCTGAGTGATCGTGGGCCGAAGACACGTCAATCGCCGCTCCCACATTAAATTTTCGTCATCTGCAGTTTTGTCTACGACACGAATCCCCCGTGGGAGTGAGCCTGCCCGCAAAGACGCCAGTGCGGCCATCAAAAACCATCCAGCCCACCCATTGACCACACCGACTAGACTGTGACGAAATGTTTCAGCTTATCGCTGCATGCCTTTGATCCAGACACCTCCCTCCTCCTGCCCCTCACAGGACAAGCTCTTTGACCAACATCTGCACCACCGGCCTTGATACAGGCTTTGCCTCTCTCGATTACCTGCAAATCGGCGTCCTCGGCATCATTCAAGGCATCACCGAGTTGTTGCCCGTTTCCTCCACCGCCCACATGCGCATCATCCCCGCCCTGCTTGGCTGGCCGGATCCCGGTTCTGCCTTTTCCGCCGCCATGCAGATGGCCGCACTGGCGGCGGTCATCAGCTACTTCTGGCGAGACGTGAGGCAGGTTGTCAGCGGCAGCGCCGAGGCTGTGCGGCAGCGCGATTTCAACAATCAGTGGTTCATCCTGGCGGTGGCCATCGTACTGGCGACCATTCCCATCGGTATTGCAGGCCTGGCCTTGTCCTCGACGCTCAACGCCTGCAACTCGCCGTTGCGCGGCTTGATGGTAATCGGGATTTCCTGCGTGGTGATGGCGGTGTTGTTGGCCATCGCAGAACTCACGTGTCGTCACCGCCGCACCGTTGGCGAAATGCGTTTGCGTGATGCGCTGATTGTTGGCATTGCGCAAATCGGGGCGCTGATTCCGGGCGTTTCGCGCTCCGGGTCAACGCTGACGGCGGCGCTTTTTCTCAATTTCAAACGTGAAGAAGCGGCACGCTTCTCCTTCCTGCTCGGATTGCCGGCCATCGCGCTGGCGGGGTTGAAGGAGTTGTGGGTGCTGTTCCATGCGCAACTGCCGGCGCAAGCCTGGGCGCACCTGATTTTCGGTCTGGTGATTGCCAGTATCTCGGCGTTTTTCGCGATCTGGGGCCTGATGCGCTTTCTGGAGAAGTTCTCCACCTGGCCTTTCGTGATTTACCGCGCGGTACTGGGGATTTTCCTGATCGTCGCGGTCAGCACCGGGCTCTTGAGTTAAGGCCCGCCACAAAAAACAAAACCCGCACTTGGCGGGTTTTGTTTTCTTGAAGCACTTACATTTGTTCCCAAGCTGAGCGTGGGAACAAACATGCCGAGCGGATCAGTCAGCCAGACGCCAGGTCGTGCCGCCCTTGCCGTCTTCCAGCACCACGCCCATGGCGGTGAGCTGGTCGCGGATGCGGTCGGATTCGGCCCAGTCCTTGCCGGCACGAGCCGCCAGACGCGCAGCGATCAGCGCCTCGACTTCGGCTGCATCGACACGCCCTTCGGCGCCGGCCTGCAGGAAGTCATCGGCTTCGAGCTGCAACACACCCAGCACGCTGGCCAGTTCTTTCAGGCGCGCTGCCAGACCGGCCGCTGCGTCAAGATCGCTCTCGCGCAGACGGTTGATCTCACGGACCATCTCGAACAGCACCGCGCAGGCTTCCGGCGTACCGAAGTCGTCGTTCATCACCGTGGTGAAACGCTCCACGAACGCTTCGCCGCCAGCCGGCGCCACGTTCGGCAGGCCTTTCAACGCATGGTAGAAGCGCTCCAGTGCGCCTTTGGCGTCCTTGAGGTTGTCTTCCGAGTAGTTGATCGCGCTGCGGTAGTGGCTCGACACCAGCAGGTAACGCACGACTTCCGGGTGGTACTTGTCGAGCACGTCGCGAATGGTGAAGAAGTTGTTCAAGGACTTGGACATCTTCTCGCCATTGATACGGATCATGCCGCAATGCATCCACGCGTTGGCGTAGGTCTTGCCGGTGGCCGCTTCGCTCTGGGCGATTTCGTTTTCGTGGTGCGGGAACTCGAGGTCGCTGCCGCCGCCATGAATGTCGAAGGTCTCACCGAGGCAGCAGGTGGACATCACCGAGCACTCGATGTGCCAGCCCGGACGCCCGGCGCCCCACGGCGACTCCCAGCTCGGCTCGCCCGGCTTGACGCCTTTCCACAGCACGAAGTCCAGCGGATCTTCCTTGGCTTCGTCGACCTCGATCCGCGCACCGATGCGCAGGTCTTCGATCTTCTTGCGCGAGAGCTTGCCGTAGCCCATGAACTTGCCGACGCGGTAGTACACGTCGCCATTGCCCGGGGCGTAGGCGAAACCCTTGTCGATCAGGGTCTGGATCATCGCGTGCATGCCAGGGATGTGATCCGTGGCGCGCGGTTCCATGTCCGGCTTCTGGATGTTCAGGCGCGCTTCGTCTTCGTGCATCGCCGCGATCATGCGCTCGGTCAACGCTTCGAACGACTCGCCGTTCTCGTTGGCCCGGTTGATGATCTTGTCGTCGATGTCGGTGATGTTGCGCACGTAGGTCAGGTCATAACCGCTGAACCGCAACCAGCGGGTCACCAGGTCGAACGCGACCATGCTGCGGCCGTGGCCCAGGTGGCAGTAGTCGTACACGGTCATCCCGCAGACGTACATGCGCACCTTGTTGCCATCCAGCGGCTTGAAGACTTCTTTGCTCTTGGTGAGCGTGTTGTAGATCGAAAGCACGGTCATTCCTTAAGACTTGATCACTGGCCCCACGAATCACGCAGGGTCACGGTACGGTTGAATACCGGCTGACCTGGTTTCGAGTCCTTGATATCCGCGACGAAGTAGCCTTCGCGCTCGAACTGGAAACGGTCTTCCGGCTGTGCATTGCCCAGCGAGGGTTCAGCACGACAACCGGTCAACACTTGCAGTGAGTCAGGGTTGATGTTGTCCAGGAAACTCGCGCTGTCTTCGGCCTTCTCCGGGTTTGGAGAACGGAACAGGCGATCGTACAGACGCACTTCGCACTCGACGCTGGCAGCGGCCGGCACCCAGTGGATCACGCCCTTGACCTTGCGGCCTTCAGGGTTTTTGCCCAGGGTGTCCGGATCGTAGGAGCAACGCAGCTCGACGATGTTGCCGTCAGCGTCCTTGATCGCTTCGTCTGCACGGATCACGTAGCTGCCGCGCAGACGCACTTCGCCGTTCGGCTCCAGGCGCTTGTAGCCTTTTGGCGGCTCTTCCATGAAGTCATCGCGGTCGATGTAGATTTCACGGGCGAACGGCAGCTTGCGCACGCCGAGTTCTTCTTTCTGCGGATGACGCGGCAGTTCGAGGTTCTCGACCTGGTCTTCCGGATAGTTGGTGATCACGACTTTCAACGGACGCAGCACGCACATGGCGCGCGGGGCGTTCGCGTCAAGGTCCTGACGGATGCTGAACTCAAGCATGCCGAAGTCGACCACGCCGTCGGAACGGTTGGTGCCGATCATCTCGCAGAAGTTGCGGATCGACGCCGGGGTGTAGCCACGGCGGCGGAAGCCCGACAGGGTCGACATGCGCGGATCGTCCCAGCCGTTGACGTGTTTCTCGTCAACCAGTTGCTTGAGCTTGCGCTTGCTGGTGATGGTGTAGTTGAGGTTCAGACGGCTGAACTCGTACTGACGCGGGTGTGCCGGCACTGGCAGTGCGTCGAGGAACCACTCGTACAGCGGACGATGGCTTTCGAACTCCAGGGTGCAGATCGAGTGGGTGATGCCTTCGATGGCATCCGACTGACCGTGGGTGAAGTCGTAGTTCGGGTAGATGCACCACTTGTCACCGGTCTGGTGGTGATGGGCGTGGCGGATGCGGTACATGATCGGGTCGCGCAGGTTCATGTTCGGCGAGGCCATGTCGATCTTGGCGCGCAGTACGCGGGCGCCATCCGGGAACTCACCCGCGCGCATGCGGGCGAACCAGTCCAGGTTCTCTTCCACAGAACGGTCGCGGAACGGACTGTTCTTGCCCGGCTCGGTCAGGCTGCCGCGGTATTCCTTGGCTTGCTCAGGCGTCAGGTCGTCGACGTAGGCCTTGCCGGCCTTGATCAGCTCGACGGCCCAGTCGTGCAACTGGTCGAAATATTGCGAGGCGTAGCGCACTTCGCCGGACCATTCGAAGCCCAGCCATTTGACGTCGCTTTCGATCGCATCGATGTATTCCTGGTCTTCCTTGGCCGGGTTGGTGTCGTCGAAACGCAGGTGCGTGACGCCGCCGAACTCCTGGGCCAGGCCGAAGTTCACGCAGATCGACTTGGCGTGGCCGATGTGCAGGTAGCCGTTGGGCTCAGGCGGAAAACGAGTAACGATCTGCGTGTGCTTGCCCGAGTCCAGGTCTGCCTGGATGATCGGCCGCAGGAAATTGACCGGCACGGCAGGGCCGGACTTGGCATTCGAGGTAGGGTCGACAGTGGGCTTGCTCATAGGATCCTTGACTTACATGTGCGCGGCCGCAAAGGGGGCCAGACAAAACAAAGCCGCTATCATAGCCGATGCTGTCAAGGGCCTGACAGAGCAGGCTCTTATAAAGGCATGCATTTAATCGCCGGCAATTGAAAAACTGCCTCGAAATTCGCGCCTGTCACGCTAAACTGCGCTCCTTGGCCGAAGCAGGCTGAACCGGTTGCGGGGCTTTAGCCTCCAAGACCACGAATTCCCTATAAAGAGTACTGACCATGACTCAAGTCAAACTGACCACCAACCACGGTGACATCGTCATCGAACTGAACGCTGAAAAAGCCCCGATCACCGTGGCCAACTTCATCGAATACGTCAAAGCCGGTCACTACGAAAACACCGTTTTCCACCGTGTCATCGGTAACTTTATGATCCAGGGCGGCGGTTTCGAGCCAGGCATGAAGGAAAAGAAAGACAAGCGTCCAAGCATCCAGAACGAAGCCGACAACGGTCTTTCCAACGACAAGTACACCATTGCCATGGCCCGCACCATGGAGCCGCATTCGGCTTCCGCGCAGTTCTTCATCAACGTGGCCGACAACAGCTTCCTGAACCACAGCGGCAAGAACGTTCAAGGCTGGGGCTACGCCGTATTCGGTAAAGTGACCGCCGGTACTGAAGTGGTCGACAGCATCAAGAAAGTCTCGACCGGCTCCAAGGCTGGCCACCAGGATGTACCAAACGACGACGTGATCATCGAGAAAGCCGAGATCATCGAAGCGTGATATTGCTGATTTCAGACTTGCATCTGGAAGAGGAGCGCCCGGACATTACCCGGGCGTTTCTGGATTTGCTCGCCGGACGCGCCCGCTCGGCGAGTGCGTTGTACATTCTGGGCGACTTTTTCGAGGCGTGGATTGGCGACGATGCCATGACCCCTTTCCAGCGTTCCATTTGCCAGGCCCTGCGCGGTTTGAGCGACAGCGGCACGGCCATATTTCTGATGCACGGCAATCGCGACTTCCTGCTCGGCAAGGCGTTCTGCAAGGAAGCCGGCTGCACGCTGCTGAAGGATCCGAGTGTCGTGCAGTTTTACGGCGAGCCGGTGCTGCTGATGCACGGCGACAGCCTCTGCACCCGCGACGAAAGCTATATGAAGCTGCGTCGCTACCTGCGCAACCCGATCACCCTGTTTATCCTGCGACATCTGCCGTTGAGCACCCGCCACAAACTGGCGCGCAAGCTACGCAGTGAGAGCCGTGCGCAGACGCGGATGAAGGCCAACGACATCGTTGATGTCACGCCGGAGGAAATTCCGCGGATCATGCAGGAATACGGAGTGAAAACCCTGGTTCATGGGCATACCCATCGCCCGGCCATCCACAAGTTGCAGATCGGCGATCAGGCGGCGAAACGGATTGTGCTGGGGGACTGGGATCGTCAGGGCTGGGCGTTGCAAGTGGATGAGAACGGGTTTGTGTTGGCGCCGTTTGATTTTGCACCGCCGCCTTCCCTGCCTGCCCCTGCCACTGTTTGATCGTTCCCACGGCGTGGGAACGATCTCCCGGAATCAGTGACCGCTGGCCGCCGGCCCTGCTTTGGCAGCAAACGGCGGCTTCGCCAGCCACACGATCAGAATCAACCCCATGAACCCCCACCCCAGCAACGTGAAGTAGTCCACGGTCGAAAGCATATACGCCTGGCTGGTCAGCACATGATCAAGCTGCGCATAGGCCGGATTACCGGCCCCGCCCAGGTTGTTCAGCGCTTCCCGGGTCGCCGGCTCATAGGTACTGATGCTTTCACTCATGTAGGCATGATGTTGATCCGCCCGACGAATCCAGATCCAGGTGGTCAGCGAAGCCGCAAAGCTGCCGCCCAGGGTCCGCAGGAATGTCGCCAGACCAGCGCCGTCGGCAATCTGGCTCGGCGGCAGGTCCGACATCAGGATGCTCAGGGTGGGCATGAAGAACAGCGCAACGCCAATGCCCATGAACAACTGCACCAGCGCGATGTGCTGGAAGTCCACCTCATTGGTGAACTCGGCACGCATGAAGCAGCTCAGGCCGATCGCCAGAAACGCCAGCCCGGCCAGCAGTCGCAGGTCGAACTTGTGCGCGTACTTGCCGACAAACGGTGACAGCAGCACCGGCAGAATTCCGATCGGCGCCACCGCCAGCCCGGCCCAGGTCGCGGTGTAGCCCATCTGGGTCTGCAACCACTGTGGCAGGATCAGGTTGATGCCGAAGAACCCGGCGTAACCCAACACCAGCACCAGCGTGCCGATGCGGAAGTTGCGGTGGGCGAACAGGCGCAGATTGACCACCGGATGCTGGTCGGTCATTTCCCAGATCACGAACACCGCCAGCGCTATCACTGAAATGGCCGCACCGATGATGATGAAGTTCGACTCGAACCAGTCCAGGTCATTGCCCTTGTCGAGGATCACCTGCAACGCACCTACGCCGATGATCAGCGTGATCAGCCCGACGTAGTCCATCGGCTGACGACTGGTGACCACCGGACGTTTCGCCAGCTGCGAACGCACCACCATCACCGCGAACACGCCAATCGGTACGTTGATGAAGAAGATCCACGGCCAGCTGTAACTGTCGGTGATCCAGCCGCCGAGAATCGGGCCGGCAATCGGCGCCACCACAGTGACCATCGCCAATAACGCCAGGGCCATGCCGCGCCTGGCGGGCGGATACACCGCGATCAGCAGCGTCTGGGTCATCGGGTACAGCGGCCCGGCCACCAGCCCTTGCAGGACCCGGAAGCCGATCAGCTCGGGCATCGACGTGGAAATACCGCAGAGAAACGAGGCCAGCACGAACAGCATGGTGGCCCAGAGAAACAGCTTCACCTCGCCGAAACGCCGGCTCAACCAGCCGGTGAGCGGCAGCGCGATGGCGTTGCTCACGGCGAACGAGGTGATGACCCAGGTGCCCTGCTCTGAACTCACGCCGAGGTTGCCGGAGATGGTCGGCAGCGCCACGTTGGCGATGGTGGTGTCGAGCACTTGCATGAAGGTCGCCAGCGACAGGCCGATGGTGCTGAGCAACAGGCTGGGCGGCGAAAAAGAGGCGTTATTGCTCATCGCGAATCCTTTGGAGCCGATTTTTTGGAGCGGGGACAGGCGCCGCGCCCGTTACGGAGCGCGGCGAAGGGATTGGCGAATCAGCGTTGCGCGGTCTTGCTGACCGCAGCGCTGTTGTCGTGGATCAGTTGGGCGATCATCGCGTCGGCTTCACCCAGTTGGCGGTCGTAGACGCTGGTGCTGAACGAGGCCTGTTGCGGCGGCTGCTGAGCCAATACCGGACCGCTCTGGTCGTGCAGGTTGACCTCGACATTGGTCGACAGGCCCACGCGCAGCGGATGCTTGGCCAGTTCTTCGGCGTTGATGTGAATCCGCACCGGTACACGTTGCACGATCTTGATCCAGTTACCGGTGGCGTTCTGCGCCGGCAACAGGGCGAACGCGCTGCCGGTGCCGGCACCGAGGCTGTCGACGGTGCCGCTGAATTTCACGTCGCTGCCATAGATGTCGGATTCGATGTCCACCGGTTGGCCGATGCGCATGTCGCGCAGCTGGGTTTCCTTGAAGTTGGCATCGATCCACAGCTGATCCAGCGGGATCACCGCCATCAGCGCGGTACCCGGCTGAACACGCTGACCAAGTTGCACGGTGCGTTTGGCAACGTAACCGGTAACTGGCGCGATCAGCGTGCTGCGAGCGTTGGTCAGGTAGGCCTGGCGCAGATCGGCAGCGGCCGACATCACGTCCGGGTGCGAGGAGACTACGGTGTCATCGACCAGCGCGCTGGTGGTTTTCAGTTGTTGCTGGGCGTTGGCCAGGGCGTTTTGCGCCGAGGTCAGGTCATCGCGAGCGTGGGACAGTTCTTCCTGGGAAATCGCGCCGCCGGCGGCGAGATTTTTCCGGCGGTTGTAGTTGTCCTGGGCTTTTTGCACGTTCGCCTGTTGCGCGTTGACCTGGGCTTTCATGCCGTCGACGTTGCTGTACAAGCCGCGAACCTGACGCACGGTGCGCGCCAGTTTGGCCTGGGCACTTTGCAGGCCGACTTCGGCGTCGTTCGGGTCGAAGTTGACCAGTACCTGACCTTCATGGACCAGATCGCCATCGTCGGCACCAATGCTGACCACGGTGCCGGTCACCAGCGGGGTGATTTCCACGACGTTGCCGTTGACGTAGGCGTCGTCGGTGCTTTCGTTCCAGCGACCGATGAATTCGTGATACGCCCAGACGCCGGCACCGGCGAGGGCAACCACGACGGCCAGCACCAGCAGCATCACTTTGCGTTTGCGCGGATTGCCGGTATCGGAGGTGTTGTCTTGAGCTTGAGTGTTTTCGGCAGTGGCCATGACAAATACCTTGAATTAGTTGTGCGTGGTGGCTGGGCTGGCGTTGCTGGCGGTCAGGGTTTGCCCCTGAAAGCCGCCACCCAGCGCTTGCATCAGTTGAATCGACAGGTCGATCTGCTCGGCATTCAGGTTCGCCAGTTGACGCTGGGCCTGCAGCAATTGCTGCTCGATGCTGAGCACGTCCAGGTAGTTGCCGATTCCGGAACCGTAACGCTGGACCACGGTGTTGTAAGAATCCTGGGCAATCTCGGTCGCGTGCTGCTGGGCGCCGATCTGCCGGCCGATGTCACGCAACTGGTTGATGGTGTCGCCGACATCACCCAGGGCTTTCACCAGACTTTTGTTGTACTGCGCCACGGCCAGGTCGTAATCGGCATCACGAGCGTCGAGGTTGGCGCGCAAGCGGCCACCGTCGAAGATCGGCAGCGAAATCGTCGGGGCGATGTTGAAGAAACGACTGGCGGACCCGAACATCGCGTCACCCAATAACGATTCGGCACCAGCGGAGGCCGACAGGTTCAAGTTGGGATAGAAGCGGGTCTTGGCCGAGTCGATGTCCTTGCTCGCGGCCTCGACACGCCAGCGTGCGGCAACCAGATCCGGGCGACGGCCCAACAATTCCGCCGGCAGTACCGAGGGCACAGCGACGGCACTGGCCTGCAGGACTTTCGGCCGGGCGATTTCGTTGCCACGATCCGGGCCTTTGCCGAGCAATACGGCCAGAGCGATTTTCGCGCTGTTCAGACGTTTTTCGGCGTCGATCAGGCTGGCTTCGGAGCTGGCTTCCAGACTTTGGGTCTGCTGGAACTGGTACTGGCTGTCGATCCCCGAGCTCAAACGACGCTGACTCAGGTCGAGCATCTGCTTGGTGCGCTTGAGGTCTTCGTTGGCCAGGTCATAAACGATATGCGCCTGCCCCAGATCGCTGTAGGCCCGGGCCACGTCGGCGGCGAGGGTCAACTGTGCGGCCTGACGGTCGACTTCAGCAGCGCGGGCCTGACCCAGTGCAGCTTCCCAGGCGTCACGCTGACCGCCCCAAAGGTCGAAGTTGTAATTGAAGCCGGCGCTGATATTGCGCGTAGTGGCGTAGGCATCGCCCTGCCCTCGCGGGTCCTGATCCTTGGCCAGACGCGAACGGGTAATGCCGGCGCTGGCGTCAAGGGTCGGATAACGCTCGGCATCGGCGGCATAGGCGGCGGCGCTGGCCTGATGGGCGCGGGCGTCGGCGATCTGCATGTCCGGGCTGTCATGCAGGGCTTCGCGAATCAGACCGTCGAGCTGCGGATCGCCGAGACTCGTCCACCAGTCGCTCTTCGGCCACGCGGCCGGCGACAGTGTCACGCCATTGAGGGATTGGCCGACCTTGAGGTCTTTCGCATCAAGGTTTTTGCCATGGGTATCGAGGCCGCTGTAGTTGGCGCAACCGGCGAGGATCATCGCCGACAGCACCAGTGTCAGGCTGCTGCGCAAGGATTTACCGCTCATTGTGTTCACCTAACCGCTGGATGGTGATCGGGTCACCAGCCGCCAGCAAAATTTTCTTGAGGATGTATTCCAGGGTTTTCAACTCATCCGGAGTAATCGCGCCGGCCAGCTCATTCATGGCGTCGGCACCGATGTGCGGCAGACGATCGGCCAGCGCCTGACCTTGCCCGGTGAGCTTCAACTGCACCTGACGACGATCGCCTTCGCTGCGCTGGCGGATCAGGAAGTCTTTCTGCTCCAGACGGTCGAGCATGCGGGTCATCGAACCGCTGTCCAGCGACAGGTGCCGACACAGCTCGGCCGGGGTGTCGACGCCGTACTGGGCCATGATGATCAACACCTTGAACTGCGCGGCAGTGATGCCGTGGGGTTCCATGTGGGTGTCGATGATCCTGTCCTTGAGCAAGGCTGCACGGCCGAGCAACAGGCCGAGGTGACAATGCTTGAATTCATCCGGGGTGAAATGCTTCATGTACGCACCTAATAACTGCCTAGGCAGTGAATGTATGTCGAGATGTTACTGCCTAGGCAGCGAATGTCAACGCAATAGTTAGGTTGCTTTGTAATTAGTTGACCAATGGACTGGGTTTTTCTATCGCCCATGCAGCCGCCATCGCGAGCAGGCTCGCTCCCACAGGGTTGTGAACGTCACAAAATCCTGTGGGAGCCAGCCTGATGGCGATTGCAGCAACTTGGTATCAGGGAGGGAAAAGCGGGCTAGAAATCCCGCTTGTAGAAGATGTCCAGCGAACTGGCCACGCCGCTGGCGGCTTCCAGGTAGACCTTTTTGCTCAGCTTGTAGCGCAAGGCGATGGTGTTGGCCGGCTCGAACACGCCGACGCCGTAACGCAGGCTGAGTTTTTCCGAAATGTTGCCGCTGGCCACCACGCTGGTGGTGTTGCCGCTGCCTTGGGTGTCGAGCTGGAAATCCTGGATGCCCAGATCCTTGGCCAGGTTGCTGGTCACCCCGGAACTGCCCATCAGACCCAGACCGAGCGCCGCTTGCGCGAGCATGTTGTTGTCTTCGCCGTTGCTGCTCAGCGGACGCCCCAGCACCAGATAGGACAGCGCCTGCTCCTGGCTCATCGCCGGCTCCGAGAAGATCTGCGTGGTCGGCTGTTCGGCGCTGCCGCTCAGGCGAATACCGGCGATCACGTCGTCGGTCTGGCGGATCGCTTCGATGTCCAGATACGGTTGATCGATCGGCCCGGCGAACAACAGACGCGCACGACGTACTGTCAGGCGCTGGCCGTAGGCGCGGTAGCGACCGTCGTTGAGCCACAGCTCGCCATGGGTGTCCATGTTGTCGCCGATGTGCACGTGACCTTGCAGATTGGCAGTCAGGCCAAACCCGGCGAAGCTCAGTTTGTCCTCGCCGGCCACCACGTCGATGTCCATCTTCATGGCCATCGGTGGTTTGCCTTCTTCGGTCTGCGCCCCCACGATGATCGTGTCATCGGAGACTTTCACCGTCGATGGCGGCAATTCGCGCACGGTGATTTCGCCTCGGGGCACCAGCACTTTGCCGGCAATCGCCAGTTCGTCGCCGGCCATGGAAATCTTCAGGTCCGGCGCCACTTCAAGCTTGGCGTAGGGTTCGACGGTGACCGGCAATTGCGTGCCCTTGAGCGCCAGATCCACCTTCAACGCCTGACCCCATGCGACGTTGCCGCTGAGGCTGCCCTGCCCGGTCTTGCCGCTTTTCCAGCCGCCGTCCAGGCGCACCGATTCGCCAGCGATCACCGCTTGCAGTCGCAGATCCTGCAACTGCAACGGCAGTTCCGGGCCGGACACTTCACCGTCACTGAGTTGCACGGTGCCGTTGACCAGCGGCGCGAGCAGGCCGCCGGAAATCGTGCCGCTGCCGTTCAGGCGCCCGGTGAGTTTCTCGACCATCGGCACGAACGGCCGCGCCACTGACAGATCCAGCCCGCTGAGGCGGAACGAGCCATTCAACGGTTTGTTCTTCGGCAACGGGTTGAGCTGCGCCTGTACCATCAGCTCGCCAAGCTTGCCACCGACGAAATTGAGGTCGGTGTCGATGCGTTTCGGCGTGAGTTTGCTGGTCAGCTTGAGGGTCTGGTACGGGAAGTCCAGCCACTGATCCTTTTCCTTCATGCGCAAGGTGCCGCCGCTGGCATCGACGCTGATCTGGCCGTTCGGGCCGCTGGCCGGCAGGTCCAGCTGCAGGTCGGCATTGAGCTTGCCCTGCCAGGCGAAATCCTTGGGCAGCCATTGCGCCAGGCTTTCGATCGGGAACTGCTTGAGGTGGTAGCGCAGCTTCGGCTCCGGCATCAACCGCTGGTCTTCGCCGCACAGGCTGGCATTGCCGGACATCCAGCAATGGGCGCCGAAGTTGATCTTGCCGTCGGCCAGACGTTCGAGTTTGGCCGGGTTTTGCAGCTTCCAGTCCTGACCGCCGGCCTGAATGTCACCGCTGGCCAGTCGCCCGCGCCAGTTGCCTTTGTCCAGATTGCCATCCAGCCCCAGCGCGAGTTTCAGCTTTGGCCCGAGCAGGTCGAGGTTGAGCTTCTGATTTTTGATATCGCCCTGAGCGCTGACGGTCAACACACCCAGGTTCGTGTCGCCAGCCTGGATGCCGCTACCCTTCAGATCGATTTTCGCCCGCTGCGCGCTGTCGAGGGTGGCGTCGAGGTTGAGGCTTTGCAGGCGGTTGTCCTGGAACACCAATTGCGAGCCTTGCAGGTCGAGCTTGCCTTGCGGTGCTTTCAGCGTACCGGCGACATCGACTCGACCGTTGATCTGCCCGCGCAACTGCGGCCAGAGCTGGGCCAGACGCGGCAGCTTGATATCGATCTGCCCGATGAGCTTCTGTTGCAGACTGCCCTTGCCATTGATGCTGTTGTCGCCGAGACGGATTTGCAGGGCATTCAGATTCCACTGTTCGCCCGCGCCGTCAGCCTTGGCTTGCAGCACCGCCGGTTGCCCGCGCAGTTTGCCTTTGAGATCGAGGTCGGCGTTGAGGCTCAGGCGCTCGTTCTTCATTTCGCCTTTGCTCTTCAATGGGCCGGCCAGCGTGCCCGGCAATTCCGCGACCCAATACGCCGGGTTGAGCGCCGACAGTTCCAGCGCGGTGTCCCAGGCGATGCCATCTGCGAACTGCACGTTCACATGGCCTTCGGCCTTGCCCTGCCCCGCTTCGAGCTTGAATTGCGGGAGGAAGATCTGCTTGAGATTGCCACTGAACGGACTGCTCAGGCTGAACGCCCCGGCCGGGCCATCCATTGCGGCGGCGAAATTGCCGAGGTATTGGCCGTCGGTGTAAGAGACTTCACCAGTGAACGTGCGCAAGGCGACTTGCGGTTCTTCGATCTCGGAATAGAGCCGATGCCACGGAAAGTCCTGCCAATTGATATTGGCCTGGGCGCTGAGGCCTTTGCTCCAATCCACGTTGCCGGTGAGCTTGAGGCTCTGTTTGTCATTGGCGGTCAGGTCGAGGCCGGCAATCTGTGCACCCTTGGCGTCAACCTTGCCTTTGAGCAACAGCGCTACCGGACCTTTATCCGCAGGCAACGTCGCATTGCCGAGCAATTGGTAACCGTTTTTCAGGTCGCCTTCGCCGGTCAATACCAGTTGATTCAATTGCAGGGTGTCCGGCAGATCGGCGCTCGGCTTGAACGCCTCGGAGGTGATGCGCACCTTGGCCGGCAGGTTTTCCGCCAGCGGTTTCAGCTCGCCGCTCAACTGGCCGTCGAGGTAGCCACGGCTGTCGGCGTGCAGATTGAGAGTCTTGAGCAGATCGCCGTCGACTTTGAGTGCAAGCGTCCATGGGCCGGTGCCCGGTGACGGCAGGGTCAGATCACCGGCGATGTTCAACGGCCAGTTACCGGTCGGTTGCAACAGGCCGGAGAGGTTCAGGCTCAGGTCGTCGCGTTGCAGTTTCACGCTATCGATCTGCATGCCCTTGGCAGTCCAGTGCGCCGCCAGTTGCAGGCCCTTGAGCTGCTCGCTGCCGTTGAACAACAGGCTGCCGACCTGAAAGTCGCCCAGTTCGATGGCTACCGGCAATTGCAGATCCGGGAGTTTAATCGGACCGCTGTCGGTGGTTTCTTCGCCAGGCGGGAATTGCAGGATGACCTGATCGGCCTTGAGCTGCTCGACGCATAGCGTCATACGTGTCAGGCACAGCGGCGACCATTCGAAGATCGGTTTGTTGAGCTCGACGCGACTGCTGTCCTGTTGCCACACCAGATGATCGGCGCTCCATTGTCCGCCGAGGCGCCCCTGAAAGTTATCCACGCTCAAGCCCGGCACCAGCCCCAGCACCCAACGGCTGCCGGCTTGTGTACCGAGTACGGCGGTGACGCTCAATACAATCAACAGCACCAGCGACAACAGCGCCAGAGCGGAAATCTTCAAACCACGCTTCACAGCTCAGGCCCCATGGAAAAGTGCAGCCGGATGCCGCCATCGTCGTCCAGCGCATGGGCCAGGTCGAGGCGGATCGGCCCCACCGGCGAGACCCAGCGCACACCGATACCGACCCCGGTCTTGAGGTTCGGCAGTTCGAGTTTGTTGAAAGAGTTGCCCTGATCGACGAAGGTCGCGACCCGCCATTTTTCGGCGATCGAGTATTGGTACTCGACGCTGCCGGCCACCATGTAGCGCCCGCCGATACGGTCGCCTTTGGCGTTTTCCGGGGACAGACTCTGATAGTCGTAACCGCGCACACTCTGGTCGCCACCGGCGAAGAACCGCAGCGATGGCGGCACCGAGCTGTAACCGTTGGTGGCACTGCCACCGACCTGGACACGTCCGAGGAATCGGTGGTTGTCGAACACCGTGGTCAGGCCTTTGATCAGCGCGGTGCCGTACAGCAGGTTGTTGTCCGAGCCGAGACCTTCTTTCGCCACCTTGCTTTCGAAGGTCAGGCGATAGCCGTTGTGCGGGTCGATACGATTGTCACTTTTCAGGTAGGAGTAACTGATGCCGGGCATCAGCAAGGTACTCAGACCCGAGTCGTCACCGAGCTGGTATTCCTCGCGCTGCCACTTCAGCGAGATCACCCGCTGCCAGCCGCTGGGCAACTTGCTGTGCCATTCCGGGCCGAAGGTCAGCAGCTTGCTCAAAGTGTCTGAGCCGTCGATGTCTTCGTACTGATAACCGCCGGCCCAGCGCAGCTTGTCGGTCAGCGGCGGGTCCAGCGGAATGTCGTAGAACAGGCCGACGTTCTGTCGTGGCGCCGACAATTCGGCTTCCCAACCATAACTGTCGCCTTGCGGGTTGACCCAGTGGCGGGTCCAGTTGGCCTTGATCCGCGGGCCGACGTCGGTGGAGTAACCGAGACCGAGGCCCATGGTGCGTGGCTTGCGGGTATCGAGTTTGACCGCGACCGGGATCACGTCGTCCTTGGCAGCAGTCGGCGCAGCGTCGACCCGCACGCCTTCAAAGTAACCACTCGATTGCAGGTCGCGGTTGAGTTCGGCGATCAGCTCGGAGTCGTAAGGCTCGCCCGGTTTGAATGGCACCATGCGTTGCAGCAGGTCTTCATCGAACGGCGTGTCGCCTTCGAAACTGACCTTGCCCAGCGCATAACGCGGGCCGCTTTCATAGATCAGCTCGACATCGGCGACCCCGGCGCGGGGATCGACCATCAGTTTCTGGCTGGTGAAATGACCACTGAAGAAACCGAAGCGCGAGGCCTGATTCTGGATCAGGCGCTTGGCGTCTTCGTAGCGGCCATGGTTGAGCACTGCACCGGGCTTGAGCACGTCGCTTTTCGGTACACGAAAGGATTTGAGGGCGGCAGCGGGTCCGTCGACCCGCACGGTGACATTGCGCAGGCGAATCGGCTCGCCGGGATCGATCTTCAGCACCAGACGCGGTTTTTCACCGCCCTTCACTTCGCTGTCGATCTGCGGCTGGTAGTAGCCCAAGGCCTGGGCGGCCTTGCGCGCCTGCTCTTCGGCGCCGCGACTGAAGCGCTGCAAGGCTTCTTCGTCACGATCGCCGAGGCTGCCGATATAGCCTTCTATATTGGCCTTGAGTTCATCGTTGGACGGTTTGACCCGCACATCCAATTCACTTTGCGCCAGCGCCGCGCAGCTGGTTAACAGCATGAGCACGCCACTGGTAAATCTTCCTGGAAACTTCATAGGCGCGGATGCTATCACGGGCTTGGGAGCGTGATAGAACAGGAAATTTCCCAAAAAGTTCGATGGTTATCCCGTTGCAGTTTGTAACACCTGCGGGTTGGCGTGGAAAAATACATGCTCGCGCACCGGTCCGACGGCGACTTCGCCGATTTCCTCATAGCCCTGACGCTTGTAAAACTCCAGGTAGCGCGGGTTGCCGGTGTCGAGGATTACCCCTTGGGAGCTTTCATCGACCGCGCACCAGTTGTGCACCGCTTGCAGTAGCTGCTCGCCGAAGTGCTTGCCCTGAAATTGTGGATGCACACCCAACAACGGCAGCATGTGAACCGAATCGGTGGGCACGCAGGCTTCAACGGCGGCGTGATACTCCAGATAGCGCCGGGTGCAGCGGAAACCGGTGCTCAACACCATGCGCAAACGCCAGGCCCAACTCTCGGTAACACCCAGACGCCGTTGCGGCGGCGCGATCAGGGCGATGCCGATCAGACGATCATTGACCAACAGGCCGATGGCCGGCAGATCCTGCAGGAAATGCTGTTTGACCAGTTCTCGCACCGTCGCGCGCACGCGTTGTTCATAACCCGGACGCTCGGCCTCGAACAGATAAGCGAAGGTCGGCTCGTGACGGTAAGCCTGATACAGCAAGGATCGTGCTTCACGGGAATAGCCGCGGTCGAGCATGTGGATGTCGGCGATGGCGGTCGAGGTTTCAGGCATGACGGTGATTCTCCCTGGACGGGACTCAACAGGCCCCGTTCTTGTTATACGAGCCTTGGGCTGAAGTGATCGTTCCCACACCCGAAAGACATTAGCAGCGCATATGGACTACCGCCACGCTGGCCCAGATCCTACATGTCAGCTAGCATCGCCCTTTTGCCAGGACTGCCGACCATGAAGATCGTTTCCTTCAACATCAACGGACTGCGGGCCCGCCCGCATCAGCTGGCGGCGCTGATCGAAAAGCATCAGCCGGACGTCATCGGCCTGCAGGAAACCAAGGTCCACGACGATCAGTTCCCTCTGGAAGAAGTGCGGGCCCTGGGTTATCACGTGTATTTCCACGGCCAGAAAGGCCATTACGGCGTCGCCCTGCTCTCGCGCCAGGAGCCGATTGCCGTGCACAAAGGCTTTGCCACCGATGAAGAAGACGCGCAGCGGCGCTTTATCTGGGGCACTTTCGCCGACGCCAACGGCGTTCCGGTGACGATCATGAACGGCTATTTCCCACAGGGTGAAAGCCGTGACCACCCAACCAAATTCCCGGCCAAGCAGCGTTTCTACAGCGATCTGCAAGCACTGCTGGAGAGCCAGTTCAACAATGAACAGCCGCTGGTGGTGATGGGCGATGTGAACATTTCGCCGGAAGACTGCGACATCGGCATCGGCCCGGACAACATGAAGCGCTGGCTGAAAACCGGCAAATGCAGCTTCCTGCCGGAAGAGCGCGAGTGGATGGCCCGCCTGAAAAACTGGGGCCTGACCGACAGTTTCCGCCACCTGAACCCGGACGTGGCCGATATCTTCAGCTGGTTCGACTACCGCAGCCGTGGTTTTGAAGACGAGCCGAAACGCGGTCTGCGGATCGACGTGATCCTGGCTTCCCACGGTTTGCTGCCACGGGTGAAAGCCGCCGGTGTCGACTATGAACTGCGCGGGATGGAAAAGCCTTCGGACCACGCGCCGATCTGGCTTGAATTGAGCTGATAGCGCAATCACCGCGAATCACTGTGGGAGTTCGCTCCCACAGCTTGAGCGCTGTCATCTTTCAGAAACGTCCCTGACTTAATCTCCCCGGCAATCCCCTTGGCTGCATTCGGTGTCGGCATGACCCTGCGCGTTCTGTTCGTCTTTCTCTTGAGTGCCTGGCTGCCGGTTTCGGCCACGGCATTGCCCATTCCCGAGAACGGTCCGGCCCTGCGCATCCAGGGTTCCAACACCATTGGCGCAGCCCTCGGCCCGGCACTGGTGGAAGGCCTGCTGGAAGAACAGGGGCTGGTGAACGTCCACAGCGAAACCCCGGACACCGCCAACGAGCAACGGGTCGTCGGCCTCACGGCTCATGGTAAACGTGTGGTGGTAGAAATCGCCGCCCACGGTTCCAGCACCGGTTTCTCGGCACTCAAAAGCAACAGCGCCGATCTCGCTGCCTCTTCGCGCCCGATCAAGGACAGCGAGCTCGCCAGCCTTGTTTCGCTTGGCGATCTGAAAAGTCCAGGCGCCGAGCAAGTCATCGCCATCGATGGCCTGGCGATCATCCTTCACCCCGACAATCCGCTGAATCAGCTGAACATCGAGCAACTGGCGCGGATCTTCAGCGGCGAGGCGAAGGCGTGGGAAGAACTCGGCGGCAAGGGTGGGACGATTCATCTGTATGCGAGGGATGATCAGTCCGGCACCTACGACACGTTTAAGGAACTGGTCCTCAGCCGTCGTGGGAAAACCCTGAACAGTTCGGCGAAACGTTTCGAGTCCAGCGAGCAATTGTCCGACGCGGTCAGTGCCGATCCGCAGGGCATCGGTTTCATCGGTCTGCCTTATGTGCGCCAGGCAAAAGCCGTGGCAATCGTCGACGGGCAGTCCCAAGCCATGCTGCCACTGGCCAGCCTGATCGCCACCGAAGACTATCCGCTGTCCCGCCGGCTGTTCTTCTATTTGCCACCCGATAATCAGAATCCATGGGCCGCAGCCTTGGTGGATTTTGCGCAAAGCCGCCAAGGGCAGGCGATTGTCGCGGCCAACGGTTTTATTGCCCAGACCGTGCATGCCATCTCGGTCACGCCGAATGCGCTGATGCCCGAGGGTTATCAATCCCTCAGCCGGCATGCCCAGCGTCTGACCGTGAACTTCCGCTTTGAAGAAGGCAGCGCCAGCCTCGACAACAAGGCCCGGCAGGATCTGGTTCGGGTGTTCGACTATATAAAGCACCATGACAAGACCGATCGCGCGGTCACACTGGTGGGTTTTGGCGATGCCAAGGATGACCCGGCCCGGGCGGATTTGCTGTCGAAGCTGCGGGCGATGGCGGTACGGCGGGAGCTGGTGAAGAACGGCGTGGTGTTGCGCGAAGTGCGCGGGTTTGGCGCGCTGATGCCGGTGGCGACCAACAGCGGGGATGAAGGCCGGATCAAGAATCGGCGGGTTGAGGTTTGGGTTTACTGAGCTGACGCTGTTCGATCCCATGTTTGTAGTGGGACCGAACAGGTGCTGGATCAGCGCTCGCTACGCAGCATTTCCTTCGGCACGTACTTGCCGATCTCGAACTTGCCGATCGCCGCGCGGTGCACTTCGTCCGGGCCGTCGGCCAGGCGCAGGGTACGTTGCATGGCGTACATGTAGGCCAGCGGGAAATCGTTCGATACCCCTGCCCCGCCATGAATCTGGATCGCCCGGTCGATCACCCGCAACGCGACATTCGGTGCGACGACCTTGATCTGCGCAATTTCGCTCTTGGCGACCTTGTTACCCACGGTGTCCATCATGTACGCCGCCTTCAGGGTCAGCAGACGTGCCATATCGATTTCCATCCGCGAGTCGGCGATCTTGTCAACGTTACCGCCCAGACGCGCCAGCGGTTTGCCGAACGCAGTGCGACTCACCGAACGTTTGCACATCAATTCCAATGCGCGCTCGGCCATGCCGATCGAACGCATGCAGTGGTGAATCCGGCCTGGGCCAAGGCGACCTTGAGCGATTTCGAAGCCGCGTCCTTCACCGAGCAGGACGTTTTCGTACGGCACCCGCACGTTGTCGAACAGCACTTCGGCGTGGCCGTGAGGCGCGTCGTCGTAACCGAACACCGGCAGCGGACGGACGATCTTCACGCCGGGGGTGTCGACCGGTACCAGAATCATCGAGTGCTGGGCGTGGCGCGGGGCATCGGGGTTGCTCAGGCCCATGAAGATCAGGATCTTGCAGCGCGGATCACAGGCGCCGGAGGTCCACCATTTCTTGCCGTTGATCACCCATTCATCGCCATCGCGCACGGCACGGGCAGCCATGTTGGTGGCGTCGGAGGACGCGACGTCCGGCTCGGTCATGGCGAACGCCGAACGGATTTCGCCGCGCAGCAGCGGTTCGAGCCAGCGCTGTTTCTGTTCTTCGTTGGCGTAACGCACCAGCACTTCCATGTTGCCGGTGTCCGGTGCCGAGCAGTTGAACGGCTCCGGGCCGAGCAGCGAACGGCCCATGATTTCCGCCAGTGGCGCATATTCGAGGTTGGTCAGGCCGGCGCCCAGTTCCGACTCAGGCAGAAACAAATTCCACAGCCCTTCGGCCTTGGCCTTGGCCTTGAGCTCTTCCATGATTGCGGTCGGCTGCCAGCGGTCTCCCTCGGCAACCTGCCGTTCGAACACGGCTTCGGCCGGGTAAACGTAAGTGTCCATGAACGCGGTCACGCGCTCACGCAGTTCTTGCACCTTGGGCGAATATGCGAAATCCATGAGCAATTACCTTTTTTCGGCAGGTTGTTTAAGTCATGCAATCGATGCTAGAACAGCGTTGATAATTTACCTAGCCTATTCTCGGCGTGTATAAACATTCATCACCGATATATGATTGGTTGATTTTCCTGGCCGCCCTGACCCGCGCCATCCACCTATAAAAAGAGAGCCGCGTAATGAATCTGAGCAAGGTCGACCTCAACCTTTTCATCGTCTTCGACGCGATCTACACCGAAGCCAACCTGACCCGCGCCGGGCAGATTGTCGGCATCACCCAGCCGGCGGTGTCCAACGCATTGGCGCGGTTGCGCGAGACCTTCAACGACCCGCTCTTCGTACGCACGGCCCAGGGCATGGTGCCGACGCCCATGGCGCAGAACATCATCGGCCCGGTGCGCAACGCACTGTCGCTACTGCGGGTGTCGGTTCAGGAAAGCCGGATTTTCAACCCTTCGCAAGCGGTCAAGACCTACCGCATCAGCATGACCGACCTGACCGAAGCGGTGATTCTGCCGCCGCTGTTCCAGCGTCTGCGTCGTCTGGCACCAACGGTGATCATCGAAAGCTTCCTGTCCAAGCGCCGGGAAACCACCAAGGAACTGGCCGCCGGGCGCCTCGACTTTGCCGTGGATGCGCCGCTCAACACCGACCCGCAGGTGCGCCACGTCAAGCTGATGGAAGACCGTTATGTCTGCGCGATGCGCAAGGGTCATCCGCTGGCGACCAAGGAAAAATTCACCCTCGACGATTACCTGTCGCTGACCCACATTCATATTTCCAGCCGCCGCAGTGGCTTGGGTCATGTCGATCTGGCGTTGGGCAAGATGGGCATCCAGCGCAAGATCGCCCTGCGCTCGCAGCACTATCTGATGGCGTCCCAGGTGTTACAGCAGACCGACATGGTGATGACCGTGCCGGAGCGTTTCGCCCGCCGCCATGACCTGCATGCGTTCAATCTGCCGGTCAACGATGTGCCGCCCGTGGAAACCCATTTGTACTGGCACGAAAGCACCGACCAGGACCCGGCCAACCGCTGGATGCGCGAGCAGATGATCGAGCTGTGCCAGCAAGTGACGGCGCACGAGAAGAAGCTCGACAAGCTGCAGGCGCCCGCCACTTGACGTAAACGTCAACCTGCCATTAGCTTAGCGCCAAGACCTTATTTCGAGCGCTTTCATGAGCAGCCAGACCTACAGCATTTCCGACCTCGCCCGCGAGCTGGACATCACCACCCGGGCGATCCGCTTCTATGAAGAACAAGGCCTGCTCAGCCCCGAGCGCCGAGGCCAGGAACGCATCTATTCGCCGCGCGACAAGGTCAGCCTGAAGCTGATCCTGCGGGGCAAGCGCATCGGTTTTTCCCTGGCCGAGTGCCGCGAGCTGATCGAGCTCTACGACCCCTCCAGCGGTAACACCAAACAACTCAACAGCATGCTGGCGAAAATCAGCGAGCGCCGGGAACAGCTTGAACAGCAACTGCTGGACATCGAACAGATGAAGCTGGAACTCGACACCGCCGAAGAACGCTGCGTGCAGGCGCTGGAGCAGACGCTCAAGAGTCAGCAAGTCGCGCAGTAGCCTCCCGACAATTACAACAGGTCAACGCCATGTCCCTCCCCTCCCAAGTACGCCTGATCGAAGTCGGCCCCCGTGACGGCCTGCAGAACGAAGCCCAGCCCATCAGCGTCGCCGACAAGGTGCAACTGGTCGACGCGCTGAGCGCCGCCGGCCTCGGCTATATAGAAGTCGGCAGTTTCGTCTCGCCCAAGTGGGTGCCGCAGATGGCCGGTTCCGCCGACGTGTTTGCGCAGATCCAGCGCAAACCCGGCGTGACCTATGGCGCGCTTGCGCCGAACCTGCGCGGCTTTGAAGATGCGCTGGCGGCCGGGGTCAAGGAGGTCGCGGTGTTTGCGGCTGCGTCCGAAGCCTTTTCGCAGCGCAACATCAATTGCTCGATCAGCGAAAGCCTGGCGCGGTTCGCGCCGATCATGGAATCGGCGAAACAACACGGCGTTACCGTGCGCGGTTACGTGTCCTGCGTGCTGGGCTGCCCTTATGAAGGCGAGGTCGCGCCAGAACAGGTGGCCATGGTCGCCCGCGAGCTGTACGCGATGGGCTGCTACGAAGTGTCGCTGGGCGACACCATCGGCACTGGCACCGCTGGCGCCACCCGCCGGCTGTTTGAAGTGGTATCGAAACAGGTGCCGAGAGAAAAACTCGCCGGCCACTTCCACGACACCTACGGCCAGGCCATGGCCAACATCTACGCCAGCCTGCTGGAAGGCATCGCGGTGTTCGACAGCTCGATCGCCGGCCTGGGCGGCTGCCCGTACGCCAAGGGCGCCAGCGGTAACGTCGCCACCGAAGACGTGGTGTACCTGCTCAACGGCCTGGGCATCAAGACCGGTATCGACCTCGACGCCTTGATTGCCGCTGGCCAACAGATCAGTGCAGTGCTGGGTCGCCCGACCGGTTCGCGCGTGGCCAAGGCCCGTAGCGCACAGTGAGGGGATGGTGTTACCGCCGAGCGCGAAACGTGGGCACAAGCGAGTAACACGGAAACAAATTGTCTGGTTTTGCCTGAAGGAAAAATCCTTCAAAAATCTCAAATCATTGATTTAAAAGGTTTTTTAAAAACTGGCACGGCTTCTGCTATCTCTATGGCATAACAAGAATAAAAAGCAGCAAACCAATAAAAATAAGACGTACCGACTCTGACATAACAAAAACAACACGGCAGAGACGCAGCTAACAGATTTTTTTGGAGAAGGTGTGCTTTTCAGGGTATTCCTCGGAATGACCCGCAACCGGGCAGAGAACAATAAAACTACCTTCAGGTAGCTCCCGAATCGGTTGGATCGCCTGGCGAGAAAGCAGATCAGCGCTCAAAAAAATACGTTTGCTCTTGACCCCGGATGGGGGTCGCCAAAAACAGCGGTAAAGGGCCACGGTTGCCAAAAACAACAACAGACCGCCCCTCAATAATAAAAAAGAGCACGCGACGACAAAATTAAAGGGGAGCTTCGGCTCCCCTTTGTGCTTTCTACGATTCCTGTTTTCAGCGCCGCCCCCTTGTGGGAGCGGGCTTGCTCGCTCCCACATTCGATCTTTGTCAGGCCTGCTTTTCTCGCAACTCCTCGATACTGATCTCACGCATGCGGAATTTCTGGATCTTGCCCGTCACCGTCATCGGAAACTCGTCTACAAACTTGAAGTAACGCGGCGTCTTGAAGTGGGCGATGCGCTCCTTGCACCACGCTTGCAGCTCTTGTTCGGTGGCGCTGTGGCCGGGATGGAATTTGATCCAGGCGACGATTTCCTCGCCGTAACGCGAGCAGGGAATGCCGATCACCTGCACGTCTGCCACCGCCGGGTGAGTGAAGAAAAACTCTTCCAGTTCACGCGGGTAAATGTTTTCGCCGCCACGGATGATCATGTCCTTGTTACGGCCGGCGATGCACACGTAACCCTCGTCGTTCATGCTCGCCAGGTCGCCGGTGTGCATCCAGCCCGCCGCGTCGATGGCTTCGGCGGTGGCCTGCGGGTTGTTCCAGTAGCCGAGCATCACGCTGTAGCCACGGGTGCACAGTTCGCCGATGGTGCCGCGTGGCACCGGGTTGCCAGCCTCGTCGATGATTTTGCTTTCGAGTTGCGGCTGGGTGCGGCCGACGGTGGTGACGCGCAGTTCCAGTTCGTCCGACGGACCGGTTTGCAGGGACACGGGGCTGGTTTCGGTCATGCCGTAGGCGATCTGCACTTCACTCATGTGCATTTCGCTGATGACCCGGCGCATCACCTCGATCGGGCAGGTGGCGCCGGCCATGATTCCGGTGCGCAGGGTCGACAGGTCGAACTCGGCGCGCTGCGGCTGATCGAGCATGGCGATGAACATGGTGGGTACGCCGTACAGCGCGGTGGACTTTTCTTCGGCGACGGTGCTCAGGGTCAGCAAAGGATCGAAGGCGTCGTTGGGATAAATCATCGTACTGCCGTGGGTGACGCAGCCAAGATTGCCCATGACCATGCCGAAGCAGTGATACAGCGGCACCGGGATCACCAAGCGATCGGCGGCAGTCAGGCCGAGGCTTTCGCCGACCATGTAGCCGTTGTTGAGGATGTTGTAGTGACTGAGGGTCGCGCCTTTGGGGAAACCGGTAGTGCCGGAGGTGTACTGGATGTTGACCGGTTGATCGAAGTGCAGGCTGTCGCTGCGTTCACGCAATTGTTCCGGGGAAACACTGGCGGCCAGATCGGCCAGTTGCGACCACGGAAGAAAACCCGAAGGCGGCTGAGGATCGAGACTGATCAGTCCGCGCAGCTCCGGCAAGCGCTCACTGTGGAGTTGGCCGATGGATTGCTCGGTCAGTTCCGGCAGCAGGCCCTGAAGCATGCCGTGGTAGTTCGAAGATTTGAAAGCACCGGCACAGACCAGCCATTGGCAGCCGGATTGCTTGAGCACGTATTCGAGTTCGGAGCTGCGATAAGCCGGATTGATGTTGACCAGAATCACGCCGAGCTTCGCGGTGGCGAATTGAGTGATGCACCACTGCGCGCAGTTCGGTGCCCAGATGCCGAGCCGGTCGCCGGCCTGCAAACCCAACGCCAGCAGGGCTCTGGCATGCACGTCCACCGCGTCGGCCAGTTGCCGCCAGGTGTAACGCAGCTGCTGATGGCGCACCACCAGCGCCTCGCCGTCCGGGTACTGCGCGACGGTCTCGTCGAACTTCTGCCCGATGGTCATCGCCAGCAAGGCTTTGTCCTGGGAACCACGGGTATAGCTGCGTTGCGGGTTTGCACTGGGTTGATCCATGACGACCCCTATTGTCTTTATTAGTGGGTGTTGGACCGGAGCCATGTCAGCTCCGACCGTTCAGAACTGGCCCTACTCTCGCTCAAGTTGACGTTAACGTAAAGGGTGATTGACAGCCATTCGTCACAGGCTTACGTTAACGTAAAGGTGAGAACTGAAACGCCCTTCTCCCCACCCTACAAAAAAGCCAAAAGGTGACCCATGAGCTACCCATCCCTGAACTTTGCCCTCGGTGAAACCATCGACATGCTGCGCGATCAGGTCCAGTCCTTCGTCGCCAAGGAGATCGCCCCGCGTGCCGCGCAGATCGACAGCGACAACCTGTTCCCCGCCGATCTGTGGCGCAAGTTCGGTGACATGGGCCTGCTCGGCATCACCGTGCCGGAACAGTACGGCGGCGCTGGGCTGGGTTACCTCGCACACGTTGTGGCGATGGAAGAAATCAGCCGCGGTTCGGCTTCCGTGGCGTTGTCCTACGGCGCCCACTCCAACCTCTGCGTGAACCAGATCAACCGCAACGGCAACCACGAACAGAAATCCAAATACCTGCCGAAACTGATCAGCGGCGAACACGTCGGCGCACTCGCCATGAGCGAGCCGAACGCCGGTTCCGATGTGGTCTCGATGAAACTGCGTGCCGATAAACGCGGCGACCGTTTCGTGCTCAACGGCAGCAAGACCTGGATCACCAACGGCCCCGACGCCAACACCTACGTGATCTACGCCAAGACCGATCTGGAAAAAGGCCCGCACGGCATCACCGCATTCATCGTCGAGCGCGACTGGAAAGGCTTCAGCCGCAGCAACAAGTTCGACAAGCTCGGCATGCGCGGCTCCAATACTTGCGAGCTGTTCTTCGATGACGTTGAAGTACCAGAAGAAAACATCCTCGGCGTGCTCAACGGCGGCGTGAAAGTGCTGATGAGCGGCCTCGATTACGAGCGCGTCGTGCTGTCCGGTGGCCCGACCGGGATCATGCAGTCGTGCATGGACCTGATCGTGCCGTACATCCATGACCGCAAACAGTTCGGCCAGAGCATCGGCGAATTCCAGCTGATCCAGGGCAAAGTCGCCGACATGTACACCCAGCTCAACGCCAGCCGCGCCTACCTCTATGCTGTGGCCCAGGCCTGCGAACGCAACGAAACCACGCGCAAGGACGCCGCTGGCGTGATCCTCTACACCGCCGAGCGCGCCACACAAATGGCTCTGGACGCGATCCAGATTCTCGGCGGTAACGGCTACATCAACGAATTCCCCGCCGGCCGTCTGCTGCGTGACGCCAAGCTGTACGAAATCGGTGCCGGCACCAGTGAGATCCGTCGCATGCTGATCGGTCGCGAACTGTTCAACGAAACCCGCTAAACGGAGCTGTCCATGGCTATCCTGCATACCCAGCTCAACCCTCGTTCAGCGGAGTTCGCCGCCAACAGCGCGGCGATGCTCGAACAGGTCGACGCCCTCCATACCCTGCTTGCCCAAGTGGCTCAGGGTGGCGGCGCGAAAGCTCAGGAACGTCACACCTCGCGGGGCAAGCTGCTGCCGCGTGAGCGGATCAACCGCCTCCTCGATCCGGGCTCGCCGTTTCTGGAAATCAGTCAATTGGCCGCCCACGCTGTGTATGGCGAAGACGTGCCGGCCGCTGGCGTGATTGCCGGGATCGGCCGCGTGGAAGGCGTCGAGTGCATGATCGTCGCCAACGACGCGACGGTGAAAGGTGGTTCGTACTACCCGCTGACCGTGAAGAAACACCTGCGCGCCCAGACCATCGCCCAACAGAACCGCCTGCCGTGCATCTATCTGGTGGACTCGGGCGGCGCCAACCTGCCGCGTCAGGACGAGGTGTTCCCGGATCGCGAACACTTCGGGCGGATCTTCTTCAACCAGGCCAACATGAGCGCCATGGGCATTCCGCAGATTGCCGTGGTCATGGGTTCCTGCACCGCCGGCGGCGCTTATGTACCGGCGATGGCTGACGAAGCGATCATGGTGCGCAATCAGGCGACGATTTTCCTCGCCGGTCCGCCACTGGTAAAGGCTGCGACCGGTGAAGTGGTCAGCGCCGAAGACCTCGGCGGGGCCGATGTGCATTGCAAGATTTCCGGCGTGGCCGACCATTACGCCGAAAGCGATGAGCACGCCCTCGCCCTCGCCCGCCGCAGCGTCGCCAACCTCAACTGGCGCAAGCTCGGCGAAGTGCAGCAGCGCACGCCGATTGCGCCGCTGTACGCCAGCGATGAGTTGTACGGAGTGGTTTCGGCGGACGCCAAGCAGCCATTCGATGTGCGCGAAGTGATTGCACGACTGGTCGACGGTTCAGTGTTCGATGAATTCAAGGCGCTGTTCGGTACGACGCTGGTGTGCGGCTTCGCCCACCTGCACGGCTACCCGATCGCGATCCTCGCCAACAACGGCATCCTGTTCGCGGAAGCCGCGCAAAAAGGCGCGCACTTCATTGAACTGGCCTGCCAGCGCGGCATTCCGTTGTTGTTCCTGCAGAACATCACCGGCTTCATGGTCGGCCAGAAATACGAGGCCGGCGGCATCGCCAAGCACGGCGCGAAACTGGTAACCGCCGTGGCGTGCGCCAAGGTGCCGAAATTCACCGTGATCATCGGCGGCAGCTTCGGCGCCGGTAACTACGGCATGTGCGGGCGGGCCTACGATCCTCGTTTCCTGTGGATGTGGCCGAATGCGCGGATCGGCGTGATGGGCGCCGAACAGGCGGCCGGCGTGTTGGTACAGGTCAAGCGCGAGCAGGCCGAACGCAGTGGCCAGGCGTTCAGTGCCGAGCAGGAAAGCGAGATCAAGCAGCCGATTCTCGACCAATACGAAGAGCAGGGTCACCCCTACTATTCCAGCGCTCGGCTGTGGGACGACGGCGTCATCGATCCGGCGCAGACCCGCGATGTGCTGGCCCTGGCCTTGTCCGCGTCGTTGAACGCGCCAATCGAACCGAGCCGCTTCGGCGTGTTCCGGATGTGATCGGGAGAACCTCATGAGCGACTTCAACACCCTCGAATTGCACAGCGATCCACGGGGTTTCGCGACCTTGTGGCTGAGCCGCGAAGAAAAGAACAACGCGTTCAACGCCGAAATGATCCGCGAGTTGATTTTGGCTTTGGACAAGGTTGCCAGCGACGCCAGCCTGCGTTTCCTGCTGGTGCGCGGACGCGGCAAACACTTCAGCGCCGGCGCCGATCTGGCCTGGATGCAGCAATCGGCCGAACTCGATTACCACACCAACCTTGACGACGCCCGGGAACTGGCGGAGCTGATGTACAACCTCGCCAAACTGAAAATCCCGACCATGGCCGTGGTGCAAGGCGCGGCGTTCGGCGGCGCGCTGGGTCTGATCAGTTGCTGCGATATGGCGATTGGCGCCGATGACGCGCAATTCTGTCTGTCGGAAGTACGCATTGGCCTGGCGCCGGCGGTGATCAGCCCGTTCGTGGTGCAAGCCATCGGCGAGCGCGCGGCGCGGCGTTATGCGCTGACAGCCGAGCGTTTCGGCGGTCAGCGGGCGCGGGAAATCGGTTTGTTGTCGGAAAGCTATCCGGCGACCGAGCTTGAACAGAAAGTCGAGCAATGGATCGACAACCTGCTGCTCAACAGCCCCGCCGCCATGCGCGCCAGCAAGGATCTGCTGCGTGAGGTCGGCAACGGCGCGTTGACCCCGGCCCTGCGTCGCTACACCGAAAATGCCATCGCCCGCATCCGCGTCAGCCCGGAAGGCCAGGAAGGTCTGCGGGCCTTTTTGCAGAAGCGTCCGCCGAGCTGGCAAGCCGCAACCACCACCAAGGAGCCGCGTTGATGAGCGCACCTGTTCTCACCACCCTGCTGGTGGCCAACCGTGGCGAAATCGCTTGTCGGGTCATGCGCACCGCCAAGTCGCTGGGCCTGACCACCGTTGCCGTGCACAGCGCCACCGACCGGGAAGCCCGGCACAGCCGTGAAGCGGATATTCGCGTCGACCTGGGCGGCAGCAAAGCGGCCGACAGTTACCTGCAAATCGACAAACTGATCGCGGCGGCCAAGGCCAGCGGCGCTCAGGCGATTCATCCGGGTTACGGCTTTCTTTCAGAAAACGCCGGGTTTGCCCGCGCCATCGAAGCGGCCGGCCTGATCTTCCTCGGCCCGCCCGCCTCGGCCATCGACGCGATGGGCAGCAAGTCCGCCGCAAAAGCGTTGATGGAAACCGCCGGCGTGCCGCTGGTGCCGGGTTATCACGGCGAAGCCCAGGATCTGGACACTTTCCGCGATGCTTGCGAACGCATCGGCTACCCGGTGCTGCTCAAGGCCACGGCTGGCGGTGGCGGCAAGGGCATGAAGGTGGTTGAAGACGTCAGCCAACTGGCTGAAGCGCTGGCCTCGGCTCAGCGTGAAGCGCAGTCGTCGTTCGGCGATTCGCGGATGCTGGTGGAAAAATACCTGCTCAAGCCGCGCCACGTGGAAATCCAGGTGTTTGCCGATCAGCATGGCAATTGCCTCTACCTGAACGAGCGCGACTGCTCGATTCAGCGTCGGCATCAGAAGGTCGTTGAAGAAGCGCCGGCACCGGGCCTGAGTCCAGAACTGCGTCGGGCGATGGGCGAAGCCGCTGTGCGTTCAGCGCAGGCCATCGGTTACGTCGGCGCCGGCACGGTGGAGTTTCTGCTGGACGCTCGCGGCGAGTTCTTCTTCATGGAAATGAACACGCGGTTGCAGGTTGAACACCCAGTCACCGAGGCCATCACCGGGCTCGATCTGGTGGCCTGGCAGATTCGCGTCGCCCGTGGCGAAGCGTTGCCGATCACTCAGGATCAAGTGCCGCTGAACGGGCATGCGATTGAAGTGCGGCTATATGCGGAAGATCCATCGAATGATTTTCTTCCGGCGACCGGTCGCCTGGATCTGTATCGCGAATCCGCCGCCGGGCCAGGGCGCCGTGTGGACAGCGGCGTTGAGGAAGGCGACGAGATTTCGCCGTTCTATGACCCGATGCTCGGCAAGTTGATTGCCTGGGGCGAGGATCGTGAGCAGGCGCGTTTGCGACTGCTGAGCATGCTCGATGAGTTTGCGATTGGCGGGTTGAAGACCAATATCAACTTCCTGCGGCGGATCATAGGTCATCCGGCGTTCGCGGCGGCGGAGCTGGATACCGGGTTCATTCCGCGCTATCAGGAACAGTTGCTGCCAGCGCCTGCTGCACTGAGTGATGAGTTCTGGGATGCGGCGGCGCAGGCTTTTGCGCAGAGTTTGCCGGGGATGACTCGGGCAGATGATCCCGCTTCGCCCTGGGCGCTTCAGAGCGGTTTGCGCGCCGGTTTGCCTCGCGAAATCACTCTGCATTTGAGCTGCGAGGAGCAGGATCGGGCGTTGACGCTCGGAGCTGGCGGCAATGCAAAACTGATCGGCGAGCTACTGGTGGTCGAGCACGATGGACTGCGTCGACAGCTGCGGGCGATTCGTCGTGGAGAGGTTCTGTTTCTGCAATGGGACAGCGAGTTGCGGCGCGTTGAAATGTACGACCCGATCAGCGCTGTTGAAGCCAGTCACAGCCATCAGGGCGGTCTGACTGCACCGATGAACGGCAGCATCGTGCGAGTGCTGGTGGAGGCCGGACAAGCGGTTGAAGCCGGTGCGCAACTGGTGGTGCTGGAAGCGATGAAGATGGAGCACAGCATCCGCGCGCCCCACGCCGGCGTGATCAAGGCGCTGTATTGCCAGGAAGGCGAAATGGTCAGCGAAGGCAGCGCGCTGGTCGAACTGGAAGAAGCGTGAAAGGTGGATCGATCCTACGCCTGGCGAGGATCGATCTGACTAATATTTGGCCGTTGCCTGAACCACGACACCGATAATTCGGCACTCGTCGGTAAACAAGGCCTTCGGCCAGGTCGGATTGAGCGGCATCAGGTAACGCTGGCCGCCCTCTTCGATCAATTTACGAAAAATCGCCTCGTCACTGTCCTGCCACTGGGCGATCACCAGTTTGCCGGGCTCCGCCTCCACCGCAGGATCCACAAGGATCAGCATCCCTTCGCCGATGCTTTGCCCCGTGGGCGCGGTCATCGAATTGCCCGCCACTGTGAGCCAGAACGCCGGGCCTCGGGCGTGGTAATCCGTCAGCTCGAAGCGTCGCTTGTCCTTACCACTCGAATACACAGGTTGGCTCTCGCGGGCCTCGATCGGCACATTCCAGTCGCTGACCGGATAGCGGAAGTAAGGGTTGTACTTCTGCGCCAGTGGCATTTCGTCGTCCTTGTCGACTTGCGGTTCGCGGATCACCACCGCGACTTCGAGAAACTCCATGCCCAGCGCTTTCAGCACGCGGTTCATTTGCGTGATGCCGGGCTCACGGCGCTTGTTCAGCCAATGGCCGATACCGCCCTGAGACATGCCGACGCGCTCGCCGAGCTCGACTTGAGTGACGTTGAGTTCACTCATTTTGGCCTTGACCAACTCAATCCATTTATCCATGTGCGGCACCATACGTGCCCGTCCCGAGCCATCAAAACACATATTGTAGTATTTAAATTCTGGTCACAAATACTCTAAGTACTATTCTAGGTTCACGGATTTGAATCGACCAAGGAGTGACCTTTCCCCATGAATATCACCAGCAAAGACCTGCCCGACCTGCAAATGGACACCACCTTCACGTCTCCGCAAGGGTGCGCCGCTGCGCAACGCGCATTGGACTATTACTTGAAACCGGCTGTGTCAGAACCGGAAGTGGAGGAACGCTTTTTCGGCGTGAACAATAACCTGAGTGGCGAAGAATCCCTGGTCCACGCCTCGGATTTGCTGCGATGTGCAGCAGCCACGGCGTTCAAGGCAGCAGACGGCTTGCAGGGCGTCAGTCGGGATTTGGCGTTTTCGGTCGTGCACATGGTCGACATGGCACGAGCGATGGTCGATCACTCGCTCGATGGCGGGGTTCGCTGAAGACGGACAGGAAAGAATTTTCCAATCGCGCAGATAAAAACGTTTGACTTGCAAATGATAATGATTACTATTGCAAGCAACTGGTCGCAAGATCAGTCGATGGACCAGAGACCTTAGGTCGGTCTTCTGGACTATCTCCTCATCAGGCTAATCACGGTTTTTGACCCGGCTTTTTGCCGGGTCTTTTTTTGCCAGTTTTCTGGCTTGTGGCTTCAGGCTAATGAAGTCTTTAGGTGCTGCAAATTCGATGGCGCGGATAATATCAAAAGAATATCGCTTGGCAAGCGAACCCCGGCCGCATTGGGGAAAAGTAATGCCAATTAGCACTTGAGAATCAATCGCACAGCTACTAAGCTGCATCCGCGTCATGGAGGACGCCCCCCCCCGCCACACCCCGCAATTTCCCTCGGTTTCACCCCAGTCTTGCGTGTAAAGTAGCCGCCATAAAAATCATATTCAGGAACCGATTATGACCGTGGCCAAATCTTCGTTCGACATCAGCGCCAACTTCGACAGCGGCAACATCCAAGTCATCGATATCAGCAACCCGCTCAGTCCGGTTCTGGCCATTCGCCCAGATACCCGCAGCGCCCACTTCCAGTGGTTCCACTTCAAGGCCAGCGGCCTGCATGTACATCAAGAACACTGGTTCCGCCTGGTCAACGCCAGCCAGTCCTCCTACAACAAAGCCTGGACCGGCTATCAGGCCGTCGCGTCCTACGACCACGTCAACTGGTTCCGCATTCCAACCCAATTCGAAGGCGACAGTCTGCGCTTCTGTCTCGAAGCCGAGCAGACCCACGCCTGGTTCGCCTACTTCGAACCCTACAGCCGTGGCCGTCATGACTGGCTGATCGAGCAAGCGCTGACCAAGGCCGGCACCGAACTGCTGGCCACTGGCAAAAGCGTCGAAGGCCGTGACATTCAACTGCTGCGCAAAGGCACCGGCGCTGAAGGCCGTCGCAAGATCTGGATCATCGCCCAGCAGCATCCCGGCGAACACATGGCCGAGTGGTTCATGGAAGGCGTGATCGAACGTCTGGAGCATCACAACGATCCAGTGTTGAACAAGTTGCTGGAAAGTGCCGATCTGTACCTGGTGCCGAACATGAACCCGGACGGTGCCTTCCACGGCCACCTGCGCACCAACGCCATGGGCCAGGATCTGAACCGCGCCTGGCAGAACGCCAGTCAGGAAGTCAGCCCGGAAGTCCTTTTCGTACAGCAGCAGATGGAAAAGTACGGCGTCGATCTGTTCCTCGACATACACGGCGACGAAGAAATACCCCACGTATTCACCGCTGGTTGCGAAGGAAACCCGGGCTACACCCCGCGAATCGAGAAACTCGAAGAGCACTTCCGCAGCCACCTGAAACACACCACCAAAGATTTCCAGACCAAGTACGGCTACACCCGCGACGAACCGGGCCAGGCCAACATGACCCTGGCCTGCAACAGCGTTGGCCAGAAGTTCGACTGCCTGTCGCTGACCCTGGAAATGCCGTTCAAGGATCACGATGACGCGCCGAACCCGCTCACCGGCTGGTCGGGCCAACGCTCAAAACAATTGGGCAAAGATGTGCTGACCACCATCGCCGACATGGTCGACACCCTGCGCTGATCCCTTCCTGTTTTTCGCTTCACGAAAGATCGCAGCCCGTCTGCGATCTTTTTTTGTGCCGTCTTTTACCCAATCAGGTTGCAAATAAAAACCGGATTACTTACCGTCAATCAAGTTTCAACTTGAAACCTGAAAGGATCCGGGACATGAAAACTTCAACACTCGATAACGGTGTCGTACTGCTTTTCGCTATCGCTTGCGGCCTCGCGGTGGGCAACGTGTATTACGCCCAGCCGCTGCTGGATGCGATGGCCGACGCCTTCGGTCTATCGCCGGGCAGCATCGGCATCGTCATGACCTTGACTCAGATCGGTTATGGACTCGGTCTGTTATTGCTCGTGCCCCTCGGCGATCTGCTCAATCGGCGGCGGCTGATCGTCACGCAAACGCTGTTGTCCGCCGCGGCCTTGCTGATGATTGCGCTGGCCCCGAACGGCGCCTGGCTGCTGATCGGCGTCACCCTGACCGGTCTGCTTGCGGTGGTCACCCAGGTGCTGGTCGCCTACGCCGCAACCCTTGCCGTTCCCGCGCAACGCGGAAAAGTTGTCGGCGTGATCACCAGCGGCATCGTCGTCGGCATTCTGCTCGCGCGCACGGTAGCGGGCGGCATGGCTGATCTGGCCGGCTGGCATTCGATCTATCTGTTGTCGGCAGGATTGACGCTGGTGATGGCCGCGCTGCTGTTTCGGGTATTGCCCAAGGACGAAGAAGCACGACCGGACACGCGTTACGTGGCACTGATCACTTCAGTGTTCACTCTGTTTCGAGAGGAGCCGGTGCTGCGCCGACGAGCGATCCTGGCGCTGCTCACCTTCGCCAGCGCCATGGTGCTGTGGACGCCAATGGTTTTGCCGTTGGCCGCCCCGCCGCTGTCGCTTTCCCACAGTGAAATCGGATTGTTCGGACTGGCCGGCGCGGCTGGCGCATTGGCCGCCGCAAGAGCCGGACACTTGGCGGATCGCGGATTCGGGCAATGGGTCAGCGGCTTGTCCCTGCTGCTGATGCTCGGTTCGTGGCTACCGATCGCATTTACCCAATCCTCGTTGTGGGGGCTGTTACTCGGGGTAATCACCCTGGATCTGGGCTTGCAGGCTGTGCACGTCACCAGCCAGAGCATGATCTACAGCGTCCGCCCACAGGCACAGAGCCGACTGACCGCCGGCTACATGCTGTTTTATTCAATTGGCAGCGCCTTGGGCTCGATCGCCTCGACGGCCATGTACGCCTGGGCAGGATGGCCGGGCGTCTGCTGGCTGGGTGCCGGAATAAACATCGTCGCGCTGATGTATTGGTGGCGAACATTGGCACCGCAAAAACGTGGCGAGCAAATGTGCTCCCTCGCCACGCCGGATTAACGTCTGCAGTCAGTTGCGATTGCGTCCCCGCAGCATGCTGTCGAGCACCTCGTCGCGACGCACCCAGCCATGAAACAGCGCCGCCGCCAGATGCAGCAGCACGGTCAGGAATAACAAATACGCCAGATACCCGTGAGCCTTGCGCAGCAACGCAAACACCTGCGCATCCGCCGGCACGATCGACGGCAATTGCAGGGACGCGCCGAGCATCACCGGATCCCCCGCCGCGCTGATCATCGCCCAGCCCAGCAGCGGCAACACCAGCATCAGCGCGTACAGCAACAGATGAGAGGCCTTGGCCGCCATCACCTGCCAGCCCGGCAGATCCTCCGGCAGTGGTGGCTGACGCGTGCCCAGTCGCACCAGAATGCGCACGATCACCAGCAACAGGATCGCAATACCCAGCGGCTTGTGCAGGTTGATCAGCCATTCATGCCGCGCCGACACCGAGGTCACCATGCCGGCGCCGATGAACAACATCGCGATGATCATCAACGCCATCAGCCAGTGCAACAGCCGCGCCAGCGGATTGAAATGAGTCGGTTGCGTGCTCATGGACGAGCCTCCTTTTTGCCGGTCGGCAGTTGGCTGACTTCGCTGGTGCGACGCAGGTAGGAATCGGCGTAACCGGCCGAGCGCGCGGCCAGCAACGGATCGTCGGAACCCTGAATACCGGCCGGCAGCACCAGCGGATCGTAGTTGATGTCACGGCATTCACCGCTGAGCTGCGGCTGGGTCTTTTCCAGTACCAGAGTGCCTGCATTCAACACTTTGCGGCCGGCGGGCCAGGTCTTGCTCGCGTCGTTCACCGGATCGTCGGCGTTGGCCAAGGTGATGTTCAACTGAAAGCGCAGCGGCCCTTCGGCCAGGCGTTGCACCAGGTCCTTCTCAAGAAAGTCGCTACCTTCAGGCGCAGTCGCACCGGCAGCATCCTGAGCCAGAGGCGTCATGTTCCAGCGCACCGCCTGCTTTTTGCCACTGGCATCCACCAGATAAAACGCGTTGATGCTGTTGTAGGTTTCCGTCGCGTAACTGGCCGACGGTTTGGCGGTTTTTATCCAGGTCAGAAACGGCACGGCTTCCGGGTGTGCGGCAAAAAATGCCGGCACCTTGGCCGGATCCGGTTTTCCCGTCGCCGGATCCGGCGATTGCGCCTGCTGCAACTGATAGAACGCTTCGGGTGTGCCGACCGGGAACACCGACATACTGTTCATCCCGGTGCGCCATTGCTGGCCGTTGGCCTGGGTGAAACGCAGCGCCAGGCTGCGAATCGGTACGGCGCTGTCCGGTGCATAAGGATTACCCGCCGGCAGCGCGAATCGCCCGACTACCGGGGTGCGTGGCTCATTGAACACCTGCGCGACAGAGTAAGGACGCGCCTCACCACTGCTTTCAAAATGGCCGATGACGCAAACGCCCTTGGCGTGATTGCGACGAAACCCCGGGTGCACGCCGTTGTTCTTTTCCAGTACATCAACCAACGCCTTGGGCGTCAGGCGTTGTGGGTCAAACGAGCCATGAACGTAGGCAAAAGCCCCGGCCACTGCTGCGACCACCACGGCGATACCGCCGAGACGCAACACCAGGCTCGCGGCACTCAATGGCGGGCGTTGTGGCCCGCCGGGCGGTGAGCTGCGATCAACCATGAAAGACTCCAGGGCCATCGGCCACAAGTAGGAAGAATCAGCAAGACGCACGCCATCAGGATTTATTCCACGGCCCGGTATTTATTTTTCCGAACGTGGAATAACCTCGAATGCCGGACGTCTTCCTAGTCCACAGCGTAGTGACTAGCAGAACTTCATGAGCGAATTCGACGAACAACTGAGAGAAATCATTCCCAGATTGCGGCGCTTTGCCGTGTCGTTGACGCGCAACGGCAGCAGCGCCGACGATCTGGTTCAGGCCAGCCTGGAGCGAGCCCTGTCCAGTTGGCGCGACAAGCGCGCCGAGGGCGATCTTCGCGCGTGGCTGTTTTCGATCCTGTACCACCAGTTCCTCGATGCGCACCGGCGCTCCCGGCGCTACGCCCGAATGCTCGAATTCTTCACCGGCCGCGATGACGCCGAACCCTCGGTGGAGCGCACGGTGATTGCCCAATCTACCCTGCAAGCCTTCGATCGCCTGCCCACCGAACAGCGCGCGCTGTTGCTGATGGTGTCGGTGGAAGGCTTGACCTATAAGGAGGTCGCCGAGATTCTCGACGTCCCCACCGGCACCGTGATGTCGCGCCTGTCCCGCGCCCGCCAGGCTTTGCGCCAGCTCAGCGACGGCGAAATCAGCAGCCCTTCCTTGCGGATACTCAAATGATCAGCCTGCCCCCCAGCGAGCGTGATTTGCACGCCTACATCGACCACCAGCTCAGCGACGCCGACCGGCGTGTGCTGGAAAACTGGCTGGCCAGCCACCCGGAAGACGCCGCGTTGATCCGCGCCTGGCAACAGGATGCCCAACACCTGCGCGCCGCCCTCGGCGGTGCCTTGCAGCAACCGGTCAATCCGGATCTGGACCCGGCGCTGATCCGCCAACGGCTCAAGCATCGATCGCGCCGCCAATGGGCCAGCGCAGCGGTGCTGTTGATTGCCGTCAGCCTCGGCGGTGTCGGGGGCTGGAAGGCTCGGGACATGACCGTGTTTCATCCCCCCGCACCGATGACGGATGCCTTGCAGGCGTACCGTTTGATCGCCCAGCAAGGGCTTCTGCCGGCGGACTACAAGGTCGATGGTGACGGCGATATCCAGCGCTGGCTCGACCGCTATTTCACTCAGGCCAATCGCCTGCCGGACCTGACGTCGGCCGGATTTGCACCGGTCAGCGGCCGTCTGCTGAGCACCGATGAAGGCCCGGCGGCGATGGTGATGTATGAAGACCAGAGCGGGCACAAGGTCAGTTTCTACGTGCGTCCACCGGGACCGAAAAATACCTTTCTGCCCCGGGGCAGTCGCCAGGACGGGGATCTTCAGGCCGAATATTGGTCGGGCAAGGGTTACAACTACGCAATGGTCAGCCCGACCGATACGCCTGCGGCAGAAATGCTCAAGCAATCCCTGAGTTTCTAGCCGGCTCAGAACCCCACATCCAGCACCACATTGTCCAGGTAGGTGCCAGCGGGCGGCGTGGTCTGGTCGGTGTAGATCTTCGCGTTGTAGTTGAAGATCTGGCTGCCGGTACCCAGACCATTGCCGGGATTGACCTCGGCATCACTGCTGGCTCGACGTGCAGCGCCAACACTGCCCCAGCGGGTGGTGCCGGCGCTTTTGAAAATGTCGTAGGCCAGGTAATTGCTGCCGGAAATCATTCGTCGTCGACCGCCGACGCTGACTGCGTTCTGGCCGTCGTTCAAACCCACGGTATAGGCGCTGCCCTTGGTGCAGGCCAGGTTGATGGTCTGCCCCGTGACCGGGGTAAACGCACTGATCACCGGCGCGCTGCCGAACGCGATGTTGGGCGCGGTGATGGTGCAATCGTTGGCCACGGTCAGGTTGACTGTCAGCGTCGTGGTGCCGCTGTTGATGTCGCGGCCCAGGCAGAGTCCGCCGACCCCGATGCCCGAACAGTAATTCCAGTTCCAGAAAATGCTCAGGGTTTCGGTGTACACCCCGGCTGCCACATTGCTGCCAATCGTTGTGCCGAAATACAGCGGCACGGTTTTCGGTACGGTACCGTTGAGCAATCCCAGCGCATCGATAATGCCGTTGCGGGCGAAGTCGTAGGCCGTGCCGCGGGTCAACGGGTAGCTGGTGCTGTTGTTGGCGTAGATCGTATAGCCGATGACGTCTCCGGCGGGCCCGAGCAAGCCGCCCTGGGTGGAGGTTACCGTGGCCCAGAAGTGATCGTTGTTGGCCAACAGCGACAACAGCGAACCTGTACAACTCAACCCGCCGTTGAGTGTGGAACTGGGTTGCGACGTGGTGCGAACCGCAATCGAACTGATCGTGCCGAACGCCGCCGGCGTGGTGGTGACCACCGAACACAGCGCCTGCGCCGCCCCCGGCAACATCAGCGCCAGCCACAGGCAGAGCCGTGCCCACATCATTGGCACACCAACGGCCCGATCAGGGGGATCTGATCCTGCTGCAGGTCAACTTTGAACTGCACCTGGCAGCTCTTGCCATCCGCCAGAGTCACTCTCAGCGAGTTCTGCGCCTGCAGGTTTTCCAGGTAGACCAGCCCGTCCCAGCCCACCACCGTCCGCGTGCCGCTCTCCTCGTGCAGTACACCGCTGCCCAGTAGCAATTCCTGCTGCTGTGCATCCACCAACACGATGCTCGCGGCGATCACCCGGCTCAGCGGAAACTCCAGCAGATAACCGCTGCCACGGCGCACGGCAATGCGCTGTTCGACATTCGGGGTGCGCACGTTGGCCGGCAGGTTCAACGGATCGATTTCATATTTGCCACGGTAGTAGGCACTGCTCCACGGCACCAGTAAATGACCGTTGCGATCCGTCTGGCCGACCTGCTGGTTCTCGTAACGCACCGGAACATCCGCGTAACCATCGGTGCTGACCACCACGAACGCATCGTCGATGCGGTTGGCCGCGAACACTTGGTGATCCATCCACACCAGCGAACCACTGGCATCGGCCCAGCGGGTTTCGGCATCCGAAGTACCGTAGACACCGGCCTGCAATTGCACCGATTGCAGTCGCCAGGTCACGTCAGCCTGACGGTAATCAGGCCCGTCGCCGTTGGCGTAACCGAGATTGAAACCCACCCCTCCCTGGGATGGCACGGCGCGGCTGTAATTGACGCGCTGTTGAGTCTGCCCGGTCTTGCTGCGTTCGCTGCTGATGGCGAGACTACCGCGCAGGTCGAAGGGGACCACCAGTTGTGCCTGCACCGCCCAGTTGGCGTCGCCGATTTCGCGGTTGGCCGACAGGTAGAAACTGCTGTTGCGCCACAACGGCTTGCTCCAGCTCAGGTTGAGCAACCGCGTGCGGGAATCGTCCGCCGCCCGGATATCGAAGTAGCCGACACCCAGACTGCCCCAGCGCTCAAGGTTGAGGCTCAGGGTCGCCTGCTCGCTGCGCTTGCTAAGGCTGGTGTAAGGACTGTCGACCACCGTAAGGTCGGCGTATTGGTCGCGGCGTTGCAACCGTTGCCAGGAAAAGCTGAAACGCTGGGCGCTGTACTGATAACCGAGGCTGTATTGCTGACCGCCCTCACCGTCGAAACGGCTCTGGCTGATCGCACTGTTGAGAACCCCGAAATTGCCCAGCCGCAGATTTCCACCGAGCCCGCCAAGGGTCAGTGAGTCGGCCGCTTCGGCGTGGCTTTCCAGCGTGAAGCTGTCGCTGATGCCATAACGCAGGCTGCCGGACGTTACGCCCGGCCCGTAGCTGAAATCCTTCAATCCGTAATCACGTCGAAGCGTACCGGCGCTTATCGAGAAATCGCTCAAGCCCTTCTGCAACAAGCTGCTGGTGACATAGAACGGCACGGTGGTCGATACCTGCCGACCCAGTGCATCAGTGGTCACCACCACAGCTTCGCCCGCACCGTTGATGAAGGGGATGTTGGTCAGGGTGTACGGGCCCGGTTGCAAATCGGTGCTGCTGGACTTGTAGCCGTTGATGAACAGATCCACCGAGGACGGCACCGCCGCTTCACCGGCGAACTGTGGCAGCGGATAGGTCACCAGATCCGGGCGCACCGCGAAATCCCGGGAGAACTGCACGCCCCCCAGACGCACCGAACTGCTCCAGGGCAAGGCGCCGCTGACCACGTCCCCTGCCTCGTAGGTCAGCATCCGCTCGTCATCGGAGTAGCGCCACGTGGTGTCGTAGCGCAGATACCCGTTGCTCAGCGTGCTGACCGAATCACCCGACAAGGTGCGCCGGTACTGCCCGGTGCTGGAAAGCGTGCCCCAACTGTCGAACACCCGGATTTCATTCCATGCCGCCAGATAAGTACCGGCATCATCGGTGTCGTTGAGGTACAGGTCGTAGTTGAACAAAGCGCCGAAACTGCTCAGCGCCGCGGTACGTGGATAGACCTGACGATTGCCGATGAACTGCTCCGGCAGCCAGTCCGGCGGCACATCGAGCAGCAGTCGCTGGCCGACGCTGTCGTAGTCGCTGTGCAGCCCCGGCAGACCGTCGAGATCGACTTCGGTACCGGCACTCTCGGGCAGTTTCATGCCGGTGTCGCGCAACACACTGGCCGGCAGGAACAACTGCCCGCCGCGCTGCTCCACCGCCACTACGCGTCCGGTATTCATCTGGTTGACCACCAGTTCCAGAAACAACTGTGCATCGCTGACAGCCTCCATGCCGCTGGGAGGCGGCGGCAGTTCGCCGGCCCTGGATGGATGAATGAACATCAGGCAACACGCGCCGGTGACAAGCCACAACGGACGCTGAATACGACGAGCCCATCCCGGCCCCATTAGCGTGCTTCGTCCGTCAATGGACTGGTTCCTCCTGAAACCGCTGCTGCCCGCAGGCCTGTCGCTTGCCCGGCGGCCCCGCACTACCCGGCCCGCAGGCCGAAATCCTTACTTCGCCGGAGCGATGCTCTGTACCTGTGCCGCGCCATTGATCCGACCGGCCAGTTCTCCCGTTGTTGATCCCGGCGCCGGCCAGCGCATGACCGCGCCGGGCAACACATAACCCAACAGCCCTTCCGCCAACGGCTTGCTCTGCCCGCCCTGCTTGAGCGCCACATCGGTCAACCGCGCATGCACCGCGCCCTGGTTGCGCACTTCCACATAGGGTTTGCCGTCGACCGAAACCGTGCGCCAGCTCAATTGCGGCAGGCCGATGCCCTTGGGATCACGCTGTCGGGTCGTGTCTTCCTTGCTCCACAGGCCGGCACCGTATGCAAACAAGGGCACCGAATAGCGCATCTGGAAGCGGATTGCGGCGGCGGTTTTCCCGGTATCGGCGGCAGGAGGCTGGGCCGAGGGAATTTCGTCGATGATGATCCGGTAGGCCAGTTCCTGGCCGGGCGGCACGTCTTTGGTGCGGGTCAGGCGCACCAGTTGTTTCTGTCCCGGTTCGATCTTCGCCACCGGCGGACTGCCGATCACGTCACGCTGGTTCTGGTATTGCTCCTGGAAGCCGTTCTGACTCCAGCCGAACACCCTGATCTGCAGATTGGCGGTTTCGCTGCCACGATTCTCCAGCCACAGCGCGCTGGCCTGCTGGTCGGCTTCGAGCACCGGATCGATGGGCCAGATCAGCACCGAACTGGCCGCCTGCGCCTTGACCCCAGCAAGCAAAGCCAACATCAACATCGCGCAACGCACGAGCCATCGCCGTGACGTGATAAACCCCATAAACCCGCTCCTTGTGCCTTGCATCACCACGACAGTTGCACTTGCAACACATCGCTGTACGTCCCCCCAGGCTGATTGCCCGGCAACTGCGCCTGACCGTAGATCGGCAGGCTGATGTTGTTGGCGTCGCTATAGGCCACCGCCACGCTCTGCCCGATGCCCAGGCTCTGGCTGTAGGCCGCATCGCGAAACAGCGCATACGCCACCTTCGCGCTGCCGCCAATGATCTGCATGCGGCGCCCGCCGCTGTTGTACTGCCCGCCATCGACCGTCATGTTCAGCGTCACCCCCGGCGTGCATTGCAACTGCACGCCGCCGGTCAATGCCACTTGCACCGTGCCGGTGGCCAGCGCCGAACTCGAACCGAAATTCAGTCCGCCATAGTTCGACACGCCCCCCACTACCAAGCAGCCCGGTGTGATCGTCGCGCTGACCTGAAAGCTCTGGCTGGTCACCGCCGCCAACGGCAACGGCACAGCCCCCGCGCACAGCAGGAGCAGCGCCGCACAACCATGTCGGCCCATGGCACTAGAACGTCAGCTCAACTGAAATCGTGTCGGTGTAAGTGCCCGCCGGCAGGCCGGCCTTGCCCACCGCCTGACCGTAGATGTTCACCGTTTGCGCCACACCGGTGCTGGCGGCGAGGTTGATCACGCCGTCGATGGCCAGCAATTGCGAGTGCCCGGCATCGGTGTACAGGTCGTAGGGCACGTAGTTGGCAACACCGTCGTAAAGCGCACGGGTGCCGCCAGGCGACAATCCGTCGTGGGCGCCGGCCCGCACCTTGACCGACGGCGTTGTGCCGGCCGAGCAGAGAATCGACAAGGCTCCGCCACCGCCGCCCAGCACCTGCCCGGTCGCAGTGGTGAACAGGCTGTTGGCGGTACCGAAGTTCAGGGCACCGAAGTTCAGGCCTGTGGAACCGCCGGAACCGTTGACCTGGCAACTGCTGGTCAAGATCAGGCTGGAGGTGATCTGCCCGGTGACCGTGGTGGCCGCGTTGACGCTGGAGGCGAGCGTCAGGCCGAGCAACGACAAACCTATCCTTGATGCAATCGTACGCATGGTGTCCTTCCTCTACGGTTTACCAATCGAGCGTCACCGTCAGGGTGTCGGTGTAGACACCAGCCGGTACCGCACGGGTGTTCGCCACCACCGAGCCAAATACCGGGATAGGTATCTGCGCGCCGCTGGTGACAGCGAAATTGTGTTGTTGGCCGATGCTGTAGCTCTGGCTGCCCGAAGCATCGAGAAACAGCTGATAGGGAATGGTCTGGCGACCGTTGCTCAAGCGGCGGGTGCTGCCGTCGCCATGGGCGCCACCGTCGATGGTCACGGTAAAACCAGTCACTGAAGGGTTGCAGGCAACGTTAAGCCGGCCGCTGCTGTCATTGGCCAGGCTGGCCTTGATCGGCGCATTCCAGGTCGGGCCCTGCTGGCCGAAATCGAGTTTGCCGAAATCGCCCACCGGACTGGCGGGGCTTGTGGAATTGGTCACCTCACAGCCGGCGATCAGTATCAGTCGCGCATGAATCTGCCCGTTGATCGTGGCTTGTGCATCCTCCGTGAGCAACAGCAATGCGCCTGTGGCGACTACCAGCCAGTGCTTGCCTGTCATTGCGTCCCTACTCCTTCTGATCCTTCAGCATCAATCGACCTCCGCGTTCGTCATTGAACGTCGATTTCCTGTTGCATCCCGCTCGATCACCAGGTGACCGTTACCTTGACCAGATCCGAATACCGGCTGACCCACGGAACTTCCGCCATCCGCTCGATCCGCCCATAAAGCGGCAATTCAACCGAACCGCTGTCCGGCACTCGCCCGCTGACCGGCACGTCCACCACCAGCGGCACCCGCCGCGCGGCATCCTGATACAAGCGGTAAGGGATGGCTTTGCCTCCCGACTCGCCTGCCATGTAACGCACTTCGCCAGTCCCGCCGTGCAGGCCGCCATCGACGCGCAGCTGATACGGCGTGTCCGGGTTGCATTCCAGGCGCGGCAATCGCGAATTGATCAGCACCGCCCCGAGCGGCCCGGCCGAATCATCGAGGCGCGCCGTGCTGCCGAAGTCGAGCACGCCCAGTTGCTCGATACCGGCTTCCCGCTGCTGACCGATCAACTGGCAACCGCGCCGTACATCGACGCGCACTTCGACCTGCAGGTCGGCGGCCTGTACCGTTGTTGCGAGCCCGCCCAGCAATGCCCAGACCATCCCTGCATTCACTGCCCGTTCCTTGTTGGCGACAGCTTCTCTGCCGTTACAGTGTTTCAGGTTAGCAACGGACGCCGATTGCGCCAGTCGATTGGATCCACTGAATGTGCGGGATATGTTTCGAAAAGTTGTCGATCCGTTACCCCATGGCACTGAAAAAACCTGTACGCACCGCAGATTACTGTGCAGAAAGACTGTTGGCCGATAAAGCGCAGTGGAAGGCAAACTATCCATCTGGTTACACTACGTCGCCGCGCTCGGGGGGAGCCGGCCCGACGATGACGGAGTGACCTCACCGTGCCCGCCCGACCGCCCGAACGTTCGCGTCTGTCCCAGCGCCTTTCAGGGTTGCGCCGTTTGTTCGGCAAGCGAAACCTGGCCAGTGCTGGCCATTGCGCCAGCGCCCAGTCAATCCGCGATTACTTCCGGCTTAAGGCCCATGGCCAGGGCTATACCCTCAGCCACAGCCAGCAGCGGGTGATCGACTGCATGGCACAACAGGCCGGTCTGTTGTTCGGCCCTTCGGCGCAAACCCCGCCCAGTCTCTACCTGCACGGTGCCGTCGGGCGCGGCAAGAGCTGGTTGCTCGACGGTTTCTTCCAGGCGTTGCCGATCCAGCAGAAACAACGCCTGCACTTTCATGAGTTCTTCGCCCGCCTGCATCAGGGGATGTTCCGGCATCGCGAACAGGACGACGCCCTCGGCACCACCCTTGATGAGTTGCTGCAGGACTGCCGGGTGCTGTGCTTCGACGAATTCCATGTGCATGACATCGGCGACGCGATGCTCATCACCCGGTTGTACAAGGCCTTGTTCCAGCGTGGAATTCTGTTGCTGGTGACCTCCAACTATCCGCCGGAAGGCCTGTTGCCCAATCCGCTGTATCACGCGCGGTTCAAACCGGTGATCGACCTGATCAACGCCCGCATGCAGGTCATGGAAGTTGGCGGCCCCCACGACTACCGCAGCCAGGCGCGCAATCACGCGCATCAGTTGTTCACCCAGGGCCATTACGTCTGGCCGGCCACACCGGCACAACGGCTGGCGCTGGATTTGCCGCCACGGGATACCGCACCGCAGCCGTTAACGGTCGGCAATCGGGTTTTACAGGCGCGTCTATTCGAAGGCCGCCGCGCTGCCTTTACCTTCAATGACCTGTGCGAGCAGCCCACGGCCGTGATGGATTATCTGGAGCTGTGCCGGCGCTTCGACCAGTGGATCATCGATGAACTGCCGGAACTGGACGAATGCTCGATCGCCGTCCAGCAGCGTTTCATCAACCTGATCGATGTGCTCTACGACCAGGACAAACACCTGACGCTGCTCGGACAACTGCCTCTGCACGAAAGCCTGGCCGGCAACGCCATTGACCTGGCCCGCACCCGTAGCCGGCTGGGGCAATTGGCGGAAGTGCGCGAACCGGCCTGATTTGCCGTTATCATGCCGCCCATTCCCGGCGTCATGGCGCCCTCTCGATAGCGACCTTTTACATGCACACCCTTGCTCAATTGCGCGCCGGCGAACTGTCGGGCATCACCCGGCTGGACCTGGTCGAAGGCTTGACCGAGTTCCCACAAGAGATCTTCGAACTGGCCGACACGCTTGAGGTACTTAACCTCAGTGGCAACGAACTGAGCAGCCTGCCGGACGATTTGCACCGTCTGCCGCACTTGCGCGTGCTGTTCTGTTCCGATAACCGGTTCACCGAGTTACCCGAATGCCTTGGCCAGTGCCAGGCCCTGAGCATGATCGGCTTCAAGGCCAACGGGATCGTCCGAGTGTCCGGCACCGCCCTGCCACCGCAGTTGCGCTGGCTGATCCTGACCGACAACCTCATCGAAACCCTGCCAGCCGAACTGGGCGAGCGCCCGCTCCTGCAAAAGCTCATGCTCGCCGGTAACCGTCTGCGCGCCCTGCCGCCATCGTTGAGTCAGTGCCATCGACTGGAGCTGATCCGCATCGCTGCCAATCAGCTGACAGAATTGCCGCAATGGCTGTTGACCCTGCCGAGCCTGACCTGGCTGGCCTACGCCGGCAACCCGCTGGAAACCGAGGCCGACGCCGCCGCACTCCAGGCCACGCCGCTGATCGACTGGTCGACCCTGCTTCTGGAGCAACGGTTGGGCGAAGGCGCGTCCGGGGTCATTTCCCGTGCGTCGTGGCAGCCGGTCGGCCAGCCTGAGCGTTCCGTGGCGGTAAAGCTCTACAAGGGCGAAATGACCAGCGACGGTTCACCGTTGCACGAGATGAATGCCTGCATCACCGCCGGGCTGCACCCCAACCTGATCCGGGTCGAAGGACGCATCGACAATCACCCAAATGGCCAGCAAGGATTGGTGATGCAACTGATCGACCCGAGCTATCGCAACCTCGCCGCATTGCCGAGCCTGGCGTCCTGTTCGCGGGATATCTACACCGATGACTGCCGGTTCAGTGCCGATGTCGCCTTGCGCATCGCCAAGGGGATTGCGTCGGTCGCCGAACATCTGCATGAACAAGGCATCACCCATGGCGACCTCTATGGGCACAATATCCTGTTGAATGATCGGGGCGATTGCCTGCTGGGAGACTTTGGCGCGGCGTCGTTTCATGCCACCACGGACAACCCGGAAACCCGCGCGCTGCAACGCATCGAAGTACGTGCCTTCGGCATTTTGCTGGGGGAACTGCTGGCGCGAATCGACTCGGGTCTGAGCGCGGATCGACGTGTGCGGCTGGAGGCACTGGAACAGCGCTGCTGTCAGCCGGAGGTGCTGGCGCGGCCGGGTTTCAACGAGGTCGTGCAGCAGCTGGAATCGTTATAACCGCTACACCGCCATCGCGAGCCGGGCTCGCGATGGCAGCACTTTTGACGCAGCGGATCAGCCGGCCAGGCCGACGAACATTTCCTGCACGTCGTCGTGGTTGTCGAGGCCTTCGAGGAACGCTTCGACTTCAGCCATCTGCTCATCGCTCAGGCCGCTGACCGGGTTCTTCGGCTGATAGCCCAGCTTGGCCGACAGCACGGTGAAACCTTGCTCCGGCAGGGCTTTCTGCACGGCGTCGAGGTCGGTCGGATCAGTCAGGAACAGGGTTGCACCGTCTTCGCCCGGCTCGAAGTCCTGAGCACCGGCTTCGATCGCGGCCATTTCCGGATCGGCGTCCGGGGTGTCCGGCGAGGCTTCGATCATGCCGACGTGGTTGAAGTCCCACGCTACAGAACCGGAAGCACCCAGCTGGCCCTTGCGGAACGCCACGCGGATTTCCGCGACGGTGCGGTTGATGTTGTCGGTGACGCACTCGACGATCAACGGAACCTGGTGCGGAGCGAAACCTTCGTAAGTCACGCGATGGTACTGAACGGTCTCGCCCAGCAGGCCCGCGCCTTTCTTGATCGCGCGATCCAGGGTTTCCTTGGGCATCGAGGCTTTCTTGGCCTGTTCGACCACCAGACGCAGGTGTGCGTTGGTGGCGGTATCGGCACCGTTGCGGGCAGCGATGGTGATTTCTTTCACCAGTTTGCCGAAGATCTTGCCCTTGGCGTTGGCTGCCGCTTCTTTGTGTTTAACCTTCCACTGTGCGCCCATTACTCACTCTCTTGATCTGTGGCGCCGAGACATCTATTGGCCGACGCGTGGCGCCAAGTTTATACGGCCTAAAGTCGGCAATCGACCAAAAATTCCGTCACGTGTCGACATCTTCTACACACCTCGTAGGGCGATTCTGAAAAACCGGTTTGTCATGACCATTTCGTACTGCGGTTTCGTACCCTCTGTGGCCCGTATTACCCAACAGAGCCCATCCGAATGCTCAATGACAAGGAAAGTCCCTTCACGCTGAACCTCATCGAGGGTGGTCTGCGCCTGCCGGTACTGCGCTTCAGCGGCCACGAAGGCCTGAACCGGCCCTTTCGTTTCGAGATAGAAGTCGTTGGTCTTGCCCCAGCCCTCGCCCCCGCTACCCTGCTGCATCGGTCGGCCTTCCTGCAGTTGAGTGAAAGCCATGGCCTTCACGGCACCCTTCACAGCGCCAGTTGCGAACATCGCGGCGCCCATCGGATCGGTTACAGCGTTGTGCTGGTACCGCACCTGCAGAGGTTGGAGCAGCAACCCAGGCGCCGGGTGTTCACCCGTTTGAGCGTGCCGGACATTCTCGAACGACTGCTCACCGAACATCGCCTGCCCGCAGACGGTTACCGGCTCGACCTGACGGTGGGACACTATCCGCCGCGCCCATTCTGCATCCAGTACGACGAGTCCGACCTGGCGCTGTTGCATCGACTGTGCGAGGAAGAAGGCATCCACTATCACTTCGAGCACCGGCCGGATGGCCATGTCGTGGTGTTCGCCGATGACAGCCTGAACCTTCCGCAGTCACCGATACCCGTGCCCTTCAGCCCAGAGAGCGAGGCTCAATCCCCCGCCCTAAGCACGCTGTTCCTGCGTCACGACGCGGTCATGACGCAAGTGTCACCCACCGTCCGTGAGCGCGGGCAACCGAGCAACGACGATGACGCTGCCAATCACCCGGTGACAGGCGTCATACCCCTGCGAGGATTCCCGCCCTCCGGGCAACGCCACGCCGATCAACGCAGCCGTCGACAGCTGGAGCGCCAGCGCTGCCAATACCGTTGCATTCAGGGACGCAGTGACTGCACGCAATTGCTCAGTGGCCACTTGTTGCAGGTCACGGATCATCCGCTGGGCGCGTTCAACGAGCAGTGGCTGATCACCGAATTGCGTCATCAGGGCCAGCAACCGTCGATTCTCGACCCGATGTCCGCGCCCCGCCGATATCACAACGACTTCACCGCACAGCCTTGGTCGACGGAGTTTCGCCCACTGCTGCGACAGCCGCGCCCGAGCATTCCTGGGTATCACCCGGCGCAAGTGCTGGGCTCGCCCGGGCAACCTCCACAGCTGGACGATCTGGGCCGAATCGCTATCCGGTTATGGCCCGCGCTGACGCAGAATACCGACAGTGAGGGGTTATGGCTGGCGGTTGCCTTGGTCGGCAGTGGCGGCCGGATCGCCAGGGAAGCGCTGCCCCGTGCCGGCAGCGAAGTGTGGGTGAGTTTTCTCGACAGCGATCCGGATCGACCGATCCTGTGCCTGGACGTCAGCCAGCCTCGTCCGGCGCGCAAAAAACCGGAACCGCACGATGACGGCCTGTTGCTCGACTGGTTGCTCAACCGCCCCTCGCCTTCGTCCTGACGTTCAACCCTTGTCGGCCTTGCCGGCGGCGGCAGCGAATTTCGCCAGACGCACATCGAGGTGCCGAGGCCGCCGCCCGTGATCTTCGGCGCGTTCTTTGCGGCGAATGGCGTTGCGCACCATCAGCGAGCCGAGATAGCGGATCGGTTCCGGCGGGAAATAGCCCAGCGGCCCGCTGACCAGCGGCGAGCGTGTCCACGGGTTGTCGAGCCCCTGCACCAGCGAGGCGAGAATCTGCCCGCCCATGTGACACGGCCCGACGCCGCTGCCGGAATAACCGAATCCGTAGAACACATTGCCGCTGGCACTCATCTGGCCAAAAAACGGCAGGCCGGTGACCGAGCGATCCGACGGGCCGTTCCACGTTGCGTCGACTTTTACATTGGCGTAGGCCGGGAAGAAATCGTCGAGGCTGCGCTTGAGCAACCCGGCGTAAGGTGATGGCTGATCGAACACCGGCAGCATCCGCCCGCCGTAAGCGAAGGTGTTACCGCCCTTGCCGAGCATGATCCGGCCGTCCGGGGTGTTGTGGTAGTAGTGCACGAAAATCCGCGAATCGAGCACAGTCACGCCGCTGGTCAGGCCGATTTCCTGCAAAAGCTCCGGGCGCGGCTCGGTGATCAGCATGTCACTGGAGACAATCGCCACACTGCGCTCGAACTGTGGAAAAGCCCGCGCCATCCAGGCATTCATCGCCAGCACCACGCGGTCAGCGACCACACTGCCGCTGGTCGTCTGGAGGCGTAGCGGACGCCCTTCCTCCAATCCGGTCATCGCTGTGTTCTCGTGAATTTTCACGCCCAGTTGCAATGCGACTCTGCGCAACCCGCGCACCAGCTTGCCCGGCTGCACACTGGCGGCCGCCGGCGAAAACCAGCCTTCCAGATGTTTATCGGAGCCGGCCATGCGCTGAACATCGGCGAGCGGACGCTGGGTGAACGAGTTGATGCCGTTGCGCTCAAGCGCCGCAATCACTGCATCGGTCGAGCCGCATTGCGCCCGATTGGTCGCGGTGTAAAGCGTACCGTCGAGCCGGTAATCGGCATCGACGCCGTACTGCCCGCAGAACTCGCCGATGGCGTGAATGCTGCGCTCGGACTCCTGGACCAGCCGCACCGCCTCTTCGACGCCAAACAGCCGCTCGAGGGTGAAATACTTCGCCGACCATGACAGCGCACAACCGCCGTTGCGCCCACTGGCGCCGGCGCCGCAAATATCGGCCTCGATCAGCAACACATCGAGTTCGGGGTTCTGCTGCTTGAGCATGATCGCCGTCCACAACCCGGTGTAACCACCGCCGACGATGCACACGTCGGTGCGCACTTCGCCTTGCAGCGGCGGGCACGGTTCGGACGAATCGAGCTGCAAGGCCTGCTCCAGCCAAAACGGTCTCATGAAAATTCTCCAGTCAGTCGGCCACGGCACAGCCTGCCGCGAATGCCGCAGCAGGCCGCGAGGCAGGGATTGTTCAGTTACGCAGAGGTTTGATGGTCAGGGCCCGATTGGGCACATAGGCACGAGGCTCCATGACGCCGACAGGGCGGCTGTTCCAATGCGGAATCAACACCAGCGCCGAGAACAGCGCGCAACCAGCGAAGACAATGAAAACCGTCACCGAGTCGAAATAGCCCGGCAGCAATCCACCGAGCACCGCACCGACCGAACCGCAGCCGTTGACAAATCCGGCCGCCGTGGCGCCTGCCTTGGCCTTACCGAAGTCGATGGCGGCCGCACCGCTGATCATCGAATCCGGGCCGTACAGGGTCAGGCCCATCACGAACAGCAGCGCCACCACGAGCATCACGCTGCCGGTGTGCAAGGCGCCCATGAACAGCGCCAGGGTTATGGTCAGCGCCAGCAGGCTCAGTACGCAGGCCGGCATGCGCCGGGCGCCGAACAGTTTGTCCGAGGCCAAGCCGATCATGATCGGGCCGAGAAGACCTGCCAATTCAAACGCGGTGGGAATGATCGCAGCACCGACCTTGCCCACGGTGGGCATCTGTTCAAAAACGATCACCGGGCCCCACAACAGAATCGCGTAACGCGCCGGTTTCAGCAGGAAATACGCCAGCCCGAGCACCAGCACCGTGCGGTTGCGCAGGATTTCCTTGAGCGGTTCCCAGACGCTGAGTTTGCTGTTGGCTTCGGCTTCCTCGGCGCTGATGACCGGCTCCGGCTCCACGGCGGGCAAGCCGACATCTTCCGGTTTGTTGCGCTGAAAGATGAAGAACAGCACCGCCACCAACGCGACCACCGCCGCACTGGAAATGAACGCCGCGTGCCAGGTACCGACCAGTGTGTAAGCCCACCAACCGGCGAACGGCGACGCCACCAGGCCGCCAAACGCGTAGCAGGAACTCCATAACCCAAGCACCCGCCCGCGCTGTTCGGCGGGGAAGAAACTGCCGAGGTTCTTGCACAATCCCGACCATCCGGTGGACTGCGCCAGCCCCTGAATCAGCATGCAGGTCGCGAAGATCGGCAAGGTCGCGAAGCTGCCCATCACCAGCGCCGCAGCGGCGGAAATCAGCAAGCCGCCGAGGACCACGACCCGTGGACCAAAGCGGTCGGCGAGCATGCCCCAGGTGAACTGACCGATGGCGTAAGCCGCCAGATAAATCGCGTCGAGGTTGGCCATCGCCATTTTGTCGAGCATGAAGGTGGGGTCTTCTGCGATGCCCAGTTTGGCCACCGAAAAGGCTTTGCGGGTGAAATAGAACGCGGCGTAAGCGAGCCAGGTGACAGCGAAGATCTGCATGCGCCAACGCGCAAGGGTGCCGATGTGCTTGTTCATTGTGGTTCTGACCTCAGGGTGTGAGTGTGCCGGCAGAATCGTTAAGTAAACGCCTGTGTTTTTATTGTTGAGCACTGCGATATCACCCCGTCCCTTCGGCGATACCGGTCAGATGAGTCCTGGTGTTGCACGCACAGGCTCATGGCCAGCGTCGCTGCCCGACCGGGCAGTCAGCGTTGGCGTGAGCGGATCAAAGCAATTACTGTTTAATAAATAAAATCGATTTATCGTATTTCACACATAAGCTCAGCTTGTTACTGGAGTCAGAGATGTCTGTTTCCCACGCCCAGCTCAAAGCCTTTCACGCCGTGGCCGTGCACGGAAGCTTCACCAAAGCCGCCGAGCGGCTGTATCTGACGCAACCGGCGATTTCCGACCAGGTGCGCAAGCTCGAAGAACGCTTCGGTGTGTTGCTGTTCCATCGCAACAAACGTTCGGTACGCCTGACGGATCTCGGCGAGCGTTTGCTGGCAATCACCCAGCGTCTGTTCGTGGTCGAGGCCGAAGCCCAGGAGTTGCTGCAGGAATCCCAGGCCTTGCAGACCGGCAGCCTGATTCTGGCGGTGGATGCTCCGGTGCATGTGCTGCCGCAGATCGCCCGATTCTGCGAGCGTTACCCGGGGATCAGCGTGAAGGTCGAAACCGGCAACACCGATGAATCGCTGTTTCGCCTGTTCAACTATCAGGCCGATCTGGCGTTGCTCGGACGCGATGTCAGCGATGAGCGCCTGCTGTGCGTGCCGTTGCGCAACGATCCGATGGTGGCATTCGTCTCGCGCCATCATCCGTGGGCCGAGCGCGAGTCGATCTGTCTGGAGGATCTGGACGACACGCCGCTGGTGCTGCGCGAACACGGTTCGGTGACCCGCCAGACCCTGGAAGAAGAAATGGCCCGCGCCGGTTTCCGCATCCGCCCGGCGATTCAGGTCGAAGGCCGGGAAGCGGCGCGTGAGGCGGTGGTCGTGGGGATTGGCGTGGGCGTGGTGTCAGCGGCGGAGTTCGGTGCGGACTCACGGGTCTGCGCGCTGCCGATCACCGATTGCACCCGGCGCTTGACCGAAACGCTGGTGTGCCTGCGGGAGCAGAGTTCGCGGCGGGTAGTGGCGACGTTTCTCGATATGGTGCGCGAGAGTCTTGTTCAGACCGGGGCCAATCCGAAAAACGCCTGAATCAACCGCAGCTCCCGCCGGCGCTCCAGGCAACCGATCATGTGCCGGTTCACCAACCCTTCTCCCGCGATGGGGATCGCGACGACACGGGGGTCGTGGCTGACTTCCACCGATGACACCACGCCAACCCCCAATTCAGCCGCCACCGCCTCCGTCACCGCCTCACGGCTGTCCAGCTCCAGCAACACCCGTGGATTGACTGACGCCTGGGCACAGGCCTGATCGAAGGTGCGTCGGGTAATTGAACTCGGCTCGCGCAGGACCATGATCACCTGATCCAGCTCCTTGAGCCTGACCTCGCCACTTCGAGTCGCCCACGGATGCCCGGCGGGCACCAGTGCGCAGATCCGCGACTCACTCAGCGCTTGCAGGTGTAGGCCCTTGCGCGGCTCGACTTCGGTCAGCACCGCCACGTCCGCATGTTCGGACAACAACGCCGCCAGGGTTTCCTGGGCATTGCCCAATCGCAGGTTCACCGTGATCCCCGGATACCGCGCTCGCAGGCTGGCAAGCATCGGCATGACCATGTGCGGGCCGTCCGCCGCGACCTCCAGACGCCCGGTCAGCAACTGCCGATTGGCTTCGAGCAGCGCCTGGGCCTCTTCGGCCATGCCGAACATCGCCCGGGTGATCGCCGCCAGTTTGGTGCCCTCTTCAGTCAACTCGACCCGGCGCGCCGTCCGTCGCAACAGGGTGATCTGGTAATGCTCCTCCAGCGCCTTGATGTGTCCGGTAACCGCCGGTTGGCTGATGAACAACCGCGCGGCGGCACGGGTGAAGCTGCCCTCCCGGGCCACGGCGTCGAAGGCACGGAGCTGGAACAGGTTCATGAATAACCCTCACTGATGGCTGGCATAACAACAAACAATTTGATTGATGATCCGCCGAATTGCAACGTATGCCCCGTAGCTTCATCCCACAGCGCTATCGCGAGGACACACGAATGAGTACTGCCGCACCCATCCTGCTCACTCCCGGCCCGTTGACTACCTCGGCCCGCACCCGTCAGGCGATGATGGTCGACTGGGGTTCATGGGATGACCGCTTCAATCAACTGACCGCCAGTCTCTGCGAACAACTGCTGGCCATCCTCAACGGCGCCGACAGCCACCACTGCGTGCCTTTGCAGGGCAGCGGCACCTTCGCCGTCGAAGCCGCGATCGGCACTCTGGTGCCTCGCGACGGCAAGGTGCTGGTGCTGATCAACGGCGCCTACGGCAAGCGTCTGGCGAAAATCTGCGAAGTGCTGGGCCGCTCGTTCAGCACCTTTGAAACCGCTGAAGACGAGCCGACCACCGCCGCCGACGTCGACCGCCTGCTGCGCGCCGACAGCGACATTACCCACATCGCGCTGATCCATTGCGAAACCAGCACCGGCATCCTCAATCCGCTGCCGGAAATCGCCCAAGTTGTCGAGCAACACGGCAAACGCCTGATCATCGATGCCATGAGTTCCTTCGGCGCGTTGCCGGTGGATGCACAGCAAGTCCCGTTCGATGCACTGATCGCCGCCTCCGGCAAATGCCTGGAAGGCGTGCCGGGGATGGGCTTCGTATTTGCCCGCAAGGAATCCCTGGCCGCTGCCGCCGGCAACTCGCATTCGCTGGCGATGGACCTGTTCGACCAGCACAGCTACATGAAGAAGACCGGCCAGTGGCGCTTCACCCCACCGACCCACGTGGTCGCGGCGTTGCATGAAGCCCTGCTGCAATACAACGAAGAAGGTGGCCTGCCGGCGCGGCATGCGCGTTACGCCGCCAACTGCCAGGCGCTGATGGAAGAGATGGGCAAGCTCGGCTTGCGCAGCTTCCTGCCCGCCGCGATCCAGGCCCCGATCATCGCGACCTTCCATGCACCGAAAGATCCGCGCTACCAGTTCAAGGACTTCTACGAACGGGTCAAGGCCAAGGGTTACATCCTCTACCCCGGCAAGCTGACCCAGGTCGAGACCTTCCGCGTCGGCTGCATCGGCCACGTCACCCCGGCGCAGATGCGCGAAGCCGTCGCGGCGGTGGGTGAAGTGTTGCGCGAGATGGAAGTGCTCGACATCTGATTCATCCGGCCCGCTCCCCTATTTGAATTGCATTGCCCACTCAGGAATTTGATTGCCATGAACTACAACAACCCAAGCAAACTGCAAGCCGCCATCCTCGACTGGGCCGGCACCGTGGTCGATTTCGGTTCTTTCGCACCGACCCAGATCTTCGTCGAAGCCTTCGCCGAATTCGATGTCCAGGTCTCCATTGACGAAGCTCGTGGCCCGATGGGCATGGGCAAGTGGGATCACATCCGCACCCTGTGCGATCAGCCGCAGGTTGCCGAGCGCTACCGCAGGGCATTCGGTCGCACCCCGACCGACGATGACGTCACCGCGATCTACAACCGCTTCATGCCGCTGCAGATCGAAAAAATCGCCGAGCACTCGGCGCTGATTCCCGGCGCACTGGAGACCATCGCCAACCTGCGCCAGCAAGGGATCAAGATCGGCTCCTGCTCCGGTTATCCGAAGCAAGTGATGGACAAGGTCGTGGAGCTGGCCGCCACCAACGGCTACGTCGCCGACCACGTCGTGGCCACCGACGAAGTGCCGAACGGCCGACCATGGCCGGCCCAGGCCCTGGCCAATGTGATTGCGCTGGGCATCGACGATGTTGCCGCCTGTGTGAAGATCGACGACACCGTGCCGGGAATCCTCGAAGGTCGTCGCGCCGGGATGTGGACCGTGGCGCTGATCTGCTCCGGCAACGCGCTGGGCCTGGATTACGAAGGCTACCGCGCACTGGGCAGCGACGCGCTGGCCAGCGAACGCAAGCGCATTCACGCGATGTTCGAAGGCTCGCGCCCGCACTACATGATCGACACCATCACCGACCTGCCGGAAGTGATCGCCGACATCAACAAGCGCCTGGCCAAGGGTGAGATGCCGCAAAGCAGCTGATAACGCGGCCTGCAGCAAACAAAAACGCCAGTGTCTGCCCGACACTGGCGTTTTTTTATGGGCAAACCCCTGATTTCGCGCAATGAAAGAGTTTTTAGACACGCGCAAATCGGCCAAAGCGGATTACAGTTAAAGCATGCCGTCGCTCAAGAACGGCACGTTTCGACCCTGATCAGTGAGGAAACACCGTATGCCGTGGACAAGTTCCGAATCACGCTACAGCACCGTGTCGGTCCTGTTGCACTGGTTGATGCTGGTGTTGTTGGTGCTGGTGTATGCCAGCATGGAATTGCGAGGCATCTTTCCCAAGGGCAGTGGCGGCCGCTCGCTGATCCGCGAAGTGCATTACATGCTCGGCCTGACCGTGTTCGTGCTGGTGTGGTTTCGCCTGCTGGCGCGCAGCCTCGGCCCGGCGCCGAAAATCTTCCCGGCTTCACCGCAGTGGCAGATCGCACTGGCCCGGCTAATGCACTGGGCGCTGTACCTGTTCATGATCGCCATGCCGATTCTTGGCTGGCTGATCACCAGCGCCGAGGGCCATCAAGTGATGTTCTACGGTTTCGACCTGCCGTTGCTGGTGCACGAGGACAAAGCCTTCGCCAAACAGGTAGAGCACTGGCACGTACTGATCGGCAACATCGGTTACTGGCTGATCGGCCTGCATGCGCTGGCCGGGCTGTATCACCACTACGTGGTGGGCGATAACACGCTGCTGCGGATGATGCCCAAGCGCAACCAGGTTTAGCCGTCGAGTCCACGCCGGCCCTGCAAGCCGCCGGTGTGGACGAAGATCAGTCGCGTTCCACTCTTTAAACGACCCGCCTCGGTGTGTTGTTTGAGCGCCAGCAAAGCCTTGCCGGTGTACAGCGGTTCGAGGGGGACGCCGCTGACATGTTCAGCGTGCGCGATGAACTCAAGCAACGGCGCATCGACTTTGGCGAAGCCGCCACGGCTGGCGTCGATCAGTTCGTAGCCCTCGATGTCACCGACAATCGCCTCGACATTGGCCGCGACGCCGTGATCGTCGGGCACGGCCATTGCGCCATACACCGGGTGTTCACCCGCCTCTGCCAGCACCAGTCCCGCAAGAGTGGTGCCGGTGCCACAAGCCAGCCACCAGCCGTCATGGTCGTCCCAACCGAGCTTGCCGAGTTGATTACTCACTTGATCCTTCAGTGATGCGCAACCCTGCGCACCGGGCACCCCGCCACCACCTTCGGGCACCGGATGCAACGTCGGATATTGCGTCAGCCACGGCTGCCAGAACCCCGGCTCGTGCCGCGCCCGATAACCGCCATAACCGAGCCAGTGCAATTGCATGCCGAAGTCCTGCAGATCCCTGACCGTCGGCGTGTCCTGCGGATGTCCGCGCAACAGCCCGACCGTTGTGAATCCCAGGCGCTTGCCCGCAGCGGCCAGTGCATGCAGATGATTGGAGTGCGCGCCCCCCAGGCTGATGATGCCTTCGGCGCCCGCACGGTCGGCAGCCTTGAGGTGTTCAACGAGTTTGAACCACTTGTTGCCGCTGATCAGCGGGTCAATCCGGTCCAGACGCAGTATCGCGACTTCAATGCCGGCGGCAGTGAGCCAGTCCAACTGAAGCGGTTCGAGGGGGGCTGGGGCCAGCCAATCGGTGGGAGGCAGAAACATGAAGGCCGGCTCTGTGCAAAGAGCCGGCATTCTAGGGTGGATCAGAGCTCGGCGGCCAGACGCGAACCTTGATTGATCGCACGTTTGGCATCCAGCTCGGCGGCCACGTCAGCGCCGCCGATCAGGTGCACGTTCTGTCCGGCTGCCACCAACCCTTCTTGCAGCTCGCGCAGTGGATCCTGGCCGGCGCAGATGACGATGTTGTCCACCGGCAGCACTTGCGGCTCGCCGGTTTCGCCGATGCGGATGTGCAGGCCTTCGTCGTCGATCTTCAGGTACTCGACGCTGTTGAGCATCTGCACCTGCTTGTTCTTCAGACCGGTACGGTGAATCCAGCCAGTGGTCTTGCCCAGGCCGTCGCCGACCTTGGATTTCTTGCGTTGCAGCAGGAACACGTCACGGGCCGGTGCGTGCGGTGCAGCCTTGATCCCGGCCACGCCACCACGAGCTTCCAGGTTCGTGTCGATGCCCCACTCTTTCCAGAACGCAGCGCGATCCTGGCTGGTGGCCACGCCTTCATGAACGAGGAATTCCGACACGTCGAAACCGATACCGCCGGCGCCGATCACCGCCACACGCTTGCCCACCGGTTTGCGCTCGAGCAGCACATCCAGATAGCTCAGCACTTTGGCGTTCTCGATACCCGGAATCGCCGGCACTCGCGGCGCAATGCCGGTGGCCAGAATGACTTCGTCGTAACCGCCCTCAACCAGTTTTGCCACATCGACGCGGGTATTCAGGCACACCTCGACATTGGTGGTCTGCAACTTGCGTTTGAAATAACGCAGGGTTTCGTAGAACTCTTCCTTGCCCGGCACGCGTTTGGCGACGTTGAACTGGCCACCGATCTCGCTGGCCGAATCGAACAGCGTCACCTGATGCCCGCGCTCGGCAGCCACGGTGGCAGCGGACAGACCCGCAGGGCCGGCACCGACCACGGCGATTTTCTTGATCTGCTTGACCGGCAGATAGTTGAGTTCGGTCTCGTGGCAGGCACGCGGGTTGACCAGGCAACTGGTGAGCTTGCCGCCGAAGGTGTGATCGAGACAGGCCTGGTTGCAACCGATGCAGGTGTTGATTTCGTCAGCGCGGCCTTCAGCGGCTTTGTTGACGAAATCCGGGTCGGCGAGGAACGGCCGCGCCATCGACACCATGTCGGCATCGCCTTCGGCGAGGATCTGCTCGGCGACTTCCGGGGTGTTGATGCGGTTAGTGGTGATCAGCGGAATGCTCACCGAGCCACGCAGCTTGGCCGTGACCTTGCTGAACGCCGCACGCGGCACTTTGGTGGCGATGGTCGGAATCCGTGCTTCGTGCCAGCCGATACCGGTGTTGATGATGGTCGCACCGGCCTGCTCGATGGCTTTGGCCAAGGTAACGATTTCTTCCCAGGTGCTGCCGCCTTCCACCAGATCGAGCATCGACAGGCGGAAGATGATGATGAAGTTCGGCCCCACCGCCTCACGCACCCGGCGAACGATTTCCACCGGCAGGCGCATGCGGTTTTCGTAGCTGCCGCCCCAGCGGTCGGTACGGTGGTTGGTGTAAGCCGCCAGGAACTGGTTAATGAAATAACCTTCCGAGCCCATGATTTCCACGCCGTCGTACTCGGCGGTCTGGGCCAGTACCGAGCAGGTGACGAAATCGCTGATCTGTTTCTCGATGCCTTCCTCGTCCAGCTCTTTGGGCTTGAACGGGTTGATCGGCGCCTGGATTGCACTCGGTGCGACTTGTTTCGGGCTGTAGGCATAACGGCCGGCGTGGAGGATCTGCATGCAGATCTTGCCGCCCGCATCGTGCACGGCACGGGTGACGATGCGGTGCTTGAGCGCTTCTTCCTCGGTTGTCAGCTTGGCTGCGCCGGAGTACACACCGCCCTCGTCGTTCGGGCCGATACCGCCGGTCACCATCAGGCCGACGCCGCCACGGGCGCGCTCGGCAAAATACGCCGCCATCCGCTCGAAACCACCCGGTTTCTCTTCCAGGCCGGTGTGCATCGAGCCCATCAGGGTGCGGTTGCGCAACGTGGTGAATCCCAGGTCCAGCGGGGCCAGCAGGTGCGGGTAAGTGGCGGTCATCGGTAACTCCACAGCGAGCGATCACGGAAAATGCGGGAGCTCTGCGTCCCCCGTCAGTCATGTTCGACAGACTAAGAGTCGCATCGCTGTCACTCAATGACCGTAACTGACAAGTTATTGATCCAAATGCGCAGCACCCCTTGGCAATCGCAGGCATGGGCCCTACCCTAGTCCCACACCCTGTACCCGGTTGTTGTTGGTTTTCATGCGCAAACTTTTGTACCTGACCTTATCCATGGCGCTCGTCGCCGCGCTCACCTTCTACGCCATGTGGGCGGCTGACCGCCCGGCCGGTCATTACCTGTCGGACCTGAGGATCAAACTGGCGGTCGATCAGGGTACCCGCGCCGACCGTGGCAATCTGCTGGGCATTCAGCCGGAACTGTTCCCCACCGACTACCAAAGCTCCGAGCGCCTGCACCGCAAACTCGCCGCCTATCTGCAGCAAGCGCAGGATCAGGGTCTGCTCAATGACAAAACCATCGTGGTGCTGCCCGAGCACGTCGGCACCTGGCTGATGATCAGCGGCGAAAAAGACGAGTTGTACCAGGCGCCCACCCTCGAAGAGGCGATGAACTGGCTGGCCGCCAGCAACCCATTGAAGTTCGCCCGCGCCTGGCTCACCGCCAGGGGCAGCAGCCGTCTGGATGACGCCCACCTGCGGATGAAATCCCGAGACATGGCCAAGGACTATCAGTTGTTGTTCGGCGGTCTGGCCAGGGAATTCCATATCACTCTGGTGGCCGGCTCGATCGTGCTGCCGGAACCGAACATCATCGACGGCCGGCTCAAGGCCGGCAGTGGCGCGCTGTACAACACCAGTGTGGTGTTTGGTCGTGACGGCGCCCCGATTGGCCAGCCACAGCGACAGATGCGCCCGATCTTCGATCAGGATGAAACGACCGACACCGGCGAGGCTTCACAGATCAACGTGGTCGACACCCCCGCCGGACGTCTCGGCGTGCTGATTGGTAACGACAGCTGGTATCCGGACAACTATCGCAAGCTCGACGCGCAAGGTGCGCAACTGATCGCAGTGCCGGCGTTCGTCATCGGTCACGGTGTGTGGGACCAGCCCTGGCAGGGTTACAGGGGCTTGAACGTGCCGGACTCGGTCAGCCTCAAACCGGGAGAGGTCAGCGAAGGCCAGGCCTGGCATCGCCTGACCCTGACGGCACAACCGCCGGGCAGCCGTGCGATTGCCGGCATGAGCGTGTTCCTGCGCGGGCAGTTCTGGGACAAGCCGAGTTCCGGGCAGAGCTTCCTCAGCAGCAATGGCCAGCAGTTCGCCGACGGCGAAGCCCGTGGCGCGCGCTTGCTCAATCTCTGGTTGTAGACCATGAAGCCGCTGCCGATGCGTCTTGGGGATCTTTCGGTAGGCTTCGTCCATAGCCTGGCCGATGCCGTGCGTAGCCATGACGCCGACCCGCAGCCGTTGCTCGAACAATATGGGCTCGACACCGCGCGAATGGCCGAGGCCGGCGCACGCCTGTCGATCCCGCGCTACATGCGCCTGGGGCATGCTGCGATCCAGTTGACCGGCGATTCGGCGCTGGGTTTGCGCATGGGCCGGCTCAGTCGTCTGAGTCAGGCCGGACTGGCGGGCGTCACGGCAGCGCAGGCGCCGACCGTGCGCGAAGCCGCCCGCTGCCTGACGCGCTTTGAGCCGCTGTACGGCTCCAATTATCGCGGCCAATCGAGTTTCCACGAGGATGCCAGCGGAGCCTGGCTGCGCTTCTATTCGATCAGCCCGTACAACGCCTACAACCGCTTTGTGGTGGATTCAATCATCGCCGGCTGGCTGCATCAGTTGTCCAGCCTCAGCCCCGAACTACTGCGCGCCGAACGGATCGAGATCGAATTCGACACCCCGGATTATCGCGACGCCTACGCCGTACTCGGCGAATGCCCGATCCAATTCGGCGCCGAACACAATCAACTGCGTCTTAGCCTCACCAGCCTGGCCGCACGTAACCCGGAGCATTGCCCCAGCACCTGGAAGCATCTGCTGCAACTGTGTGAACGGGAGCTGGAGCAATTGACGCGAACCCGCAGCCTGCGTGAACGCATCACACAATTGCTCGGGCCGTTGCTCAATGGTGGCCGGGAACCCGACCTGGAAGAAGTGGCGGCACGCCTGAAGCTGCCGACCTGGACGTTACGGCGCAAGCTGGCCGAAGAAGGCACGCAGTTTCGCGCGATCCTCAACGACACTCGCCGTGATCTGGCGATGACCTACATTCGCGACACTGAACTGGCGTTCGGTGAAATCGCCTACCTGCTGGGCTTTGCCTCGGCCGAAGCTTTCCAGCGCGCCTTCAAGCGCTGGAACAGCCAGACACCGGGCGAGTTCCGCCGCAGTCACCGCAAGACCGGTTGAAGCCTCAGAGCTCGGTGGCGTCTTCCGCAGGCTCGGGCGAATCCAGTTCGTAAGCCTGGAACTCAAGCAGTTCTTCTTGATAGTCATCCATCGTGTAATCCCCCTCACTGCTTTGCTGAAATGGCCTGGAGCAAATGACCAGTGCCTCGAGCATAAAGTGCCCGTATGAAGGAAAAATGAAACACGGCCTTCATGAAATAAACGTAGCAGGCGGTCAGGGATTTATCGCGGGGATATTTTCAGAATATGTGAACCGAAATTTCAGCTCACACAGGTAGCGAAGCGGGAGCGACGTTGCGTCGCTCCCGCAACCGGTCAATGCCCGCTTGGCATCGCCGGGATCGGCTCTGATGGCGGCGGCAAGTCAGCCGGGTTGGCAGGTGGTGTGATGACTTCCGGAGCCGGCGCTGCTGTTGGAACCAGCTCCGAACCCGGGGCCGGAGTGATCGGCGGCGCCTCGGCTGGCGGAACGACCGGTTCCGAGCTGACCGGACCAGCCTCTGCGGGAGCAGGCGCCGGCGTCGCGGCAGGTTCGGCGGCCGGGGCTGGCGCCGGAGTCGGCTCGGCCGCTGGCGTTGGGGCCAGCGCGGCCGGCGCAGCCTTGGCTTCCGGCACGCCCAGATCGGTCTTCGGCTTCTCGGTGATGTGCGCAGCTTTCTTCGCATCCGCCGGCAGGAACAGCTCCACCAGGGTGAAGAAGCGCTCGTAGAATTTCTGCGAGGACACGGTTTCGCTGGCCACCTTGACCATTGAGTCGTCAGAGGAGCCGATCGGCATCGACACCGAGCCCAGCACACCAACTCCGAGGCTGGCCGAGTTGTTGGTCTTCTTCAGCGCGTAACGGTCCTGCAGGGCGTTGGCGAACACCGTCGCGTGGTGCGCGGCACTGCCGTCATCGGTGCACACCACGTTGAAGCTGATCTCCATGTGGGTTTCACCGGTCTGCTGGAAGCTTTTGTGGCCGCTGACCAGTTTCGGGTCGCTGCTGGTGATGATGTAGCCCTGGCTGAGCAACGCGCGGCGCGCCGCTTCGCAGCTGGCGGCATCGGTGACCGGATAGTTGCGCGAAAAGGTGCCGGAATCGTCGAAGTTCTCATGCTCGTAGATAGGCTTGTCCTTGGAGCAGCCGGCAGCGGCGGTCAGCAACAACGCCAACCCGAAAAAACGCACGGGAATAGAATTCAACATTAAACATCCTGAGGGAAAACGGTCCGGGGCGTATTGTGCAACATATCGCTGCCCCGCGGCGTACGGATTAGTGTCTTAAAACAGTTACAACTCTACCGGTCATGGGTAAAGGGAAAAAGGCAAACCGGCCATTGGTCGATGAAAATCCTGTCACCCAGTGATTGATAGGCAAAAAAAAGCCCCGAATGTTCATTCGGGGCTTTTTTTATCGCTCAGTCAGGCATCAGAAACGCTTGATGTCCGCTTCGCTTTCCAGCTGCTTGCGGTACGCCGCGAAGTCTTGCTGGCCTTCACGCGAGGCAAGGAAGCGACGATATTGCGCTTTCTCTTCATCGGTCGGCGCAGCGGCTTCGTTCACAGCGTTCAGACGCACGATGGTCAGGCTGCCATCAGGCAGTGTCACGCTACTGAAAGTCGGCTTGTCCTTGCCTGCCGGTTTCGGCATGCGGAACAACGCTTGCAGCACTGCAGGATCAACACCTTCCTGGGCGCGGGTTGCCGCCTGGGTAACTTTCCAGTTCTGGCCGTCGATGGCCTTGTCCAGCGGAGTCTTGCCATCGCGCAGACCGGCGATCAATTGCTCGGCCTTGGTCTTGGCAGCCGCGCTGGCGTGCTCTTTGGCCAACTGGGTACGAATGGCAGTCGCCACGGCTTCCAGCGGCAGTTGCGCAGGCTTGAGGTGCTCCTTGGCGCGCAATACGATCACGGTTTCCGGATCCAGCTCGATGGCGGTGCTGTTGGCACCCTCTTCCAGTACTTCAGTGCTGAACGCTGCTGTTACCACCGCGCGGTTGGCTGTAACACCTTCGCCACCTTCACGGCCGAACGGCTTGGAGGTGTGCACGGTCAGTTTCAGATCCTGCGCCGGCTGAGCCAGGTCAGACGATTCGAACGAGGAGTCTTCCAGCTGCTTGGTCGCCTCGACAAAACGCTGCTCGACCTGTTGGGTTTTCAACTCTCGGGTCAGCTTGTCTTTCAGACTGGCGAAAGTCGGAACTTCCGGTGCTTCGACGCCCAGCAGCTTGATCAGGTGGAAACCGAAGTCGGTGCGAACCGGCTCGGACACTTGATCTTTGTTCAACGAGTACAGGGCTTTCTCGAAGGCCGGGTCGTAGACGCCAGGACCGGCATAACCCAGGTCGCCGCCGTTGTTGGCCGAGCCCGGATCCTGCGAGAACTCCTTGGCCAGCGCTTCGAACTTCTCGCCCTTGGCCAGACGGGCCTGAACGTCTTCAATCTTCGCCTTGGCCTGGGCCTCGGTGGTCTTGTCGTTCACTTCGATCAGAATATGCGCCGCTCGACGCTGTTCCGACAGGTTGGCGATCTCTTTCTGATACGCCGCCTGCAGGTCTTCGTCCTTGACGGCGACCTGATCGAAGAACGAAGCCTTCTTCAGTTCGAGGTAATCGATGACCACCTGATCCGGGGTCATGAATTCCTTGGCGTGTTCGTCGTAGTAAGCCTTGACCTCATCGTCGGTCAGCTTCACGGCGGCCGGGTCGGCCTTGATGCTCAGCGAGGCGAAGTCACGGGTCTGTTTTTCCAGACGGGCGAAAGCCAGCACTTGAGCATCAGTCACGAAACCACTGCCCGCCACACCGGCGCGCAGTTGGCCGATCAGCATTTCCTGAGCCAGCATCTGGCGGAATTGCATACGGCTGTAGCCAAGCTGACGGATCACCTGGTCAAAACGTTCGGAGCTGAACTTGCCGTCAACCTGGAATTCAGGTGTTTGCAGGATCACCTGGTCCAGCGCCGCGTCGGAGAAGGCGAACTTCGATTTTTCTGCGCCTTGCAGCAGCAGCTTGCGATCGATCAGACCCTTGAGGGCCGATTCGCGCAGCATTTTTTCGTCCAGCAAGGAAGCATCGAAGTCCTTGCCCAGCTGTTGCATCAGCTGACGGCGTTGCATGTCAACGGCCTGGCTCAGCTCGTTCTGGCTGATTTCTTCACCATTGACCTTGGCCGCCTCGTTGGTGTGAGTCGTGGCCTTGAAAATGGCATCGAAACCGGTCAGGGCCATCAGTGCAACGATGACCCCGATAATGGTCTTGGCAATCCAGCCTTGTGAATTGTCCCTGATATTCTGCAGCATGCGTCCCCCAGAAACGGTTGAACTTCAAAAATTAGGCAACCGTGGAGCGTGGGTAGAATCCGGATAGAAGAAAGGCGCATCCGAGGATGCGCCTTCTCGTAACTGGCGGAGCGGACAGGGCTCGAACCCTCGATCCCGGCGTAGCAGGCAATTATTCCAAACCGCCTGCTCTACCGCTCCGCTGCCAAGTCAGGCATGACCCCGACCCGGATGGGTAAAAACCTGAATCAAACTTAGTTGACGGCTTCTTTCAGGGCTTTACCGGCTTTGAAACCTGGCTTCTTGGCTGCCGCGATTTCCAGAGTCTTGCCGGTCTGTGGGTTACGACCGATGCGAGCTGGACGATCGGTTACCGAGAAAGTACCGAAACCTACCAGAACTACGGAGTCCCCAGCCTTCAGAGCGCCAGTGACGGATTCGATTACAGCGTCCAGCGCACGGCCAGCAGCAGCTTTCGGGATATCAGCGGATGCAGCGATAGCATCAATCAGTTCCGACTTGTTCACTCTAAGTCCCCTTATATCTATTTGAGTATGATTCTAAGTTTTTTGGTGAAAGCAAAAACGAGTGCTGAATGGCCTACAGACACTTAAGAGCCGCTTTATAACAAGGGCTCTAAAAAGCTGTCAAGGAAGCCCCCCAGGCAAAAGCGTATTAATGCGTGCTAATTCTTTCCTTAGAGTCAGACTCACGTTTTTCATCCTTGGCAACTATCTCCGGAGCCACATCCGGCAAGGGCTCCGGCGCGTATTGCAGCGCAATTTGCAGGACCTCGTCAATCCATTTAACCGGTTTGATCTGCAGATCCTGCTTGATATTGTCAGGAATCTCCTTCAGATCGCGCACGTTCTCGTCCGGAATAATCACTGTCTTGATTCCGCCACGGTGAGCGGCCAGCAGTTTTTCCTTCAGACCGCCAATGGCGAGGACTTGACCACGCAGGGTGATCTCGCCGGTCATGGCGACATCGGCACGCACAGGAATCCCCGTCAAAGCCGACACCAGCGCAGTACACATGCCTACACCGGCGCTAGGACCGTCTTTCGGCGTAGCACCTTCCGGCATATGGATGTGCGTGTCGCGCTTCTCGTGGAAGTCCAGGGGAATGCCCAGACTCTTGGCACGGCTGCGCACCACGGTCAGGGCCGCAGTGATCGATTCGACCATTACGTCACCCAGCGAACCGGTCTTGATCAGTTGCCCTTTACCCGGCACGACGGCCGCTTCGATGGTGAGCAATTCACCGCCGACCTGAGTCCAGGCCAAGCCGGTCACCTGACCGATCTGATCCTGTTGCTCGGCCAGACCGTAGCGGAATTTGCGGACACCGAGGAAGTGTTCCAGCAGATCAGCTGTCACTTTCACCGAGAAGCGTTTTTCCAGTGCATGCTCTTTCACTGCCTTGCGGCAGACCTTGGCAATCTGCCGCTCGAGGCCACGCACACCGGCTTCACGGGTGTAATAACGGATGATGTCGCGGATCGCTTCCTCGTCGAACTCCAGCTCGCCTTTCTTCAGGCCGTTGGCGGCAATCTGCTTTGGCGACAGGTACTTGACGGCGATGTTGATCTTTTCGTCTTCTGTGTAGCCCGGCAGACGGATCACTTCCATCCGGTCCAGCAGCGCCGGCGGAATGTTCATCGAGTTCGAGGTGCAGAGGAACATCACATCCGACAGGTCGTAATCGACTTCCAGATAGTGATCGTTGAAGTTGTGGTTCTGCTCCGGATCGAGCACTTCCAGCAACGCCGACGCCGGATCGCCACGCATGTCGCTGCCCATTTTGTCGATTTCATCGAGCAGGAACAGCGGGTTGCGAACGCCCACCTTTGTCATCTTTTGAATCAATCTTCCTGGCATCGAACCGATGTAAGTCCGACGGTGACCACGGATTTCCGCTTCATCACGCACGCCACCCAGGGCCATGCGCACGAATTTGCGGTTGGTGGCATGGGCGATCGACTCGGCCAGCGAGGTTTTACCCACGCCCGGAGGACCGACCAGGCACAACACCGGGCCACGAATCTTCTTCACGCGCTTCTGCACGGCGAGGTATTCAAGGATGCGCTCCTTGACCTCTTCGAGGCCGTAGTGATCGGCATCGAGAATGTCTTCGGCGCGAGCCAGGTCCAGACGCACCTTGCTCTGGGCCTTCCACGGCACCTGTACCAGCCAGTCGATGTAGGAACGCACGACGGTGGCTTCGGCCGACATCGGCGACATCTGCTTGAGCTTGTTCAGCTCGGCGGTAGCCTTGGCCAGGGCATCTTTCGGCAGACCGGCAGCGTCGATGCGCTTTTTCAGGTCTTCGATTTCGTTGTGACCTTCGTCGCTGTCGCCGAGCTCCTTCTGAATGGCCTTCATCTGCTCATTCAGGTAGTACTCGCGCTGACTGCGCTCCATTTGCTTCTTGACGCGGCCACGGATGCGTTTTTCGACCTGCAGCAGGTCGATTTCGGCGTCCAGCAGAGCCAGAACGTGCTCGACCCGAGCAGCCAGATCGATGATTTCGAGGATTTCCTGCTTCTGCTCGATCTTCAGCGCCATGTGCGCAGCCATGGTGTCTACCAGACGGCCCGGCTCATCGATGCTGTTGAGCGACGACAGGACTTCAGCCGGGACTTTCTTGCCCAACTGAACATATTGTTCGAACTGCGACAGCAGCGTACGAACGAAGACTTCGGACTCGCGCTCAGCGGCATCGACTTCGTCGATCAAGGAAACTTCGGCACGGCAGTGGCCATCGACCTCGCTGAAACGCTCGACAGTACCGCGCTGCTCGCCTTCGACCAGAACCTTGACGGTGCCGTCAGGCAGCTTGAGCAGTTGCAGAACGGTGGCAATGGTACCGACGCGATACAGTGCGTCTTCTCCGGGATCGTCGTCAGCCGGGTTTTTCTGGGCCAGCAGGAGGATCTGCTTGTCGCCCGTCATCGCGGCCTCGAGGGCTTCGATGGATTTCTCGCGCCCCACGAACAGCGGGATAACCATGTGCGGATACACAACGACATCACGCAATGGCAGGAGAGGCAATTCGATGGTGGTCTTCATGATTTCGCCTCTACGGCGGCCATATGGCCGTAATCAGATGGAATTAAGCTTGAAGCCAAGATGGGGGCTGCCTTGAAAAAAAACAAGCGTAAAGCGGATGTAAAAAACGACATAAAAAAAAAGAGGCCCGAAGGCCCCTTCTTGTTCCGGCAGAGTGGACACTTATGCGTCCGGCGCTGCCTTGGCCGTCGGCTCACTGTTTTCGTAGATATACAGTGGCTTGGACTTGCCTTCGATCACGCTTTCATCGATCACGACTTTGCTCACCTCGGACTGCGAGGGGATTTCATACATCGTGTCGAGCAACACACCTTCGAGAATCGAACGCAGGCCACGGGCACCGGTTTTACGCTCCAGGGCACGTTTGGCGACCGACTTCAGCGCGTCGGAACGGAATTCCAGATCCACGCCTTCCATCTCGAACAGCTTGGCGTACTGTTTGGTCAGGGCATTTTTCGGCTCGGTGAGAATCTGCATCAATGCAGCCTCATCCAGCTCGTCCAGCGTCGCGAGGACCGGCAGACGACCGACGAACTCCGGGATCAGACCGAACTTGACCAGATCGTCAGGCTCGACTTCACGCAGGGATTCACCAACCTTCTTGCCTTCTTCCTTGCTGCGCACTTCTGCGTTGAAACCGATGCCACCCTTGGTGGAACGGTTCTGAATCACTTTCTCCAGACCGGAGAACGCACCACCGCAGATGAACAGGATGTTACGGGTGTCGACCTGCAGGAACTCCTGCTGCGGATGCTTGCGGCCACCTTGCGGCGGAACGGAAGCGACCGTGCCTTCGATCAACTTCAGCAAGGCCTGCTGCACGCCTTCACCGGAAACGTCCCGGGTGATCGACGGGTTGTCGGACTTGCGCGAAATCTTGTCGATTTCATCGATGTAGACAATGCCCATCTGGGCCTTTTCCACGTCGTAATCGCACTTCTGCAGCAGCTTCTGAATGATGTTCTCGACGTCTTCACCCACGTAACCCGCCTCGGTGAGGGTAGTTGCGTCGGCGATGGTGAACGGAACGTTCAGCAAGCGGGCCAGGGTTTCGGCCAGCAGGGTTTTACCAGAGCCTGTCGGGCCGATCAGCAGGATGTTGCTCTTGCCGAGTTCGACGTCGTCAGCCTTTTTGTCACGCTGGTTCAGACGCTTGTAGTGGTTGTACACCGCTACCGCGAGAACCTTCTTCGCACGCTCCTGACCGATTACGTACTGGTCAAGGATGCCGCTGATTTCTTTAGGCGAAGGCAATTTATGCGCGCTGCTTTCGGCCTGTGCTTCCTGCACCTCCTCACGGATGATGTCATTGCACAGGTCGACGCACTCGTCGCAGATAAAGACCGAGGGGCCGGCAATCAATTTGCGCACTTCATGCTGGCTTTTGCCACAGAAGGAGCAATAGAGCAGCTTGCCGTTGTCCTCGCCGTTGCGGGTGTCAGTCATTCGTTCGATCCAAATCCGATAGGCTTGCAACACAAGATGAAGGCTATTGCGGGCTTTTTCAAGCCCGCCACTGATCGGACCAGCCGATCAGGCCTGTTTTGAGCTGCTTATTTTAAGCTGGACGCTGGTTGATCACTTCGTCGATCAAGCCGTATTCCTTCGCAGCTTCTGCACTCATGAAGTTGTCGCGGTTGGTGTCGCGCTCGATTTCTTCAAGCGTACGGCCGCTGTGCTTGGCCATCAGCGTGTTCAGACGCTCGCGGATGAAGAGGATTTCCTTGGCATGGATTTCGATATCCGACGCCTGGCCCTGGAAACCGCCCAGTGGCTGGTGAATCATCACACGCGAGTTCGGCAGGCAGTAACGCTTGCCCGGTGCACCTGCGGTCAGCAGGAATGCGCCCATGCTGCAGGCTTGACCGATGCAGGTGGTCGACACGTTTGGCTTGATGAACTGCATGGTGTCGTAGATCGACATGCCTGCAGTGACCGAGCCGCCCGGGGAGTTAATGTAAAGATGGATGTCCTTGTCCGGGTTTTCCGCTTCAAGGAACAGCAATTGCGCGCAGATCAGGTTGGCCATGTAGTCCTCTACCGGCCCCACCAGAAAGATCACTCGTTCCTTGAGAAGACGCGAGTAGATGTCATAGGCGCGCTCGCCACGAGCAGATTGCTCGACAACCATCGGGACCAGGCCGCCGGCGGCCTGAATATCAGAGTTCTGCTGAATATAGGAATTACGGAACATGCTCTGCAGTCACTCCCAAATAGTCATGTCTTGAATACGCATAAGCCAGCTCGAAGGCTGGCTTATGGTGTGTGCTTCTAACGCAGAAACAATCAGTCGGCTTTTGGAGCTTCTACCGGCTTGACCGCTTCTTCGTAAGAGACCGATTTGTCGGTCACGCTAGCTTTCTGCAGAACAGTATCCACAACTTGTTCTTCCAGCACAACCGAACGGACTTCGTTCAGTTGCTGCTCGTTCTTGTAGTACCAGGACACGACCTGCTCAGGCTCTTGGTAAGCCGAAGCCATTTCCTGAATCATTTCGCGAACGCGGGCTTCGTCTGGCTTCAGGTCGAATTGCTTGACCACTTCAGCCACGATCAGACCCAGGACAACGCGGCGTTTGGCTTGCTCTTCGAACAGCTCGGCCGGCAGTTGGTCAGGCTTGATGTTGCCGCCGAACTGCTGAACAGCCTGCACGCGCAGACGGTCAACTTCGTTGGACAGCAGAGCCTTTGGCACTTCGATCGGGTTGGTGGCCAGCAGACCGTCCATTACCTGATTCTTGACCTTGGATTTGATGGCCTGACGCAGCTCACGCTCCATGTTCTTGCGAACTTCGGTGCGGAAGCCGTCGATGCCGCTTTCCTTGATACCGAACTGGGCGAAGAACTCTTCGTTCAGCTCTGGCAGTTTTGGCTCGGAAACGGTGTTGACGGTCACGGTGAACTCGGCGGCTTTGCCAGCCAGGTCCAGGTTCTGATAGTCCTCTGGGAAGGTCAGGTTCAGAACGCGCTCTTCGCCGGCTTTAGCGCCAACCAGGCCTTCTTCGAAGCCTGGGATCATGCGGCCGGAACCCAGCACCAGCTGAGTGCCCTTGGCGGAACCGCCGGCGAAGACTTCGCCGTCAACCTTGCCAACGAAATCGATGTTCAGTTGGTCTTCGTTCTGGGCAGCGCGATCGGCCACTTCGAAACGGGTATTCTGCTTGCGCAGGATGTCCAGCATCTTGTCCAGATCGGCGTCAGCCACTTCAGCGCTCAGACGCTCAACGGTGATACCTTCGAAACCGGCAACGGTGAACTCAGGGAACACTTCGAATACGGCTACGTATTCCAGGTCCTTGCCAGCTTCGAGCGACTTAGGCTCGATCGACGGCGAACCGGCCGGATTCAGCTTCTGCTCAACCACAGCTTCGTAGAAAGAGGACTGGATCACGTCGCCGATCGCTTCCTGACGCGCATCAGCACCAAAACGGCGCTTGATTTCGCTCATAGGCACTTTGCCTGGACGGAAGCCAGCAATCTTGGCCTTCTGGGCAGTCTGCTGCAGACGCTTGTTGACCTGAGTCTCGATGCGCTCAGCCGGCACGGTGATGCTCATGCGGCGCTCAAGAGCAGTAGTATTTTCAACAGAAACTTGCATGGATATTCCTCGTTGCACAGACGTTAGCCGGCCGTTTCCGACCCAAGAATCAAGGGCAAGCATTCTAGTAGGTCAAACTCAAGAAGTCACCCTACTGAAAACGGGTAAAAAAACAGCAGGCAAATTGAAGGCGGGGACAAACGGTTGCGCCTCGCCCTGTTAGCAAATACAGCCAATCAAGCCAGGGCCCTGCGCCAACCTCTTCTATATATAGAGGCGGTTGAATCATCTCCCTGACAGCCGACCTCGCAAGCAAGATCGGCGGGCAACGCAGCATCATCGAGTAACATTAGTACGACGAAGCACCCTGCCCTGCGACCCGAAACCGGCAGTCGCCAGAAACTCGAATTCCTGAAACAAAAAAGGCGCCAGACTGTTAAATCTGGCGCCTTTCGAAATATGGGGTGGACGATGGGGATCGAACCCACGACAACGGGAGTCACAATCCCGTGCTCTACCAACTGAGCTACGCCCACCATATTGCGTGCCAAAGAAGCCAAACAACTTCTTTGTAGAACTTCACCCTACCAACGGCATGAATGAAGCTTTGATTGGTGCGGATGAAGAGACTCGAACTCTTACGCCTCGCGGCGCTGGAACCTAAATCCAGTGTGTCTACCAATTCCACCACATCCGCGGATGAAGCTTTTTAAAGCAAAGGCGCCAGACTGTTACATCTGGCGCCTTTCGAAATATGGGGTGGACGATGGGGATCGAACCCACGACAACGGGAGTCACAATCCCGTGCTCTACCAACTGAGCTACGCCCACCATATCGCGTTACTTGTGCCAAAGCTGCCTAATGGCGCACCCGGCAGGACTCGAACCTGCGACCATCCGCTTAGAAGGCGGATGCTCTATCCAGCTGAGCTACGGGCGCCTTGTTAGCTGTACCCTTGGAGGACTACAAACTAAGTGCTTTCCAGCCTCGCAAAACCTTGATTTCGCTCGACCTTCTTAACCAGTGCTAGGCTGTGCCCGACAAGTGCGACGAATAGTATAGAGCGACCTGCAGGTCGTCAAATCCTTTTTGAAAAAAATTCATTTAATTAAAGGGCTTAGGGGAATTTGCTGACCAAGCGCCTTTGCCCTCACCGTTTGACATGCGAGAATGCGTTCTCTTTTTTTCCCCTCTCGATGGTTAATCACGCGCAATGACTGCACAACTAATCGACGGCAAATCAATCGCCGCCAGCCTGCGCCAGCAGATCGCCCAACGGGTAGCCGAACGTCGCGAGCAAGGCTTGCGCACTCCCGGCCTCGCGGTGATCCTGGTCGGCAGCGATCCTGCCTCTCAGGTTTATGTCTCGCACAAGCGTAAAGACTGTGAAGAGGTCGGCTTCCTCTCCCAAGCCTACGACCTGCCTTCCGAAACCACTCAGGAAGCACTGACCGATCTGATCGATCGACTGAACGACGACCCGGCAATCGACGGCGTTCTGCTTCAACTTCCTCTGCCTGAGCACCTGGACGCGTCCAAGCTGCTGGAGCGCATCCGCCCGGACAAGGATGTCGACGGTTTCCATCCTTATAACGTCGGTCGCCTGGCCCAGCGCATTCCGCTGCTGCGTCCGTGCACGCCGAAAGGCATCATGACCCTGCTGGAAAGCACCGGTGTCGATCTGTACGGAATGGATGCAGTGGTCGTCGGCGCTTCCAACATTGTTGGTCGCCCGATGGCCATGGAGCTGCTGTTGGCCGGCTGCACCGTGACCGTGACCCACCGTTTCACCAAGGACCTGGCCGGCCATGTCGGCCGCGCCGATCTGGTGGTGGTTGCCGCCGGCAAGCCGGGCCTGGTCAAGGGCGAGTGGATCAAGGAAGGCGCGATCGTGATCGACGTCGGCATCAACCGTCAGGACGACGGCAAACTGGTCGGTGACGTCGTGTACGAAACCGCCCTGCCCCGTGCCGGCTGGATTACTCCAGTACCGGGTGGCGTCGGCCCGATGACCCGTGCCTGCCTGCTGGAAAACACCCTCTACGCGGCAGAAACCCTGCACGCTTAAGCGCTTTTTCCGCTTCAGGAGAACCCCGCCTTGTGCGGGGTTTTTCGTATCCTCGAAAAAACCTTTACCGTTCGCCGGAAACCCCTATTTTCACAGGGCTTTTCACGACTTTTTCATACCCTTCAAACAACCATCGACAGTTCTTCAGCCATACTCCTAAAATGCGTCGTTTTACGACACAGTCCGTTACAAAAAACGGCATTTCCAACCTTCATGAGTTCGCCCGCGTGAATATTCGTCTGTCCATCCTGAGCCTGGTTTTTGCATTTTCAGGCACACTCCTCACGCCAACGGTCAACGCCGCCGAAACCACCGCTGCCCCCCGAGACGCCTCGCAACTGAAAATTGCCTCCGGCAGCGCCCTGCTGATGGATCTGCAGACCAACAAAGTCATCTATTCCAGCAACCCGGACGTGATCGTGCCAATCGCCTCCGTCAGCAAGTTGATGACCGGTTTGGTTGTGGTTGAAGCGCACCAGAACATGGACGAATGGATTGACGTCGACATCAGCCACACCCCGGAAATGAAAGGCGTATTTTCCCGGGTCAAGCTGCGAAGTGAATTGCCGCGCCGGGAGATGCTGCTGATCGCTTTGATGTCCTCGGAAAACCGCGCCGCCGCCAGTCTCGCCCATCACTATCCGGGCGGATATGCAGCCTTCATCGCAGCAATGAACGCCAAGGCCAAGGCGCTGGGCATGACCAGCACCCACTTTGTGGAACCGACCGGCCTATCGGAGCGCAACGTCTCCACCGCGCGCGACCTGAGCAAGTTGCTGATGGCTGCGCAAAAGCATCCGATCCTGACCGAACTCACCACCACCAAGGAAAAAACCGTCTCGTTCCGCAAACCCAATTACACCCTGGGTTTTCGTAACACCGACCACCTGGTGAACAAGGCCGACTGGGACATCAAGATCACCAAGACCGGCTTCACCAATCCGGCCGGCCATTGCCTGGTGCTCGTGACTCGGATGAGCAACCGCCCGGTCGCCCTGGTGATTCTCGATGCGTTCGGCAAGTACACCCACTTCGCCGATGCCAGCCGCATCCGCAGCTGGGTGGAAACCGGTCGGAGCACCAACGTTCCGGCAGTGGCCCAGCAATACAAGGCCGAGAAAAACCTCAAGGGTCGCCAGAGCGGCGTGGTCGAAGCGTCCAAGTAAATCGCGACACAAGAAAAAGCCCCGAACATTCGGGGCTTTTTTTCGTCTGCCGGTTCAGTCGTTGGGCAGCGGCATCTGGTCATCATCGGGAATGCCGTCGCCGGCACTGGAGTCACGCCGATGTTCCGGGGTTACTACCGCAGGACGCGCCAATGGATCGCGTAGCGGGCTGTCCGGATCCAGCACCGGATCAACGTCCGGCTCCGGCGTAGTCGGCACACTGTCCGGCTTATGGTCGTCAAAGCTCGAATCGGTACTCATACGCACCTCTCATTCGGGTAATCACCCGAAAAAACCGGGCGTTACCCTTAAGAGCATAGCTGCGCGTCAGGGTGCCCGTCAGGAGACGGACGGAACCTCACTTCGCGTCCAGTGCCTTGCGCGCCTGCGCCGCCTCGCGTTCCTGGCCAGCCTGCGCCAGCTCATCAGCGGCTTTCAGCCAACGCTGGCGATCGACCGCTGCCGGGAGCTGCGAAGGCTTCTGAATCAATACCGCCCAGCCACCCGACTTCTCGAGCGCCGATTCAAAAGAACTGAAACTCATCAGTTCACGACGATTCATCCCCGCGCGCAACAGAACCTTCTGCTTCTTGCGGTCATAACCGGAAAGAATCGCGTACCGCGGCTCGGCCCAGAACGCCGATCCTTCGCTAAAGCGCACCATCACCGGATAACCTGCCGCCACCTGGGTCAGCAGCGCCGGCAAACGTGCATCTACCGGGTATACGACCATGCCGTATTCACGCGCCAGGTTCTGCATATTCTGTTGCAGCTTGTCCTCGGCGCCCGGTAGGTGCAGCGGCTTTTCCAGCAAGCCCGGCGTGATGACTATGCCCTGCTGCGACAGCAAGCTGGCGAGCACTTGCGGCCCACTCTGATTGGCTTCGCCACGATAGAAAGTGCCGCTGAGTTCGACGCGCTCCGGCAGGCGCTGGACTTCCGGCGCCACACTGCCCGCACACCCCACCAAAGCTGTCACGCAACCGGCCACCAGCAGTGCCATGCGAATCCGGGAAAATAGCTGCACCATCGTCACTCTCTTGATCAGTTACCGGTCATCGTGTTCCGGCTTGGTCGAGGATCATAGGACGGCGCAACGCTGCGGTATAGCCCAAAGGGGCAGATGCATCGGCTGCATAGAGCGAAGTGATTGGTCACCACCGACCTTTGGTCAATAGCCTGAAACACGCCAGCGACTAGACTGTCACTCGAAAGACAGCAAAAGAGTGAGCGCCCGACGCAGGGCAAAGAGGAGGCACCGATGAGCCTGACCATGACCATTGTGATGTTGATTGCCGGCTGGCTGGCCGTTGCCGGCGCCATGCTGTGGGGCGTACTGCGGATTTCCCGCCGCCATCACCACCCTGTGCAACCTGCACCGATCAAGAAGATCGAAAAACACAGCGCCCGTCACGCCACCGCGCACTGACGTCTTTCAACCGATTCAAACGACAAAGGCCGCGTTACTCTTGCGAGTGACGCGGCCTTCGATTTTCCAGCGGTTACGCCTGGGCAGCCAGTTTCTTCTGCTTCGCCCGACGGGACATCATGTTCAACACCTCGATCGCAGCCGAGAACGCCATGGCGGCATACACATAACCTTTCGGTACGTGGGCGCCGAAGCCTTCTGCGATCAGCGTCATGCCGATCATGATCAGGAAGCCCAGAGCCAGCATCACCACCGTCGGGTTGTCGTTGATGAACTTGGCCAACGGATCAGCCGCAAACAGCATCACCAGTACCGAAACCACCACCGCGATCACCATGATCGGCAAGTGTTCGGTCATACCGACCGCGGTAATGATGCTGTCGATCGAGAACACCATGTCCAGCATCAGGATCTGCCCGATGGCGGCAGCGAAGCCCAGGGTGACCGTCGACGTCGCGGACTTCGGATCTTCCGGCGCCGGGTCCATGCTGTGATGGATCTCGGTCGTCGCTTTCCACACCAGGAACAGGCCACCGGCAATCAGGATCATGTCCTTCCAGGAGAACGCCTGACCGAGGATCTCGATGACCGGAGCGGTCAACTGAACGATGAACGCGATAGTGCTCAGCAAGGCCAGACGCATGATCAGCGCCATGCCGATGCCCAGGCGACGGGCCTTCTGCCGGTACTGCTCGGGCAGTTTGTTGGTCAGGATCGAGATGAAGATCAGGTTATCGATGCCCAGCACGATTTCCATCACCACCAGTGTGGCCAAGGCAATCCAGGCGGTCGGGCTGGAAGCGAGTTCTAACAGATATTCCATGGGTCAGTCCTGACTCTTGTAAGACGGTTTAAATTTCCTTGGAGGAAGATTCGGATTTTTCCGCATCTTTTTCCGATGATTCCTTCTTGCCGATCAGATCGCCCGTGGCGTCACTGAGTGCCTGTTCGGCGGCTTTATGGGTGTCATCGATGGCTTGCTTGGCGCTCTCGGCGGCCTTGCCCATCAGTTGTTGCGCGCTTTTCTCGGCCTGGTCGCAACCAGCCATAAGCAGTAAAGACGTAAGCATCAGTGCCGGGATCGTGTATTTCATAAGGCTTCCTTCGAATGAACAGACAGGGTCACAGACCGCCCGTCGATGGCTGGGCATTCTAGGGAGACAAACACTTCAGAAAAATTCGTATTTTTAGCAGCTATACTTCGGTTTATACGAACTGTATTTGATGGACCAAACCCCATGCTCAATTACCGACAACTGCATTACTTCTGGGTGGTGGCCAAGACCGGCAGCATCGTGCGCGCCTGCGAGCAACTGAACCTGACGCCGCAGACCATCAGCGGGCAGATTTCCCTGCTCGAACAGACTTACGGCATCGAATTGTTTCAACGGGTCGGCCGGCAACTCGAACTCACCGAAGCCGGACGCCAGGCCCTGCCCTACGCCGAGCAGATGTTCCAGCTCGGCGGTGAACTGGAATTGATGCTGCGCGCACAGCCCAACGAACAGCAGATCCTGTTCCGGGTCGGCGTGGCGGACGTGGTGCCCAAATCCATCGTCTATCGCCTGATCGCACCGACCATGGAGCTCAGCGAACCACTGCGCATCACTTGCCGTGAGGACAAACTCGAACGCCTGCTGGCGGATCTGGCGATCCAGCGTCTGGACCTGGTGATCTCCGACAGCCCGATGCCCTCGCACCTGGACATCAAGGGCTACAGCCAGAAGCTTGGCGAATGCGGAATCAGTTTTTTCGCCACCGCCGAACTGGCGACGTCATACGGTCAGGACTTCCCGCGCAGCCTGCACGGTGCGCCGCTGTTGATCCCCGGCGCGGAGACCGTGGTGCGCAGCCGTTTACAGCGCTGGTTCGCCGAGCAACAGATTCAGCCAAGGATTGTCGGGGAGTTCGATGACAGCGCCTTGATGCAGGCGTTCGGTCAGTCCGGCAGCGGGATCTTTATCGGCCCGAGCGTGATTGCCGATGAGGTGAAGCGCCAGTACGGCGTCGAGTTGATCGGTCAGACCGATGCGGTGAGCGAGTCGTTTTACGCGATTTCGGTGGAGCGCAAGGTCAAGCACCCCGGCATCAAAGCGATTACCGAAGGTGCCCGACGCGAGCTGTTTATCGAGTTTTAAGCCTGTGCGCAGACCTCGCGCGGCTTGAGCACCATCAACACCATGGCGAGGAAAATCGACAGCAGGATGAATGCGGCCGCCGCAAATCCTACGAAGCCCAGCCCGGCACTGTCGATCACTCGACCGCCAATGATCGCGCCCAGGCCGATCCCGAGGTTGGCCCCGGCAATGTTCAGCGACGCGGCGAAAGCCGGCGCTTCAGGAGCCGCTTTCATCAAGCGCACGTGGCTGACCAGAAACAGCGCAGCCTGCGTCACGCCCCAGATACCCATTGCCGCTGCCAGACCCAGCGACGAATTGATGTTGGGCACCAGCGCCACCATCCCGGGGATCATGAATGCGCAGAACATCACCGAGGCCATCAGCGGATGGCGATCCACCGCGCGACCGCCCAACGAGTTGCCGATCAGGCCGACCGCGCCAAAGCCCATCAGGCACCAACCGACCACAGTGCCATTGAAGCCAGCCAGACGTTCGAGGATATCCGCCAGATAGGTGTAGGCGGTGAACATGCCGCTGAACACCAGGATCGACAGCAACACATGGCCAAGCATCAGCGGACTGCGCAGGATCTTGAACTGCGAAGCGAAGCTTACCTGATGCTGGTGCAGGCTGGTTTTCGGCAGATAGACAAACAGCAGCAACGCCTTGGCGAACGCGATCACCGCCAGAATGGCGAACGCACTGCGCCAGCCGAACGCATCGGAAATCAGCGTGCCGACTGGAATGCCGAATACCGTGGCGCAGACGATGCCGAAGCCGATCTTGGCAATGGCGCGACCGGCGAAGTCCGGGCCGACGATGTCCACGGCAGTTTCACTGGCCAAGGCCCAGAACACCGGCAAACCCAGCGCCGGGATCAACCGGGCAATGGCCATGACCCAGATGTTCGGCGCCAGCGCCGCCACCGTATTAGCCAGACCGAACATGATCAGGATGGTGATGAACAGTTTGCGTCGTTCGAAACGGGCGAAATATGCGGTCAAGAAAGGACCGAACATGGCCACGGTGAAGGCGAATAGAGTCACCAGCAACCCGGCTTGCGGGATGGTGACGGCCAGGTCGCGGGCAATCGCCGGCAGCAGGCCGACGATGACGAACTCCGTGGTCAGCACCGTGAATCCGGCGGCAGACAACAGAAGGATGGGCAACAGCATGAGGAACTCCAGCAAAACGACGACACCAGCGTTGACCCGAAGGCCCGCCGGCAGAACTTGAAAATAAGGATGCGCAATCTTAACAGAGTGTTTCCCGAGTGACTTGCACAAACCTGTCTATGTTGCCGAACGTTTCGGTGGCAGATCGTCACAGGCCTGAAGGATAAGGCCCACGCTGTGATAAAGTCCGCGCCCTGAAAAACGTACACCCTGTTCAGCCACCCGTTTAACGGCGTGGCTGTCGCGTCATTCCTTTCGGTTCGTGTCTGTGGCCTGCCCCCGATTCAACCCCCGGATCACGCAACCTTGCACCCTATAAAAAAGCAGAGATGCCGTTATGACCGCTTCATCCCCTTCTCTAATGCAACGCCTGAAACGCCTCAGCCTGGTCACGCAGATCCTGATCGGTCTGATTGCGGGTATTGCCCTGGCTCTCCTCGCGCCCGAGGCCGCCAAAGGCACCGCGTTCATCGGCAAGGTGTTCGTCTCGGCGCTCAAAGCCGTGGCGCCGATTCTGGTGTTCGTGCTGGTCATGGCCTCGATCGCCAACCACAAGCACGGCCAGGAAACCCATATCCGGCCGATTCTGTTCCTCTATCTGCTGGGCACTTTTGGCGCTGCGGCGGTGGCCGTGGTTGCCAGCACCCTGTTCCCGTCGCATCTGGTGCTGTCCACCGACAACGTCGCCGTGACGGCACCGGGCGGCATCGGTGAAGTCCTGCAAAGCCTGCTGTTGAGCGTGGTCGACAACCCGCTCACGGCGCTGATGAACGCCAACTTCATCGGCATTCTGGCCTGGGCCATCGGCATGGGCGTCGCCATCCGCCACGCCGGTGACACCACCCGCGAAGTGGTCAGCGATTTGTCCAACGGCGTGACCCTGATCGTGCGCGTGGTGATCCGCTTCGCACCGCTGGGGATTTTTGGCCTGGTGGCTTCGACCCTGGCCACTTCCGGTTTTGGCGCACTGGTCGGTTACGCCCACCTTTTGGCGGTGCTGTTGGGCTGCATGGCGTTCGTGGCGCTGGTGATGAACCCGCTGATCGTGTTCTGGAAGCTGCGCCGCAACCCGTACCCGCTGACGCTCAAATGCCTGCGTGAAAGCGGCATCACCGCGTTCTTCACCCGCAGCTCGGCAGCGAACATTCCGGTCAACCTGGAATTGAGCAAACGCCTGGGCCTGCATGAAGACACCTATTCGGTATCGATTCCACTGGGCGCGACCATCAACATGGCCGGTGCATCGATCACCATCACCGTGCTGACTCTCGCCGCCGTGCACACCCTGGGCATCGCGGTAGACATCCCGACCGCGATCCTGCTCAGTGTTGTCGCTGCAATCTGTGCGTGCGGCGCGTCCGGTGTAGCGGGTGGTTCGCTGTTGCTGATCCCGCTGGCGTGCAGCCTGTTCGGCATCCCGAGCGAAATCGCCATGCAGGTGGTGGCAGTCGGCTTCATCATCGGCGTACTGCAGGATTCGGCCGAGACGGCGCTGAACTCCTCCACCGACGTGCTGTTCACCGCTGCGGCTTGCCTGGGCGAAGAACAGAAAGCACAGCGCCCGGCGTAAACACCGAGCGCAACAAAAAGCCCGCCAAGGCGCAAACCTTGGCGGGCTTTTTTATGCGTCGGGTTTAGAACGCACCCATGTAATCGCGCTTGCCGATTTCAACGCCGTTGTGACGCAGCAGGTCGTAAGCAGTGGTGACGTGGAAGAAGAACTGCGGCAGGCCGTAGCTCAGCAGGTAAGCCTGGCCACTGAAGCGCTTCTCTTTCGGGGTGCCCGGACGGGTCACGATCTCGATGCCTTCCTTGCCGTTGATTTGCTCAGGCTTGATCTCGCCGATGAAGGCCAGCACCTTGGTGATCAGCGCTTGCAGCTCGGCGAAGGTGGTTTCGGTGTCGTCGTATTTCGGGATTTCGACTTCAGCCAGACGCGAGGAAACGCCTTTGGCGAAGTCCACGGCGATCTGCACCTGACGCACCAGCGGGAACATGTCCGGGTACAGACGCGCTTGCAGGAAGGCGTTCGGGTCGATGTTTTTCGCGGTGGCGTGGGCTTCGGCTTTTTTCAGCACATCGCTCAGGGCGTTGAGCATTTGTTGAAAAACCGGGACGGATGCGGCGTACAGGGAAATGGTCATGGCAGTCTCACGTGGTGGCTGGGTGAATCGTGGGCCGATTATAGCCATGCTCGCGGGCCGCGCGACTTGTCTTTTATCCAGCAAGGATTAGGCTAGGCGCCTTCGACTGCAGAGGGAACGCGCGATGTCCACAGAACTTGAAACCAACGTCAACGAACCACGGCTCAACGCCACGGAAATCCGCATCCTGGGTTCGCTGATCGAGAAACAGGCCACCAGCCCGGAAACCTATCCGCTGACCCTCAACGCGCTGGTACTGGCCTGCAATCAGAAAACCAGCCGGGAACCGGTGATGAACCTGACCCAGGGCCAGGTCGGCCAGAGCCTGCGCGCCCTCGAAAGCCGCGGTTTCGCCAAACTGGTGATGGGCAGCCGCGCCGACCGCTGGGAGCACAAGGTCGACAAGGCGCTGGAACTAGTGCCGGCGCAATTGATCCTGACCGGCTTGATGTTCCTGCGCGGCCCGCAGACCGTCAACGAACTGCTGACCCGCAGCGGTCGCATGCATGAATTCGAAGATGCCGAACAAGTGGTGCATCAGCTGGAACGCCTGATCGCTCGGGACCTGGCGGTACTGATTCCGCGTCAGGCCGGCCAGCGCGAAGACCGCTACACCCATGCACTTGGCGATCCGGCAGACATCGAGGCGATTATCGCGGCGCGGCAGAATCCGAGTGAGCGAGGGACTGTCAGCGGTGTTTCTGTCGAGCGCATCGAAGAGCTGGAAGCGCGGATTGCAGCGCTGGAAGAGCGTCTGGCCCGCCTCGAAGAATAAGCGCACCCGGGGCGGCGTTATTCGCCGTCCCAGTAATCCACCCCGTCCGCCTGCCGCGCCACCGCGACGAAGCCCGAGGCCTTGCCTTCGGCATCGATGCTGAAATTATCCATTACCGCGTATTTGTTCGAATCCGGGTACTCACAGATTTCCGGCTGTTGCTGAGTGCTTACCGCCAGATAGCGCAGTTCTTGCGAGCTGGTATTGATGATCTGATGCGCCGCTTCAGGACCGCCCGGTGGACAGGCGATCACGTCGCCGGCGCGTATCGGGAAACGCTCAGCGCCAAGGCGCACCTCCCCTTCCCCGGCCACCACGTAGAACATTTCCTCATTGACCCGATGACTGTGAAACGGACTGCCGCGCATCCCCGGCGGCAGCGCATACAGCCGATAACCAAGCTTCTGCGCGCCCAGTTGCTGGCCGACCCGGGCGAACCTCTGCTGATAACGCCCGGCGGTTTCGCCTTCGGGGGCCAGGGATTCGGGGAATGGTTCGAGTTCGACATCATTCAGGTTGAGAATCGGCGGGTGCATGCAAACCTCGGTTCTTGTGATGGGCAAGTCTGTACTTGCTGATCCAGCAGTATAGGCAACGGCAAATCCGGGCGGATTTGCCGTTGCTCAGGCCCCATCAACTGCGGGCAAACGCCACGGCCGCATCGAACTGCTCGACCGTCGGTCGCACGCCGGTGTACAGCACGAACTGCTCCAGCGCCTGGATCGCGATCACTTCCAGCCCGGTGATCACTTTTTTACCTTCAGCACGGCCGCGCACGATCAGCGGGGTTTCCGAGGGGATCGCCACCACATCGAACACGGTGTCGGCAGACTTGATCACATCCACCTCAAATGCCAGCTGCCCCGCTTCCGGACCGCCGTCCATGCCCACAGGCGTTACGTTGATCAGCATCTGCGGGCGTTCCTCGCCCAGTTCCGCCTGCCAGCGATAACCCAGGGAATCTGCCAGCGCACGGCCGGCGCGCTCGTTGCGGGCGACGATCAGACCGTTCTTGTAACCGCCATCGCGCAAGGCACTGGCCACTGCCTTGGCCATACCGCCGCTGCCGCGCAGGGCGAAAGTCGAGCCTTTCGGCACCGCGTGGGTTTCCAGCAATTGGGCGATGGCGATGTAATCGGTGTTGTAGGCCTTGAGATGGCCGTTGGTGTTGACGATGGTGTTGATCGACTGAATCGCCGCTGCCGAGGCATCCAGTTCATCGACCAGCGCAATGCTGGCCTCCTTGAAGGGCATCGACACCCCGCAACCGCGAATGCCCAGCGCCCGGATCCCGCCGACGGCGCCCGGCAGGTCCTGGCTGCTGAAGGCCTTGTAGTAGAAATTCAGGCCCAGTTGCTCGTACAAATGGTTATGAAAACGCAGACCGAAATTCCCGGGACGCCCAGACAGGGACATGCACAGTTGGGTGTCTTTGTTGGGGTTCATCTGCATGGGAGGCTCCTTCGAATGCACTTTCGGATGGACGGGATTAGCCAGACCATCGGGTTCTGAACGATCATAAGGCGGTCTGTTCCGGGCATCACAGCCGTTGCCTGAAACCCGGTAAGCAAGCCGGTACAGACCTTACACAAAATTTACCCAGCCGCCGTGCTGTTTTTCCAAATGTTGCTGTCTTAGAAGTATCCCCGCGCTATCCCGAGCCTGTTGCAGGCCCGGACGCCGGGTCGAAGAACCGAGGATTAATCATGATTCGTAAACTCCCCATCGTGGCCTTGTTGATTGGTGCATTCGCGATCACGGGTCAGGCAGAAGCCCACGGCGGTGGCTGGCAGGGTCCGGCGGTATTTGGTGCGATCGTCGGCTCGGCCATCATCGGCTCGGCGCTCATCAACCAGGATCGGCCGGTGTACGTCCAACAGCCTGTTTACGCTCAACCGGCACCGGTCTACGTGCAGCAACCGCCGCCACCGGTCTACTACCAGCCGGCCCCGGTTTATGTGCAGCAACCGGTTTATGTTCCGGGCCCGGTCTACTACGGTCCGCCCCGTGGTTATTACGGCCACCCGCACTACTACGGTGGTCGCTGGTAAGCACACAGACAAAGCCCCGCTTTTACAGCGGGGCTTTTTTTGGCCTTGAGCAAGCCGACCGTCCGTCGGCCAACGTCTGAAAAAATCTCGCCAAGGTCGCTGTGGAGACAGTTCCACCCGTTAAAGTCGGCATGATGGACTCGACTGTTGAGCCGAAACACACAACGGTCATCTATTTGTCATGACGGAACCGCAATCTGAATCCGTCCGCATACAACAGGTTGATAAAAACAAGGACGACTGGAATGCCAACACAGAATCCGCACCGCATCGTCGGTTTATGCACCTCAAGCAAGGTGTACAACGCCCTGACCGAGCTCAAGCACCTGGAAGGCCACCGCACGGCGAAGTTTGTGTCGCTGCTGGCGGAAAACCTGGTGCGCAAGGGTTTGCTCAACGAGCACGAGATTGTGCACATGCTCGATCAAGTGGTCGATTGAGCCAGTCCTCAACGGCATCAATGTCCACTATCGAAAGCGTTGATTGTCCCTGAAACGGCCAAGTCCCTAAGGTAGCTCCATAGATTGATGGAGGTACTTTTCATGGCACAGGTTCAAATCATGTCAGTTGTCGGCAGCGCGGTTCCCGCATCCCTCAGAGAGCTTGGATTGCTCGCCTGCTGGTATCTGGTACGCGACGGCGAGCCGGTCAGCGGCCCGCTCACTTCGCTGCCAGCTGCCCAAGCGTTGTCGCAACGACTGATCAACGGCCCGTTCAAGGCTTAAGGCAACTGCACCTTCGGTCTGGTTTCGACGAACAGCGCCCAGCTCGACATGAACAATGCAGCGATCAGCGGCCCGATCACGAAACCATTGAGACCGAACACCGCCATCCCGCCCAGCGTCGAGATCAGGATCATGTAGTCCGGCATGCGCGTGTCCTTGCCCACCAGCACCGGACGCAGCACATTGTCCACCAGGCCGATCACGAATATCCCGAACAACCCCAGCACCACGCCCTGCCAGATCATCCCGCTGAGCAGGAAATACACCGCCACCGGCGCCCAGACAATGCCCGCCCCCACTGCCGGCAACAGCGACAGAAACGCCATCAACACCGCCCAGAGCAACGCGCTGGGAATATCGAGAAACCAGAAAATCGCCCCGCCCAATGCGCCCTGAGTGATAGCCACCAGCAGGTTGCCTTTCACCGTGGCGCGCACCACCCGGTTGAATTTCAGTTGCAGCCGACGCTTGTGATGCTCTTCCAGCGGCACCGCCGTACGCACTTTGCGCGCCAGTTCGGCACCATCGCGCAGAAAGAAGAACAGCAAGTACAACATGATGAAAAAACTCACCACAAAATCGAATGTGCCCTGGCCGAAGCTGAACGCCTGGCTCGCCAGCACCTGACTGCCTTGCATCGAGGCCTTGACGATTTTCTCGCGCAAGGCATCGAGTTCGCCCACACCAAACCGGTCGAGCAAGTGCTGAAAGTACGGCGGAAGGCTATGCTTGAACTGCGCCAGATAGGCGCCGATATCGAGCTTGCCGCTTTCGATATTGTCGTAGAGCGTCGCCCCTTCCTGCACCAGCAACACACTGATGACGATCACCGGCAAGATCGCGATCACCAGGCAGACACTCAGGGTGCACAGTGACGTCAGGTTGCGTTGCCAGCCGAATTTCTGCTGCAACCGGCGCTGCATCGGCGCAAACAGAATGCCGAGAATCACCGCCCAGAACACCGCACCGTAGAACGGCAGCAGGATCCAGATAAAGGCCACCGTCACCAGCAACAACAGCACGGTGAGGGATTTGAATTGCAGACTCTTTTGGTTCATGTCCGGTCCATGTCAGTCAGGCGCCACGCGCACCCGCCCAACTTAGTCAGCCCGCGCCCGCGCGAGTGCCATCTTTGTTCATGGAGCATAGATCCAGATCAATAAACCCTCGCCGCACCTCGTTTACCCTCCCGCGCTTTTGCGACCGACACCGCCATGATGCCCTCCTTCACCCCGGAACTGCTCGCCCCCGCCGGCACCCTGAAAAACATGCGCTACGCCTTCGCCTATGGCGCCGATGCGGTTTATGCCGGCCAGCCGCGCTACAGCCTGCGGGTGCGCAACAACGAGTTCGACCACGCCAATCTCGCCCTCGGCATTCGTGAAGCCCAGGCCCAGGGCAAGCGTTTCTATGTGGTGGTCAACATCGCGCCGCACAATGCCAAGCTCAAGACCTTCCTCAAGGATCTGGCGCCGGTGATCAAGATGGCGCCGGACGCACTGATCATGTCCGACCCCGGCCTGATCATGCTGGTGCGCCGGCACTTTCCGCAGATGCCGATTCACCTTTCAGTACAGGCCAACACGGTGAACTGGGCGAGCGTCGAGTTCTGGCAGCAACAGGGGCTGAGCCGGATCATTCTGTCCCGGGAACTGTCACTGGAAGAGATCGGCGAAATCCGCGAGCAGGTGCCGGGCATGGAGCTGGAAGTGTTCGTCCACGGCGCGCTGTGCATGGCTTATTCCGGCCGCTGCCTGCTCTCGGGTTACATGAACAAGCGCGACGCCAATCAAGGCACCTGCACCAATGCCTGCCGCTGGAAATATTCGGCCCAGGAAGCCACCGAAAACCAGCTCGGCGAGATCGTGCAGACCTTCGAACCGCAGCCGACCCTCGGCCTCGGCGCCCCCACCGATCAGGTATTCCTGTTGCAGGAAGCCAACCGCCCCGGAGAGATGATGCCGGCCTTCGAAGACGAGCACGGCACCTACATCATGAACGCCAAGGACCTGCGTGCGGTGCAGCACGTCGAGCGCCTGACCCGCATGGGCGTGCACTCGCTGAAGATCGAAGGCCGGACCAAATCCCACTTCTATTGCGCCCGCACCACTCAGGTTTACCGCCGGGCCATCGACGATGCGGTGGCCGGTCGCGAATTCGACCGCAGCCTGATGACCGATCTGGAATCTCTCGCCCAGCGCGGCTACACCGAAGGCTTCCTGCGCCGGCACGTGCATGACGAATACCAGAACTATCAGAACGGCAGCTCGGTGTCGGAACGTCAGCAATTCGTTGGCGAGCTGACTGGCGAACGCCGGGATCGTCTGGCCGAGGTCAAAGTGAAGAACCGCTTTGCCCTGGGCGATCATCTGGAACTAATGACGCCCAAGGGCAACTTCCATTTTGATCTGCATGAATTACAGAGCCTAAAGGGCGAGGCCATCGACGTGGCGCCAGGGGACGGGCACACGGTGTACCTGCCGATTCCGGATGCGGTGGATCTGCGCTTCGGCTTGTTGATGCGCGACGTGAGCGGGACCTGATCCGGCTCAGGCAAACTCCTCGCGCAACATCGCCACAAACGCCTCACGCGCCGGGTGCACCCCGGCGTTTTCATGCCAGTAGAACAAGTTGTCGATGGCGGTCAGTTCGGAGAATTCGTAACCCGCACACCCCGCGCCTTTGGCGTATTGCTCGAACACGCCTTTGGGCACCAGCGCTACGCCAGCGCCGGCACTCACGCAACCGACAATCGCCCCGTAACTGGCCAGACTGACAATCGGCAACGACAGGCCCTGACGCAACAGCCAGTGTTCCAGCGCGGCGCGATACGGACAGCCTTGGGGCCACATGAACACGGTCTTGTCCTGCAAATCGTCGAGGTCGCGTATCGGCCCGAAAGAAGTCGAAGCGATCAGCAGAAGTTCCTCTCGATACATCGGCGTGCGTTTGAGCTGGGAGCGCTCGACGTCCACCGCGACGATCGCGCCGTCCAGACGATGACTGACCGTATCGTCGAGCAACTGGCCCCAAGTGCCAGTAGTCAGTTCCAACGCCACATTCGGATAGCGCTTGTGAAATTTCGCCAGCAGGCGTGGCAGACGCCCGGTGGCCGAAGACTCGATGGCGCCGATGCGCAGCGGCCCGGACGGCTCGGCGGCGGGATCGACTGCGCGTTTGGCTTCGGCCGTCAGCGCCAGAATCTTCTCCGCGTAGGCGAGAAAGGTCTGTCCCGCCGGACTGATCCGCAGCCCGCGCCCTTCGCGCAGAAACAGCGCAACCCCCAGTTCCGCTTCCAGGGATTTGATCCGCGCCGTGATGTTCGACGGTACGCAAAACAGCTTTTCAGCCGCTTTGGCGATGCTGCCGACCTCGGCCACGGTCTTGAACATGCGGATTTGCGCCAGCTCCATAATCATCACTCTGAGTGAATGGTTCGCGCAGTATAAGTCAGTTGTGGCGAATGATTGGCCACCCGGATACTCGACGCATCAATCCTCCTGGTGCCTCGCTCATGCCTTCCACTTCGCCTTTGAAAATTCTGTTGGCCATGGCTTTCGTCGTCGGCTGCTGGGCCTATTCGCCGACCGGCATCCATATCGGCCTGCAAGCCTACGATCCGGGTCATCTGGCGTTGCTGCGGTTTCTGCTGGCGTCGCTGTTCATGGCGGTGATTGCTGGTTTCAAAGGCATTCATCTGCCGCGCCTACAGGATTTGCCACTGTTACTGGCCCTGGGCTTCTTTGCCGTCAGCCTGCATCACGTGGTGCTGAACATCGGCCAGCAAAGCGTCAGCGCCGGCGCGTCCAGTGTGCTGGCGCAATCGACGCCGCTGTTCAGCACGCTGCTGGCGCGGTTTCTGTTCAAGGATCGGGTCAGCGTCTGGCGCTGGGGCTGTGTGCTGACGGGATTCGTCGGCGTGGTGATTGTGGTCAGCGGTGATCGCGGCCTCGGCAGCATCGACGCCCATGGTCTGCTGATCCTGCTGGCGGCGGTGTCGTGGAGCGTTTACTTCGCCCTGCAAAAACACCACGCCCGGCGCTATGACGGGCTGACGCTGGTTTGCTACACGGTGTGGTCCGGCACGCTGCTGTTGTTGATTTACTTGCCGGAGCTGGCCGACAGCGTGGCCAGTGCGCCGCTGCGAGTGCAATGGGCGGTGCTCGCTCTGGGGGTGTTTCCCAGCGCCCTCGCCTATCTGGCGTGGGCGTTCGTGCTCAAGCATGTGGACCTGAGCCGGGCTACGATGACGCTGTACCTGATTCCGCCGACCGCAATGGGGATTGCTTCCGTGGGCCTGGGCGAACGCCCGACGCAGCTGGTGCTGGTGGGTTCGGCGGTGGTGTTGATTAGCGTGCTGGCGTTGAATCTGGAACGGCCGGCGGTGGTCCGGGCCATCGAGACTTGAGTCGCAGCGTCAGGCACCGCCCGCCGAAAACCGGTCGCGGCTGTTGCTCAGGTGCAGCCACATCGCTGCCCGGGCCGCTTCCGGATCCTGGCGTTTGATCGCGTTGAAAATCGCTTCATGTTCGAGATTCGCCAGTTGCCCGAGCTTGCTCAAATCCACCGCCCCGCGCTCGGCCGCATTGACTCGAGTGCGCGGGATCATCGCGCTGCCCAGCTGCTGCATGATTTCGGTGAAACAGACATTGCCGGTGGCTTCGGCAATCAGCAGGTGAAAGCGCCGGTCGGCCTCGACGCAACTGTCGTTGTTGGCCAATAGACGCTGGTAGTCGTCCAGCGCCTGACGCATCTGCATCAGTTGCTGTTCGGAACGACGCTGCGCGGCCAGTGCTGCTGCTTGCGTCTCCAGCCCCATGCGCAATTCGAGAATGCTGCGCACGCCCAGCGCGGTGTCGACATTCAGCCGCAACCCCTGCTCCGGCACGCGCTCGATCACAAAGGTGCCGATGCCGTGCCGCGTCTCCACCAACCCCGACGCCTGCAATTTGGAAATCGCCTCACGCACTACGGTGCGGCTGACGCCGTGCTCCTGAACGATCGAGTTCTCCGACGGCAACTTGTCACCGGGCAACATCTGGCCGAGCAGGATGCTCTGGGTGAGTTTTTCCACCAGGTCATGGGCCAGGTTGTGCGCGCGTTTACGGGCGGGGGCGTCGAGGTCTTCTTGCATGGTCGGTTCCGGTGATCGGGGCAAGCCGATCGTAGCACTGCAGGCGATGACTTGTATGAGCTCCTATGATTTCAGGCGCTCTACTTGTATGACAACAAGTGATTTTCGCTAAAAACCATTAACTAGTTTCACGCCAGCACTGCACATTCGCTGGCTTGGCATTCTGCACCGCAGCCCGTCACAATCCTTTAAAACCCAACAAATACGGCACTTTAAATCCAGAAAAGCATAAAAGCCCTTCGCCGTAGATAAATTTGATTGAGCGTTGCCGCTTGTAGGACAAAAAAATCTAGTTGTATGATGTCTATCAACAACGCAGTACCCAATCACACCCCGCATAAAAATAACGAGTGGGAGAAAATCAAGTGAAATCATCCATTGCCGGGATGAACGAGGGCACCGATTCGGTGCTGTCCTCCGCCATTGCCAAAGTCAAACGCCACGTCCTGCCGCTGTTCGTCATCATGTTCATCGTCAATTACATTGACCGGGTGAACATCGGCTTCGTCCGCACCCACATGGAACATGATCTCGGCATCGGCGCCGCTGCCTATGGGTTCGGTGCCGGTCTGTTCTTCATCGGTTACGCGCTGTTCGAAGTCCCCTCCAACATGCTGCTGCAAAAGGTCGGCGCGCGAATCTGGCTGACCCGCATCATGCTCACCTGGGGACTGGTGGCCGCCGGCATGGCGTTCATCCAGAACGAAACCCACTTCTACATCCTGCGCTTCTTGCTCGGTGTGGCCGAGGCCGGGTTCTTTCCCGGGGTGATCTACTACTTCACCCGCTGGTTGCCGGGGGCCGAGCGCGGCAAGGCGATTGCGATTTTCTTGAGTGGTTCGGCGGTGGCCTCGCTGATTTCCGGCCCGTTGTCCGGCCTGCTGTTGCAGATCGAAGGTCTGGGCCTGCACGGCTGGCAGTGGATGTATTTCATTGAAGGGATGTTCTCGGTCGGCCTCTGCGTGTTCGTCTGGTTCTGGCTCGACGCCAAACCCCACGACGCCAAGTGGCTGACCCACGCCGAGCAGGATGCGCTGGTCAAAGCCATCGACGACGAACAGAAGGCCCGCGAAGCCGCGACCCCGATCCGGCCGTCGCTGGGCAAACTGCTCAAGGACCGCCAGATCATTCTGTTCTGCCTGATCTACTTCTTCATTCAATTGACCATCTATGCCGCGACCTTCTGGCTGCCGAGCATCATCAAGAAGATGGGCGAGATGAGCGACTTCCAGGTTGGCCTGTTCAACTCGATTCCATGGCTGCTGTCGATCATCGGCATGTATGCGTTCGCCTCGTTCTCGGCCAAATGGAAACACCAGCAGGCGTGGGTGGCCACCGCATTGCTGATCGCCGCTGCGGGGATGTTCATGTCCACCACCGGCGGGCCGATTTTTGCCTTCGTCGCGATCTGCTTTGCCGCACTGGGTTTCAAATCTGCTTCATCGCTGTTCTGGCCGATTCCGCAGGCCTATCTCGATGCGCGGATCGCCGCTGCCGTGATCGCGCTGATCAACTCGGTGGGCAACCTCGGCGGCTTCGTCGCCCCCACCACTTTCGGCCTGCTGGAACAACACACCGGTTCGATCCAGGGCGGCCTCTATGGTCTGGCCGCGACCTCGATCATCGCCGCGATCATCGTGTTCGCCGCCCGCATGACACCCAAATCCGCACCTGATATCGCCGTGGCCGATGCCGCGCCGAAACACGCTTGAAAGGACAACGCCAAATGACCGCATACGACATCGCCAAAGCCCCGATCATCACCGAGATGCAAGTCATCCCGGTGGCCGGCCACGACGGTATGCTGCTCAACCTGAGCGGCGCCCACGGGCCGTTTTTCACCCGCAACATCGTCATTCTCAAGGACAACGCCGGCCACACCGGCGTCGGTGAAGTACCCGGCGGCGAGCGTATCCGCCAGACCCTTGAAGACGCCCGCAGCCTGGTGGTCGGCAGCCCGATCGGCACGTATCAGAAGATCCTCAATCAGGTGCGCCAGACTTTCGCCGACCGCGACGCCGGCGGCCGTGGCCTGCAGACGTTCGACCTGCGCATCACCATTCACGCGGTCACCGGGCTGGAAGCCGCCCTGCTCGACCTGCTCGGCCAGCACCTCGACGTGCCGGTGGCCGCATTGCTCGGCGAAGGCCAGCAACGCGACGAAGTGAAGATGCTCGGTTATCTGTTCTACGTGGGCGATCGCCGGGAAACCGACCTCGCCTACCGCAGCGAACCGGATGCCGACAACGACTGGTTCCGCGTGCGTCACGAAAAAGCCATGACTGCCGACGCCGTGGTGCGTCTGGCGGAGGCGGCCCATGCGCGTTACGGCTTCAAGGACTTCAAGCTCAAGGGTGGCGTGCTCAGCGGCGATGCCGAAATCGAAGCGGTGACGGCACTGGCCGAGCGCTTCCCCGACGCCCGCATCACCCTCGATCCGAACGGCGCGTGGTCACTGAAAGAAGCGATCCGTCTGTGCCGCGACCAGCATCATGTGCTGGCCTACGCCGAAGACCCGTGCGGTGCGGAAAACGGTTATTCAGGACGTGAAGTGATGGCTGAATTCCGTCGCGCCACCGGCCTGAAAACCGCCACCAACATGATCGCCACCGACTGGCGCGAAATGGGCCACGCAATCCAGTTGCAGTCGGTAGACATCCCGCTGGCCGACCCGCATTTCTGGACCATGCAGGGCTCGGTGCGGGTGGCGCAGATGTGCCACGAATGGGGCCTGACGTGGGGTTCGCACTCCAACAATCACTTCGACATTTCCCTGGCGATGTTCACCCACGTCGCGGCCGCGGCGCCGGGCGACATCACTGCCATCGACACCCACTGGATTTGGCAGGACGGCCAGCGTCTGACCAAGGCACCGCTGCAAATCGTCGACGGCTGCGTGCAGGTGCCGAAGAAACCGGGGCTGGGGGTGGAGCTGGACATGGACCAGGTGTCCAAGGCCCACGAACTCTATAAAGGCATGGGGCTGGGCGCACGGGATGACAGCGTGGCGATGCAGTTTCTGATTCCGGGCTGGACGTTCGATAACAAGCGGCCGTGCCTGGTGCGCTAAGCCTGCGCGGCCTCCAGCAACCAGTGCCTGAACGCCGCCATCGCCGACGTCTCCGGCCGTGACTGCAAGCGCGTCAGCCAGTAGCTGCCGGTGGTGATTTCGATGGCAAAGGGTTGGCGGATCAGGTCCGCCGCCAGTTGTCGTGCAAACATTAATGGCGGCGCCAGTGCTACCCCGCCGCCCTGCAACGCCGCTTCCATCATCGCCAGCGACGAGTCGAACACGATGCTCTGGGGCGGCGCGGCATGGGTCGCCAGACCGGCCGCGTAAAACCAGTCCGGCCACTCATCGGTGCGATAGGAACGCAGCAAACGCTGCTGCAAAAGATCACCCGGCGTGTGCAATTGCCGGGCAATTTCCGGGACGCATAACACCGACAACGGGGCCTCAAGCAAACGGGTCGCCTCGATACCGTGCCACGCCCCGGCGCCAAACCGGATCGCGTAATCCAGCCCTTCAGCGGCGACGTCCACCCGATTGTTGTTGGTCGACAGTCGCAAATCTATGAGCGGATGTTTCGCCTGGAAGTCCGCCAGCCTCGGCAACAACCAACCCACGGCGAAAGTACCCACCGCGCCGACCGTGAGCATTTCCCGATATTGCCCGCCCGCCAGACGCTCGAGCATCTGCGCGATATGATCGAACGACGTGGTCAGCACCGGCAGCAGGGTTTCGCCCTCGCCGGTCAGCATCAGCCCACGGGGCAGGCGTTTGAACAGGATCACGCCGAGTTGCGCCTCCAGGCTTTTGACCTGATGGCTGACGGCCGCCTGAGTCACACACAACTCCACGGCGGCACGGGTGAAACTCAGGTGGCGCGCGGAAGCTTCAAAAGCGCGTAATGCATTCAATGGCAATTGAGGTCGAATCATGCCAAATCCCAAATTTTTCTAATGGCTCGTCCGAGATTTCATCGTTTGTCGAAAGACGCGGGACTGCCTAGATTTGCGGCGCTGATCAGCAACCCGATGAAAAAACGCTCGCAGTGTAGCGGGATAACACCATCAACACTCATGGAGAGTGGTTCAAGCATGTCTTCGATCAACCTGAACAAACTCAAGTCTTTCAGCGCTTTCGGACTTTTCTTCAGCGCCGCCACTTGCCTGGCCGCCCCGCAAACCGACGATCAGTTGCAGGCGCTGGTCAAGGCCACTGTGACTCCAGTCATGCAGCAACAGGACATCGCGGGGCTGGCCGTGGCCGTGACCGTCGATGGCAAGGCGCATTACTTTAACTACGGGGTCGCCGACAAGAGCACCGGGCAAGCGGTGAATGAAAACACCCTGTTCGAAATCGGCTCGGTGAGCAAAACCTTCACCGCAACCCTCGCCGCCTACGCCCAGGCCAGCGGCAAACTGCAATTCTCCGACAAGGCCAGCCAGCACTGGCCCGAGCTGAAAGGCAGCGCCTTCGACCAGATCAGCCTGCTGCAACTGGGCACCTACAGCGCCGGTGGCCTGCCGCTGCAATTCCCGGATGCCGCGGATTCTTCCGACAAGATGCTCGGCTATTACCAACAGTGGAAACCGACTTATCCGGCCGGCAGCCAGCGCCTGTATTCCAACCCGAGCATCGGCCTGTTCGGTTATCTGGCAGCCAAAAGCCTCGGCCAGCCGTTCGATCAGGTCATGACCGAAAACCTGCTGCCGAAACTCGGGCTCGAGCACACCTTCCTGTCGGTGCCCGCATCTGAGCAAAATCTGTACGCCCAAGGCTATGACAAGAACAACAAACCGATTCGAGTCAGCCCCGGCGCCCTCGACTCCGAAGCCTATGGCGTGAAAACCAGCACTTCAGATCTGCTGCAATTCGTCCAGGCCAACCTCGACAGCGCCAAACTCGAAACACCGCTGCAAAAAGCCATCGCCCTCACCCACACCGGCTACTACACCGTCGGCGACATGACCCAGGGACTGGGCTGGGAACGCTACGCCTACCCGATCAGCCTGGCCCGCCTGCTGGACGGCAACTCCACGCCGATGGCCATGGAACCGCACAAGGTCAAATGGCTCACTCCGCCACAGCCGGAACCGGCGAACGTGCTGCTGAACAAGACCGGCTCCACCGCTGGCTACGGCGCGTATGTCGCGTTCGTGCCGTCGAAGAACGTCGGGATCGTGATTCTGGCGAACCGCAGCTACCCGAATGGAGAGCGGGTGAAGATTGCGCACAGGATTCTGGGGGAGTTGACCCGGTAATCACGCCATAAAAAACGGGCGGCCTGAGAAGGTCGCCCGTTTTTGTTTGAGGGTTTGAAAACTACGCCTGTAGCTTCCAGCCCAGTACATCCATCAGGTCGCAGCTGTCGCGCAGAGGGATTGCCAGCACTCGGGCGAAATCCTGCAGCAGTAATGCGTCATGGCCGGTGCCGTCGCTGAGGGAAAGGGTTTCCAGCAGTTGAGTCACGCTGCGCAAGCGGTAGGCGGCGGTGCCGTGGAGTACGTCTACCGGGGCTTCGCGATCGATCAGAAGGCAGGGAATCTGGCAGTCGATGCCGGTGATGGGAATGTAGCGGGGTTTGGGGTTGGCGATGTGTTCGGGGGAATCTGGGTTCGCGGAGGTTTCGGCTGCGTTCGAATCAAATTTGTTCATGCGTGAAGATCTCGTGCAGTTAGAGAAAAAACTGCCGAGCTCCCTTCCACAAGAGGGTGGCAGCTTTGCGCAGGTGTGGAAGTCCGGGACCCCGAGAAAAACCCGGTGCACTCTAGAGTGCTCCTGCGCATAGCTGCCATAAACAAACAATGTTGGCATATAAGGCGCCAACAAGTGTTTACAGGCGCACATGCGCTTTCAGGATTCACCGGACTTCCACATCCGACCGCTGATTTTGCAGCGGCCCGGAAAGGTTATCGACATGGGTCTCGGAGCACCAGATCACCAGCGCCGACGCGCGTTGCAGGAAAAATCCGATGGATTTGAAGGGTGTTGCGCAACTCATTCCACTCGGAATATGCGGCAACTATTTTCATAAGGCGGGTATCACTACAACTTGTGACACGCGGGCAATAAAAATGGCGAACGGTAAAATCCGTTCGCCATTTTGTGTTCAGGTCACCCGAACCACGCTCTCAATCATCCGGCATTTCCGGCGGCTTGGCGGGTTTCGCAGGTTTTGCCGGTTTGCCGTTCTTCGTTCCCTTGGCCGGTGCCGCCTCGGCGGCCGCTGGAGGTGGAGGCGCGGCGACCAGTTCCTTCTCGGCGGCCGGCAATGCATCGATGGTGTCGAAGACTTTCTTCAGGTCCACCGACTTTGCCTCGTCCCCGGCGGCCGACAGTTTGGTTTCCCCGTCCTTGCCCATCAGAAAGACTTTCGGATAGGCCCCGGCACCCAGCTTCAGCGAGCGCAGCAACGCCATGGTGTCCTGTTGACCAAGATCCTTGCCGTCAAGCTGTCCGGCCATATTGAGGATGGTGTAGACCTTGAGCTTGCGGTCAGCGATCCCCTGCTTGTTGGCCGGATCCTCAAGGGACTTTTTCAGGCTCACCCAGACCGGGTCGACCGTACTGCTGGCGATGACGATCAAGGGGCGGTAGTTGCCTTTGTCGACATCCAGAGGGGAATCGTTGTCCCCGGCGAACAAGGGGCCGGCAATCGCCAGCAAGAGTGTCAGGGTCAATGACCTGATGAGCATGCGCATCTCCTTTTGATATCCACGCTCTAATGATTGCGCATCGTGGCGATTGTTCCGGGGGTTGCCCGGCAAATATGTTTCGCCTTGTTCAAAGCGTAGGTCAGCAACGATTTTGCGCAACCGCATGCGCTCGATCATGTCGCGCATTTGATTACCTTTTATGACCGTATCGGGATGACGATTCAGCCAGAAATACTCGCCTGGCGCAGTACCGAATCCAGCGCCGCTTCCAGCCCGGACGATTCGACACGTCGGCCTTCAAGCCGCAGCGCTCCGTCAGCGAGGTTGACGCTCAAGGTCACCGCAGGCATGTCGCCCGGATACTTGCGCAGCAACAGGTCGATGCCGTCGGCTGTTTCTTCACTGGAGATCAGATCCCACTGGCTTGCGCTCAAGTCCAGCAGCGTCTGATTGCGCTGTTGATCGACCACCCGCGGCGCGTAGAGCCAGTGGCTCATGCGCATTTCCCGGGGCTCGACCGTGATGGCGAGGCGGCCATTGCAATGGAATGCTGTTTCGCTCATGGCTGCCTGCCGATCAGAACGCCAGCTTGTAACCGATCAACACCAGCATCGTCGCCAGGCACGGACGCAGCAGTTCGTCGGAGACGCGGCCGGTGAGATGACTGCCAAGCCAGATGCCAGGCAGCGAACCCATCAGCAGAAAGCCCAGCACGCCCCAGTCCATGTTGCCCATGCTTGCGTGGCCGAGGCCGGCGACCAGGGTCAGCGGTACGGCGTGGGCGATTTCGGTGCCGACCAGGCGGCGGGTCGGCAGCAGCGGATAGAGGATGAACAGCGCGACGGTGCCGAGGGCGCCGGCGCCGATGGAGGTCAGGGCGACCATGGTGCCGAGGATCAGACCGGTGATCACGGTCATGATGTTCAGGCGCGTGCCGCTGGGGTTGTAGTTGCCGCCGGCACGTTTGTGGGCGAATTCCAGCAGGCGTTTCTTGAACAGAATCGCCAGCGCCGTGGCGAACAGCACGAAGCCCAGCGCCTGCTTGATGATGGCGTTCATCGCATCCGGCGCGGTGTGCAGGGTACTGAGGAACCACAACGTCATCGCCACCGCCGGGACACTGCCCAGGGTCAGCCAGCCGGTGATGGCCCAATCGATGTTCTTGTTTTTCCTGTGCACCAGCACGCCGCTGGATTTGGTGATGGCGGCGTACAGCAGGTCAGTGCCCACCGCTGTGGCCGGATTGATGCCGAACCACAGCAGGATCGGCGTCATCAACGAACCGCCGCCGACACCGGTCATGCCGACGATGAACCCCACCACCAGCCCGGCAATCACCAGACCGAAATTTGCCAATTCCATTAAGACATCCAGAAGACGACAGGAAAAATCTGGCCCGCAGCATAGCGATTTTTCTTATAACCTCCTATATCGATCCGATCTATCGTTATTCCATTTCACTGCACCGGTAGAAAATTCAAAAACAGCAGGCTCTGGGCGTAATTCAAACCGATTCGCCGGTAGCGCTCGTCGAGCATCTGGGTCAGCAGATCGAGGCGCGCCACGACTTTGCCGAACTCGGTGGCGAAGCTCAGGTTGCTGCCCTCTTCTGAAATTTCGTTGGAGAACAGCAGCGGCTGGCCTTCCTTGTTCTGCCGCTGGGCGAGGATCCACGTGGCTTTCTCGATGTTGCGTGCCGCGTTGTTGACGAAGGTCGGGTTGATCGCATCGGTCATGTAGAACTCGATGCGGTTGCCGTGGGCCGTGACCAGCATGCTGCCGATGGCATAGATGAAGGCGCCTACCCGGTCACCGAGGAACTCCGGGCTCATCGCATAGCTCAGCGCGGCCAGGTCTTTTTTGCCGCCAAGGGTCGGCAGTGGTTGCTGCTGCTCGATGGCCAACCGCACCTGCTTGACCGCCGTGCGAATGTCGAGGAAACCGGATTTGCGCAGTTCGTCCGGGTTGCGCAGGTACAACTTGCCCATCAAGCGATAGAGGCTGTCGAGGTTGTCGCGCATCGCCAGCGTGGCCATGCGGTCGACGCTGGTCTGAAGAAACTCCTGAGGCCTGCCCTCGCGCATCTGGCTGATGAAATTGTTGCCGTCCTGATGACTGCAACCACCGAGCAGCAGCGTCGACAAGCAGGCCAGCAGCAGGCACGGGCGATGAATGAATGCAGCGATGGGGTGCAAAACTCTCGGCATGAATTCTTTGACGGACACGTTCCTGTGCGGCGGAAGTCACCGCACCCTGGGCATGGATAGAGCCGGGGATTTCGCAAAAGTGCAGTGCCGGCGTGTATTCCCGACCTTCGGCACCGTTGACTCAACCAATTTAGTCCGACTTTATTTTTGCATTAACCGTTTAATCCGCTATAAATTCCAATTCACCCATTAATTAGCATGACTATTTATCGATTTTCAAAACAACAACAAAAAGGAAGGTCAACCCATGCTTCAATCCCGACACTCACTCTGCGGCCTCGGACTGTCCCTGATGATCGCCACCCTCTCCGCCCAGGCCGCCGGCCTGTCCAGCGAACACAAAGCCTTCGGCAAAACCAATGACGGCACGCCCGTCGAGCAATACATCCTGCGCAACAGCCACGGCATGCAGGCCACGGTCATCACCTACGGCGCGACCTTGCAGGCGCTGCAGGTGCCGGACAAACACGGCAAGCTCGACGACATCGTCCTCGGTTTCGACGATGTGCAGGGTTACCAGAAAGGCACCGCGTACTTCGGCGCGACCATCGGCCGCTTCGGCAATCGCCTGGCCGATGGCGCCTTCGAACTCGACGGCAAACGCTATCAAGTGCCGCAGAACGACAAGACCAATGCCTTGCACGGCGGCACGCAGGGCTTCGACAAGAAGGTCTGGAAGGCGACGGAAACCAAGGACAAGGATTCGGTCGGTGTGACCCTGACCTACCTGTCGGCGGATGGCGAAATGGGTTTCCCTGGCAACCTCACCACCGAAGTGACCTACCGCCTCACCGACAGCAACGAACTGCGCATCGACTACAAGGCCAGCACCGACAAACCGACGGTGCTCAACCTGACCAACCACAGCTACTTCAACCTTGCCGGTGCCGGCAATGGCGACATCCTCAAGCAAGTCGCCACCCTGCACGCCAGCCATTACACCCCGGTCACCGCCAAACTGATCCCGACCGGTGAACTGGCGCCCGTGGCCGGCACGCCGATGGACTTCACCCAACCGACCGCCATCGGCCAGCACATCAAGGCCGATCACCCGCAACTGAAATTCGCCGAACCGCAACACGGTGGCTTCGACTTCAACTGGGCGCTGGACACCAAGGGTGACGTCAGCAAACTCGCCGCCGAAGTCAGCGACCCGCAATCCGGTCGCCACTTGCAACTGTTCACCAACGAACCGGGCGTGCAGTTCTACACCAGCAACTTCCTCGACGGCACGGTCAAGGGCAAGGGTGGCAAGGTCTATCCGCATTGGGGCGCGTTCACCCTGGAGACCCAGCACTATCCAGACTCGCCGAACCAGCCGAACTTCCCGAGCACCCGGCTGGATCCGGGACAGACCTACACGCAGAGCGTGGTGTTGAAGTTTTCCGCGAAGTAGCACCCTCGCCTCCTTTCTGGAGCCGGACGGAACCCATGGACTATCCTGCTGCCCACTCAAGGTATCGACCGTTTCAGAAAGGAGGTTTGAATGCGTACTCTCGAACTGGCTGGCGTGCAGGTTCCGGTGATTGGCCAGGGCACCTGGCGCATGGGCGAAGACCGCTCGGCGCACAAGCGTGAAGTGGCGGCCCTGCGCAGCGGCATAGAGTTGGGCATGACCCTGATCGACACCGCCGAAATGTACGCCGAGGGCGGTGCCGAAAGCGTGGTCGGCGAAGCCATCGCCGGCCTGCGCGATCAAGTATTTCTGGTCAGCAAGGTCTACCCGCACAACGCCAGCCGCAAGGGCATCCCCCAGGCTTGCGAGCGCAGTCTGCGCCGGCTCGACACCGATTACATCGATCTCTATCTGCTGCATTGGCGCGGCCAGTATCCGCTGGAAGAAACCGTCGAGGCCTTCGAGCGCCTGCGCGAGGACGGCAAGATCGGTCGCTGGGGCGTGTCGAATTTCGATGTCGACGATCTCGAAGAACTGTCTTCATCGGCCTGTGCGACCAATCAGGTGCTGTACAACCTGGAAGAGCGCGGCATCGAATTCGACCTGCTGCCGTGGTGCCAGCAACAGCGCATGCCGCTGATGGCGTACTGCCCGATAGGCCAGGGCGGCGCGATGCTGGCCGAGCCGGTGCTGAAACAGATTGCCGCTCGTCACGGCGTGACCCCGGCACAGGTTTCGCTGGCGTGGATTCTGCGTCAGGATGGGGTAATTGCGATTCCCAAGGCCGTGCGCCCGGAACACGTGCAGCTCAATGCACAAGCGGCGCAGCTGCAACTCGATGCCGGGGATCTGGCGGCGCTGGACCAGGCGTTTCACGCGCCACAACGCAAGCAGCGGCTGGCCATGGTCTGAGCCAGCGCCGACTGACAGAGGGCTTCGCCATGAGAAGCACTGATCAGGACGATCCATTCAACCTGCAACGCTTCGTGCTCGCCCAGGACCCGGTGTTCGAACGGGTCCAGTGCGAACTTAGCGAGGGCCGCAAGCGCAGCCACTGGATGTGGTTTGTGTTTCCGCAGTTCGCCGGACTCGGGGGCAGCGAGATGTCCCGGCGCTTCGCCATCGGCTCCGCCGGAGAAGCCCGGGCCTATCTGGCCCATGAGCTGCTCGGCGCCCGGCTGCGCACTTGCGCACAGCTTGTACTGAATGTGCAGCAGCGTTCGATTGCCGAGATTTTCGGCCACCCGGATGACCTGAAATTCCACTCATCAATGACCCTGTTCGCCCAGTTCGCCGACGACGACAGTCTCTGGCATCAGGCGCTGGAGCGTTACTTCCACGGCATCCAGGACGAATGGACCCTGCAACTGCTGGACTCAAAACAGGCCCAGTTGCCCCCCGATCAGGGTTGAGAAATCGTCGTCGACAAACGGCAGGATCGCATCCGCCACCGGTTGCAGCTGCCGGGTGATGTAGTGGTCGTAGTCGATGGCCGCACGGCGCACTTCCAACGGCTCGGGGCCGGCCAGGGTGATGACGTAGCTGATCCAGCCGCCATTCTGGTATTGCCGCGGGCGACCGTGCTGCGCGTTGTAGTCGTCCGCCAGCCGTGCGGCGCGCACATGCGGCGGCACGTTGCGTTCGTAGTCGTCGAGGGTGCGACGCAGGCGCTTGCGGTAGACCAGTCGCTCGTCGAACTCGCCGGCCAACGTCTTGTGCACGTAATCGCGCACGTAATCCTGATACGGCTTGCGCTGGAAGATCCGCTCGTACAGTTCCTGCTGGAACTGCCGGGCCAGCAGCGACCAGTCGGTGCGCACGGTTTCCAGGCCTTTGTAGACCATTTCTTCGCTACCGTCGGCACGGGTCACCAGACCGGCATAACGTTTCTTGCTGCCCTCCTCGGCGCCGCGAATGGTCGGCATCAAAAAGCGTTTGTAGTGGGTTTCGAACTGCAATTCGAGGGCGCTTTCCAGCCCGTACTGCTCAAGCACATGCTCGCGCCACCAGTCGTTGACGTGCTGCACCAGCGCCCGGCCGATGGTCGCTGCTTCTTCCTGACCGTGCGGACGACGCAGCCAGACAAAGGTCGAGTCGGTGTCGCCATAAATCACCGCATGCCCCTGAGCCTCAATCAATTGCCGGGTACGCAGCATGATTTCGTGGCCGCGCAGAGTGATCGACGATGCCAGCCGCGTATCGAAAAACCGGCAACCGCTGGAGCCAAGCACGCCGTAGAAGGCATTCATGATGATCTTCAGCGCCTGGGACAGCGGCGCGTTGTGTTCGCGTTTGGCGGTCTCGCGACCCTCGGCGACCCGGGCGACGATGGACGGCAGGCAATGCCGGGTGCGCGAGAAACGCGCGCCGCGAAAACCCGGCACCGAATCGGCGTCATCCGGATGCTGCAAACCTTCGATCAACCCCACCGGGTCGATCAGGAAGGTGCGGATGATCGACGGATAAAGGCTCTTGTAGTCGAGCACCAGTACCGATTCGTACAGACCCGGCTGTGAGTCCATGACAAACCCGCCGGGACTGGCCTGCGGCGGATTGGTGCCAAGGTTCGGCGCCACAAAGCCCTGGCGATGCATCAACGGCATGTACAAATGAGTGAACGCCGCCACCGAACCGCCGCTGCGATCCGCCGGCAGACCGGTGACGCTCGCGCGCTCGAGCAAAAACTTCAGCAGCTCGGTCTTGGCAAAGATCCGCGTGACCAGTTCGCAGTCTTTGAGGTTGTACTTGGCCAGCGCCGGTTTGTCCTCGGCGAACATGCGGTTGATCTCGTCCATGCGCTGGTACGGGTTGTCGATGGACTTGCCCTCGCCGAGCAGGGTCCGGGCGACGTTTTCCAGGCTGAACGAAGGGAAACTCCAAGTCGCCGAACGCAGGGATTCGATGCCATCGATGATCAACCGCCCCGCCGCTGCCGCGAAGTAATGATTGCGGCTGCCGTGTTCGCGCCACTGCATTTCCTCACCATCGCGCCCGAGCTTGAGCGGCACACCGAGGCGTCGGGCGTGTTCGTGAAGGATGCGCAGGTCGAACTGCACGAGGTTCCAGCCGATGATCGCGTCGGGGTCGTGGCGGGCGAACCAGTCGTTGAGTTTCTTCAGAATCTGGGTGCGCGATTCGCAGTACTCGAGGTCGAAGTCGACGATGCTGTCATCGCCGTTCGGCGCGCCGAGCATGTACACCTGGCGCTCGCCGCAGCCTTCCAGCGCGATGGAATACAACTCGCCCTGCTCGGTGGTTTCGATGTCCAGCGAAACCAGTCGCAGTAGCGGACGATAGTCGTGTGAAGGCTTGAGGTGGGCGTCGAGCAGCAAACCGCCGGCATCGGGCGTGCCGCTGAACCACACCGGCGCCGTGATGAAACGCTCCATCAGGTAGCGCTCGGGCGGTCGCACATCGGCTTCGAAGACATCGACACTGTGACGGTTGAGCGCCGTTTCCAGACGCATCAACTGACCGTGTTGCTGGCAATACAGCCCGAGCACCGGGCGATGTTCGAAATCCTGCAGGGCCAGGGGACGCAGTTCGACGTTCTTTTCGTCTGCCAGCACGCGTTCGGCCTGCTCACGCTGTGCAGCCGGGATGAACGCCACCGATGGCTGATGCGGCAGGCGCACACGGCGCGGACCGGCGTCGGTTGCCAGCCAGAACTCGACTTCGGTGCCGGCCGGGGTGTCGCGCCAATGCCGGGTCAGGACGAAGCCCTGCTGTAAATCCACCACTGCGACCTCAAGAATTGATTCAGACAGGCATTCTACGCGGCATTGCCGCATCCGGTGACAAAGGCCATGTCATGAAAAAACCCGGCAAATGACGTTTTTTGCGTGTTATCTGCCGTTTTGCGGCCTTGCTCTGCGCGCCTCGGTCTACGATGCTTGGAGAACAACGACAACACCTGAGTAACCGCCATGAAAACCGTCGCCCAGCTGCTCAAGCTCAAAGATCAGAAAAATCAGGAAGTGCACCAGATCAAGCCCGATCACATGGTGCTCGAAGCGCTGATGAAGATGGCCGAAAAAAACGTCGGCGCCTTGCTCGTGGTGGAGGACGAAAAAGTGGTGGGCATCATCAGCGAGCGCGATTACGCACGCAAACTGGTGCTGCACGGGCGCTCGTCAGTCGGCACCCCGGTACGCGACATCATGGTGGCGAACGTGATCACGGTGGACACCCACCAGACGGTCGACACCTGCCTGAGCATCATGTCCGACAAACGCCTGCGTCACTTGCCGGTGGTGGAGAACGGCAAACTGCTGGGCCTGCTGTCGATCGGCGACCTGGTCAAGGAAGCGATTGCCGAACAGGCCGAGCTGATCAAACAGCTGGAGCAGTACATTCGCGGGGAATGATCAACCGGGCCAGTGCCTTGCAAAGACCGGCGCCAGCACCGGGTGCCGGTCGATGCGTTGCAGCCACGCATAAAACCCCGGCCGGGCGTGGCGCAGGTGTTCGCGGGTGCCGGCCCAGCGCGTCACCACTGCCGCCAACACATCCAGCGCGCCCGGTGTTTCGTCGTCCAGATACAACTCGGCGGAAAACTGGTCGGCAAACACTTCCCACATCCAGTGCAATCGCTCCCGGGCGCCTGTCATCAGGTTCTGCCGTGACGCTTCGTCCGGCATCACCAGCCAGCGCTCGGGGTAGTCGATGACGCCGATGGCCCCGTAGCAATTGCTGACGATGTACACCAGACCGCGAATCGCCTGATCACGATCGGCGGCGTTGGCCGGCAGCAAACCGGACTTTGGAAAACTCAACCCGAGATGGATCAGGATCGCCGCGCTTTCGGTGAGCGCGCTGCCATCGGGCAATTGCAGGGTCGGGATCTGCTTGAGCGGATTGAGCCTGGCCAGCTCCTGTGCGGCTTCCGCGCTGGCTTCGACATCAATGAACCGGTAAGCGACCTGGCACAGTTCGAGCGCTGCCTCGATGGCCGCCGCTCCTGAATTGCGATGTCCGTAGAGCTGATACATACCCCCTCCTCCATCTCGAAAGACATCCTCTCCAAGCCTATTTATAGCCGTTGTATCGAATTTGGCACGGATTGCGCATTCAACCGCAACTTGCGAATCCCTGATCTCGCAAAACAGCGCTGGCGGTGCCCATCCCGCACCAAGAGCAATCAGTGAACGCTACCCGCGTTCTTGTAAGGTGCGATACCGAACCAAAAGTTCGCGTATCCGAGCTGGCAACAAGGAGTTCACCGCGTGAATCTTCATCTGCTGCGCCACACTTTTCCCTCCGTACCCCTGTACCTGCGCCGTGTTCGTCCTGCGAACAGTCCGTGCATTCCTTTTATTACCTGAACACCTGCACTATTTATTTTTTAAATAGCACGCAAGAAGTCATTGCGTGCGCGCTGCATTAATGAATGCAACAACACATTGTTCGACAATAAATTCCGGACAGCACACCGATACAACTTTCGCCGCTCGGCATTAATATTCAAAGCGCACCAAAACTGCACTTTCAATCATTACCCCGAGCCCGACTTTATTTAGACAAGAACAAGGAACATCACCTGTGACCCGCTAAAACACTGACCCGCACCAAATCAGTCCGCCACGCACCATCAAGCGTCCTGGCCGACACGAGAACAGCCGCTCTATCTCGCTGAACAGCGCGATACCGCTCCAAGCCTGTCTCGCCCCGAAAAAAGCTCTGCAAACAGGGCCGTCGGGAGGTTATGCGCCCATGAAAACCGGCGTGCTCAATGAAACTTATATAAATGCGACATAGGTATCATCCGTGAAATAGCCGCTACACAATTGGTCACTCTTTGGCACAGCGGTTGCTATTGCATCAATCATGAGGGCAAGAATGATGTTCGCCACTCAATTGCATACTCACTTATAAAAGAACAGCCACGGACCGGATCAATGAACCATCGAAGTCGGTATTACTGAAGCAACAAGCTGCACAAGCCCTGTTCAATAGATAGTTCAACTATCGGCTTCTGCACACCTGTATGAAAGTTGCGACCACTCACTCGAACAACGCTGTGTTGTTCGAACGGCACCTTATTGCCCTTCATCAACCCGAGGGAGCTTTAATGAACGATGCGGTAAAGCACAGAACACCGCCGGGGCCATTACCGAACGCAGCGCTTGCGTCGGTGGCGGATCGGCCCGTCTATAAGGCCAACACTTCGCAGCCCGGCGGCCTGAACAAACAGCAGATGCTGTTGCTGGTGGCGGTGTCGGCGTTGATACACGGCGGCGCCTGGTGGTTTTTCCAGCAGGCCAGGGCCGAGCCGCTGCCGACGCCACCGGAAATTCCGGAAATGACCGTCGAGCTGACCAGCCCGACACCTCCGGCCCCGCCGCCCCCACCAC